>FR887824.1:19241-61443 GCA_000432735.1 Bacteroides sp. CAG:443
CTTCCGAAATATCAATTTTTGCAACGGCAGCCGTCAGTTTGCGGCGCTCTACGGTCTGGTAACCGGTTACCACCACGTCGTTCAACATGGTCGATGAAGGCTGCAAGGCAATGTTGTAATGCGTTTGTCCCGGTTTCAGTTCTATCTGTAGGGTAGTGTATCCGATGTAGCTGCATTGCAGTTTCTTTACACCGGAAGGAACAGAAATGGAGAAATTACCGTCGATGTCGGTAACGACGCCCAAAGACATCAGACTGCTTCCGGCTTTCTTCAAGTCATCGGCAGAAACATACACAGACACACCAATCAGTGGCTGTTTGTCGTCATCGGCAATTACGTTACCGGTAATTACCCTGTCGGCTGCCCATGTGGCACAAGTGCACACGGCGAGCAGCAAAGTCAATAATAAGGATTTCTTCATTGAAAAAAAGATTGTTATTGATTTTGTATAAAAATAGTTTAGTTGTTGTTTTTGTATGTCGGCACAGGAAGAACGAGCTTAGTCGTTCAGTCCCAGTGCCGTATTGATACGCAGGATCATGTCGTCGTAATGATAGCGTGCTGCGGTATCGGACGTGTTACGTCTTGCTTCCAGCAGCCTTTTGATACGCAGCAATTCCCCTCGTTTTACCGAAATCGCGTCCGATATACGGTTTACCTGTCCGCCGTAGAAGCTCAGTTCGCGTCTGGCTCCCATGCGCTCAGCCTGTTCGGTACAGAACTCATCGTGACTGCACCACGGCGTGTGATGGAACAGATACGGATTGCCGCTGGTAGCAGTCAGTTGCTTGTTGATTTTCACTCCTTCACTTTCGGCCGCAGCCGTAATCAGCGCATCGAGAAAACCCTTCTGCAAGTTACGCTCCATTACGTCGGGCGTACCTCCCTTGATGGTCGTTGCAAAGATGGAGTTATGCATCTTGTCCATCATTTCCACTACGGTAAATGCCTTTTTGCCGTTCTTCAGTTCGTTTTCCAGCATACGCATCAGGCGCTCGTTCGAGAGCAGGTCCCAGAAAATGTATCCCTGTGTATTCTTCAGAATTTGACTCGGAGCGTACTCTATAACCCCGGTCGGATTTTTGCGCAGCAGGAACGTATAGTCGGAAATCTCCGTATCGAACAACCAGCGCGGGTAGCAAAGTACCTCTTTCAGCAGAAAATCGAGTGAAGCAGCCTGCTTTTCCTTCTCTACATACGTGTATGTCTTTACTCCGTCGCCCACGGTTGTATTTTCGATGTAGATACCTCCGATATTCGCCATCACATGATACAAGTAATTGTTCCATTGAGTAATTACGGCATAGTACAGGCGAGAAGCCTCTTCGTACGACTGTCCCTTTTCTCCCGTAGTCGTCCATTTGATGATTTCGGGCACGATACGCTTCAGGTTGGCAATACCCAGTTCCGAAGAGCGTACCGGATCATCCCCTAAATCTTCGTTCTGAGCTCTCGGATCGACTGCTGAGCGCGGGTCTTGCGCCTCGCTGTATTTATACAGTCGCCCGTTGTGCCTGTTCAGGAAATCGTATAACACATCTTTTTCCGCTTCCGGAGTAGGCAGACCATACCAGCGGTAGCCATATTCGATGGCAAACAGATCGTACGGGCCAATGTGCGGCGAAACAGCCGTAACCCCGTCGCCGGGCTGTGCCACGTAGTTGTAACGGGCATAGTCCATGATAGATGAGGCTGTAGAGTTCATCCGGTCTGTAAAGCTTTTCGAACGGAGTGAATCTGTCGGGAAAGTCCACGAGCCCATCATGTTGTGGCGCAATCCCAGCGAATGTCCTACTTCGTGGCAGGCCACAAAACGGATGGCATCTCCCATCATATCGTCGGGTAGCTTCGTTCCTCGTGCTTTCGGGTCGATGGCACCTGTCTGAACGGTGATCCATTCCTGCACCATCGAGATGACATTGTGCCACCACATGATGTCCGCTTCCAGTATCTCTCCCGAACGCGGGTCAAGGATGGACGGCCCCATCGCATTGGCTTTCGACGAAGCCGCGTACGTGACTACCGAATAATTGATGTCGTCGGCATTTGCTGCCACACTGTCGGGCAGTTCCTTCGCAAGGATTGCATGCTTGAATCCGGCACGTTCGAATGCTACCTGCCAGTCTTCTATTCCCTGCTTGATATACTTTCGCCAGCGGTAGGGAGTAGAGTTCTCGATATAGAATACAATCGGCTTTTCCGGTTCCACGAGTTCTCCACGCAGATATGCCTCACGGTCTTCCGGTTTCGGCTCCAGTCGCCAGCGTGTAATGTATTTTTTCTCTTCCGTTTTCTGCTGGGAATCGCTGAAATAGAGCAAATCCTTGGTGAAATAACCCACTTTTGGGTCGTCCAGACGGCCCATCATCGGCTTTTCCGGCAGCAGCACAAGCGATGAACTGACCTCTACGGTAACATTCACCGACGACATTCCCTCACGCACTTTCGTAGTCAGTTCGGACGTGGCCACGATATTGTTTGGGAAAGCCTTGATAGACAGGATACGCGACAGGTCTTTTACCGCCGAAGTTCCTAAATTGATGTTATCAAAAACATTGTTGATACTGGTTTCCGAGCCGTCGTAAATATCATTTATCTGAATCAGTACTGATGTCGAATCTGCATTGCAAGCCTCCACCTTGAAGTCGGCAATGAGCGGGGAGATGAAGTTATCGCGCACCGAACGGGTAATGGCATCGTGTTCGGGCGATTCCGGCAGCGGGCGGCTCTGGCGTACCATAATCTTTTTCGCCGGCTTGTTCCATTCAAAACGTATCATCTGGGTTTCGTAGTTTGTACCACGATTCACACCGGCATCATTCAGTTCGAAAGGTACCCTTTGCAGTTTGTTCACCACCAGCATGTCGCGCTGAAGCAATGAAGCTGGAATTTCGAAATAGTACTTGTCGTCTTGAGCATACACATTAAACATACCGCGGGAAATCAGGTTGCCTTCGGATGCGATTTTCTCAAAGTCGGTTTTACTTGTTTTTTCGGTCTTTTCTTTGTTCTTTTTCTTCTTCCACGGAAAAACTTTAGCTTCCGTTGATGCGTTGCAGTGGCTTGCATTTCCAGCCGATGCATAAATAGGGACGCACAACAAGGCTCCTGCTAAAGCGTGTAGTAGGGGTCTGTTTAGTAACATAAATAACGTTTAGTTTGAGGTTGTAATAAATTACAAAACTATGAAAATTATAGGATTGTTCGGGCTTATTGCTGCTATAGGAGCAATATTTATTAATAATTAAGTATTATTTGTACCTTGTTTTGCCCTTCACACCTTTCACACGGTCTGATTTGCGGGCTTTTGCAGTATTTCAAGCTATCGGTTTTCTATATCTGAGCGGGGATGGTGAAGGGCGTGAAGGGCAAAAAAGCATGATTGATTTTGTATGGAACGGCTTTTGCGCTTGTTCCTGAAAATTTCTCTCGACGTTTTTGGAAAATTTGTACAAATTCTAAAATGTTTTGTACAAAAAATTGGAGGGAGTTAGTGAAGGCAGAAATGATCTCTGCCGAATTAGCGAGCAGGAAGTAGTAGCATTCACAAAAAATCCCCATTCCTGCAAAATTCACTTTGCAGAAATGGGGATAAAAAACTGATTTTTTAGAAGTTGAGTGGTAAATTTATTTGTTAGGTGAATCCCATTTGTGTGTCTGGCTGCACGTAATGTTCAGTGTCTGATTACCGCTTTGCATACGGAAATCACCTTGTTCGAGAATCCATTTACCGTCGGCTCCAACGAACGCGAGGTCGCTGGCTTTGATGGTCAAGGTAACAGTCTTGGTTTCACCCGGCTTTAATTCTATTTTCTGGAAGGCACGCAGTCTGCGGTTTTCGGGTACAAGCGAGGCTACCAGATCGCTGCTGAACAGCATGACTGTTTCTTTTCCCACACGGTTTCCGGTGTTGGTTACATCTACTGAGAACTGAAGCTCGTCGGTAACTGTGAATGAAGTGTGGTTTACACGCAGGTTACTATATTCGAATGTAGTGTAGCTTAATCCGTAACCAAACGGCCACTGTACGGAAATAACCGCATCGTAATCGTAGGCTCCTTCCATCTTATCCATTTCTTCGCTTACCCGGTAATCGTAGGTTGTAAGTGCTGCCTGATGACGCGGGTAGGTGTAAGGCATCTTGGCACTTGGATTGGCATCACCTGCCAGAATATTTGCCAGAGCATCTGCTCCATAGTTCCCCGGCAGCAGTATGTTGATGATTCCGCTGGCAAGAGGTTCCAGATCGTTTATCAGGCGAGGTCTGCCTTCGTTCAATATCAGGACAATCGGTTTACCGGTAGCAGCCAGTGCCTTAACGAGTTCACGCTGGCTGGGAGAGATGGTCAGGTCGGAAAGATTACCCGGTGTTTCGCAATACGAGTTTTCACCGATGCAGGCGATGATGATGTCAACGTTCTTTGCAGCAGCTACGGCTTTTTCAATTTCCGGTTCGTTTTCTTCGGTATAAGCACCTTCCGGCTTGTAAGTTACACCTTGTTCAAGGGTGATGTTTTCGGCACCGAACTTGTTGCACAGGGCTTCGTAAATGGTATTGTACTTTCCGGCAAATCTGTCTGCCAGATGTCCTTGCCATGAATAGCTCCAGCCACCGTTCAGGCAACGCATGGAGTTGGCGTTCGGGCCGGTTACCAGCAGTTTCTTGCCCTTGGCTAATGGCAGAATGTTGTTCTGGTTCTTCAACAGAATTTCCGATTCTTCGGCTGCACGGAGAGCCAGTTCGGCATGCTCCTTGCTGCCAAACAAAGGATATTCCTTGGGTTGGGTATTGGGGTGCTCGAAGAGTCCCAGACGATACTTCAGCCGGAGGACACGACGTACGGCATCGTCTATACGACTCATCGGCACCTTATTTTCTTCTACCAGTTCTTTCAGCAGGGTACAGAAGTTCAGGTCATAGGGCTCCATGGCCATATCGATACCCGCATTGATAGCTATCTGGATTGCTTCTTTTTTGGTGGCGGCAATACGTTCACGGGTATACAGATTGTTGATGTCGGCCCAGTCGGTGATCAGCATTCCGTCCCATCCGAGGTCTTCTTTCAACCATTTCGTCAGCAGCTCGTGGTTGGAGTGAACGGGGACACCGTTGATGGAACCACTGTTGACCATGATGGTCAGTGCTCCTGCTTCCACGCATTCCTTGAAAGGAGCAAAGCATTTTTCGCGCAACTCTGATACAGAGATATAGGCAGGGGTACGGTCTTTTCCGGTGCGTGGCATGCTGTAACCCATGTAATGTTTTACCGAGGTAGCGATACGGTCGGCTGGAATATGGTTGGGATCATCTCCCTGAAATCCACGAACGGCTGTACTTCCCATAATAGCGTTTACCAGACAGTCTTCACCGTAGTTTTCCCACACGCGCGACCAGCGTGGATCGCGTGCCATGTCGACGGTAGGAGAGTATGTCCACGGACAGTCGCTGGCACGAGTTTCGTATGCTGTTACGCGGGCTGCTTCGTATGCCAGATCGGGGTTGAAAGAAGCTCCCAGGTTGATGTTCTGCGGGAAGAGTGTTCCGTCCAGCGTATAAGTCGTTCCGTGGTTCTGGTCCAGACCGTAAATGCAGGGAATACCTATTTCTTTCATCGACATAGACTGGATAGCGCCTATGATTTCCTGCCATTTGGCTCTGTCTTGTGCAATTGGGCCCGGTGCATTCAGGAATGAACCGACCTTGTATTCGGCTATGGCTTGGTGAAGTTTGGCTTCATCTAGCTTGAACTCTCCGTCGACGAAACTTCCCAGCACATCAATGGAAAGTTCGGTCATCTGTCCGATCTTCTCTTCCAGCGTCATCTTCGAGAGAGTCGTTTCTACTTGTTGCTCCAGTTTGGCATCTTTAGCGATTGCTACTGGGGGAGCTGCCTGTATGGAACAGGCAGCTATTGCTATGGAAAATAAATTTAAGGCAATTTTTTTGTGTATCATAATGTTATTAAGTGTATTATTGTACGCTAATTCTATCTACATAATATCCGTGTCCGATGCATAAGAAACCATCTTCTGTCTGAATCTTATCCAGCACTTCCTGTGTGAGTTGTACTTGTTTTACTCCGTCTTCCTGGAATTCGATGACAGAGGTGCCTGGCAGGTCATTCCACCAGCCGGTTGCGGTACGTAACTGATGGTATACGTCTGCCGGATTTACGGAGTAATGGATGTTCAATACAGCTCCTGCCTTGAGAGTGGCAAATACATCTTTTCCAATCAGGTTGAAAGTCTTGTTCGGATTATCATCAGGCAAATCCCATGATACGTAGTGATGACCTTCCCACAAAACTCTTTCCGAAGATACAACTACAGTCTGTTCTGCGATGTTTCCTTCGCTTGTATAGAACATTACTTCTTTGCCCGAAGTGGTCTTTCCGGTAAGTGCGTATTCTCCATCTTCCAGAGAAGGACAGGTAAAGGCTATTTCGGTAGCCGACTGTCGGGTAAAGCTGGTTATGGTCTGTCCGGCGAAAGTGAACGATGCGATCTGGTTGAGGTTGATACCTGTCATCACCCATTCACTGTTTGCTGTGATGCGTTCCGAGCCGGCTGTGATAAGTGCATCGTGTGTAACGGTTACTTTGTTACCTCCGTATTCATTGCCTCCATCGTCTACAAGGATGATTCGATACGTTCCGTCTGTCAGGTCTGCCGGTACAGTGTATTCAATGTAGCTGTTGGCTCCGTTGTCGGTATAAGCGACATCGGTTGCTGTTTTTCCGCCAATGACGATGCTCTTTACTTTATTGAGATTGTCGCCATAAAGCTGTGCTTTTTCTCCTGCGGCAATGATGCGTTCAAAGGCAACTTCCGTAGCCCAGGGGTCGTCTGCCAAGGGATTTACCTGAATAAGTCCTTCACGGTAGGTCGATTTACCGATGTTGGTTGTAGCAGTCACTTTCAGGTGATAAGTTCCTGCTTTCAATGCGAGGTCTATTTCCTTTCCGGTCTGTATTTCTTCTCCGTCGATGAACCATGTAACGGTTGTATAATCGGCTGGAGTAACGGTAAGGGTCATCGAGAAATTGGCATCGCGACTGATGTTTGAAACAACTGGCAGTTCGCCGTTTACGCGGTCGGGAAACAACGGGTCGAGAATACGGGGATCATCATTTTCTGTTGCTGTAGAAAAGGGAGTTTCTTCCGTGCAGGCAATGAGTCCAAAACTCAAGGCAAGCATTATCAATAGTATGGAATATATCTTTTTCATATTGATTCGAATTTAAAAATGGTTGTTATTTTGTTGCATCTTTGTCCCACCATACCGGAGTATACCAGTTGTCTGTTCCTCCCATGCGACTTAATGCTTCTTCGTAACTTGCTTTGTTATAAGAAGATTCCAGCACCGGATAGCAAAGACGTACCGGAATTTCTGTACCTCCGGTGAGGTATTGTCCAAATCCGTATTCTGCCGGTGATTTCAGCTTCGGATAACCGGAACGACGTATGTTTGCCCAACATTCGGCCGGATTGGTGAAGTGAAGAATCCATGCCTGAGTATTGATGGCCTCTTTCTTCTGTTCGTTGGTATAACCTATTCCGTTGTTACTGATATATTCGTTGAAAGCTTCGTCCGATACCTGGTCGCATCCGTAATTGTCTGTCAGAAAATCCATGGCCGCACGTACACCTTCTTTGTATAAATCTTCTACCGATTCACTTCCGGCGTTCCATCCCTTCAGGGCTGCTTCAGCCAGCAGGAATTTAACTTCTGCGTAGGTTATAACGACACCGGGATTGGTACTTTTCAGGAAATTGTTTGCCATTTTAGGTTCGGTTTCACGAGATACGCTCACGGTTACAGAAGGATTGGTTTCTGCCAGTTCTTTCAGAATGTCGCTGTCGTATCCTGTCGGCCAAGGTTCCCAAGAATATGCTCCCGGATCGCACGGATGGAAATCGATACCTTTTTCAAGCATTTCATTCGTCAGGTCAATACGGTTATCGGGGCTGGTCGAGCTCATCAGTCCGTCGTAGTAGCAGCGTCCGATCATGAATGTACGAGGGTCGCCAGTATTATACAACTGGTTGAAGAAGGTAGAGCAGAGGTAGCTCGGGTTATTTGCCGGGTCATTACCGAATAATAACTGTGACAAAGCGTTACCACGGTAGTCGGTATAAGTTTCTTGTCCGAAACTGAATGATTTTTCCATGTACTGAATCAGTGCGTCGTCGTCGCTGCTCTGGAAGATACCTCCTTCATCTTGCAAGGCAGCTTCAAATTCTTGCTGAGCTTTTTGAGGAGCTACGTTGGAGATACGCATGGCAAATCTCAATCTCAATGAGTTGGCAAGTTTTTTCCATTTGTTTACATCGCCGTTGTAGATAACGTCTCCTGTGATTTTGTCCTTGCTGGCATCCAGATTATTGCATGCGGTTTTCAGTTCGGTAAAGAAGTCGTTGTAGATTTCTTCCTGTGTGTCGTAGCGAGGATTGAATTTTTCTTCCAAGAATCCTTTTCCGGCTTCGCTGTAAGGTATGTCCCCGTGAATATCTGTGATGAGGGACATCAGGTATACTCTGTAGATACGTACGGCAGCGTTGATGTTTGCTTTGTCGGCATTGTCGTTGGTACGATACTGTGCGTCGGTCAGGTTTTTGATGGCTGTGGTATAGAATGTGGTCCACACACGTCCCATCTCATTGTTGTCGACGGTATGTCTTCCTCCGTAGTTGGTTGTATTCCAGCATCCCATCAGCTGCTGGTTGAAGGCGTACAGGTAGTTTCTGTAGATTTCCACCATACTCAAGTCGCCGTAAGTCTGCAACTGAGCTGTGGTGAGCTGTGCATTCGGATCGATGGTTGCGGCTTTCGACGGATCTGTATTCATACTTTCCATGTATTCATCGCTACATGCGGTGAAGAGCAGGGTGAATGCCGTCAATATCAAGGTAAGGTATGATTTATAGTTTTTCATTGTATATCTACTTTAATATATTGAACGATGAATATTGTTAGAATTTGAGATTGACATTGAAACCGTAACTTCTGCGTGACGGCAGTGAACCGTATTCCAATCCCATACCGGTAGTGTTGTTGTAGTTCGAATCCGGGTCAATGTTAGGAATGTTCTTCCATACGATGAACGGGTTACGTGCTACGAACGAAACAGTGAGTCCTTTTACTACATTCTTCAACCATGACTGAGGTACTCTGTAGCTTAAAGTGATTTCACGGCACTTGATGTAGGAGTTATCGTAGATAAACATGGAAGGAGCGTTTCGGCAGACACTCATCCAGTAGTCTTCCGGATTGATGTAGATGTCGTTTGGGCGATAAGTTCCGTCGCCATTGTCGATTACACCCGGAGCGATGAAACCACCGGTCGGAGTCCAGTCGGGAGAGCCTTTGGCAATTCCGGCAGCCTGACGCTGTTCTTCAGAACGATACCATTCTTCACGTCCGGCAAGTGTTTCTTTGCTCTTTCCCGATTCGTAAGAAGCACGGGCTGACATAGAGTAAAGATCGGCACCTACTTTGATATCGAAGAGGGCAGACAGTGACAGATTCTTGTAGGTAAGAGTTGTTCCGACACCACCAGTCCAGTCCCATGAAGCATTACCCAGAACGTGGTTGCTCTTGTCGTACTGAGGAAGTCCGGTCTGCGGGTCGATCAGGATATCGCCGTTTTCATTGCGCTTGAAGTCCGGACCTACGATAGAACCGAAGTTTTCACCCACCTTAGCTGCAACTTGTACATCCAGCCATGCAGCTTTTTCAAGTTCGAACATATCCATGTCGTCTACCAGCTTCTTAACCTTGTTGCTGTTCTTTGAGAAGTTCAGGTTCAAGTCCCAAGAGAAATCCTTGAGTTGTACCGGACGGGTGTTAAGGGCAATTTCAATACCTTTGTTCTCAATTTCACCGGCGTTGATGAGGCGGTAATTATAACCGGTTGTCCATGAACTTGCCATACCCATAATCTGGTTCTTACTGTTCTGGGTGTAATATGTGAAGTCGAGTCCGATGCGGTTGTTCAAGAACTTCATTTCCAGACCGAGTTCGAAAGAGTTCGTCTTTGTCGGTTTCAGGTTCTTGTTCGGCATGGTTGAATTGTTGATATAGCCGATAGTGTAACCCGGATAAGTAAATTTGGATTTGGTATAAACCAGTCCTAACTGATACGGATCGGTGTCACTACCTACCTGTGCCCATGACAGACGGAACTTTCCGTAAGGCATCAGGTTGCTCTTCAGCAGTTCGGAGAATACAAAGCTACCGGAGAAAGAAGGATAGATATATACATTGTTTCCGATAGGCAGTGTAGACGACTGGTCACCACGCAGGGTAGCATCGAGGTAAACCAAATGTTTCCATCCTACATTCACGGCTCCGTAAAGTGAGTTGATTTGCTTGCGGTAGCTGTTTTGCTCCAGACTGGTTTCGTTGAAACTCATCAGAGCTACTACGTCGCGAATCTGCATATCCTGTGCGGTAGTGATTGTAGTCTGGTTGTTTACCTTATAAATGTTTCCACCCAAGGTCGCGTTGAAATCGAAATCTCCCCATGTATTGTTGTAAAGAGCCAGCAGTTCGAAGTTGTACATACGGTTACGGAAGTTACTGTTCTGCAAGTAACCGGCTTCGTATCCAGGAGTTGTAGGTGCCTTGAAATCTTCGAAAATGAAGTAGTTCAATTCGGCACCGATGGTACCTTGCAGTTTCAGGTGCTTGTTGATGTTCCAGATAGCTTTACCGTTGAAACGGAACTGGTCTTTCTTCGAATTGTTGGAGTTTTTGTAAACATCCCAGTATGGATTCACGTTGTACGGGTCCATACCGTTCCAGTTAGAGTACTCTCCGTTTTCATCCTGATAGGTCTTCAGCCATTCCTGATTGTAGGTAGTGGCCAGTGTCATCAGGTTCTTTCCGATATTCGACTTGCTGTCGCCCAGTGCCGGACGGTTCTTTACAGCCTCACGAGTATAGTTGGCACTGAAGTCTACGTCGACTTTTCCAAGACTGGTATTGGTACGCAGATTGAAAATATCACGGCTCATGTTCGACTGAGGGACAATATCCTTGTTTCTCATGTCGGTATAAGTGAAACGTACACCGGTATGACCGCTGTTGGCGCTGATGATAGCCGTATTTGTAGCGGTAAGACCTGTATGGAAAAAGGCAGATGTATTGTCTGGAATAATCAGGTAGGGGCGTTCTACGCCGTCGAAGTATTTCAGCATGTTGCTGCCGTCGGCTTTCGGTCCCCAGCTCTTGTTCGTATTCGAGATGGCATCGATGCTGTATGTTCCGTTGCTACCCATACCATATACCTGCTGTATGTCGTTCCATTTAGCCAGCTGGGTATCGAAAGTCAGGGTACCGTTGTATTCTACGCTGAACTTTTCTTTACCGTTTGCCTTCTTGGTCGTGATGAGGATGACTCCGTGGCTGGCACGGCTACCGTAAAGAGCTGAAGCGGCAGGACCTTTCAGTACGGACATGTTTTCAATATCATCGGGGTTGATGCTGGAAATACCGTCACCCAGGTCGAAGCCTCCGGAAGTTCCGGCGCTACCGTAGTTGGTATTGTCGAGGGGCACTCCATCGATGACGTACAACGGCTGGTTGTTTCCTGTCATTTCTGTACTACCACGTAAGATAACTCGGGTAGATCCGGAAGGACCTCCGGCTGTCTGGCTGACAACCAGTCCCGGTACACGACCTGCCATGGAGTTGATAACGTTGGTTTCCTTGGCCTTGGTCAGTGATTCACCTTTTACTTCGTCTACGCCGTATCCCAGTGCCTTACGTTCACGCTTGATACCCAATGCTGTTACGACAACCTCCTTCAGTACTTTACTGTCTTCCGACATGACAATTTTCAGGGGCTTCTTGCTGGCTGCTATTTCTACGGTTTTATATCCTATATAGCTGATGACAAGAGTGGCTCCCGGACGGACGTTCAAAGTAAATTTACCGTCTAAGTCGGTGATGGTACCATTGGTCGTATTTCCTTTTTCAATAACTGATGCTCCGATGACAGGACCCGTTGCATCTGATACAACGCCTGTTACGGCAGTGGTTTGTTGCTCAACAGCCGAATGGGTAGTTTGGGCAATCGCCTGCATGGGTGGAACTCCACCTATAAAACAAAGTGAGAGTGTTCCGCATAATAATGTGTACTTACAATTTTTTGTTCTCATAGTTTATATTATTAGGGTTAATACACTTTTATCCAGTCAATGTACATATTGACTTTTTCTCCGTCTTTCAAAGCTGTAATGTCATCTATGTTGGTAATGCCTGTAAAACTTCCTCCTACAGCGAGGTTGAACAGGAGATAGAAGTCATGATGGAAATATTCGTAACGTCCGCTGATTTTGCTGATGTCGAATGTGTGGAATTTTACGTTGTCAATACTTACGGTTAATGTATTTTCATCCCATTCCAGCAAGTAAGAATGGTAGTTGCCGTCTTGTAGACTTTGAGCTACATTGTCGGCATGGTATTCCTGACGGTGTCCGCTTTCATAGTCCGTACCGTAATGGATGGCGGTATTCAGGTAGGTTTCTGTCGTACCGGCAGTGATTCCGTTCTGTTGGCCCATTTCCATGATGTCAATTTCTCCACATTGAGGCCATGGCATGTCATTGTCACCCATCATCCAGAAAGCCGGCCATAATCCATTTGCGGTTTTGGGAAGCTTGATGCTTGCTTCTATCTTGCCATATTGAAAACTCTTTTTTCCCTGACTGTTTACTCGTCCGGAGTAGATTTTATCACCTTTGCGTTCGGCTGTCAGAATCAGCACAGATCTTCCTTCATCGGTTCCGACTGATACATGAGCTGCATCGTAAATCTGTAATTCCTGGTTTACCCAGCCAGCTTCATGACTTTCTTTGGTCCATACGCTTTCATCGAATGTTTCAAATTCGTCTTTGAATAAAAAGTTCTCCTGAGGTTCTTTTTGAGGTTCCAGATTGCCTTCGTTGGATGAGCAGGACTGATACATGGAACACATTAACAATAACAATAGAATTTTTGCCTTTTTCATATTACAGATGATTATAGGGTTAATAAACGTATTCTGCCGGAGAGGCTATTGCCCTTCCTTTTGGCTGTTGCAAAAATGTGAATTGTATGTGAAAAGGATGGTCAGATAGCTGACATATAAGGTTTGATTGCTGACAATTATGGGATATCTGATAGATTTATGCCTGTCGGTGATTGTTTTCTGACTATAATAAGGACGGATTTATCTTGTTGAAGATGACGAGCATATAAAAAATGCCGGTAAGTTTTCAGGCTTACCGACATTGATAGGGAATAAATCTCAAGGTTGATTTTATGCTTGGATCAATCAGTCCGTATGGTCTTGTTCGTATTTGCTTGGCTGGATGCCAAACTGCTTTTTAAACAGCATACTGAAATATTTGACGTTGACGAATCCTGTATCGGTCGCAACTTCTGTTACATTTCTACCTTGCTTCAGCAGTTCGGCAGCTTTTTGAAGGCGTATGATGCGGATAAACTCTTGAGGAGCTTTTCCCGTCAGTGATTTCAGTCGGCTGTAAAAGAGTGTACGACTCATGGCCATTTCCTGACACAGGCTGTTGATGTTGAAGTCAGCATTGCTGATGTTCTCGATGACAAGCTGGGTTGCATGTAGTACAAATGCATGATCGTTCTCCGACAAAACAGGCTGGGCCTCTTCCGCTTGAGCATTGCTTTCCGTCTGTGCGATATGCTGATCAGGATATTCATGGTCTTTGGCTGGCGGGTTTCCTACTTCTTTAAGTACTTGCCTCATGATATAATCTCGCTGCCTGTTCCTGTTGTCGATGAGTCCCTGAACCTTCAGCTTTAGAATTTCTGTACTGAACGGTTTTGGAATATAATCATCGGCTCCTTTTTTCAATCCCTCTACCACTGCATCGTGGTTGGTTTTTGCAGTAAGGAGCACAAAGGGAATGCCGGCTGTTTCGGGATTTTCTTTCACCAGTTTACACAATTCATCTCCTTGTATGCCGGGCATCATGACATCCGATAAAATCAGGTCGGGATACTCTTTCGACAGATATTCGAGGCCCTCCTTCCCGTTGGGAACATCAATGACGCGGTAGTCGTGTTCGAAGGTTTTACGCAGATAGTAGCGAAGTTCTTCGTGGTCTTCTACAATCAGCAGGGTATTAAGTGCGTCTGTCCGCTCGTCTGTTTCGCCTCCTTCGTTTGCATTAGAAGAATGAGGAATCATATTTATATCATCGACATTCAATTCTCGGGATACGAGGGGAGTGTTGCTGGCAGCTTCAGGTCGTTGGGGTGCAGCCTCGGCCTTTTGTAAGGTGACATAAAAGACACTTCCTTTGTTCAACTCTGATTCGTAGGTAATTCTCCCGTGTAGCATTTTGACAATACGCTGCACTTGAAGAAGTCCGAATCCGGTTCCTGCTTCTTGTGATTTCCGGGCATTGTCGGCACGGTATACACTATTGAATAACAGCTTTTGGTCTTTGGCTGGGATTCCGATGCCGGTATCCTTTACCTCAATCGTAACTTTTTGCTTGACACATGACAGCTTTAAGCTGACAGTACCTTGCGGCAGTGTATATTTGCATGCGTTGGATAACAGATTGTCGAGTAACATTTCCATTAAATGCAGATCGGCCAGAGCATATATTTCCTTATCGGGCAGCGACAAGTTCAGATGTAGTTGTTTTTTGTCGCAATACGACTGGAAGCTGGCACACTCTTCCGTCAGCAGGTCACTGATATTGACTGGTTTCAGGGCAATCGGCTTTTTATGTGCGTCTACTTTTTCAAATTCAAGCAATTGGGTGATAAGAGAATACAGCTTACGGGTATTGTTCCGCGCCATGTCGAGCAGGTAATGCGCCTGTTGAGGAAGTTTTTCTTCCTTGCTCAAATCCTCAAGCGGTGCCATGATCAGGGTGACCGGTGTTCTGATGTCGTGTGCCGTATCGATGAAGAACTTTATTTTATCTTCATCGTATTTTTTCTGTATCTGGTTGCTTTTGTATCGTAGGATAAAGTAGAATATACTTCCAATGACACAGATATAGCATATCCATGCAAGCCAGGAGTTCCACCAGGGTTCTGCTATCTTGATAGGAAGGCTTTGTTCGGAAATAATCTCTCCGTTGCTTTTTCTCAGACTGCGTACCTTGAGTAAATAACTGCCCGGTGCGACATTGGTATATCGTACGGAGCCGTTGGGTGATACATGACTCCATGATTTCTCATAGCCGTCGAGAATGTACTGGTAAGCTATATCGTGCTGGAACCGATAGTTTATAGACTCGAATGTAACGGTGAAAGAGTTATGCTGATAGTCGAGTTTTACATCGTTGTCTAATAACATCTGGTAGATATGGGGATGTAGCTGTTTGGACTCTTGTGGATTGAGGTATTCCACTTTCAAGTCTGTGAACCGAAGAGGGGCCTTGTAGTCGACCATGGTTATGGCATCGGGAGTTATAAAAACGGCTCCACTGGTACTGCCGTATGCAAACCGCCCGTCGGAAAGGCGGATACAGGCTGATTTGTTGTATACTTTATCAATGTCGTATATGTAATTTAGATTCAATACTTTAAAGTCTTTGACAATAGCAAGCCCTTTGCCGGTACTTGCCCAGATACAGCCTTTTGAATCTCGTTGCAGGCTGTATACGTCATTCGACAACATGCCTTCGTTTGTTGTGAATGTCTTCAGTTCGTGGGTGTGCATGTTATATAGGCTGAGTCCACCGCCTTCGGTTCCAAGCCATACGGTACCGTCGTTATTGAAGAGCATGGAAATAATGTATGCACTCGCATTTTGCTCGCTAAAGTCTTTGCTGGTTGCATACCGTTGAACTTTTCCAGTTTTTTTGTTGATGATGCAAAATCCGTTTACGGTAGCTACTGCGATTTGGTCGGAGCTGATGACTTCGATGGAATGAATCCAGTTGATGTCATCGAACGTTTTCTGGCTCTTTCCTGATTTGGCTATCATTTGCAGACCTCCTTCCAATCCACCGATCCATAAATCCCCGTCATGGTCTTCTGTAACCGAGAAAATATAATTGGTTGTCAGTTCTCCGTTTCCCAGCGTAAGATGCCGGACAATCTCTCCCGACGAATCGAGCAAATACAGTCCGTCGCCATAGGTGCCGACCCAGATAGTGCCTTTTTCCCCTTTACAGAGTGTGACGACAACGGCAGACTTTAATTTATGGCTCCATGTATGAGTAGATGAGGCTTTCAGGATACTGATACCATCGTCGGTGCCGAACCAGATATCTCCATTGATATTTTCCTCTATGTCATTGATATTATTATTTGCCAGTGACTGCGGATTCCCTTTTTCATGTGTCAGTATGGTTACCGGGTATTGTAACAAAATGGCGACAGAAACTCCTCCGGTATAACTTCCGATCCAGATATTTCCCTGATGATCCTTGGTAACGGCATATACTCCGTTGCCTTGTAAGAATATATCGCTGCTGTCTTCCGTACTGATAAATAATTGTGCTCTTTCTGTCTGTCGGTTCACGGCATATACACCTCCGCCATCGATTCCTATCAGTATTCGCTGACTGTCGTATGGAGTGATGGCACGTATCGGGTTGAGAAAAATGAAGTTTTGTTTTTCCAATTGATGCAACGCCGAGGTTTTCAGGTCCATAATCCACAATCCACTGTTGAATGTTCCAATCCAGAGTTGCTGGCGCGAAGTGTCATAGTATAATGTCTGTATATTTTTGTCCTTCACCCATTGTTGTGAGTGGAATGGCTGGGTACACGATACTTGCAGTATTCCTGTGGACGTGCCGGCAAAGAGGGAATCGCCTGAGCAGATAATGTCGTTTATGTATTGTCCTGAGATTACCGGTGAAACCTTACCATTGGTATCTTTCCTGTAAAGTCCTTTGCTTAGTCCAATCCATAATGTCCCATGAGAATCCATACATAGTTTGTTGAGGATGATTTCTCCGCTGATACATTCACCCAGATATAAATCTTGTTCGAAACTGTCTGTTTTTGCAACGTACCGATATATTCTTCCCGTATGGTCGTAGGCCCATAATCCATATTGTTGGCTGTACAGCAGTTGTATACGTCTTCCTGCCATATCACCATAATAAAAGTTTCCTTGAAGGGTATAGTTTTTTACACTCTGTCCGTTGTAACGATCTATTCCACTCTTGGTAGCAATCCATATTACACTATGTTTGTCTTCTACGATGGAAAATACTCGTTGACTACTAAGTCCTTCTGTATGTCCTATTTGTCTGACATTGAACATGCCTTTAAGTAATCCAGCATGGAGTTCAGGACTTATGCTGAAGGCAATGATAATGACTATATATTTTATCAGTAGTTTCATAAGATAAAGTTTAACAAAGGCGTAATCATTGCTGTAAAAAACATATACCAGCTTTCTTACAGCGTATAATATGAAATATGTCTGTTAGACCAATAAAAATGTTGGCACAAAAGTAATCAAATTAGTTCAAAAATACCAAATAAATGTAAACAATGCGTATGCTATCTATCCCTATTTCTGTCTTCCATTATTGCGTCGGCATGTTCAAGAGCCCAGTCTATTAAAGACTGGAGTAACGGCATCAGACTTTCTCCTCGTTCACTTAGCTTATATTCCACTCTGGGCGGAACTTCCGGATAGACTTTCCGATGTATCAGTCCGTCGGCTTCCAGTGAACGTAACGTGACAGTAAGCATGCGTTGTGAAACTTCTCCAATGCTTTTCTGTATATCATTGAAACGCATGGTTCCGTTACTGTGAAGAGTGACAAGCACCAGCATTGCCCATTTGCTGCTGATGCGACTGATGATATCGCGGATAGGGCATACGTTGATATGGTGAAAGTTTTGCATATATTAACAGTTTGTAAATAGTTGTTTTTCAATATTGCTTACTTTGATGTAACCGACTGACCTTTTTGTTCCTTCTTGTTTAACCCGTTTTTGTCGGATACATTTGCATTACAAAAGTAATAAAGTTACTAATAATAACTATCGTTTAATCTTTAAAAGGTAAAATTATGGCAAAACGTGTAGCTGTATTGGCCGTAAATCCCGTAAACGGAATGGGATTGTTTCAGTATTTGGAAGGTTTTTATGAAAATAAGATTGGGTATCGTGTCTATGCGGTGGCAGAAACAACTGATATTCGTACGAATTCAGGTATCGCACTTCGCACAGATGATATTGTAGAACATTTGAAAGGGCGTGCCGATGAGTACGATGCACTGGTCTTTTCTTGTGGAGATGCGATTCCTGTTTTTGGAGAGCATGCTTCAGAAGCTCCTTATGTTGCTATGATGCAGGTTATTAAGGAATTTGCAGAAAAAGGTAAACTGATGGCAGGACACTGTGCGGCTGCACTGATGTTTGAAATAGCCGGTGTGACAGAAGGCAAGCGACTTGCCCTCCATCCAATGGTAAAATCGGCTATAAGCAAAGGGATTGCTACGGATGCTGCGTATGAAATTGATGGCAATTTCTTTACGGCACAATGCGAACATACCCTGCCTTCGATGATGCCTCAATTGATTGAAGTACTGAAGAAATAAATCGATTAGGGTTGTATTTTATCCCACCCGGCAGCGTTATACCATGCGATGGAAGACTGACAGTATCTGTCCCACGTATAACTGATATTTCTGCCGGGGAAATACATACCCATACCGCAGAAACGTTCCGGATCTATTCTCAGAGTCATCAATGGATATTCTTCTCCATCCAGGCAATCTTTAGCAATAACGGCCTTGTCCATACTGTTCTGTACGTTTGTAGGAACGACACCTCCGTTCAGTTGTGAGATGAGATCGACTACATCGAACGCAAAATATTGATATTGGCCGTAACCATATTGCTGGATTTGTGTATAATCTAAGGTTGGGAGTTCCGATTGATGGCTGAGGAGTTCCGATTGTATGGCTTGAGCTACTTCTCCCATTGCCGTACAATCTACTGCGGCATACGTACCCCACCAGTTGTTTTCCTTATTAAATTGTATTGTTTCACTACAAATCTTTGCATAATCAATGGATTTATCATATAAATTAATAAAGAAACGGTCATAAGGAAAACCAGCTACAGGAGTTTCCATTACAGAAGCTACGCAGTAGTGAGTTGCATTGCGCAGTTCATAAAAAACTTCTGCTGTGCCCATCATACAGGCATCGAACAGCGTAAATTCCAGATTTCCGCTGGGGAAACTTTGCTCTAAGGTTGTTGCCAGTTCCGGAATATCGATGGTATTGCTTTGTATGCCGTCCCAGCCAAATGAACGTGATTGAGCTGCAGTGGGAGAGGGAAGCCAGCCGCTGGCGTGAGAGCCAAAAATTAGTCCATAAGATTCTGCCGGAGCAATGTCCTGCATCATACGCAGATTCTCTTTCATAATATCGGGATCGGTGGCAATGCCAAGCCGTGCCTGATGGTGTTTTGCCTGTGCTATTACATTTTCTGTAGTCAGTGAGGAACCTGTTAATACTTCCTGACCATTTATCTTTCCGTATCCGTCAGTCTGAAATTCCAGAATTTCAGCTGTTTCCAGATGTTTGTTGCTTGAATATGGTTTATAATATACCACGAGTGTACAGGTATCTTGTGCAGTAGAAAGACTTTGGTACATCCACTGTACATTTTTCATAATGTAATTGTCGAGGTTATTGTTGGCAACCAAATAAGCAAGTATCACCCGTTTGGCACGTAGCGACTGATGATATCCAGGAATTTCATCAGAGCAAGCACCTAGAATCAGGAGTGAAACGATATATAGCAGGACTTTCTTCATGCTTAAGATTAATACAATTCGGCCTTCTTAAATGTAAATTCAGGATTTACGTCGAGAACCACGACGCTTTTATTTTTCTGGTATTTCTGTTTCAGTTTGTTTATTTCTTTTTGCAGGTTCTTTTTCTTCAGGTTGTAATAAACAAAGCAAGTCCGATTTTTAAGCTTGTTGTTCGATTCCAGATAATCTTTCAGTTGCATACTGTATTCTGCACGTCCTGCCAGTAGTCCTTTTTCATCGACAGATGCACTATCTACGTATTGTATATCGGTGAAATACACCAGTGAGTCGGAAAATGAAGCAGAAACTCCTGTTATATAGACTCCATATTTATGCTTGTCTTTCGGTGCTTTTGCCAGTGCGGGAAGAACGATAGATGCAACGAGCAAAAGACAAAATAATTTAAAATGTTTCATGTGTCTTAATCGTTTTGGTCACAAAAATAGACAATTACGCTAATATACGAAAAGGGAATAGAGAAAATTAACAAAGAAAAACGCATCGGTCAGAAAAAACAAAAGATGCAATAGTGTGGCATACTGCCCACTGTTGCATCCTGTTTTTTTTCGGAAACGATCCTTATCTTATTACCCTAAATAAGATTTGAGCAACTTGCTACGAGAATTTTGTCTTAATCGTCTGATGGCTTTTTCTTTAATCTGGCGTACGCGCTCACGAGTGAGCCCGAATTTGTCGCCGATTTCTTCCAACGTCATTTCCTGCGTGTTAATACCGAAAAACATCTGGATAATATCCTTCTCTCTTTCGGTTAGCGTAGAAAGTGCTCTGTCGATTTCCCTCGAAAGTGATTCATTAACCAAGGAACGATCCGCCATAGGGGAGTCGTCGTTTACAAGAACATCCAGCAAACTGTTGTCTTCGCCTTCTACGAAAGGAGCATCTACAGAGATGTGGCGTCCTGAAACTTTCAGTGTATCCGAAATTTTATCTACCGGAATCTCCAGTTCATCGGCAAGTTCTTCCGGAGAGGGGCGTCGTTCGTTTTCCTGTTCAAATTTAGAGAATGCCTTACTGATTTTGTTCAGTGAACCTACCTGATTCAATGGCAAACGTACGATTCGAGATTGTTCTGCCAAAGCCTGAAGAATAGACTGGCGGATCCACCATACAGCGTAGCTGATAAATTTGAAACCACGAGTTTCATCAAACTTCTCTGCTGCCTTGATCAGACCCAAGTTTCCTTCGTTGATCAAGTCCGGAAGGCTCAAGCCCTGATTTTGGTACTGTTTGGCTACTGATACTACGAATCGCAGGTTAGCACGTGTTAGTTTCTCTAAAGCAGCACGGTCTCCCTTACGAATACGCTGAGCGAGTTCTACTTCTTCTTCGACGGTAATCAGGTCCTCACGGCCGATTTCCTGCAAATACTTGTCAAGAGAAGCGCTCTCTCGGTTAGTGATACTTTTGGTAATCTTTAATTGTCTCATTATTATACACCGAATTTGGCTACAAAAATACGAAAAAACTTTCGTATATACGACTTTCTATTAAGAAAGATTAAACATAAAATAGGGCTTTCTCCTTTCAACTGATAAATGAAATATGATTAACGGGCCTTTGACTGACTGAGATTTGCTTCAACTTGTTTTTATATGAAAGAAAACCAATGAAAAATGTTTTTGTTAATCTTTGAAATCCAGACTGAGTTGTATCCATCTAGTAATGTTTTTCGGATCTTTTTCAGAAGATTCCTCTTTAGGATTTGAAACTGAAAGTCCCAAAAGGCGTATAGGGCGATGCATATAATCGACCTCTGTTAGCAAATGTTTGGCAAGAGGCAGAATTTCCTTCAGTTGATACAGATTGCGGTTTACGCTTATACTGCGTGTAATTTGTGTGAAATCGTAGAATTTTACTTTCAGGGTAAGTGTACTGCCGCGGAAATTCTTTGCTTTTAATCGTTCTGCCAATTCGCAGGCTACGTGATAAAGCTCGATAATCACCGACGACTTCAGTGTGATGTCTTTTTCCAATGTGTGTTCGCATCCGATGGACTTACGTATCCGTACTGCTTCTACGGGGCGTAGGTCTATTCCTCGTGCAAAATCATAATATATTTTTCCAGCCTTTCCGAATTGCCTTGTCAGCATGTCCAAGGAACAGTTGCGTAGTGTTGTCCCGTTATAGATACCTAATGTGTGCATCTTCTGGGCTGTGACCGGCCCGATGCCCCAGAAGGCCTCTATCGGCAGTCCAGCAATAAATTCCTCGGCCTGGTCGGGGTGTATGGTACATAATCCGTCGGGTTTGCGCAGGTCGGATGCTATTTTGGCCAGAAACTTGTTGTACGAAACTCCGGCTGACGCGATCAGATGTAGCTCCTCCCGGATACGCTGCTTGATTTCACGTGCAATGTCCACAGCCAGTTCAATTCCTTTTTTGTTTTCCGTAACATCGAGGAAGGCTTCGTCCAGCGATATCGGTTCGATAATGTCGGTGTATTCATGAAAGATGTCGTGGATTTGCGCTGATACCTGCTTGTATACCTCCATTCTACCTGGTACAAAAATCAGTTGCGGGCAGAGTTTCTGTGCCTTGACGGACGACATGGCAGAGCGTACTCCGTATTTGCGTGCTTCGTAGCTTGCCGTCGCCACTACACCACGCTTTTCGGCATGGCCTACAGCTATGGGCTTTCCTTTCAGCCCGGGATTGTCGCGCTGTTCGATAGAGGCATAGAAAGCGTCCATGTCTATATGTATGATTTTGCGGTTGGTACTCATGTCGATATAACGCTCTTTCATGCAAATTTAATGAAAGTTTTTTGGGCTATCATAAAATCATTTGTACTTTTGTGTTGCATTGAATAAACTAGCGAGAACAGTCATTATGATGAAAGATGAAATTAAAAAGGCATGTGAAGTCATGCAGAAAGGTGGCGTTATACTTTATCCCACCGATACAGTGTGGGGAATAGGCTGCGATGCAACCAACGAAGAAGCTGTAAAACGAGTGTACGAGATTAAGCGAAGAGCCGACAGCAAGGCGATGCTGGTGCTGGTTGACAGTCCGGTGAAAGTGGACTTTTATGTTCGCAATGTACCTCCTGTAGCTTGGGATCTGATAGAAATGACAACCAAACCTCTTACTATTATTTACGATGGCGCACGCAATCTGGCTCCTAATCTACTGGCTGAGGATGGTAGTGTTGGCATACGTGTGACGAGTGAGGCATTTTCTAAAGAACTTTGTTTCCGCTTCCGTAAGGCGATTGTTTCCACGTCGGCCAATATCAGCGGGCAGCCGGCTCCGGCAGTATTCAGTGAAATCAGTGAAGAAATCAAGAATGCGGTGGATTATGTGGTTGATTTTCGTCGTGAGGAAACAGGACATCCGAAACCTTCCAGTATTATCAAGCTGGGTGAAGGGGGAGTCGTGAAAGTCATAAGAGAATAAAAAATACGTGTCTGATGAAAACATCGCAAGATAAAATAGATTTGCTTCAGCGTTTCATCCAGTGGAGGGAAAAGCATATTACAAATAAACAGTTTGTTCTGATCTTGAGTTTCCTCGTAGGTATTTTTACTGCATTGGCAGCTTATGTGCTGAAGTTTCTGGTAGAATATATAAAGGAGTTCTTGACGGAGAATTTCGATCCGATGGGTGCCAACTGGCTGTATCTGGTTTATCCGGTAGCCGGTATCTTTATAACCAGCTTGTTTATCCGTAAGGTAGTGCGTGACGATATCAGTCATGGTGTAACCAAGATTCTGTATGCCATTTCACGTAAACAGAGCCGTATCAAGCGGCATAATATCTGGTCGTCTGTCTGTGCCTCTGCCATTACGATCGGATGTGGTGGTTCTGTCGGTGCCGAAGCACCTATCGTATTGACGGGTTCTGCTATCGGATCAAATCTGGGAAGTATTTTCCGTATGGATCACAAGACTTTGATGCTGCTGGTGGGATGTGGTGCGGCCGGTGCTGTTTCCGGTATTTTCAAGGCTCCTATTGCCGGTCTGGTCTTTACATTGGAAGTACTGATGATTGACCTGACAATGGCTTCATTGCTTCCCTTGCTGATAACCAGTGTGACGGCTGCTTCCGTTTCCTATTTATTGCTGGGAACAGAAGCCATGTTTCAGTTTCATCTGGATTATCCTTTTTCGTTAGCTCGAATTCCTTATGCTATTGGACTGGGTATATTCTGCGGGCTAGTGGCCTGGTATTTTACTCGTTCCATGAACTGGATAGAAGATATCTTCCGGCGGTATTCTAATCCGTATGTAAAATTTGTCATCGGTGGGACAATGTTGAGTATTCTGATTTTCCTCTTTCCTCCGTTGTATGGTGAAGGTTATGATACAATCAGTCTGTTGCTGAATGGAGAAACTGCTACCGATTGGAATACGGTCATGAACAATTCATTCTTTTACGGTCATGCCAATTTGCTGGTAGTATATCTGGTACTTATTATCCTCTTTAAGGTTTTTGCATCGAGTGCAACAAACGGTGGAGGTGGTTGTGGTGGTATTTTTGCACCAAGTCTGTTCCTGGGATGTATTGCCGGTTTCGTTTTCTCTTATGTATGTAACGAGTTTCATATTGGCAACACCTATATTCCTGAAAAGAACTTTGCACTGATGGGAATGGCTGGTCTGATGTCGGGAGTCATGCATGCCCCATTGACAGGTATTTTCCTGATAGCGGAACTGACGGGAGGGTACGACCTCTTTTTGCCATTGATGATTGTTTCTGTATGCGCATATCTTACGATTATCGTATTCGAACCCCACAGTATTTACTCCATGCGTCTGGCCAAGAAAGGAGAATTAATCACTCACCACAAGGACAAGGCTGTATTGACCTTGATGAACATGGAAAGCATTGTGGAAACAGACTTCTTGAAGGTCCGTCCTGATATGGATCTGGGAGAAATGGTAAAGCGTATTTCACAGTCCAGTCGTAACCTTTTCCCGGTAGTGGATGCAAATGACAAATTAATAGGTCTTGTCGTGTTGGATGATATTCGTAACATCATCTTCCGACAGGAGTTGTATCACCGGTTCCGGGTAGAAAGTTTCATGAAACCTCCTACCGCTCCAATCATCAATACCGATTCAATGGAAGATGTAATGAAGAAATTCGATAAGACTGGAGCCTGGAACTTGCCTGTCGTCGATGAAGATAATAAATACATTGGCTTTGTGTCTAAATCGAAGATGCTGAATACCTATCGTCAGGTTCTGGTAGATATTTCGGCTGAATAAAAAGCAAAAAAATATGGATAAGAAAGATTTAAGAATCGTATATATGGGTACTCCCGAGTTTGCCGTAGAAAGTCTGAAAAGACTGGTGGAGGGAGGATATAATGTAGTTGGCGTAATTACGATGCCTGATAAGCCGATGGGGCGTCATGGCAGTGTATTGCAGCCGAGTCCGGTAAAGCAGTATGCCGTATCGCAGGGATTGAAAGTGCTTCAGCCGGAAAAACTGAAGAATGAAGATTTTGTAGCAGAGCTTCGTTCGCTGCATGCCGATCTTCAGATTGTGGTAGCATTCCGTATGTTACCGGAAATAGTATGGAATATGCCTCGTCTGGGTACGTTTAATCTGCATGCTTCTTTATTGCCTCAATATCGTGGAGCCGCTCCAATCAACTGGGCAGTGATTAATGGAGATACGGAAACCGGTATCACAACCTTTTTCCTGAAGCATGAAATAGATACGGGTGAAATTATCGATCAGGTACGTGTTCCGATTGCAGATACTGATAATGTAGAAATGGTTTACGATCGTTTAATGCATTTAGGAGGTGATCTGGTCCTGAAGACGGTTGATGCCATTCTGGAAGGAAATGTGAAAACGACTCCACAGGAAGAGCTGGCAAAGGTGGAAGAGCTTCGTCCGGCTCCGAAAATATTTAAGGAAACATGTCGTATAGACTGGACGAAAGGAGTGAAACGGGTATATGATTTTGTGCGTGGTCTTTCTCCTTATCCTGCTGCGTGGACAGAATTGTGTCAGGACAATAGTGCTCCTGTAATGCTGAAAATCTATGAAACAGAGAAACAGTTCTGTGAGCATTCATTGAGTCCGGGAAGTATCGTTACCGACGGAAAGACTTATTTTAAGATAGCATCTACCGATGGATATGTTAATATTCTTTCTTTGCAACTGGCAGGCAAGAAACGTATGAATGTACAAGATTTCTTGCGTGGCTATCGGCATGCGGAAGGTGCGTATGTGAAGTAATTATAGAAAATGCCATTCAGAACAGTCCGGAAGAGAACGAAAACTGTTACTGAATGGCATAAGAGATATAAACTTAGAAACAACAAGATGCTATAAAACGTGAGGGATTTTCTTCAGTTTGCGTTCCTTGCGAATTAGTCTTTACGATCCATTCGGCACGCTTGTTTGCTCCACTATTATAAACAATTTTAAATCCCTTACATTCGGACTCCTTGTAGTCCGGAATACTTTCAAGTGTATAGGAAACAATTCCCCAAAGCCGTTCGGTATACGTGTCACCTTCGTTGTTGTGCCGAAATTCTACTTGTAACAGACCATTTTCATCTAATCGGGTGTCTGCATTCAATACAAGGCTGATCCGATGGCTGATGTTAGTGCTTCCGTAATATTCATACTGAATATTCAGATGCTTCTGGCTGATGGATGAGGCGGTAATTTGGATTGGAGCATTGCCATATATATCTTCTGTTCCTGCTTGTCGCAAATCGTTAGCTTTTTTAGTAAGTACTTTATTTACTCGAATCAGTTCGACAGAAGTGCTGTTTGACGTTTTCTCGGCTGTTTCTCCAGCGTATTGGAATACGGCCATAATTCTTTGACCGGTAGAATCTGTTTGGGTAGAGGTAATGAATCCCGGATTAACGGGAACCAGCGGGCCGTATGAATCCGATTCTATTATAATATCTTTTCCGTCAGCATTTACAGTTCCCAAAGTAGGATATACTGTTTCTGGTTCATTATCATCCAGACACGACGAGAATGTGGCACAGCAAAATAAGATACCAATAAGATGGTGAAAATATTTTTTTCGTTGCATAATTGGCTATTCTAATTTTAATTCGTTTATAAAATGTATAAAATTGCTCTTTACTGCATTTGTAATTGTTAAAAACACTTTAAGGTGAAAATTATTCTCCGTAATGTGCAGTATTTTTGCCGTCATTACATTTCATAGTAAAATGCAGATGAAAGCTGATATATCGGAGGAAGAATTGTCGTTGCAGTGTCAACGGGGAGATATGCAGGCGCGCCGCACCCTATATGAACGTTATGGTGGGGGGCTGATGGCGATATGTCTTCGTTATATTGGTGACCGTGAAACGGCAGAAGATGTCTTGCACGATGGATTTCTTCGTATTTTTCAGTCTATTAAGCAATTCTCCTATCAGGGAGAAGGCTCTCTAAAGGCATGGCTTTCGCGAGTGATGGTGAATGAGGCATTGGGATATTTAAGAAAAAAGAATGTACAGTTGCAACAGGAGGTCCTGATGACAGAGATACCGGATGTTCCTGACACGGATGACAGCGATTTGAATGATATTCCCCGCTCGGTTTTGATGAAATTTATTTCCGAACTACCTGACGGTTATCGTACAGTATTCAATTTGTATGTATTCGAAGAAAAAAGTCACAAAGAGATTGCCTCATTGCTCGGAATAACAG
This sequence comes from Bacteroides sp. CAG:443, assembly GCA_000432735.1. Taxonomy (GTDB): domain Bacteria; phylum Bacteroidota; class Bacteroidia; order Bacteroidales; family Bacteroidaceae; genus Phocaeicola. The sequence continues at coordinate 46,691 of FR887824.1, forward strand.
AACATACTTCATCTTCGCAATTTTATCGTGCCAAGAGTTTATTGATAAAGAAGATTAATGAATATAGAAAAAGGGAATTAAGATGAAAGAGAATGATAAATGGGTAGAAAACCTTCGAAATAAGCTGGAGGATTATTCGGAACCTCTTCCCGGACAATTGTGGGGGAAGCTGGAAGAAGAATTGTCTGCGCCACGCGTCATTCCGATGTGGAGGACACGACGATTTGTTGCTGCTGCCGCTGCTGTAGCAGTTGTAGCTGTCTCGTCGCTGATGTTCTGGTTTGTAAATTCTCCGACGGCAGATTATGTTCGCGATCAGCAACCTTTGGCCGAAGGATTGGAACAGCAGCATGTGTCTACGGATATACTTCCGAATCTGGCTGAGGAGAAAAATCCTTCTGTAACCTCTCGACCGATATTGGCAGTTGTGACTCCTGTCGCAGAAAAAGTCTGTCAGCCAGCTGAGGTGCAAATGATGACGAATGATTTGGAAAAGACAGTGCCTGAGAATGAACGTGAAAGTACTGGGGAAGAGAATAAGAAAGAGGAAAATGTGCAGTCGGCCGCGACGAAAGAAGATATGACCGACAAGGAGCGTGCTTACCGTACGTTGAAAGCAGATCGTCGTCAGTTACAGCAGAATCAAGAAATGCTGATGGGCGTGAAAACAGAAAAAGGCCGTAAATGGTCAGTCGGAATCTCTGCCGGGAATACCCCTTATGCTTCATCCCGTTCGTTTGAAGGCATGAGTCGTCTGAATAGCCGTTCGCTTTACGCTAGCCCAATCAATATGGCAGCAGTGTCGGAAAATGATAATCAGACAGCTTATAGCCAGGTATTGTTTAATAATCGTGATCGTAGTACTACGACTAATGTACATCATAAAATGCCAGTTACGGTTGGAGCTTCGGTAAAATGGCATATTACCGACGGATGGGCTGTAGAGTCGGGCTTATATTATACGATGCTTTCATCTGAATTGCATTCTGGTTCCAATTCTTACTTGGAAGAAGAACAGAAACTACATTATGTAGGTATTCCTCTGAAGGTACACCGCTCGATATGGGACAGCCGTTGGCTTTCGTTTTATGTTTCGGCAGGAGGAATGGTCGAAAAATGTGTTTCTGGTGGAGTAGATGTGGTTTATGTAAACGGTACTTCAAATCGTAACATGGAACATAATTCGTTGGATGTAGATCCTTTGCAGTGGTCTGTATCTGCTGCTGCAGGTGTTCAGGTGAATTTTACAAAGAACATCGGGCTATATGCCGAACCGGGTATTGCCTATTATTTTGACGATGGCAGTGAGGTGGAAACAATCCGGAAAGAGCATCCCTTTAATTTTAATTTGCAGGTTGGATTGCGCTTCAGTATCAAATGAAAATACTCGTTTTTATCTTTATCATAGTTGGAATTGTATAAAAATGCTTATCTTTGCTTATCAGAACAATGCATTTACTAAGTTATGAAGCATGAATTGAAAATATCTCCATCGCTTTTGTCTGCCAATTTTGGAAACTTGAAAGACGATATTGAGCGGGTAAATCATAGCGAAGCCGACTGGTTGCATATAGATATCATGGACGGGGTGTTCGTACCGAATATCTCTTTTGGATTTCCGGTTTTGAAATATGTAGCCGAATTGAGTGAAAAGCCACTTGATGTACATCTGATGATTGTACAGCCAGAAAAATTTATTCGTGAGGTCAAAGAACTGGATACGATGATGATGAATGTACATTATGAAGCATGTACCCACTTACACCGTGTCGTGCAGCAGATAAAAGACGCTGGCATGCAGGCGGGAGTGACACTGAATCCGGCAACACCGGTATCGATGCTCGCCGATATTATCGGTGATGTGGATATGGTTTTGCTGATGAGTGTAAATCCTGGCTTTGGCGGGCAGAAATTTATTCCGCGTACATTGACGAAAGTACGTGAATTGCGCGAAATGATCGACCGTACAGGCTCTGGTGCCTTGATAGAGGTAGATGGCGGCGTGAATCTGGAAACCGGTGCGGAGCTGGTTAAGGCCGGTGCCGATGTATTGGTTGCGGGCAATGCTGTATTTAAAGCTCCTGACATGGAAGATATGATTCACCGTTTGAAGAATTTGAAGTAACTAAGTTGTGAGTTCTCGTTTCACATTTTATCCTCCCTTCCGGTTGTCAGTAGCACTGGCAACCGGAATTTTTTTATCTCATTGTTGGCAGGCGGTGAGAGAGTATCTGCCTGTGCTTCTTGTCTTATTTGTTATTTCCGTTCTTTTCTGCCTGTTTTTCTATCGTACAAGTACTTATTCCCGCCGTTTTGCTTTTGGCTTATCTGCTTCGTGCAGTTTTATGCTTTTAGGAGGAATCTTATATATCCTGGCTTGTAATAAGGTGAACTATTCATGGCCTTCTGCGGATTCTGTTTATGTGGGGACGATAACAGATATTCCTCATAACAAAGGGAAGGCCATACAAGCCACGGTTCATATAGAGCATCTGAAAGATACGCTTTCGCATGAGTGGAAGCCGGTAAACCGGAATATTATGCTTTACTGGATACCCGATTCCGCTCAGGTCTTGCAATGTGGTGACCGTATTTGTTTTTGCTCTCAAGTGCGGAAGCCTGTGTCGGATGTGGATTTTTCCGGTTTTGATTACGGACGATATTTGGAAATACAGGGCATTGGTGGAACTGCTGTCGCATTTGCCGGACGATGGCACCGGCTTTCGCAGTGTGGTGAAACGACATGGGCTCAGCATGCTTTGATGTTTCGGGAACAAATTGTTGCGACTTATCGTTCCTGGGGGCTGAAAGGAGATATTCTTGCGGTTGTATCGGCTCTTACGGTGGGCGATAAGGCTGAACTGACTCGCGAATTGAAAGCTACTTACAGCGCAGCCGGAGCCAGTCATGTGTTGGCTCTTTCCGGACTTCATATCGGTATTTTGACGATGATTTTATCCTGGCTGTTATATCCTCTGCGCCATATTCGAGGTGGAAAATGGGCGATGGGTGTTTGCCTTGTTTCTTTCCTTTGGGGATTTGCATTTCTTTCAGGCCTGAGTGCTTCGGTCGTGAGAGCGGTGACCATGTTTACGGTTTATACACTGGCTTCTGTTGTTTCAGAAGAACGTTTTTCTGGGTTTTCCGCACTTTCACTGGCAGCCTTTCTGATGTTGGTTTACCAGCCGATGTATTTGTTTGATATCAGTTTCCAGCTTTCCTTTGTTGCTGTTTTTTCCATTCTTTTGTTTTATCCTTTATTCAGTGGTTTATGTCACTTCCGTAATAAAGTTGCGGGGTATGTCTGGAATATTTTGTCGCTTTCTATGGCTGCCCAACTTGGAACCTTACCGTTCGTCCTTTATTATTTTGGTGCGTTTCCGGCTTATTTTCTGTTGGCTAACCTGGTTGTTGCTCCGCTTTCTATTTGTATTTTGGCTATTACTTTACTGGCATTGGTACTTTCTGCATGTAATTGCTGGATAGTAGCTTTTGTATCACAGGGAGTGGAGATTGCCGTACGGTTATTGAACGGGAGCATGGCACAGATACAGCATTGGTCGGGAGCCCAGATTTCATCTGTTTATCTTTCTGCCTGGCAAGCAATTCTGCTGGCGGTCTTGTTGTTGGCTTTGTGGCAATATTGTGTCAGCCGTCGTGCCCGTGAACTTATTGTTTCTCTGATATGTCTGAATGTACTGCTTGTCAGCTTTGTAATGACTTCTATGAAAAAGACGGAAGATTATTTATATCTGGCACGAGCCGGAGTATATACTAAGCACGACCGGCAGGTGAATGAGTTATTTTCTTCCTCCCATATCTACAAGGTGGAGCATCTTTGTGTGGCTCTTTTGGACAATGGCACTTGGAAAAACCGGCAGACAGCGTATCCGTTATCTGTCGATTATGTATACATCTGCCGTGGATTCAAAGGCTCCCTGAAGGATGTCATCCCATTATTTCATATCGGTCGGGTGGTGCTCGATGCATCTTTAAGTGAAGCATATCGGGAAAAACTGAAACAGGAATGTGAAACTGCCGGACTGGATTACATAGATATTTCGGAGAAAGGTTCTTATGCTATTCTTCTGTAGATTAAGAATTAATTTGTAATTTTGCCTCTCAAATCAATTCGAAAATTTTTTATGTTGACGAAAGTTATACTTCAAGCCAATATCGATAAGGTTGCCAAATATTTTGAACGCGCCGACAAGATAGTAATCGTAACTCATGTTTCTCCCGATGGCGATGCGTTGGGCTCATCGCTGGGACTTTTTCATTTTCTGGAAACACAGGAAAAGAATGTGCATGTGATTGTTCCTAATGCTTTTCCTGATTTTCTTCGCTGGATGCCCGGAGCGAAAGATATCATTCATTACGATAAGTATGCAGAATTTGCCGACCAACTGATAGCTGAGGCTGATGTGATCTGCTGCCTCGATTTTAATGCTTTGTCGCGTATAGATGAAGTCGCTAAACCGGTTGCGGCAGCTCCCGGACGGAAAGTCTTGATTGACCATCATTTAAATCCGGAAGATTTTTGTCGGGTTACCATTTCTCATCCTGAAATATCGTCTACTTCCGAATTGATATTCCGCCTGATCTGCCGTATGGGAAATTTTGAAGATATTACGCGTGAAGGAGCTGAATGTATTTATACCGGCATGATGACCGATACCGGAGGATTTACTTACAATTCGAATAACCGTGAAATCTATTTCATCATCAGTGAACTGTTGTCGAAAGGCATTGATAAAGACGAAATCTACCGCAAGGTTTTCAATACCTATTCCGAAGACCGTTTGCGTTTGATGGGATATATCCTGTACGACAAGATGCAGGTGCTTCCGCAGTTCCGCTCGTCGCTGATCTGGTTGACTAAGGAAGAACAAAGTAAATTCCATTGTGTAAAAGGAGATACAGAAGGATTCGTCAATATTCCTTTGCAGATGAAGGGGATATGTTTTTCGGCTTTTTTGCGTGAAGATACGGAAAAAAATATGATTAAGGTTTCACTTCGTTCGGTAGGTACGTTTCCTTGCAACAAGGTGGCTTCGGAGTTCTTCAATGGTGGAGGTCATCTGAATGCTTCGGGAGGTGAGTTTTACGGAACAATGGAGGAAGCGATTACCTTATTCAAGCAGGCTTTGGTAAAATACGAAAGTTTGTTGCTTAGTGAGACTGGGAAAAATTAAATAATCTGAATAAGCCTGTTGGAACTGCCGGTTCGGACAGGCTTTTAATGTAATGAAAAACATGAAAAAACTGAATGTATTAATTTTAGGTGTGAGCCTTTTGTTGGGCGCATGTGCTGTAAAGCCGACTTCTGAAGTTTATACTTCGGCAAGAGGTACGCAGTGGGAGTGGAATAAAGGAACAATTGTGGTTCATTCACCAGAACGTCCTGCCGGACAAAAAAGTGTATTGGGGCTGACCGTTCCGAAAATGGAAGTCGTTCGTGTTGGTTTTGTAGGACTAGGAATGAGAGGTCCTGGAGCCGTAGAGCGCTTTACACACATACCGGGTACCCAGATTGTAGCTCTTTGCGACTATGAGCAGGAACGTGCTGAAGCATGCCAGAAGTATTTAAAGGAGGCCTCTCTGCCTAAAGCTGCCGTATATTCGGGTGAAAAAGGATATGAGGAGCTCTGTAAACGGGAAGATATTGATCTTGTATATATCGCAGCCGACTGGCTGCATCATTTTCCTGTAGCGAAATGTGCCTTGGAACATGGGAAAAATGTAGCGGTAGAGGTCCCTTCCGCCATGAATCTGGAAGAATGTTGGGCGCTGATCAATTTGAGTGAAACGTCTCGTAAGCATTGCTTTATTTTGGAAAACTGCTGTTATGACTGGTTCGAAATGAATACCTTAAATATGGCGCAGCAGGGTGTGTTTGGTGAGATTATTCGTGCACAGGGAGCATATATTCACAATTTGGAAGCCTTTTGGGATTATTACTGGAAAAAGGGTAAAGACGATAAATTAGGATGGCGCCTGGATTATAACATGCGTCATCGGGGAGATGTATATGCAACGCATGGATTAGGTCCTGTGGCACAGGCACTCAATATTCATCGTGGCGACCGTATGACTACACTGGTCGCTATGGATACCAAGTCGGTCGTTGGCAAGTCGCTGGTTGAAGAGCGTACAGATTCAGTCTGCAATCATTTCCGTAACGGTGACCATACTACAACGTTGATTCGTACAGCAAATGGAAAAGTAATCGAAATACAGCACGATGTCATGACTCCTCAGCCTTATAACCGTTTGTATCAGCTTACGGGAACAAAAGGCTTTGCCAATAAATATCCGGTAGAAGGTTATGCGCTGGATGCCAAACAGTTGACCGCGTCGGGAGTTCAGCCTAAAGTGGATGATTTGAGCTCACATGGATTCTTGCCAGAAAATGAGATGGTTGCATTGGTCGAAAAGTATCAACATCCCATCTTGAAGAAATATGGTGAAATGGCTAAAGAAGTCGGCGGGCATGGCGGTATGGACTTTATCATGGATAGTCGTTTGGTATACTGCTTGCAGAATGGCCTGCCGCTGGATATGGATGTGTACGATCTGGCAGAATGGTGTTGTCTTGCCGAGCTGGGAGAACTTTCCATGGATAATGGTTGTGCACCTGTAGCCTTTCCCGATTTTACCCGTGGAGAGTGGAATGTGGTAAAAGGTTATAAGCATGCGTTTGCTGCTCCTGAGGATGAGGCCGAAGCAGCGAGAAAAGCTGCGGAAGCTACTGTCCGACTAAAAGCACAAGGTGCCAAGGAATGGGCCGAGAGTAAATAAAAGATTAACGAATGAGCCGAAGATAAAGGCTTCGAAACCGAAAATAGAAAAGTAATGAATGCTTTAAACAATGTGATTGCTCATTTTCCGGAAGTGAGAGAAATCGTTCAAATCAAACCTTTGACTTCCGGATTGATCAACCAGACTTATCTAGTGCAGACCAAAGATATATCGGCATCGGATTATATCTTACAGTGCATCAATCACCAAATCTTTACAGATGTAGATATGCTTCAGTACCATATAGAAGCTGTTACCTCACATATCCGGCAGAAACTGGAAGAAGCTCACGAAGACGATATTGACCGTAAGGTGCTCCGTTTTGTTAAAGCGGATAACGGCAAGACATATTATTTTGATGGGGAAAAATATTGGCGTATGTCAGTGTTTATTCCCGGTTCACAGACGCTCGATGTGGTTACTCCGGAATCGTCATACCTTGTCGGACTGAAGTTTGGTGAGTTTGAAGCCATGCTGGCAGATATGACCGAATCGTTGGGAGAAACCATTCCCGACTTCCATAACATGGAGTTCCGTTTGCAGCAGTTACGTGAGGCAGTACAGCAAGATGCGGCCGGACGACTGGAAAAGGTACAGGGACTGGTGGCAGATATAGAAAAAGATGCCGAAGAAATGTGCTGTGCGGAACGTTTGTATCGGGAGGGTAAGTTGCCGAAACGCATTTGCCATTGCGATACGAAGGTAAGCAACATGCTGTTCGATGAGCAGGGAAAAGTACTTTGCGTTATCGATCTGGATACGGTAATGCCTAGTTTTGTCTTTTCCGATTTTGGCGATTTCCTTCGTTCGGCAGCCAATACGGCTCCAGAAGACGAACCGGATTTAAGCAAAATACATTTCAGATTCGATATTTTTCAGGCTTTTGCCAAAGGATATATTGAATCAGCCAGAAGTTTTCTGACACCTGTTGAAATAGAGTTGTTACCTTATGCCGTAACCTTGTTCCCGTACATGCAGGCGGTACGTTTTCTGGCCGATTATATCAACGGCGATACCTATTATCAGATAAAATACGCCGAACATAATTATGTACGTACATTGGCACAATATACATTGTATCAGGAAACAAGACGTGTTATGCCAGAGATGAAGGCATATATTGCATCTTTGATGAAGTAATGTTTCTTGTCTTGATAAGGAGAATATAAGCTTGTGTTAAGGGCTGTTAATGCTTTGACTCGTTTTGAAATATATGAAGCATTTTGCTATTTTTGCGGCGTAAATAATATGAAAATGAAAAAGATAAAACTGTTTTTTGCGGTAGTTTGTGTAGTGGCTTGCTGTTTGCAGAGTTGTGATAATAGCAAGACTTATGCTGAAATGAAAGAGGACGAAGCCGATGCGATTAACGCATGGATTCTGAGTCATAATTATCAGGTCATCAGCGAGAGAGATTTTTACAATCAGGATACAATCACAAATGAGAACCAGTTTGTGCTGTTCGAGGAGAGTGGGGTTTACATGAATATCGTACAGCCGGGAGAAGGTACTTCTAAGTTGGCAGACGGGTATTACGAAATGGCTTCCCGTTATTTTGAAATAGCAATGCAGAATCGTGACGGAATGTTTGCTGTTGGTGATACGCTTTCTGGGAATATGAATTTGCTTGATTATCCTGCGTATAGGGTTAATTCCAGTTGGAGTTTACCTCAGTATATGCTTTATCCGGAAGTCTATAAACTGACAATAAGTGGCTCTTCTTATTCTGCGGCGTTTACGGAAAGTTACCAGATGTATTCTATTTATAGTACGACTTCTGTACCTTCAGGATGGTTGATTCCGTTAAAATATGTAAAGCCGAGTCGTACTACTTCTTCAGAGAAAGTGGCACGTGTACGTCTGATTGTTCCACATGGACAAGGAACCAGTCAGGCTTCTAAGTATGTATATCCTTGCTATTACGAGATAACTTATAATTTAGGTAAATAATGACACTGATTAAATCTATATCTGGCATCCGGGGGACTATCGGAGGAAAAGCGGGAGAAGGATTAAATCCGCTAGATATCGTAAAGTTTACTTCGGCTTATGCCACGCTGATTCGTCGTACATCGACGGTTGGCAGCAACAAGATTGTTGTAGGACGTGATGCCCGTATTTCGGGTGAAATGGTGAAGAATGTAGTTTGTGGTACATTGATGGGAATGGGCTTCGATGTCATCAATATCGGTCTGGCCTCTACACCTACTACCGAACTTGCTGTGACAATGGCAGGCGCATGTGGTGGTATCATTCTGACTGCAAGCCATAATCCGAAACAGTGGAACGCACTGAAATTATTGAATGAACACGGTGAGTTCTTGAACGCAGCCGAAGGTCAGGAAGTTCTTCGTATTGCTGAAGCTGAAGCGTTCGAATATGCAGACATCGACCATCTGGGTTCTTATACAGAAGATAATTCCTATAATGAAAAGCATATTGACAGTGTACTGGCACTGAAACTGGTGGATGTAGAAGCAATCCGTCGTGCTAATTTCCATGTAGCAATAGATTGCGTAAACTCTGTTGGAGGAATCATATTGCCGCAGTTGCTTGAGCGTCTGGGTGTACAGCATGTCGAAAAGCTGTATTGTGAACCTACAGGAAATTTCCAGCATAATCCGGAACCTCTTGAAAAGAATCTGGGTGATATCATGAACCTGATGAAAGAAGGTAAGGCAGATGTGGCTTTTGTGGTCGACCCGGATGTAGACCGTCTTGCCATGATTTGTGAAGATGGAACCATGTACGGTGAGGAATATACACTGGTGACCGTTGCCGATTATGTACTGAAACATACACCGGGCAATACCGTATCTAACTTGAGTTCTACACGTGCTTTGCGTGATGTCACTCGTAAATATGGCATGCAGTACAACGCAGCTGCTGTAGGAGAGGTAAATGTGGTTACCAAAATGAAAGAAACAAATGCCGTTATTGGCGGTGAAGGAAACGGTGGAGTAATCTATCCGGAGTCACACTATGGACGTGACGCGCTGGTAGGTATTGCTCTTTTCCTGAGTCATCTGGCACACGAAGGCAAGAAAGTTTCCGAACTTCGTGCTTCTTATCCTAACTATTTCATCGCAAAGAACCGTATCGACCTGACTCCTCAGACAGATGTAGATGCTATTCTGGCTAAAGTGAAAGAAATGTATAAGAATGAAGAGATAAACGATATCGACGGTGTGAAGATTGATTTTCCTGATGAATGGGTTCATCTGCGGAAGAGCAATACCGAACCGATTATCCGTGTATACTCTGAAGCCGCTACCATGGAGGCTGCCGACGAACTGGGTAAGCAAATCATGGACATCGTTTATAGTTTGGCTAAATAAAATTCAATAGAATATGTGGAATAAGTGTGCTGCCTTGAGGTAGCACACTTATTTTTTATGCTTTTTAGTCTTTCACTCTCATCACTTCGTTGTCTGTTTTTGTCTTCTTTTTAAACTCACTGGGCGAAATGCCACAACATCTTTTAAAAAATCTGCAGAAGGAAGCCTGATCAGAAAAACAGAGTAACTCTGCAATGTTTTGTATCGACTGGTTAGGGTTTTGTAAATAAGCCTTTGCCTCTATGATCAGATATTCATCTATGATTTGTCCCGCCGATTTATCATAAACTCTTCTTGTTTGGGCCGAAAGTGCATCCGATGAAACGCACAGCTGGTTGGCATACCATTTTACTTCATGATGGTGGCGGCAGTTTGTACGTACCAAGTGCACGAAGTGTGAGAGAATATCGCTCCATAGCTGTTGCTCGTCTACTACTTCATTTTTATACACTTCGAAAACAGCATTCCATATTTCGAGCTGAAGCGTACGCAGCATGTTTTCCATGACTTCATAACGGAAGTGATATTCCGGTTGCTTGATGATAGCCGTCAGTAAATGCAGACCGAGAATAATCCGTTGTACAGTTTCTTCGTTGAGTGGGGCGAAAGGTTTTTGCGCATATTGGTAGATGAGCCCTCCAAACTTGGAACGGATACTTTCCGATACTTTTATAAAGAAACTTTGCTCCGTAGTAACGAAATACCCTTCAAAGTCCTTGCTGGTTTTTATCTTTTTCCATGGGTAGATAAGGATGAAATCGATATGTGCCGGAGCTTGGATTTCAATATAATCTCCGTTTATCTGAAAATTTAGTTTACCTTTTGAAATAAAGAGGAAAGTTGGATGTGATTCTTTCAGCAAGTCCGAGCGGAGCACATCTTCTCCTTGTGCTTTGAATATGGTCATTTTATCGTTTGCCGCTAGTTCCTCAACTTGTCCGTTTGCTATAGCTTTGTCGTTAATCCATTGAATGATAATGTTTTCTTTCATCGTGTTGAATATTTTGTAGGCAATAAATGTAGGAATATATTTCCATCGTAGAAAGCGCTTTTACGTGTTTTATGTTTTGTAAACAGAAAAATTCCTAAACGTCGGTTTGAGGCAAGTATCTTTCGGTTTAAGACAAATAAATTGCTGATACAGCCTTTTAACTTTACGCCGAAATTTAATTAAAAAAGGAAAGGAAATGAATAGATTGTTTTTACCGATGAGTTTCGCTTCTTTCTCTTTGGCACTGCTTTTTACAGCATGCAGTCAGTCGACAGGACAGCAAGGAGGAGGTGAATACAAGCTGATAACAGTAGAAAAAACAGACCAGACGCTGACCAGTGCTTATACGGCAGTCATCAAGGGCAGGCAAAGTGTAGAAATACGTCCGCAGGTAAGTGGTACTCTTACGGATATTTGTGTGAATGAAGGAGCTAAGGTTCATAAAGGACAGACCTTATTCATTATCGATCAGGTTCCTTATCAGGCAGCCTTACAGACGGCATTAGCAAATGTGAAGAGTGCGGAAGCTGCCGTTGCTACGGCCCGACTTACAGCAGACAGTAAGGAAGAATTATTCCGGGAACATGTTGTTTCCGATTTCGACCGTCAGACGGCGCGCAACTCCTTGCTGGAGGCAGAAGCTACGCTGGCACAGGCAAAAGCCGAAGAGGTGAATGCCAGGAACAACCTTTCGTATACCGTAATCAAAAGTCCGGTCGACGGGGTGGCTGGCATGTCGTCCTATCGTGTAGGAGCGTTGGTTAACTCTTCTATTACTACTCCCTTGCTGACGGTTTCGGACGACGAAGAGATATATGTTTATTTTTCCATGACGAACAGCAGATTCTTTCGCTTGTCCGTCAGTATGGTACCATGGATAAGGCTCTGGCAGGAATGCCTGAGGTGGAACTTCGCCTGAGTGACGGACAAATGTACGGGCATAAGGGAAAAATTGATGCCATCAGTGGTACGACCGATACGGAAACGGGAGCGATTACCCTGCGTGCTGTTTTCCCGAATCCTGAAAGAATGCTCCGAAATGGAAGTACAGCGACGCTTATCTTCCCTTACGTGAAAAAAGATGTGTTTGTCATTCCTCAGGAAGCTACATTCGAGATACAAGATAAAGTATATGTCTATAAAGTGAATAAAGAGGGTAAGGCAGAGTCGGCACAGGTTACAGTGTTCCCGCAAAACAACGGAACAGAGTATGTTGTAGAAAGTGGCTTACAGCAAGGTGAAACGATTGTTGCCGAAGGAGCCGGACTGATTCAGGAAAATACGCAGGTGACGGCTGCTTCACCGGAAAAAGAGTAAGGAAAGGAGGGTATTATGAAACTAAATACATTTATAGACCGTCCCATCTTGTCGTGTGTGATTTCTGTGCTCATCTTGATGCTGGGAATCATTGGACTGACTAATTTGCCGATGGAGCAGTATCCAGACATTGCTCCGCCTACCATTATGGTTTCGGCAACTTATACCGGAGCTAACGCGGAAACAGTTCAGAAGAGTGTGATTGCTCCATTGGAGGAAGCGATTAATGGTGTAGAGAATATGACTTATATGACGTCTACTGCTACCAATAACGGGTCGGCTTCCATTACCGTTTACTTTGCGCAGGGAACCGATCCGGATATGGCGACCATCAATACGAAAAACAGGGTGTCGGAAGCTGAAGGACTTCTGCCTGCCGAAGTTACCAAGGTTGGTGTTACAGTCGAAAAGCGTCAGAACAGTATGGTCAAGATTCTGGCACTTTACAGTGAAGACGACAGTTATGACCAGAACTTTATCAATAATTATTTTAAGATAAACGTTGAGCCTCGGTTGTCACGTATCACCGGTGTAGGTAACGTGAATGTGATGGGTGGAGATTATGCGATGCGTATCTGGATGAACCCGCAGGTCATGGCACAATATGGACTGGTGCCCAATGATGTGACCTCACTGCTGGATGAACAGAATATCGAGGCGGCTACCGGAACCTTGGGCGAAGATTCAGAAAACACTTTCCAATACACATTGAAGTATCGCGGACGTTATGAAACGGAAAAGGAGTTTGGCAACATGGTAATCAAGGCACTTCCGTCGGGCGAGGTACTTCGCCTGAAAGATATTGCACGGATTGAACTGGGAGCACAGACTTACAGCTATAACAGTCAGATAGCAGGACATCCGGGAGCTACCTGTATGATTGCCCAGACAGCCGGATCGAATGCCAATGAAATAGTGAAAGAAGTAGATAAACTGGTAGAGGAAATTTCGAAGGACCTGCCGAAAGGTCTGGTACTTACTGACTTGATGAGTACGAAAGACTTTCTTGATGCTTCTATCCACGAAGTGGTAAAGACGCTTATAGAGGCCATCATCTTGGTGATTCTGGTTGTTTATTTCTTCTTGCAAAGTGTTCGTTCTACCATTATTCCGTCGGTGTCTATCATCGTGTCCTTGGTGGGTACATTCGCCTTTCTCTATGTAGCTGGATTCAGCTTGAACTTGCTTACGCTTTTTGCGCTGGTACTGGTCATCGGTACGGTGGTCGATGATGCTATCGTCGTGGTAGAAGCGGTGCAGGCAAAGTTCGATGAAGGGTATCGTTCACCTTACAAGGCAACTCTGGCAGCGATGGACGGCATTTCAGCAGCTATCGTGACTACTTCGCTGGTTTTTATGGCCGTGTTCATTCCTACCTCTTTCATGGGAGGAACCAGTGGTATTTTCTATACCCAGTTCGGACTTACCATGGCGGTGGCTGTCGGTATATCTGCCATCAATGCCCTGACACTGAGTCCTGCTTTGTGTGCTCTGATCATGACACCGCACATGGATAAGCAGACGGGGAAAAAACTGAGTTTTTCAAGTCGTTTTCATCATGCTTTCGAGGCCTCTTTCAACCGCCTGGTGTTGAAATACAAAAATGGAGTTTCGTTTTTCCTGCATCGCCGATGGCTGGCATGGATCGCATTGGTCGCAGCTTGTGTATTGCTGGTGTTCTTTCTTCGTACGACGAAGACGGGACTGGTACCCGATGAGGATATGGGAACAGTGTTTGTCAATGTAACTACCCCACCGGGAAGCAGTCTTGCCCAGACGAAAAAGGCGATGGAGCAGATAGATGAGCGTATCCGGAAGATTCCTCAAATCGAGCTTTATAGTAATGTGAGTGGATATAGTATGATGGGAGGACAAGCCGCCTCGGGAGGTATGCTGATCATCAAGCTGAAACATTGGGACGAACGTACCAATCCGGAAGATGATATCAATGCCGTACTGGCTCAGATTTATGCACGTACGGCAGATATAAAGTCGGCTAAGCTCTTTGCTTTTGCACAGCCTACCATTCCCGGATATGGTATGGGTAGCGGTTTCGAACTTTATGTACAGGACCGTGCCGGAGGGGATGTGAATACCTTGCAGAAATATTGTCAGAATTTTATTGCGGCTTTAAACCAGCGTCCTGAAATATCGATGGCTTATACCACTTTCGATACCAAGTTCCCGCAGTACATGGTAGAAGTAGATGCGGCAAAATGTAAGCGGGCCGACATCAAGGTTTCCGATGTACTGAGTGTACTTTCGGGTTTCATTGGCGGTAACTATTCTTCCAACCTGAACCGCTT
>FR887824.1:61456-63319 GCA_000432735.1 Bacteroides sp. CAG:443
ACCTTTCCTCCCACCCTGAACCGCTTCTCGAGACTTTACCGTGTCATGATTCAGGCCGACAAGAATTACCGTCTGGATACAGAGTCATTGAACAACATGTTTGTACGTACAGGTAGCGGAGAGATGGCACCAGTAGGACAGTTTGTTACACTGACCAAAGTGTATGGAGCCGAAACGCTGACACGTTTCAATATGTATACGTCTATTCCGGTGAACGGAATGCCGGCCGACGGATACAGTACGGGAGATGCTATTCGGGCGATTGAGGAGGTTGCTGCACAGACACTTCCTACCGGATATGGTTATGAATTCGGTGGTATTACACGTGAAGAGGATCAGAGTTCGAGCAATACGACCATTATTTTCATCATTTGTGTCTTGTTCGTTTACCTGATTCTGTGCGCTTTGTACGAGAGTCTGTTTATTCCGTTGGCAGTTATCTTGTCTGTTCCGTTCGGGTTAATGGGAAGTTTTTTCTTTGCCAAATGCTTCGGGCTGGACAACAATATCTACATGCAGACAGGATTGATCATGTTGATCGGTCTGCTTTCTAAGACGGCTATTTTGTTGACGGAATATGCTTCTACCCGTCGTAAGCAAGGAATGACTATCGCTCAGGCGGCTATTAACCCGGTCACTGGAGGCCAATACGGACTTGAATGTGGCGAGATTGAAGGTAGAGGAGGCTCAGGCTTCACTGACATCGGCACGGTTGGCTTATTTGCCTTCCGTACAGCTCGATCCGGAAGGCTCTTTAAGTAAGGTAAAGGGTGGACAAACCAGCAAGACGTATACTCTTGGAGGTTCGGCAAGCTGGGAAATCGATTTGTTTGGCATGCTGACCAATGCCAAGCGTAGTGAGCAGGCTGCATTGGAGCAGAGTGTCGCTTACCGGCAGGCAGTACAGACTCAGCTGATTGCTACGGTAGCCGAAAGCTATTATACGTTGTTGATGCTGGATGAGCAGATTGCTATTACATCCGAAACGATAACAAACTGGAAAGAATATATTCACAGCTTGCGCGTACTGATGAAATCAGGTCAGGCAGACCGTGCGGCAGTCAGTCAGGCAGAAGCTTCCCGTTTGGGAGCAGAGGCTTCCTTGCTCGATTTGAAGCAGCAGACAGTGGAAATGGAGAATACACTTTATTCGCTGCTGGCATGGTCTTCTCAGCATATAGAACGCAGCTCACTCGATTGTCAGCGTTTCCCGCAGAAACTTTCGGTGGGTATACCGCTGGAATTGCTGTCACGCCGTCCCGATGTCATGCAGGCAGAAGCCGAGTTGAAACAGGCCTTTTACGGAGTCAATCAGGCAAGATCGAATTTCTATCCGAGTATCACCTTGAGCGGCTCAGCCGGCTGGACAAACAGTGCCGGAGCTGTTGTTTCCAATCCCGGTAACTGGTTGTTTCAGGCTATCGGTTCGCTTGTACAACCTATTTTCAACCGGGGTAAAAACATTGCTAATCTGAAAATATCGAAAGCACAGCGGGAAGAAGCATTGCTGCAATTCCAGCAAACGCTTCTCGATGCGGGCGGAGAAGTGAACAATGCTTTGAACCAATGGCAAAACGCCCGGCAGAAGGTTGTGCTTGATGAACAGCAGGTTGAATATCTGTCGGTTGCCGTTCACGATACCCGTTTGCTGATGGAACATGGCACGACCAATTACCTGGAAGTGCTGACAGCACAACAGTCGCTCTTGTCTTCTCGTCTGACAATGGTTTCCGATAGAAATTCGGAAATACAAGGTGTTATCAGCCTTTATCATGCGCTGGGTGGAGGAACAGGCAATTAATTTTTTTCGCAACATATTCATATTTGCTGAATTCAACTTGCAAATGCAACAGAATTCTGATT
>FR887825.1:0-299 GCA_000432735.1 Bacteroides sp. CAG:443
GAATGCTTTACGTCAAGGTGATCATCCGTCCCAAATATGCTCTCAAGGATAGTACCCTGCTTCCTCCAGCCGGACAGAAAGGCGTAGAGATAGCTCCCATGCCGCTGATGCCGGTCGACAAGTGCATTGCTGACACCAGCCTGCTTGCCGAGATACTGCTTCAGAAGTATGAATATCATGTCCCGTTCTACCGTCAGATACAGCAATACCGCCATCTTGGAATGAAAGGCCTTACCGAAAGTACACTGGACGGCTGGTTCAAGAAAACCGTGGAACTGCTTAAGCCTCTGTATGAAGAA
>FR887825.1:399-532 GCA_000432735.1 Bacteroides sp. CAG:443
TCATTAACAGAGAAAAACACAGAGCCGACAAGGAATATCTCTGGATGGTAAGATCAGTCATGGAGAAACTGGTCATCTTCCATTACGACGGGGGATCACGGGCCGGAGCGGTCATCGAATCCCTGGCAAATCA
>FR887826.1 GCA_000432735.1 Bacteroides sp. CAG:443
TTTGACGTATTGCCTCAAAGAATAAAAAATATGACCTTCGCTACTGTAACAAAAATATTAAAAGTATGTACAGCAGCAGTGATTTTGAAAGGCTGTTCATCCGCTACAAGGCGGAAGCAATGCCACAAGGTGAATCCATCCAGGAGTTCTGTTTGAAAAACAAGGTACCCTACAATCTCTTTCATAAATGGTACAAGGATACAAGACATCAAATAGTACCGGTACAAGTAGAAGGACAACCGGAAATGGATACACAATCCTCAAAGGAAGTGTCCTCTTCTCCTACTCCGGAAAGAAAGGAGAATACGGACCCCTGTCCTATAAGGATGATGATAGACATCCGTATGACAAACGGAATACGGATACAGCAACGAAACTTAACCTACCGGAACTTGAGAAGTCTGATAGAGAAACTGGAGGGATTATGCTGAATGTCACAGGAATGAACAGATTTTACTATCTGCGTAATTTTCATGATATGCGCTGTAAATATGAACGGGTACTATCCATCATTCACCAGCAGCTGAACCGAGAGCCACAGGAAGATGAAGTTTTCATTGTCATGTCCAAGGACAGGAGGAAGGTCCGTCTCTTCAGCTATGACAGGCGCTCGTTCAGCCTCTATGAGAAACGTTTCTGTGAAGGTTACAGGTTCATGCAGTTATGCCGTCAGGGAGATGAAACCATATACAGCATACAGTGGAAGGATGTAGTTGTGCTGTTACAGAATCCTGTAATTAACCAATTGAATATCAGGTAAATAATTATATAAAACATTTGTTTATGTCACTGAAAATGAGTATCTTTATGGTATAACAACAGGTGACATGGACGATCGTGAATTTGAAAAAATACTGGCTTCGGCCGAACAACTGAGGCTCCGCGAGAAACAAGCGGAGCCTTGGACAGATCGTTATTCTGATATGAATTCCATGGAAAAATCAATGCTGCTTGACGAGCTTTTCGCTCTGCGTAAAGCGGATAAGGAAGAAAGGGACAGGCTTCTGGAAAAGCTGGACCGGATGACAGAGCAGCTGATGAATCTGAACGAAAGCTCACAAATGCAAATGAAGCAAAACGAAGAGCTGAAACAGATGATAGCCGATTTACAGAAACAGAATGAGTTGCTCAAGAAGGAAAATGCGGCCCTGAAAGAGCAGAAGAAACAGGACAGAAAGAATCTGTACGGGTCTAAAAGCCAGAAGATTTCACGCAAGAAAAACTTGAAAAGGCTGATAGATCTTATGTCATGTTCAAATGAGATAACCTACCTGAACGATGATTGTTATGACATCGACAATTCGATAGCAGGACGTTTCATCCGTCTGCTAGCGGGGGAGCACAAGAACTCGCTGTCCTTTGTTAGCAGCCCATGGCAAATACTCAGTAGCCTATCATACGCTGCTGTCAACATGCCAAATGAACGGGCTGTCTGCTCTGGAATATCTCAAGAAATTCTTCCACAAAATTGTCAAAGGGAGAAAGAATTATGAAAATCTCCTGCCTATGACAATTGGAATTAATATTAATAATCACATTCTATTTTTATTTTTTACAAGAAACCACTGAAAAGCGGCTCTCACTATAACACACGTCAAAATTGGACGCTAACAAATTGAGTGCATACTCAAGCCAATTTTTTATAGATAAAAAATACATAGCTACAATATTCTATTAACAAAACCCAAAAATATGAACCTTCTTTTTGATTTAAAAGCAACTCAACCTAATACATCAGGGAAGCGTCATGGAGGCGGTCGCTATGGAGAAATAATATATTTCCGTATGATAGAGCGACATATAAAATTTGCATGTTTCTATGACTCTAAGCTTTGGTTAAATCCTGAAGTACAAAAGCAGTGTCAACACTATAATATTCCCTTATACGATTTACAAAAGGAAAGTATTGAAGATATAATAAGAAATCACAACATAGACAGGTTATATTCTTGTTTACCAGGAAAACTAGCAAAACTAACATCCTGTGAAGTATACGGTACAGTTCATGGACTGAGAGAATTTGAAACTCCATTTGATAATATATTCTACCAATACAAAAATTCTTTCAAAGAAACATTAAAATTTACAATAAAAAAACTACTATGTAAACAATTCCATAATAAAAAACATAATGAATACCTTGACAAATACATACACAGCCAGTTTCATTTAATCACTGTTTCTGAACATTCCAAAAATGCCTTCCTTTCTTACTTTCCTGAACTGGAAAATCAAAATTTTCCTGTTTTCTATAGTCCCAATACCTCTTCAAAAGAAAAAGCCATCAAAAAGAGAAACAATGAAAAATATTTTTTTCTAGTTAGCGGAAACAGATGGGAAAAAAATAATTTAAGAGCAATTATAGCTTTTGATCGTCTAGCAGATTATAACTGCATGAAGGACATACGTATGAAAGTAACAGGGACTAAAGGGGACTGTTTTCGATATAAAATAAAACATCCTGATAGATTTGATTTCCTTGGTTACGTAGACGATCAAGAACTGGAATCCCTTTATGCCAATGCTTATATTTTCGTATATCCTTCTTTAAATGAAGGTTTTGGATATCCTCCACTTGAAGCAATGCGCTATAAAATACCGGTTATAGCTTCTCCCCTCTCTTCAATTGCAGAAACTTGCAGCGGTGGTGCATTTTATTTTAATCCCTTCTCAGTAGAAGAAATCATGAATAGAATGTTGATGTTAATAACTAACCCCAATCTCTATTCGGACTTATCACAAAAAGGTTATGAGCAATATTTGAAAATAAGCAAACGACAAATAAAAGATTTAGATTTACTTATTGATTACATCCAACAATAAGTAAATCATCATATGTAAACGTCTATTTTAGCGTATGCCTCAAAGAATTAAAATAGGACCTCGTTGTTGTAACAAAAAATACAAAAAGTATGTATTGTAGTTATGATATTGAAAGGTTATTCATCCGCTACAAAGCGGAAGTAATACCACTGAAAAGTATGATACAAGGATACAAGACATCAAACCGTACTAGTACAACGAAGGACAATCGGAACCAGAAACCAGTCCTGGAAGAACTACGATAGACATCCATATGACAAACGGAATGAGGATACAACAACGAAACTTAACCTACCAGAACTTGAAAAGTCTGATAGAGAAACTGGAGGAACTATACTGAATATTACAGGAATGAACAGATTCTACTATCTGCGTAATTTTCATGATATGCGCTGTATATATGAACGAGTACTATCCATCATTCACCAGCAGCTGAACTGAGAACTACAAGAAGATGAAGTTTGCACTATCATATCTTAGTCAAACCTGTTTTTCTTATCTAAACAATGTCGTTACGACATCGACAATTCGATAACAGAACATTTCATCCGTTCTCTGGCAGGTGAACGCAAGAATTCGCTGTTCTTTGTCAGCAGCCGCATGACCAATGTATCGGCGGCCTACCATACGCTGCTCTCAACATGCCGAATGAACGGGCTGTCAGCTCTGGAATATCTCAAGAAACTCTTCCACGAAATTGACAAATGTAGGAAAGATTATGATTTTGAAAATCTTCTGAATATGACAATCAGAATTAATACTAACAAATATCAATAATCACGGTCAATTTTCGATTTTTTTTACAGGGAGCCACTAAAAAGGCTTTCACTATACCACACGTCAAAATTGGACGCTAACTCACTATATAACAAAATCAATTTCTTTGTACAATATCAAGCAATGAAAGATATAGCAATTTTTGTCAAGAACCTCACCAGTGGAGGAGCTGAAAAACAATCCGTATTATTAGCAAAAGCCCTAAGTGGATATTATCAAATACATTACATTATATTTAATGGAAACAAAATCCACCCAAAATACATGGACCTTTTAAAAGAAGATCCACGTATTCAGATTCAAAGTTTTATAGGAGGGCATTTATCAAGATACAACGAGTTTGTCACCTATTTACAGAAGAATAATATTCGTGTAATCTTTTCTTATCTTACAGCAGCAAACTTTTATGCCTGCATGGCTGGACGTAAAGTAAATGCTAAGGTATTTACTGGATTAAGAAATGCTCAATTACCTCTGTTAAAATGTTGGGCAGATAAATTACTCACAAATTCATTCGCAGAAAAAGCTATTTCCAATAGCTACTCCGGAAAAGAAAATTTTATAACCAAAGGATTTAAAAGCGAAAAAATAATAGTCATTCCTAACTGCTTTGAACATATAAAAGATTACACACAAAAAAAACGAAAGGATAAAGTTCACATTATTACAGTAGGAAGATTCGTTCCACAAAAAGACTATGAAACAGCCATTCATGCCATAGCAAAACTTAAGAAAACATATGATAACATAGTTTTCGATATTGTAGGATATGGAAATATGGAAACACAAGTCAGAAAATGGATAAGACAATATGTCATAGACGATATAACAACTATATATATCAATCCCAATAATATTGCAGAACTACTTGATCAAGCCGATATTTACATTTCAACTTCCTTATTCGAAGGAACTAGTAATTCTATAATGGAAGCCATGAATGCTGATTTACCAATTGTTGCTACAAATGTCGGTGATAACGGACAATTAGTACAAAATCAAAAAAACGGCTTCGTCACCAATAAAAAGGATTGGAAAGATATTGCTTCGAAATTAGCAATATTAATAGATAATGAAGAACTAAGCCTAAATATGGGCAAACAAAGCAAATTATTTCTTTCCAACAACTATTCCGTAGAGCAGTTCAGGAAGTCATACCTTTCTATTTTGTCTTCTATAGAATAAGCATAAATATGCAAACATTCCTTGCTTATTTTACTCTGTTATTTTTGATAATAAGCCATAAAGCAGAAAGACACGACAAGAGAATGATTCCATGATATTGTATCCACTCCTTTATAACAATTAATATTTTCATCATATTACATTATATCTATAATTACAATCAATAGGGTAAAAGTAATAATCTATTTTTAATTCTGAAATTTTTATGAAAATTGTTGTAACCGGTACTCGTGGCATTCCTAATGTAATGGGTGGCGTTGAAACTCACTGTGAAGAATTGTTTCCTAGAATTGCAGCAAAAGGATTCAATGTAACAGTAATACGAAGGAAAAGCTACGTACACGACAAATTGAAAGAATGGAAAGGCGTAAAGCTAGTAGATATTGAAACCCCCAAAAAGAAAGCACTCGAAGCCATAATTCATACATTCAAAGCTATAAACGTAGCAAAAAAAATGGGTGCTGACATACTACATATACATGCTATAGGTCCTGCCTTGCTTGTACCATATGCAAAAATTCTTGGCATGAAAGTAGTATTCACACATCACGGACCTGATTACGACCGAGATAAATGGGGAATAATGGCCAAAACAATCCTGAAACTAGGAGAAAGAATGGGGTGTATGTTTGCCGATGATGTAATCGTTATCTCCGATGTAATCCGCAATCTTATCAAAAACAAATATAACCGAATAAATCGTGTACACCTGATATACAATGGAGTATCAAAGCCCGAATTCTGTGATTATCCTGAATATTTCAACGAATTAGGCATTGAAAAAGGTAAATACATACTAGGAATGTGCCGTTTCGTCCCTGAAAAAAATCTACATCATTTAATAGAGGCCTTTTCTAAAATTGACAATCAAGGATGCAAATTAGTTTTAGCTGGAGATACAGATTTTGAAGATGATTATTCAAGAAAGCTGAAAGAAACTGCCCGTAAACATGGAGTAATACTAACGGGTTTTATAAAAGGTAAAAAATTACATTCGTTACTGACTAACTGCCGTTGCTACTGTTTGCCATCCAGCCATGAAGGATTGCCTATTGCATTACTAGAGGCTATGAGTTACAATATCCCTGTCATTGTAAGTGATATTCCAGCCAATATGGAAGTGGGATTATCTAAGGACGTATATTTTCATGTTGGTAATATAAAAGAACTATCAGAAAAACTTACAACTATTATTAATACACCACTAACCCATCCAAGCTATAATATGGAGAAATATGACTGGGACAGAATCTCTAATGAAGTAATAGATATCTATAAAAAACTATCACAATAATCTCAAAAAGTCTTAACCAATTTAATATACACAATATGTTAAAGTTAAATACTACATTAGAAAACAAAACTGTTTTCGTAACCGGTATTGCCGGATTTATAGGAAGTTACCTTGCATTAGACCTTTTGAAAAGAGAGCCCAATATTCGTATTGTAGGAATTGATTCCATTACAGACTATTACGATATTTCATTAAAAGAGGAAAGACTGAAAAATCTAGAAAAATACAGCAACTTTACTTTTATCAAAGGAAATATCGCAGATAAAGCTTTAATTGAAAAAATTTTCCGTGAATACAAGCCCAATATCGTAGTCAACCTGGCAGCACAGGCTGGAGTACGTTATAGCATTACTAATCCGGATGCCTACGTGGAAAGCAACTTGATTGGCTTCTATAATATTTTAGAAGCTTGTAGACATTCGAATCCACAAGTAGAACATCTGGTATACGCTTCTTCATCAAGTGTATATGGCAGCAACAAAAAAGTACCATACAGTACAGACGATAAGGTAGACAATCCGGTCAGCCTTTATGCTGCTACAAAGAAAAGTAACGAACTGATGGCTCATGCCTATTCCAAACTCTACAATATTCCATCTACAGGACTCAGATTCTTCACTGTTTACGGTCCGGCCGGAAGACCAGACATGGCTTACTTTGGATTTACCAATAAATTACGTGAAGGAAAGACAATCCAAATATTCAATTATGGTCATTGCAAACGTGATTTCACCTATATTGATGATATCGTAGAAGGGGTAATTAGAGTCATGCAACATGCACCGGAAAAGAAGAATGGTGAAGACGGCTTGCCGATTCCTCCTTATAAGGTATATAACATCGGGAATAACCAACCTGAAAACCTGCTGGATTTCGTAACCATCTTACAGGAAGAACTTATTCGTGCAAAAGTATTACCCGAAGATTATGATTTTGAAGCTCATAAAGAGTTAGTACCTATGCAACCAGGAGATGTACCTGTAACCTATGCAGACACCACTCCACTAGAGCAGGATTTTGGATTTAAGCCCTCTACATCATTGAGAAAAGGACTGAGAGCTTTTGCTGAATGGTATGCTTCTTATTATCTAAAAAAATAAGCGTTATGAACAATTTTAAAAACTTGAATATCGCCGTAGCAGGTACAGGCTATGTAGGCCTATCCATTGCTACATTATTATCACAGCATCATCATGTGACAGCTGTAGATGTAATCCCTGAAAAGGTAGAGAAAATAAACAACCGTATCAGCCCGATACAGGATGAGTATATCGAGAAGTATCTGGCAGAAAAGGAACTCGACCTGACGGCTACGCTCGACGGAGCCTCAGCTTATAAGAATGCGAACTTTGTAGTGATTGCAGCTCCTACAAATTATGATCCGGTGAAGAATTATTTCGACACCAGCCACGTAGAAGAAGTAATAGATTTGATACTAGAAGTAAATCCGGATGCAGTGATGGTCATCAAAAGTACCATTCCTGTGGGTTACTGCCGAAGCCTGTACGTAAAGTATGCTGAGAAGTTTAATAACACTTCTGCTCTGTCGGGGAAGAAGTTCAACCTGCTGTTCTCGCCGGAGTTCCTGCGTGAAAGCAAAGCGCTATACGATAACCTTTACCCCAGCCGTATCATTGTAGGATACCCGAAATTCATCAACGGACGGGATGAAGAAAACGAAGCGATCAAAGCAATAGCAGGCGAGCATCTGGAAGCCAAAGCTCGTGAATTTGCATCCCTATTACAGGAAGGAGCCATTAAAGAAAACATTGATACACTGTTTATGGGACTGAAAGAAGCGGAAGCAGTGAAACTATTCGCCAATACCTATCTTGCCCTGCGTGTGTCTTACTTCAACGAACTGGATACATATGCGGAGGTAAAAGGATTGGATACACAAGCAATCATCCAGGGTATCTGTCTGGACCCACGTATCGGCATGCATTACAATAACCCATCGTTCGGCTACGGAGGTTACTGTCTACCTAAAGACACCAAACAGTTACTGGCAAACTATCAGGATGTACCAGAGAATCTGATTCAGGCGATTGTGGAAAGCAACCGTACACGCAAGGATTTCATTGCAGACCAAGTACTGAAAAAAGCGGGATATTATACAGAAAATGCACAATGGAATGCCAACAATGAACATGAAGTAATTGTAGGTGTATATCGTTTGACCATGAAGTCGAACAGCGATAATTTCCGTCAGAGTTCGATTCAGGGAGTGATGAAGCGTATCAAGGCAAAAGGTGCTACAGTAATTATCTATGAACCAACTCTGGAAAACGGAACAACTTTCTTCGGTTCGAAGGTTGTAAACAACTTAGAGGAATTCAAGAAACAAAGTAATGCTATCATAGCCAACCGCTATGACACTTGTTTAGACGATGTGAAAGATAAAGTTTATACGCGTGATATTTTCCGCAGAGATTAAAAACAAATAAGCAACAATAACCAGTGCAAACCCATATAGTCATCATGGCAGGCGGTATAGGAAGCCGTTTCTGGCCTATGAGCACCCCCGAATACCCCAAACAGTTCATCGATGTAATGGGCGTAGGAAAATCACTGATCCAGCTCACGGTGGAGCGTTTCAAGGATATCTGCCCGAAAGAGAATTTCTGGGTAGTGACATCGGAAAAGTATGTAGACATCGTAAAGGAGCAGTTACCGCAGATTCCGGCACAGCATATTCTGGCAGAACCGGAAGCAAGGAATACGGCACCGTGCATCGCGTATGCGTGCTGGAAAATCCGCAAGGAGTTCCCGCAGGCGAACATCGTAGTGACTCCCTCGGATGCACTGGTAATTGATACGGCAGAGTTTGCCCGCTGCATCCGGCTAGCACTGGAGAAAACGGCAGACTCACACGCCATCGTGACCTTGGGCATGAGGCCTACCCGACCGGAAACGGGCTACGGGTACATAGCGGCTCAGGGTGAAGCCGACGAAAAGGGTATCTACAAGGTGGAAGCGTTCAAGGAGAAACCGGACGTGGAAACGGCGAAGAGGTATCTGGCGGCGGGTAATTATTTCTGGAACGCGGGGATATTTGTGTGGAACGTGGAAACGATTACGAACGCTTTACGCAGGTACGCACCGCAGATTGCGGGAGTGATGGACGAGCTGGAGCCTGCCTTGTTTACGGACAGGGAGGCGGAAGAGCTAAAACGTCTCTTCCCCACTTGCGAGAAGATTTCCATCGACTATGCGGTAATGGAGAAGGCAGAGGATATCTATGTACTGCCGGCAGAGTTCGGATGGAGTGACTTAGGCAGCTGGGGCTCACTGCACACGCTATTGCCGCAAGATGAGAATGGCAATGCTTCCGTAGGAACAAACGTGAAGCTATTCGATTGCCGGAACTGTGTGGTGCATGTGGCGGACGAGCGCAAGGTGGTACTGGAAGGTCTGGACGGTTACATCGTGGCCGAAAAGAACGGTCAACTGCTAATCTGCCGTCTAAGTGAAGAACAGCACATCAAGGAGTTTTCGGCGGGGAAGTAAACGGAAATCGCCAAATTCCTGCTACTGAAAGATTTTGATTCTCCATTTGTTTTTTAATCCTTTTATCCTATTCATTAGGAAATAAAGAAAAAATTTGTTCTTTTGCATTAGAACCAAATCCAAATATATGAATGTTACAGTTTTTAATCCGGCTCAATTGCAAGTGCTTGAAATGATGTCGTTTGTGGATAGTCCTGAAGCATTAGCAGAACTTAAAAAGGCTATTTCTGACTATTTCGCCAAGCAAGCGCAAAAAGAAATTGACCGTTTATGGGAGAATGGAGAATTAAATGAGGAAAAAGTCGATAAATTCTACCAACTACATGAACGTACTCCCTATAAATGAATATGAGAAACATTGTATTGGATAAAACTCACTGATTATTGCAATTTCAGCAAAGAATGACTGCCATAAAGTGTGGCAATCATTCTTGAATGGAGATTATACGTTATGTATAAGCAACGAAATCGTAGAAGAGTATCTGGAAGTCATGACTCGCAACATTAATATGTAGCCGAAAGGATTATCTACACGATTCTTACTCGTGAAAATGTAAAGAAATTAACTCCTCACTACCGTTTTCATCTAATTACAGCAGACCAAGATGACAATAAGTTCGTAGACTGTGCCATAACAGCCAATGCGGAATATATCATGACGGAAGATCACCATTTCAATGAACTTAAAAATATATCTTTCCCATCAGTTGCCATAATTAATTTGAAGGACTTCGCAAAAACATTGTAAGTCTAATGGTTGATTGTCGACGAATATATCAGCTTGCATTTTATTGATTATCGGCATCAGTCGCGTAGTACTGAGTGAAGAACAGCGCATCAAGGATTTTTCGG
Organism: Bacteroides sp. CAG:443; assembly: GCA_000432735.1. Taxonomy (GTDB): domain Bacteria; phylum Bacteroidota; class Bacteroidia; order Bacteroidales; family Bacteroidaceae; genus Phocaeicola. The sequence goes on from FR887826.1 coordinate 10,442, forward strand.
CGGGGAAGTAAACGGAAATCGCCACGGTACTCTATACGGAGGGTATCGTGGCGATTTTTTTGTATCGGCTTGGCGTTCACCGAATGCTTACAAAAAGGCGGTAAACACTTGTTCCTTTCACGAGAAAACCGTAAATTGCAGTCATTATGATAAACAAGATACTAACCACATACGCATCACAGCTGGAAGAATATCTTTCAGCATTCCACCGCCAACCCGAAGGGCTGGCTCCCGTGGGATCAATAGGAAACACCAGTGATATGTAATTTAAAATGTACATCGACGGAAAGCTACCGTATATTATACCGCATCCGGATTCAACACAACTACTGCAACAGTGTATGGAAACGTGGCGGACTGGCCGGCTCGACCCCTGAAGAGGCATACGAGGTACATGTTGGTCTGGGAGATACGATGACGGGCGATGACATACTGGAAGGTATCCTGCGCGTAACCGTACTGGTGGCCATCAGCCGTCCGGCAGAATTCATCGAGATCACGTTCCAGCAGCAGATGCAGAAAAGCTGATAAAAACAGACAATTAAATGATAAACTAAAATAGTATGGCAGAGAATGGATCAGCACAAGGTGCAAGCACACAGGCATGGCCTTTGCCGAGTTTTTATTTCAAAGTATCTATCTCGAACGTAGGCGATATTTCCTGCAGCGAAGTGTCGGGTCTGGAAACGGAATACGAGGAAATCACTTATCGCGCAGGCGACAGTCCGGTGTTCACTAAACTGAAAATGCCGGGACTGAGAAAAGCGGGTGATCTGACCATCAAGAAAGGTATCTGCAAAGATGACAAAAAACTATGGGACTGGATCAATAAGGTGAAACTGAACACCATCCAGCGCGAAGTGGTAACGGTCAGCCTGCTGGACGAATCGGGCAGCCCAGTAAAGACCTGGGAGGCGGTGAACGCATGGCCCAAAAAGCTTACCGTAGAAGGTTTCAAAACCGATGGTAACACGACCTCCATCGAGACTTTGGTCATTGCGCACGAAGGTGTGAATGTGAAATAATTGATCCGTACAGGACATGATCAACAAGCAGATGTGATAAGGGCGAAAGCCAATAGTTATTATATCCGTCCACAAGCATTGGACATCTTTTTTGCAAAAAACAAGGACTTCGACCGCCAATATACCGAATTCGGTGGCTGGAAAGGCCGGTCGCACAGAGGCTTCTTGCCTACCGGTGAAACCGCCTCATTTATCATCGCTGGAGAAGATATAGAGAAGAGGAAAGCAGTTATCCGTATGTTCCAGCAAGACCATTGGTTTTACTCCCAGAATATCCTGCGTCTGGAAGGAGCCGGTGAAGGCGAACCGTTCCTAAGCGGCCAGCTCCGTCTTTCCGAAGAGTTCCTGAGCCATATCCTGTTGAACTAGATAAAGTAGTTAGTTATGACCCAAGAAAAGCATATCTTCCAAGGGGAGCAACCTACCGAGGCAGAAAACCGGAAAGAAGTACCTACCGCAGGAAGTTATATTCCTTCCCTCGTGCCTATCCCTTCTCTGGAAATTGACCGTATAAAGATTGATTTCCATACTACGAACATGGACAATCAACAGCCACAGGAAATTGACCGGAAAAGCACTGAACAAATTCAGGCTGCTACAGGACTTTTCGCCAAAGAAATAGATCAACTATAGACAATTTTCAAATCATTCAAGTAGCTTAGTGATGGAAACAGAATATTAGTCCTTATATCGAATTCACATTAATTGCTTATGGAAGAACAAACCAAGAAAATGCCACGTGGACTAAATGATACTCGCAGAAAAATACGTGAAGGGAAAAAACGGAAAGCCCAAGCACAGCATACAAGCGGGGGATAGTGTTCAACTGAAAGTATGGGTGAGCTGTGGAAAAGACAATACGTCTTCTCTTTCGTTCATTTACGATCCCAACGGCCCGATACAGTCATTCAAGATTTCAGGTTCTACGCTCAACAATTCTCTCGAATACCTGGGAGCTTGTTAATACAAAGAAATTCATCTGATTGATTTTTAATAACAGAAAACGCCATGGTACACTTCATGAGAAGTATCGTGGCGTTTTTTTTACATCGGCTTGTAGTTTCGGTATTTATTTGCTTACTTTGTAAATATCAACTACTAAAATGCATACTGTATGGAAAGTTATATTCGGTTTGACTGGGCGATGAAGCGCCTGCTGCGCAACAAGGCCAACTATGCGGTGCTGGAGGGACTGCTCACTACACTGCTGGAGGAAAAGGTAACGATCCAGAAACTGCTGGAGAGTGAAAGTAATCAGGAGGATGAGTTCGACAAGTACAACCGCGTGGACATGCTGGCGGAGAACTCGAAAGGGGAACTGGTGCTCATCGAGGTGCAGAACAACAATGAGTATGCGTATTTCCAGCGGATGCTGTTCGGGGCTTCGAAGCTGGTGACGGAGTATATCAACCGCGGACAGGGGTACGACAAGGTACGCAAGGTGTACAGCGTGAACATCGTGTATTTCTCGCTGGGACACGGCAAGGATTTCGTGTATCACGGGAAGACGGAGTTCGTGGGGATTCACGAGGGGGATGTGCTGGAGCTGAGCCCCTTCCAGAAGCAGACGTTCAAGGTGGACAAGGTGAGCCAGCTTTATCCGGAGTATTATATCCTGAAGGTGAATGACTTCAACCGGGTGGCAAAAACGCCGCTGGAGGAGTGGATTTATTACCTGAACACGGGAAACGTGCCGGAACATGCCACGGCACCGGGACTGGACAAGGTGAAGGAACAGTTGAAGCTGGACCGCATGAGCCGAGAGGAGCTGAACGCGTATTACAAGCATCTGGACAACATCGTAATTCTGCGGGATAATATCATGACGGAACGTGCAGAAGGTCGTGCAGAAGGTCGTGCAGAAGGTCGTGCAGAAGGTCGTGCGGAAGGAATAGCAGAAGGTCGCGCAGAAACACAAACCGCCATTGCTCGCAACCTGAAATCTCTGGGGCTGAGTACCGAACAGATTCAGGCTGCTACCGGACTTTCCGCCAAAGAAATAGAACAACTATAGGCGCTAGACTTGCCAGTCTACCATTTATTCACTTTCTTTGCAACTCTAACGAAAATGGTATGAAACTGATAAAGACTTTATTACTGACTACACTTTTTAGTCCGCTTTATGCGCAGCAGCCTGCCGACTCGCTGAAGTATAAGGTGGAAGCGGGTGTGGCGGTATCGAACGGGGATTATGCTCCTGTGTGGCTGACGGCCAACCGCTATGGTGTGGCGGGCAATGAGCCTAACTTTGCGTATGTGCGTGCCGGAGCGGAATGGAACAAGGTGTTGCCGAAGAACTGGCGGATAGACGTGGGAATGGATCTGGCAGGAGGAAAGAACCTGTCGTCGAAGTTCTGGGTGCAGCAGGCTTATGCGGATGTGTCGTGGAAGGCGCTGACGCTGAGTATCGGAAGCAAGGAACGGCCGGGGTTTCCGCTCGCGAAGAACGAGAAGCTGACCAGTGGCTGGATGGTGGAAGGTACGAACATGAGGCCGATTCCGCAGGTACGGGTGGAAGTGAAGGATTACCTGAACGTTCCGGGTACGAAGGGTTGGATGGCCTTTAAGGGGTATCTGAGTTACGGGTATTTTACCGACGGCGACTGGCAGGAGGATTTTGTGGCTCCGGGACAGATTTATACGACGGGGGTGCTGTATCACAGCAAGTCGCTAATGATCCGACTGGGTAACCGGGAGAAGTTGCCGGTGGAGTTTGAATTCGGTTTGCTGACGGCAGCACAATTCGGCGGCAAGCGGATGCAGAAGAATGCGGACGGCAGCGTGAGTCTGGTGAGAGATATGCCGCAGGGACTCAAGGATTTCTGGAAGGTGTTCTTCCCCAAGCAGGAAAGTACGCTGGAGAACGTGGAGGGAAACCACTGCGGAAGCTGGAACTTCGCGCTGAATTATTATGCGGGCGACTGGAAGTTTAAGGCATATCTGGAGCATTATTTCGAGGATCACTCGCAGATGTTCTGGCAGTACGGACGATGGAAGGATGGTCATATCGGCGTGGAAGTGGATTTTCCGAAGAACCGGTGGATCAGTGCCGTGGTGTGGGAAGGTCTGAACACGACGGATCAGACGGGCCCGATTCTCTACGACGGAATAGCGGGTTCGTTCAACGACTTGCAGATGAGTGGTCGCGATAATTATTATACAAATGGAGAATATTTAGGCTGGCAGAATTACGGGAACTCGCTGGGACATCCGTTCCTGCCGGGACCGGCGTATAATACGGATGGTGTGAACGAGGTGAAGGGTTGCCGGGTGAAGGCTCAGCATGTAGGACTGACGGGTGATCCGTCGGAGGAATGGAACTGGAGATTGCTGGTTTCGTATGCCCGCAACTGGGGATCGTATATAAAGCCTTTCGACGAGGTGAAGAAGCAGTTCAGCAGTCTGGCGGAGGTGACTTATCGGCCTGAACGTCTGAAGGGATGGAGTTTCAGTGCTGCTCTGGCGGTTGACCGTGGAAATTATCCGGGAAACAGTACGGGTGGTATGTTGACAATCAGAAAATGTGGAGGATTCGGATTATGAGAAACAAGGTGATGATTTGGATGGCTCTGGTGGTGGCGCTGGTGATGCAGGGTTGTCAGAAGGCGCCTATCAACAACGATATAGAGGGATTCTGGCAGTTGGAGCAGTTCATGGTGAAGGATACGCGTGAGGTGGTGACGTGCGAGCGCTTGTATTACAGCATTACGCGCATGGTGACGGAAGTGTCGGAAAAGCAGGGGCCGAACGGCTACGGCAGTTACATCGGGCGTACGGAGTACCGCAACAACGAAACGCAGCTGGTGCTGAAGGATTTCAAGGTGCGCTATCAAACGAGCGACAACAAGCAGGATGCGCCGGTGGAGATGCTGCGGCATTTCGGTATCGACAATCAGGCGGAAACGGTGTTCAACGTGAGCTCGTGCGACGGCAAGTACATGACGCTGGAATCGGACTATGCTCTGCTGAAGTTACGGAAGTTCTAAAAGGATTATTTTATACAGGGAATCGCCACGCTACACGCTATGCAGAGTATCGTGGCGATTTTTTTGTATCGGCTTGTAGTTTCGGTATTTATTTGCTTACTTTGTAATTATCAACTACTAAATGCATGCACGCAACCTGAAACAGCCGAGGCTGACGGAGGAAGATATCAGAAAATTGACAAGGAATAACCGGATATGAACGGATTGCGTGACTATCGGAAACAAAGCATGATCTGATGACAGAATAACGCTGAGGAAATTCTTTTGTAAAACGAAACACGGAAAGGAGGAAATATGGACGGTATGGATTTGACTTGCGGGCACTTTGTGAACCCGTTTACCGATATCGGATTCAAAATTATATTCGGACAGCCTGCTAGCAAGGAATTGCTTATCACGCTCCTGAACGAACTGCTGGCGGGAGAGCATCGTATCGAGAACCTGATTTTTCTGGATAAGGAGAATCACTCTGACAGCATGGCAGATGCGGGGATCATCTACGACCTGTACTGCCTGACGGATACGGGGGAATATATCATCGTGGAGATGCAGAACCGGTTCCACAGCAGCTTTCTGGACCGCACACTGTTCTATATGTGCCGGGCTATCGGCAGGCAGGTGGAGAACTTGCGCGAGAAGAGGAGAAAAGAGCGTGAACTGAAAATGGGAAAGCCGGACGAGGAGGAGGAAGATGATTTTTTGCTGAGGGAACCGATGCAGGAAAACTACGGGGCCAGATACAGGCTCTCGACGGTATACGGTATCTTCCTGATGAACTTCCGGGAGCCGGGACTGGAAGAAAAGTTCCGTACGGATACTGTTATAGCCGACCGGGAAAACGGTAAGGTGGTGAACCCGCACTTCCGGCAGATTTTCCTTCAGTTCCCGTATTTCACCAAGGAGCTTAAGGACTGTAAAACTCTTTATGACAAACTTATTTATACACTGAAGAATATGCAACATTGGAACCGAATGCCGGATGCGTTGAAAGAACAGGTTTTCAACCGTCTGGAGGAGCTTGCCGCTGTGGCTAACCTCTCGATGGAGGACCGCATTGCCTACGACAAGGCGCTGGATCGCTACCGTGTGAGCCGGATCGTAGAAGAGGATGCGCGCGAAGCTGGTTGGAAAAAGGGGCTGGAAGAAGGTAGAGCAAAAGGTAGAAGCGAAGGACGTGCAGAAGGACGTGCGGAAGGAAGAGCAGAAGGAAGAGCAGAAGGACGTGCGGAAGGACGTGCGGAAGGACGTGCGGAAGGACGTGCGGAAGAAAAAATCGCTATTGCACGTAACCTGAAATCGCTGGGACTGACTACGGCACAGATTGTACAAGCCACGGGGCTGACGGAAGAAGAAATAATAAATGAGTTGTAGGAACATCATTTCGGTTTGTTGATTGGTTTACAGCAATTTCACGATTGATCAAAATAAGTCTTAACTTGTACCCTAAAAATTGTATTTACCGAAAAAAAAGAAGGTAGCATATCGTGAAAAAGTGTATATTGTAATTCCATGAGAAAACAGATACTTTGCAGATATATGCAAATTCGTTCAGAAAAAGAAACACAATAAACTCATAATAAAATGAAAAAGAATCACAACATTTCAGCTTGTCTGGCTATATTTATGGCAAGCCTTTCTTTGTTCTCTTGTTCTTCGGAAGATGATACGCAGTATTCTACGGCGGGTCAACTGGGAGATATCTCGGTAGATCGTACAAAGATTGGTACGCATCAGTGGTTTACTATTTCGAGCTCGTATGTTTCCGGAAGTGGCTTGGCATCCGAAAAAATTCAAGTATCTATCGATGGCAAGCTTCCGACTACTATCAAATCGATAAACGGTGAATTGTCGGCTGAAATTTATTGTACGACACCGGGAAAGCATACCATCACTTTATCGGCTATCAACAATGGGTTGTTCACGGGGGATGCTACTCAGCAAGTGATTACAAAGACGAAACAGATTGAGGTCGTTGCTTCGGACATCAGATGTAATTTCTGGTATGACACGCGGGAGGAAACCATGGAGAATCTGTCGCACTACACAACACGGGCAATATCGACTGATGGCACCATCAACATCGTTGAGGATGATATTTATGGAGATGTAGATTATTCGAGTGAGGCTAAACAGGATTTTACGCAGTCGAGTTCTGCGTCAACTGATCTTAAAGCAAACAGATATGTTTCTTATAAATTTGATGCAAACAATAAGTTGAATCAGATTGAGTATATATGTACACCACAGGATCAAAGTGAAAGCAGCTATTTCACTCATTTCTTGGAGCGTATCCATTATATGCAGCAAGATTATAACTGCTCGGAGTATGTTTATAACACTTCGAATGTAAGCTTTAGTGAACGTGAAAAAAATGCGATAATGAGTTGCCTCGAAAAGATGAACAACGGGGAAACAAAATATGAAAATCTGGATCCGGACGGATTAATCGTTAGCCTTATGCAAAATAAGGCGCTGATGTTTATCTGTCAATTTACGTCTAAAGACAATAAGACCAAAGGTGCTATAGGTACTTACTACAATTCGAATAATGGTAATGGGCAGTACTCTATTCTGTTTTCATTCAGCCCGATGAACTAAAAGGAAATTTACACAGGAGTATCCACCGTATGGGAACGTGAAAATACGGAGGGTATATAAAGCAAGAGGGCTGCTTCAATCATTCAGTTGAATCAGCCCTCTTCTTTATGTGTATCCGTCAGGAATTATTTTTCAGGAGTATTTGCCAGTGTAGCAGTCAGGAAGTCGTAGAACTTGACTACTGAAGGGATGTGGCAACGTTCTTCCGGTGTATGCGGACACTGCAAGGTAGGTCCGAAAGAGATCATGTCGAGTCCCGGAATAATGGCTCCAATGATACCGCATTCCAGTCCGGCATGGATGACTTTCACTTCAGGCTGTTCGCCAAACTGAGCCTTGTATGCTTCTTTCATGGCGTGCAGGATAGGAGAATTTACATTCGGTTCCCAGCCTGAATAGCTGCCCGAACGTTCTACGTGCATGCCTGCCATGGAGAAACAGCTTTCGATGGCTGTGTTGCGGTAATCCTTCATCGACTCACGAGCACTGCGGGTCAATACCTTGACAGCTGCCTTTCCGTTGGTTATTTCGACGATAGCAAGGTTGGATGAGGTTTCTACCGTATCGGGAATGCTCGGGATGAAACGTTCTACACCATTAGGACAAGCGTAGATGGCGTCTACCAGATTATCGCGGATTTCTTCCGGTACCATGTACTTGGGCAGAGCTACGCGTTCTGCCTTGAAGCTTAGGTCTTCTTCGATGCCGGCAAATTCGTCGCGCCATACCTGTTCGCACTCGCCTACGAATGCCAGTACGTCGTCTACTTCCGTTTCGGGAACGGTAATTACCACTTCACATTCACGTGGAATGGCATTGCGCATGTTACCTCCTTCCCACGATACCAGACAAGCCTCGTCGTAGGCAATGACCTGATTCAGGAAGCGTGCCATGAGCTTGTTGGCATTGGCATGTCCCCAGCCTATCTGGATGCCGGAATGACCGCCGCGCAGACCTTTCAGAGTAACCTTCAGGGCTACGTCTTCGGGATCGGTTTCTTCTTCTTTGTATTCCAGTGTAGCTGTCAGATCTTCACCACCAGCACAGCCGATATACAGTTCACCTTCTTCTTCCGAATCGAGGTTCAGCAGGATATCGCCTTCAATGGTTCCCGGCTTCAGGCCGAAGGCTCCGTACATGCCTGTTTCTTCATCGGCAGTAATCAGGGCTACCAGCGGACCGTGTTTCAGGGTTTTGTCTTCCATCACAGCCATGATAGCAGCTACGCCCATACCGTCGTCAGAACCCAGTGTAGTACCTTTCGCCTTCACCCATTCGCCGTCTACGTACGGCTGGATAGGATCGTTTTCGAAGTCATGCTGTGTATCTTTGTTCTTTTGCGGCACCATATCCATGTGTGCCTGCAAGATTACGGTTTTACGATTCTCCATACCCGGAGTGGCAGGCTTGCGATAGATAATGTTCCCAGCCTCATCCTGAAAAGCTTCAACACCTGCTTGCTTGCCAAATTCCAGTAAGAACGACTGAACTTTTGCCAGATGTCCTGAAGGACGAGGCACTTGAGTCAACGCATAAAAATGCTTCCACACATTCTGTGGAGCCAGAGAAAGAATTTCACTCATAGGTTTTAGTTTTATTTTTATTTGTAAGCGGCAAAGCCACCAGTCCATATATTCCTAACAAAATTAATAAAAAGGTTTGAATACCATGTACTAAAAGTGCAAATATTCCTGCATCTTCCTTAGTTACGCCATACATCATCATCATGGTGATGACGGCAAAATGCCACGGTCCGGCTCCGTTGGGGGTGGGAACGATGACGGCAATACTTCCCACCACGAACAATACCATGCCGGCAGCCCAGCCCAGTCCGGCCGAGAAGTCGAAGCAGTAGAACGTCAGATAGAAGTGCAGGAAGTAGCATGCCCAAATGGCTACGGTATAGAGAATGTACAGCACCGGATGCTTGACATTGCGGATGGACAGGCAGCCCAGCCAGACGTTTTTCAGCATGCCCCTCACTTTCGCAAAAATGGTGAGATTGCGTACCAGCCAGCACAGCAAGATCAGTGCAGCAGCAATGCAGACAAGGGTGATGTAAAAGTTGGTCGACGAGAACAGGTGAAGAAAGAAGGCGCCGTCGGTTCCGGTGATGCGGAAGAAGCGGGCAAAGACACCCGTCTGGAGCAGCAGGGTTCCTGCCGTAATGAGCAACACACAGACAGAATCGACCAGCCGCTCGGAAACAACTGTTCCCAGAGACTTGGAGAAAGAGACGTTATCGTATTTCGCCAGTACCCCGCAGCGGGAAACCTCTCCCACCCGCGGCAGAATCAGGTTGACGGCATAGGCGACGAAGATGGCATATACGCTGTTCGAGCGTTTGGGATATTCGCCCAAGGGGGCCAGCGCCAGGTTCCACCGCCATCCGCGGAACAGATGCCCGAAGACACCGAAAACCAGCGAAAAAAGCATCCACCCGTAGTTCATGCCTCCATCCATTACTTCGCACACGCGCCGGAAGTCGAATCCGTGGTACGTCCATATTAAAATGGCGGCTCCCAGCATCAGAGGCAAAGCTACCTGAAAGACCTTATTTATGAGCTTTTTTATATCAGTTCGTTCCAAAACGTAATCGTTTATTAAAGATTAATGCTTAAATTTGCACGATGCAAAGATAATATCTTGCTGGAATAATTCTTTATTTATATCGAGAAAATACATACGGAATGAAATTAGTTAAACCGAAAAAGTTTTTAGGACAGCACTTTCTGAAAGACCTCCAAGTAGCCAAAGACATAGCCGATACGGTAGATACCTGCCCCGACCTGCCGATACTGGAAGTGGGACCGGGAATGGGTGTGTTGACACAGTTCCTCATCCCCAAGGGAAGACCGGTGAAGGTGGTGGAACTGGATTTCGAATCGGTAGCTTACCTGCGGGAGAATTTCGCGCAGCTGGGCGACAACATCATCGAGCAGGATTTCCTGAAGATGGACCTGTCGGAGTTGTTCGGCGGACAGCCCTTCGTACTGACCGGAAACTATCCGTATAACATCTCCAGCCAGATTTTTTTCAAGATGCTCGACTACAAAGATCTGATACCCTGCTGCACGGGAATGATTCAGAAAGAAGTTGCCGAACGTATCGCCGCCGGTCCGGGAAGCAAGACGTACGGCATTCTGAGCGTGCTGATTCAGGCGTGGTATAAGGTGGAATACTTGTTTACCGTACACGAACATGTGTTCAATCCACCTCCCAAGGTGAAGAGTGCCGTGATACGCATGACGCGCAACGAAACCACGGAGCTGGGATGCGACGAGAAGCTGTTCAAGCAGATTGTGAAAACCACATTCAACCAGCGCCGCAAGACCCTGCGCAACTCAATCTCTCCGATACTGGAAAAAGGGAACCCGCTCAGTGCAGACCCGATATTCAACAAACGGCCGGAACAGCTGTCGGTAGCAGACTTCATCGAATTGACCAACCGGGTGGAACAGGCACTCGCAACCGAGTAAGGTATGGAAAACGAAGAAATCAAAAAAGTATCAGAACTGATTGAGGAGAAGAAATCGGACGAACTGAAGGAACTCCTGCAAGGCTTGCATCCTGCCGACATTGCCGAACTGTGCAACGAGCTGGATGCGGAAGAGGCGCGTTCCATCTACCTGCTTCTCGACAACGAAAAGGCGGCCGATGTACTGATTGAAATGGACGAGGATGCGCGTAAGAAATTCCTCGAGGTCCTGCCGTCGGAAACCATCGCCAAGCGTTTTGTCGACTACATGGACTCGGATGATGCGGTAGACATTATCCGTGACATGGACGAAGACAAACAGGAGGAAATCCTTTCACACATCGAAGACATCGAACAGGCGGGCGACATCGTCGACTTGCTGAAGTACGACGAAGATACTGCCGGTGGTTTGATGGGTACGGAGATGGTCATCGTAAACGAGAACTGGAGTATGCCGGAATGTCTGCGCGAAATGAGAATACAGGCGGAGGATATGGACGAGATTTACTACGTATATGTGGTAGACGATGACGAACGTCTGCGAGGCGTATTCCCGCTGAAAAAAATGATTACCAGTCCGTCGGTCTCGAAAGTAAAGCACGTGATGAAGAAGGATCCGATTTCGGTACATGTAGATACGCCGCTGGACGAGGTGGTGCAGGTCATCGAAAAGTACGACCTTGTAGCGGTGCCGGTAGTCGACAGCATCGGTCGACTGGTGGGACGTATCACGGTAGACGACGTGATGGATGAGGTTCGCGAGCAGGCCGAAAGAGATTACCAGTTGGCATCCGGTTTGTCGCAGGACGTAGAATCGCATGATAACGTGTTCCGCCAGACAACGGCACGCCTGCCCTGGCTGCTCATCGGTATGCTGGGAGGTATCGGCAACTCCATGATCTTGGGCAACTTCGACTCGACCTTTGCCGCACATCCCGAAATGGCCCTGTACATCCCGCTGATCGGTGGTACGGGAGGAAACGTAGGAACCCAGTCGTCGGCCCTCGTAGTACAAGGATTGGCCAACAGCTCGCTCGACTCGGGAAACACTCTCCAGCAGGTGCTGAAGGAATCTGTCGTAGCCCTGATCAACGCAACCATCATTTCAATGCTGGTATACATTTATAATTTTATCCGCTTCGGCGCAACCGCCACGGTGAGCTACTCGGTATCCATCAGCCTGTTTGCCGTAGTGATGTTTGCATCAATCTTCGGTACGCTCGTACCTATGACGCTGGAAAAGCTGAAGGTAGACCCGGCGATTGCTACCGGACCGTTTATATCGATTACCAACGACATCATCGGCATGATGATGTACATGGGAATAACCGTACTGCTGTCTTAAAATATCCAATTTTCCAATCATACATGGAGGTCTATTAATCTTTATGACCTCCATGCCCTATATTTTCCAAAGAAATTCATAAAAATCGTCTTTATTGCAAAAAAAATTTAGGAAAAATTATTGAAAATCAGATTTTATTCTTTTAATTTGTAACTACGGACTAAGATAAGCTGACATAATTCTTTAAAATCTAAATACGATGGAAGTAAATGAAACAACCCGCCCTTTAACTGAAATTCCGGCAGCAGACACTCCCGAAACTTCGGTTTCTTCTGTTGAGAATGACGCTAAAACGCAATTTTCTCCCGTACATACTCAGGAAGAAGTTATAACACGTCTGACAGAACTCAACGACAACGCCTGTGAAGCTGACAAACAGGAGATAGACTACTTGAAACAAATGTTTTACAAACTGCATAAAACCGAGCAAGATACGGCACGCAAAAACTTTATTGAGCAAGGCGGAAATCCAGAAGAATTTACTCCCATCCCTAATCCGTTGGAAGCAAAATTCAAGGAAATCATGAGTTCCATCAAAGAGAAGCGTAGTGCGATGGCAGCAGAACTGGAGCAGGAAAAAGAAGCTAACCTGCAAAAGAAGCTGGACATACTCGACAAGATGAAGGCTCTGATTGACAATACGGAAGACACAGGTAAGATCTATAACGAATTTAAACAACTTCAACAGCAGTGGAACGAAATCAAACAGGTACCTGTGGGCAAGGTCAATGAATTGTGGAAAACATATCAGCTGTACACGGAAAAGTTTTACGACATGGTAAAGCTGAACAATGAATTCCGCGAGTATGACTTTAAAAAGAATCTGGAACAGAAAACCTATCTGTGTGAGGCTGCCGAAAAGCTGGCAAACGAACCGGATGTGGTGTCTGCTTTCCATCAGCTACAGAAATTGCATCAGGAATTTCGTAACATCGGCCCCGTAGCCAAAGACTTGCGTGAAAGTATCTGGGCACGTTTCAAAGCGGCTTCTTCGGTGGTAAACCGCCGGCACCAGCAGCACTTTGAGGCACTGAAGGAAAAGGAACAGAACAACCTCGACCAGAAGACGGTGATCTGCGAAATAGTGGAAGCTATGGAGTATGATACGTTCAAGACCTTTGCCGACTGGGAGGACAAGACGCAGGAAATCCTCGCGCTACAGGCTAAATGGAAGACTATCGGTTATGCACCGCAGAAAATGAACGTGAAAATCTTTGAGCGTTTCCGCGCGGCATGTGATGAGTTCTTTAAACGCAAGGCGGCTTTCTTTAAGTCGGTGAAAGAAAACATGGCTGCAAACCTGGAAAAGAAAAAGGCTTTGTGCGAAAAGGCCGAAGCGCTGAAAGACAGTACAGACTGGAAGGGAACGGCTGAAATTCTGACCAAGTTGCAGAAAGAATGGAAAACCATAGGACCGGTTGCCAAAAAGCACTCCGACGCTGTATGGAAACGCTTTATCGGGGCATGCGACTATTTCTTCGCACAGAAGAACAAGGCTACTTCTTCACAGCGCTCTGTGGAAGTAGAGAACATGGCGAAGAAGGAAGAGATTATCAAGCAGCTCGCCGTACTGAATGCTTCGGGAGCTACTGATGATACTACAGCCGAACAGGTTCGCTCCTTGATGAAGGAATGGAACGGCATAGGACATGTACCGTTTAAGGAGAAAGATCGTCTGTATAACGAATTCCACGGTCTGATAGATAAATTGTTCGACCGCCTGAATATCTCGGTTTCGGAAAAGAAACTCAGCAACTTCAAATCGGGTCTGAGCAAGGGTGATAACTTGTACCGTGATCGTGAAAAGCTTGTGCGTACGTACGAAGGATTAAAAAATGATATTCAGACCTACGAAAACAACTTGGGATTCTTGTCATCGGCTTCGAAGAAGGGCGATACACTGGTAACCGAAATTAACCGGAAAATTGAACGTCTGAAAGGTGAGATGGATCTCGTTCTGAAAAAAATAAAGGCCATCGATGAAAAGATGAACGAGGAATAAAAGTAAGATAAACCGATACTTGATTATCTTACAATAAACAAACCCTATCATTCACTCTGAAGTGACCCCAAAAAGTTGGACGGTTTA
>FR887827.1 GCA_000432735.1 Bacteroides sp. CAG:443
TATATCGACTACAAAGATCCTGAATTCTTGAAGAAATTCTTGAATGAACAGGGTAAGATCCTTCCGCGCCGTATTACAGGTACTTCATTGAAGTTCCAGCGTCGTATTGCGCAGGCTGTTAAGAGAGCTCGTCACTTGGCTTTGCTGCCTTTCGTAACTGATATGATGAAATAATTAAAGGAGGAATAAGAGTATGGAAATTATTTTGAAAGAAGACGTAGTTAACTTGGGCTACAAGAATGATATTGTAACCGTTAAGTCAGGTTATGGTCGTAACTATCTTATTCCGACAGGCAAAGCAGTTATCGCTTCTCCGGCTGCTAAGAAAATGCTGGCTGAAGAATTGAAACAGCGTGCTCACAAATTGGAAAAGATTAAGAAAGATGCTGAAGCAGTTGCAGAATCTTTGAAGGGTGTATCTTTGAAGATCGCTACAAAAGTTAGCGCTACTGGCGTTATCTATGGTTCAGTTGGTAATATTCAGATTGCTGAAGAACTTGCTAAATTGGGTCACAACATCGATCGTAAGATTATCGTTGTTAAGGATGCAGTGAAGGAAGTTGGTCACTACAAAGCAATCGTTAAACTTCACAAGGAAGTTTCTGTTGAAATTCCTTTCGAAGTTGTTGCAGAAGAAGCTTAATTTTGCAGTCTGTAAATACTTGATAAAATCCTGAGTAGAACTTTTATTCTACTCGGGATTTCTTTTTTTATGTCTTTGGTAAACTCTGTGCAATGAATGAATAGTGCGTATCCGGATAACATCCTATGGGGATCTGTACGATTGCTGCGAAAGAATTGGAATCCACTTGTAGAGTGGAGTGGTTGTGGAAAGTGATTTTATACTTAAATTACAAGAGTTTTCTTTAGGAAGGGAAAGGGAACCTGTAGAATGAGGAAACGTAAGGGTATAAAAAAAGTCTGAGTATGCTTTCGCATGCGCCAGACTTTCAATTCTCTCGAATGTTGTTCGAAATTATTCAGCAACTACTGCTGCAGAATCAACTGCTGCAGAATCTGCTACAACTGCTGTAGAGTCAACAACCGGAGCTGCTTCTTCTACTGTTTCAACTGCTGCTGAGTCAGCTGCTTCTTCATTGTTAGCTGCTTTGTTACCACAAGATGCGAAAGATACAGCAGCGAATGCTACGAACAAAAATACTAATTTTTTCATTTTCTTTGCTTTTTTAAATCTGTAATACTTATGTTGTTTTCTTAAAACGCTGCAAAGATATAGAGTTTTTTAATACGTTGTTCTCTTTTGAGCGTTTTTTTTCAAAAAAAATATGTTTTTAAATAGTTTTCTTCCTAAAAGATGTTTCCTGATAAGGTAAATACGTAAATCTTTCGTATATTTAAACGATTTTTCCCTTTTTCTCTGAAGGGACGGGCATATTTCCAGAGGAGAGACTCTTTTTGATCCTGATTTTATCTTTTCTTGGGGGTAAGATGAGGTAGTTATCTTTGTGTTCAGATAATAATGCGTAACTTTGCAATTCGAATCATTATATTAACGTATGACAGATACCACTATTTTTCAGAATAAAAAAGCTGTTTATTATACATTGGGCTGCAAACTGAATTTTGCAGAAACTTCCACTATCGGTAAAATACTGAAGGAAGCGGGTGTGCGTACCGCTCGTAAGGGCGAGCAGGCGGACATTTGTGTAATCAATACCTGTTCGGTGACCGAAATGGCGGATAAGAAATGCCGGCAAGCCATTCATCGTCTGGCAAAAGAACATCCGGGTGCCTTTATTGTGGTAACAGGATGCTATGCTCAGTTGAAGCCGGGACAGGTGGCAGACATTGAAGGAGTAGATCTTGTATTGGGAGCCGAACAGAAAGGCGACCTGATGAAATATTTGGGCAATCTGGAGAAACACGAGCATGGTGAGGCTATCACCACGGCTACAAAGGATATCCGTACCTTTGTGCCTTCGTGTTCCAAGGGCGACCGAACGCGCTATTTCCTGAAGGTGCAGGACGGGTGCGATTATTTCTGTTCCTACTGTACCATTCCGTTTGCGCGCGGTCGAAGCCGTAATGGAAAGATTGCCGATCTGGTAGAACAGGCTCGGCAGGTAGCGGCAGAAGGCGGCAAGGAAATCGTGCTGACGGGTGTCAACATCGGTGACTTTGGCAAGACTACAGGAGAAAGTTTCTTCGATCTGGTGAAAGCACTCGACGAGGTGGAAGGTATTGAACGTTACCGTATCTCTTCCATCGAACCTAATCTGCTCACCGACGAGATAATAGAATATGTATCTCGTTCGCGCCGTTTTATGCCTCATTTCCATATCCCATTGCAATCGGGATGCGACGAGGTGCTGAAGCTGATGCGCCGCCGTTACGATACGGCACTCTTTGCACACAAGATACAGAAGATTAAATCGCTGATGCCCGATGCCTTTATCGGCGTGGACGTGATTGTGGGTACGCGCGGAGAGACTCCGGAATATTTTGAACAGGCTTACGAGTTTATACGTAGTCTGGATGTAACCCAGTTGCATGTGTTCAGCTATTCGGAACGTCCCGGAACACAGGCGCTGAAGATCGATTATGTGGTTTCTCCCGAAGATAAACATCAGAGAAGCCAGCGTCTTTTGGCTTTGTCGGACGAAAAGACAAAAGCATTCTATGCCCGTCACATCGGACAGGAGGCCACCGTGCTGATGGAGCATTCCAAAACCGGAACGCCAATGCATGGGTTTACGGCAAATTATATCCGTGTGGAGTTGAATCACGACGACAATCTGGACAATCATCTGGTACGGGTTCGTCTGGGCGACTTCAATGAAGAAGGTACTGCACTGAAAGGTACAATGATATGAACAAGGTTTCTGTAGTCATCTTGAACTGGAACGGAGCCGAAATGCTTCGCCGCTTTCTGCCTTCCGTGCTGGCTGGTTCTGCTGGTGAGGGGATAGAAGTGTGCGTAGCAGACAACGGGTCTTCCGATGACTCCTGCCGCATACTGGAGCAGGAGTTTCCAGCAGTCCGTCTGATTCGTCTGGATCGGAATTACGGCTTTGCCGACGGTTACAACAAGGCTTTCGAACAAGTTGACGCCGAATATGCCGTACTGCTCAACAGCGACGTGGAGGTGTCTCCCGGCTGGCTGACTCCGATGGTGGAATATATGGACCTTCATCCGGATGTAGCAGCGTGTCAGCCTAAACTGCTCGACTGGAAGCAGAAGGATCGTTTTGAATATGCCGGAGCGGCCGGAGGGTTTATCGACCGCTACGGCTATCCGTTCTGTCGCGGGCGTATCTTCGAGGTCGTAGAAAAAGACAAAGGACAATATGACACACCGATATCTGTTTTTTGGGCAACAGGAGCTGCGTTGTTTATCCGGTTGGATAAATATCGTGAAGTAGGCGGTCTGGACGGACGTTTCTTTGCCCACATGGAGGAGATAGACTTGTGCTGGCGTTTGCGAAGCCGTGGTTACAAACTCTTCTGCCTGCCCGAAAGCAAAGTCTGGCATGTAGGAGGAGCTACGCTGAAGAAAGAGAATCCGCGGAAGACCTTTCTGAATTTCCGCAATAACCTGCTGATGCTGTATAAAAACCTTCCTCCCGAAGAATTGCGTCCGGTCATGAATATACGGGCTTGTCTGGACTATGTGGCAGCATGTGTCTTTTTGCTGAAAGGCGACTGGGGAAATTTCCGTGCCGTGATACAGGCGAGAAAAGAATATGCCCGTCTGCGTCCGCAGTTTAAAGCCGACCGGCAGGAGAACCTGGACAAGGCAGTTGGCTTTAATGTGTCGGGGCGTTTTTCGTTCAGCATCTTGTGGCAGTCGAAGGTATGGGGACATAAGAAATACTCGGACCTGCCGGTCAAATGAAAGTTAATAAAATATAAACACAGATTCCATCTCTGTCAGGCCCCGTCGAAAAGTCGTAAATTTGTTAGTACTATGAATAACCTAATATAGCAGTTTGTATTATGACACTGATTAATGGAAAAGAGGTTTCGGAACAGGTCAAGCAAGAAATTGCTGCCGAAGTAGCCGATATTGTTGCCCATGGAGGCAAGCGCCCGCATCTGGCTGCGGTGCTGGTAGGACACGACGGAGGAAGTGAAACGTACGTAGCCGCAAAGGTCAAGGCATGTGAAGTATGCGGTTTCAAGTCTACGCTCATCCGCTACGAAAGCGATGTAACCGAAGAAGAGCTGCTGGCAAAAGTGCGCGAGTTGAACAACGATCCCGATATTGACGGATTTATCGTGCAGTTGCCTCTGCCCAAGCATATCTCCGAGCAGAAAGTGATTGAAACCATAGACTACCGCAAGGATGTAGACGGTTTCCATCCTATCAACGTAGGGCGATTGTCGATTGGTCTTCCTTGTTACGTATCGGCTACTCCAAATGGAATTTTGGAATTGCTGAGACGCTATAACATCGAAACTCAGGGCAAGAAATGTGTGATTTTGGGAAGAAGCAACATCGTAGGCAAGCCGATGGCGATGCTGATGATGCAGAAAGCCTATCCGGGCGATGCTACGGTTACGGTTTGTCACAGCCGGAGCAAGGATCTTGTAAGAGAATGCCGTGAAGCAGATATTATTATTGCAGCCATGGGACAGCCCAACTTTGTGAAAGCCGACATGGTAAAAGAAGGTGCAGTAGTGATTGACGTAGGTACTACGCGTGTACCCGATGCAACAAAGAAGTCGGGCTTTAAACTGACAGGCGACGTGAAATTCGATGAAGTTGCTCCTAAATGTTCGTACATCACTCCGGTTCCGGGAGGAGTAGGACCGATGACCATCGTATCGTTGATGAAGAATACGTTGCTTGCCGGAAAGAAGGCTATTTACAAAGACTGATCCCCATGGGGGATGCACACCCTCAACCATAGGAAAGCAGTTTTAAAATAAAATTGCCGAAGCAAAAATCTCCTGCTTTTAGCCATCAATAAACAAAGGCTAAAGCAGGAGATTTTTGTGTTATGATTGATAGATGATCTGTCAGTATTAGGTTACCGGGCTATTGCTGTAATTGTAAATTCAACGTTGGCGACTTCAACAATTCCGTAATGGTTGTTTGGCCTACATAGACATTCGTATCATTTAAGGGCGAATAAATCACCTTCAATTCTTCATCTTCGGTAAAGTCGTATTCGCCACGGAGAGTCAACTGATAGATTCCTGTACTTTCGCCAATGGTTGCAGTTACAGTAAACGCCCCGATACGTGTACCATCCGATTTCTCCAAAGCAATGAAAGGAGAAGTCGTCTGGAATGTATAGCCATTATTAATCTTTATATTCCCGCTAAGAATCTGATTCTTTATCGTAATCTCATCTTCATAAAACGCCACATTTCCGCTTATTTCGCTGATTGTTACGGTTTCAGCACTTACGACGTCTTTTGTTAGCATGTCCAATGTATAGTTTTGGGCACTTAGGTCTGTAATGGTCCATACGTACCCGTCCAGCTCATTGTCCCATACAACAGCATCCTTGTTTGCCGGTTCCAGATTTTGGGTTTTGATGAGGATTTTACAGGAAGATACGGTATGGCTTCCCAAATCGGGGGTGATACTTAGTGCTACCTTCTGTCCTGTACCGTAGGGTAATGAAAGCTCTTTAGCATTATTAGCTTGTAAGTTAAAGTTATACGCTTCCGGATTATTGACACGAGTAACAATAGCTGACTTATAGCAATGGTCAGCATCTTTGTTATCGGTACTGGCAGCCGCAATACGAGCATAACCTTCACATTGAGCCGAAACCGTGCGGAAAGGAATGGATACAAGGTATCTGGTGTTATTGTTTTCATTATATGTTGCGTCTTCTGGAACCGTATAGATAAAATATCGGCCTGCATCGGGGGCATCATATTGGGTTTCGCTTAAACCATCGACTCGATCACCTTCCTGATGTCCAGGTTCTACCGCCTTGTCCATGTAGATACGTATGTTCGTTCCTGCCGGCTGCTTTCCTGCCGGAGTACTGTCTTCCAGATAGAATTTTAAATTGAAAGTCTGTCCTTTTATGGGAGCAATCTCACGTTCGTAAGTACCGGATGCTTGATTACCATTCAATGTCGTTTCGTAAATAATAATCTTCTGGTCAGCATACTCATCATTCACCATATTGATAGTTCGTTCTATCGTATTGAAATACGGTGCTTCCAGAAACCAGGTCAATACCTCGTTCTCCGTTGCAGGATTGCCAGGGTTATCAGGGTAACTGTTTATCAGCGTTTTGAAGTCCACACGATGCAAGCCCGGCTTGTCGGCTTTGTATACATATTTGTAATCCCAGTCTCGTTCTACCTTCACTCCATCTATGGTGAAAGCGGTTTCTTCCTCTATCACTTCCAACTGGTTGTTTGTGTTTGCATCGAACAGGTTGCACGAAATTTTGCACTCTACCGGGAAAAGTTCTTCGGGATAGGTGTCGGGTATATTGAATACAATAGACACCGGTTCGCCGGAACGTCTCGGTACTGAACTGGAAGTCCATACCGGTGCAAAGTCGAATTTATTCAAATAGACAATCTGTATGGTGCGCGGATACTTTCCTGCCTTTATCTGTAACGTACCATATTGGGGAGTATCGGCTATTTCATTCAGGGAAACAGTCACACTTCCCTTACCGGTAGCGGGATCATACTGTAAATTCAGGTCGCTGCTTGCCAGTCCTTCGTTGGAAAGCCAAGTAGCAGTTACCTGATCGGACGTAATTCCTCCTGTGCAGGTAAAGTTGATGACCTCATCTTTTCGTTCCGTATAGATTCGGGTTGTTTCTCCCTCAATCGTCAGCGCAGAAGTTCCGTCGCCGATGGAAGGCAGTTCATTATCTATAGATACCCATACGTTATTGGCAGCTACGCCATTTTTTGCTTCCTCAAAGGTGGCATATCCCAATGTGGTTGGGGGAGCACTATGGAAGTTGAAAATATAACGGTGATTGCGGATAATTTTGTACGGATTGGATTGATTATCTACAATCATCAGCTTGTAATATTTGCCGTCAATCTTAAAGATGGCGAACATCGGATCATCCTGTGCATTTTCATGCTCGAAAATATACCGTAATCCCCAGTCATTCTGTACTTCCGTATCCTCCGGATCGGTTGCCTTTATCAGATCTTCACCAGAGCAGAGTGTCACATAATCGTGGACAGCACGTCCTTGGCTCTCTGTTGTTAAATCGAAATCGAACGGATTTGTTTCATTCTGATGATTGTAAGGAACGACCGTACCCTTGGCGTATGTATTACAAATGGCAAAACCTTGAATATTCAGATTTAAATTGTTCTTATTATATGTAATAGCCGCCTGATTGCGGTAAAGTATGATCGGCGATGTGGAGTTATCTTTAAAATATGAAGTCAACTCGGTTTCTGATTTAAAAACTTTCCGACCCCAATATACCAGTCGGCCCGAAGAAGAGGTAAAACGGGTCATTACTTCTTTTTCTGTACGGTTCAGCAATTCGCTGTCGTCCACATCTGCCGCATTATAGTTGGCTATAAAGTGGATGCAGCGCACCGTGCTGGGGATAGAAGGGGTAGAGAATGTACCTCCCTCATTGGTCTCTGTTTTTTGGTATGTAACTTCATTTGCTCGTACATGCCCTAAATAATAACCGCTTTCATTGAAGAGGAACAGCCAGATAGATGAAACAGGCTCTCCGTCGGGGTCAATAGAGCGGGTATTGACTACCGTATTTCCCGGTATCGTAAAACTGAACCGAAGGCTCAGTTCATCGGGCAGGCTGGTATTACCGCCTGTCTTTCCCATATCCGGGTCGACACAGCCAGAAAGCATCGTTACGATGCCTGCTATGAGATAGAATGCTATTTTCTTAATCATAACTTATTCTTTTTTACTTCGAAAGGTTATTCTGTAGGTTCTCCAACATGGAAATCACGGACGCAACGGACACGGTGCTCGGCGTCACTTGATCCTCCTTGTAATGTTCCTTCTCCACTTGCAGGTATATGCATGAAGTAATTAGAGCGTGAAACCCAATAATCAGGATTGCTTTGGCCTTCATAATTCAATACATAATCCATTACGGCTCTGTCGTCTTTCGTATTTACATTAGTATCTGTCTGATATTTAATGATGATATTAATTTCAGCCGCGGTAGGAAGTCGCCAGTCATCGTAGACTTCTCCATTTATGCCTACTTCTACATAATTCTTACATTGATTTTTAGCGTCCTCCCAACTTATTGTAGAACTATTTCCTAATTGTGACGCAAGCATGAAAGAAGGAGATACCAGCTTGTCATTGTCAGGATTATTGGGATCAACAATATCCTTATTATCCGTATCCTTGCTCATGATTGGACGTCCTAATTGATAATCTCCAGAAGTGGACGTAATAACTACGTGATACATCTGATTATTGGAGGCTGTACCATTATCTTCCAAATAATATACCAAGTTAGGAGTAAAATCTGTATCTTTAGTGTTAATATAGTTGCCTCCTGGCTGGGAAATATAGCTATGGGAGTAGTAACCCTTATTTTTTCCAGCATTTTTTATTTCTAATGTATATCCACCTTCTCCATCCACATTTTTTTCAATATAATCTTTATCACTATTTTGGGTGTAATCTCCCCAAGCTGATTCTGTTGCTGTAATTGTGTAATTCCCTTTTTCTTTTCCTTCATAAGTATATACATTATTATACTTACCTGTTCCGGCTGGAACTTTTTCATAGTCCTTTAAATAGCTTAGATCTATACGAAAAATTCGGCCTTCACCGTTATTATTTTCCACATAGAATTTACTTTTCATTTCTTTATTATCGCCTATGTGTCCATTTAATCCTTCATGTCCATTTAATCCTTTAACAATTGCAGAATTCTCCAATGATTGGTTTATAGTATATTGTGGTTCCGTATTTTTATCAACAGCCCAAGAATCATAATTTAATTGGTATAGGCCAGTTGGCCATGCTCCGGTATTTTCATCCAAATACGAATACAATCCGGAGATGCCTGTAATATATTCCAAGGGATATTGTTTGATGGTTACGGTCTTGATACAACTGTGAGTACCTTGATCAGACTCATTGTATTGCGCATTCTTAACCGTTAGTGTGATATAACGGATGGTCTTGTTTTCGGGTATGGGGCTGTGTATAACCAGATGACCATTTAAACCTCCATCTACACTTAAATAAGTTTTGCCCATAATTTCGTTGTTGCCCGTTAAATCTATCTTTTTACCATATTTATTTTTGTAATAAATTTCCTTGATTTCAATTTCTGCTTTTTGGCTGGTTAGATCTTTTACTATCTGGCTTGACGATGCAAACGTTAAATCATATGTATCCACATTTCGCATCACCACATCATATTCACTCAGTTCCAGATACAGTGGAGTGTCTCCGTTAATATCTATATTCGTATCATACCAAGGAGCTACTTCGTATTGTACGTTTGTAACTTCAACCGGCTCATCGGGTGTGGCATTTCCTTTCGCTGTTATTTTAGCCTTTACTTTATACCTGTAGTTACGCTCCAGTTTCTTGTTATCGTTGGTAGAGAGGCGGAGAGGAATCTTGTAATAGTTGTTCATATATTGAGGATCTCCCCCCTGATCAGTAGTTCTTTTCAGTTGCGCGTTGAGAATGACATACGTTTCCTTTAAGATATCGTTACTCCATTCGGTAGGATAAGTGTAGGCAATAATCTTAGGAACTGAGTTGCCGGAATCGTCTTTGTCCATAAACTTAAGGCTCGTTTCTGCTGCAGATGCTATGGTATATCCGAATGTATCATCATTACCGGGCAAGACTCGTGCATTCGTTGCATAGTTATGGACACTATATTGCAACTGACCAATATCGTCATTGGTAGGGTACTGGTAGGTAGTTCCATTGATTGTTGTTTGGTCTGTTGTAAACTTCAAATCTAAAGATATCTCTATTTTTGCGGCCAGTCGGGTCAATTCCACACGTATGGTATATACATTGGAAGATTTAGCCAGTTCCCATCCCATGCGATACCCGCTCATGGTAAAAGGCATTTTACTATCTTGTGAAACGGATTGATATATATATTTATATTCGTCTACGAGTTGCTGCAAATCACTGAGAGTTTGAATCTGTTCTAAATCAGTTTCACTTGCTGTATTGTTTTCTGAAGAATGGATATGTAAATTGGCTATCACATATACGTCACAAGTTTTGTGACCCTGGAAACGGTTTTTCCAATTGCCCGAAATCAGGCAAACCGGATCAACGATCTTTTTTGAGCCGTCGCCAAAGTGGAAATAACAATCCGGAACCAGGTCTCCTGTCTTACTATCGAATATGAATACATCCAAATAACGAATGACGTTGTCCCATGCACTTTCTGCGGAACTGGTTGTTCCATCGGCACGGGTAAAAGTATTCTGTCCAGCGTTTATTTGTAAGGTTAGTCCTGTTTCTGTAGAAGAGGCAAGGGGATTGCCTTTTTCATCCGAACACGAAAGGCAGATGAAACAGAACAATGTACAAACAATGCTATATATAATATTTCTTTTTTTCATAGTGCTCAGTTTTGTGAATTATTTAGAAGATTGTCATATTCAATTGTGCTAACTTGCTGAATATGGATAATATTTTTATTTCCCGGGAACTCACCCGAGCTCACGTTGAAGTCTAATGGACTATTGTCTGTATCTATGGTGATATACATGTCCGTTTCGCGAGTTACTCCTTCCTCGAAAGTTTTTCTGGGGTGTATACGCAGCATGACAGGACCTTGACCTCCTACACCATGATAGTCGCCTACAAACTCAAAATCATCCGGATTGGTAAGGTGGGCCGTCCATCCAATGCCTACCGGAGTGTTCATCGTGAAAGAGAATTGAGCATCGCGGACTTCGTTGTCCTGACTATAAGCAACGAGTACAGCATCTTGATTCTTTACAACATGAATTCCTGTTATATCTCCATCATAATTATCGCTGAAATCGATTGTGATTTCTTTTTCCTGAATCCAGTCGGCAACTGTGCATTCCAAATACAAGCCATAGTCTGTAGGCGTTACCGTGCCGATATCGTTTATTCCTGTTACGTTTATCTGATAGATGTTATTGCGTACAATGGCATATTCCATCGGACTGACCGTTGTATCATCTCCGTCTTCGGCATGTTTTATCCAGTAAGTATAATAACAGATGCCGTCTTGATATTTAGTAATACCAAACTGGGACAAATTATCATCACTAATGGATTGATTTCTGATTACATCTTTTATGCCATCTAATGAAGCATAGCATTTACCGTTATATCGGTAAAAATCAGTAGTAGAAATACTTGCAGGTTGATATATTGCTTTAAACACAATGCCGGTACAATAAGTGGCACATGTATTTTCACTATCTTCTGCTTTTACCACATTCTCTGTTGTATAGTCGAGCAAGGAATAGGTTACATCGTTATGAGTAGAAGTTACTGTAGACAATGATTTCCAGTTACTATCTGTAGCACTCCAAGAGTACGTGCTGAAATAATGGTCATAAGAATTAGCGATATTAGTTTGTGGCAAATACAATGTTTTGGGGTCTATGACATAATTTGCAGCAAGATTTCCCTCTACATTTACCTTTTCCGTTCCCAAATAATCAATTGTTTTTAAGTCTGTAGTAGACTTGGTTACTCGTTTAAAGGCATACGTTCCTCCTGTATATTTATTGACTAACATGGCTTCTGTGATGACAACTTTATCATTCCCCACTAAATACTCATTATTCCAATGACAATCCACCCGTGCTGCCAGTCGTTCTACGTTTGCTGAAACCACGGTCGGATTGTTTTTGGAAGTGGCTTGAATTTTAACAGGGGTTCCCGTTTCGGAAGATGCCATTACAAAATGATTCGTTTGTTCTATCGGAGTTGAAACGGTGTACTGACGCAGGTCTTCTAAGGTAATTATGTTTAAAGACTTGCCCAAGTTTGCAATGACCAGAACATTATAAGACGAACCTATCTCTAAACCTTCTATCTCTTTCGTTTCTGTTGTATATTTTGTCGAACTACCTGTTAGTTGGTTGAAATATATTGAAACAACGTTTACTGACGGATCTGTCGTATTTAGTCCTTTTTCATCGGTTGTATGAAAGAAAAATACATTCAAGTCGTGTACTCTATTCTCTTCATTTACGCCGTCTTGTGAGCCGTCTCCATCTTCTCCGGGAGCGGGAGTGGAAACACGGCTGTTTGGTGAATCTTCTGTATTCACAACAATGCTTACATATACATTGCTTTCACCTTCCTTTTCTATAGGAGAAGCAGGAAGGCGATCATCCTTGCAAGCTGCGGTTATCAGAACCAGGCAGAAGAAAAATAAGTATGTCAGAACAGGTTGTCTCATGGTATTTATTCTCCTAATGATACATTTTGAATACGTTTGCTCCATCCCAGTACGCCAATAGATACGTTAGCGTATGCCCAATTGCCTCCAGACAGGAAGAATGAGATATTGTAATCGTAGCCGCGGTCAAGAAACTCCTGACGGGAGTAGCGATGTAGCTCGTCGTAGTTACACAGACGGCTAAGCAAGTCGGGTAAATTTACTTCGATAACGGTTTTGCCAGTCTTTTTATTTTTTACTATCAGTACTTCATCATCCGCTAAGTTATCGTGAACGAAAATGCGGGAAGTCATAAAATCGGCATGTCCCATGTTTCCTACCGAAGTACGGGTGTCACTGTCGGGATCTTTCGTGTTCCAAGTCACGAAAGGAGTACAGATGGCTTTGGGGTGATTGCTTGCCGAGTTGTCATGATGTAGCTGTACATTTGCCCCTTTTATGTACAATTCATAATCGTTGATATCCATTAAATCTGGCTCTTCGATGTCTCTCAAGGTTACACTGATGTATTTGGTGTTACGGACTAAAGACATCGTATGGTGAGCTATTTTTCCTTGTGTCACTTCTACGGTTTCCTCGGACATGGCATGCCATAGGGTATCGAGCGGTTGATTCTGATGGTCTATATACGCTTCTCCTTCGTATGTTGAAATGTGATCAAGAGTAATTTTCAGATCCTCTTTTACATTGTTTTCGTTCATTTCCGTGCGCCGGAACTTGGCACCTTCTTCTTGAATCAGGTCATCGTATTTGCGTTGATGTGCCAACGCTATAAAGCGGTAGGTTCCCTCAGGTAAATCGAGGAACATGGCGTAATCAGCCTTTTTTAACGGTTCATTTCCCTCTTCATTAGCTTCTGTACACTGTGTAATATAGTTTCCTTGTTCATCGAAAACATAAAGTGTCACTTCGCCTACATGATCGGCAAACATATCGGCACGATAAAGGTTGTAGTCGTATTTAAAGTTTACGTATACTCCTCGTTCGCACCCTTCACGGCTGTCGAAAATTAAGTCGGTACACGACGTGACGGATAAGACCA
This sequence comes from Bacteroides sp. CAG:443, assembly GCA_000432735.1. GTDB lineage: Bacteria > Bacteroidota > Bacteroidia > Bacteroidales > Bacteroidaceae > Phocaeicola. Next base: position 13,390 of record FR887827.1, read on the forward strand.
GCAGCAAGCATGCCAGCCAGCCTACCCCTAGTATATGTTTGGCACAATGGTTCATATAAAATGTTTTTATATCTTTGGTTGAGTAGGGTAGGGATTGTGTTCGAAATCGCAGTCCCTACCTTAATATAATTTATAGATCTACGTTCTGAGAACGTTTTGCCCATGAGAGGACGTTGATGGTACAGTTGATATAACCTTCTGCTGTATCATCAGGGTCGTCACCTGGCTCTGGAATTACCGGATCGCCAGGACCACTAATTGAGTTGATATTTATTTCATACCAGTTGTTACGAACTACACCATAGCGGCCTAAATGTTTCAATGTATAGTCGTTGGCCGATGCAATACCTGAAGTAGGTATACCTACACCCTCACCATCCTGGAAGTGACGGATTAATGAAGAATAGTAATAATTTTTTCCATCCTTGTAATAAGAGATTCTACTGCCTACTACTGCTTTTACGGCATTCTGCTGGGCAGTAAGCTTAGCGCCTTCGGTTGTTTGAGTTTCAAAATCAAATACCTGAGTAATATCTGTGTAGGTTCCTGATGCCAAGCCAGTTTTTAAGCTTAATCCTGTACCGTTAAATTTATTGGCATCGGTAGTGATGAGTTTATCAGCTTCGGTCATGACATAGGTGACAAAAGCATCTGTACCACCACCACCTGTTGAACCTCCGCCAATCGCTGCTTCAGGATATTTTGTTGAACTTGTTCCGCAAATAAAGAAGCTTTTAGGAGTAGCTTGAGTTTCACCCTGAAATTTCGTTAAGTAACTGGTCTTGATCAGGACTCCGGTAGTGCGGTTCTGGATCTGTTGGTCATAGTTCATCGTGTTTTCAAGGCAATAGCAAGCATTGGAAGCTGTAGAAGTTGAAAGTCCGTTCCAAGCTGCAGGAGCATTCGTACCAGAATAGGTCGTAAAGTCTTTAGACAGGTCAGCGGTGGTATAATTACAATCTTCAGCCCAGTAAATGCGATAATAATCACCCTCACCGCTAACGCCAAATGAAGCCTTGATCCCTCTTGTTCCAGCAAAACGTGCAGGAGAATTTTCACTAGCTGATGCTAGCCATCCACTTGTTGCTGTAAATCCGCTTACGTCACGCACAAGTTTGGTAGAATTGTTGGTAACATTCAGACACCAGCCGGTTATCTGTACTTGATCTTCCTCATTTCCGTCACCTGAAACAGCTATTGTTGTCTTGTCACCAGCTGTAGTCAACGTTACTTTAGCTACCACTCTTTCCACATAAATTTTGGCAACATTACCCGCTGTAGCTTGAGCTTTCGTATCATAAACTGTAACAGGTACCAACGTATATGCTTTTGCGCTAGCGATAGTTCCAGCAACTCCTGCTTTGTCAGACAGTGGAGCATTGGTCATGGTAAATTGGTTTTTACTGCCACCGATAAATTGATTAACAGGGTTGGAAGTTAATGTAATTCCCTCCTGTAAATCAGAAAGTTTAATTTGGGGCTCTGCATCTGCTTTCAATTCTGTCCCATTTATTGTTAAATTGCCATTGTTTACAGATACTATATTATTCTTATTTAAGATAGCAAGCACATAGAGTTGTTCTTCATTGCTTACCTTAGGAGCTTCAGTAATGACCGATACTTGTTCTGTTACTTGTGGAGTTTCTGAAGAACCAGTGATTCCCAGATCTTGTTTGTTTAACGCATAAGCCTTTACAAAAGTGGCTTGTGCTTCAGGAGTACTATTTGCTAATAACTCCGTTTTACATTTGAAGAAGGCTAGAATAGCGTTTTCTACATTGTATTCATTTGCTTCACCTTCCTCGAGGGTAACATCTGCTTGACCTCCTCCATTGTCTGTAGATCTGGTTGAGTTACCACTTGTGGTAGGCATGTTAATGGCTACCTTAACATACCCTTCACCAACAACTGGACCTTGAACAGGTGTGTTGGTGCTTTCATCTAATGAATCGGAGCAAGCCGCCATTATCAGTGTCGCGGAAAGCATCCATGTCATGTTTTTGAAAATTGCTTTCATACTTTTGAATTTAGAGTTTATATTCGGGTTTTATCTCTTTATAGATGAGAGTAACAGCATATAAAAATTTTTAGTTCTTTCCCAATATCTGCAGATTTGCTTTTGCTTCCGTTACTCCTCCTTGTAAAGCCTGTTCAAACAAGAGCTGAGCTTCATCGTAGCGGTGTTGTAGTAATAAAGCTACACCTCGGGCGTTGGCCGCCTGCGGGGTGTTGCCCGATTTGGCGAGATAAGGTTTAGCCTGTTCCGTCAGTCCTTGCTCCAAGAGGGCACAAGCAGCATTGAGGTTGGCTACTTCGCTATCGGGGTACAAACGTACAGCTACATCGAATACATACTTGAAATCGTCGCTGCCGGGCTGGTAGGTCTGTGCTACGGCAAACATCTCGTTGAGGCTGAGATTTTGCGGACGCGTATGAATGAGCTGTTTCGCTTCGTCCACATTGAATCCTCTAATCACATAATCTATGCGATAATCGGAATGACGTAAGGCAGGGTAGCAGTCTTCCAATAGGGTACGATATGACTGAGGATAGCGTGCACGTATCTGGCGTTCCTTGACGTCGATATCTTCATTACTGTCTATCAGTTGTATAATCTCTTCTTTGTCCGGAAGGTTGCTTGTCTCAACGTACTTGCGGAAACCTTGCCAGTCTTCGGGCTCGAAGGCTATATTAAATAATGTGTCGGCCAGCGCATAACGGTCAATGAGGTATTGCTTTAAAGCGTTGGTACGTCCTTCTGCCAGTCGGGCATTGGAGCTATAACTGCCTTCGGGAGAAGCATAACCTTTGATGTGTATCTGTACGATACGTACATCGTTGTCGGAACGTACACTATCTATCGTGGCACATATTTTTGCCAGTTCCTCAGGATTGCGGCGGTAGTCTGGATTAATTTCGGTCTTGTTGACCGGAAAATCCAGATAGGCATGACCGCTGAGCTGACGGCTTTTTACAGTTTCTACTTTTGGCGTAAGATAGGCGAGGGCAGGATGCCAGGCTATATCTGCTACAGCAAGGGGGTGTTGCTTCATATTGATGACCTGTCCACATCCACATTCGTCTTCTCCCAAATAGAGTGAAGCGTTTTCCATCCATGGCTCATAAGGCAGACTGATTGCATAAGGAAGCTGTCGCTGTATGTCTTTACCTGTTTTTATTACACGGTAAGGCTTTTCAGCATAGGATAGTAAGTCGTTGCGTAAATAATATAAGTAGCGTCTGCGTCCCATAACTTCAACAGCAGGGAGCCATTGGTCGCCACCATCTCCTTTGAAGAAGGGCTGTAACACCAATGAACGGTTGGAACGTAGCTGGAGATTGTCAAAATTAAAATCGAAGGCGATACGGACACTGTCGCGTACCCGATTTATCTGTACATGATTTATACTGACACCACTTTGGGAGGGTTGTGTCTGTGTAAAAGCTGTAGCAGGTAATAGAAACGAAGCGCCGAAAACTAAATAAGGCAATATATAGCAAGCTTTTCTTTTCATACTCTCTATCTCCTTTTCTTTAGAATACATAAATCAGATTGATTGCAGCCTTGGTCGGACCAACATAATGGTGCGGTTTATTGTCTTCCAGTTGCTCGCCGCAACGTGGACATTCGTACTTGTCTGCCCGTGTATAAATGTAACCGACCCCGATTTCAGCTTCGATACTCCAATGTCTTGCCAGTATCCAGTGGTATCCGTATCCTATACCAACTCCAGCAAGCCATCCTTCGTAACGGTGTCCTTTTAGTTTTCCAAAGTCGGTGCCCAAGAGAGTAAAGTCTGTATCCCAATTGCTTACATTGTAGACTCCGCCCAGTAGATGTGCTCCCAGAAAGTGACCGTTGAATCGCTCACAGAACCAGTAGCGGGCTTCGGGTTGCAACAGCCAATGTTTCCACTTTTTATTTTCGCTGAAAGTCCATCCGTTATAATTGGCCGATAAGTCTAACGTCCACTTGGGAGAAAGGCCTATTTCAGCTCCTAAGTTGATGGTTGTCGAAACATCGTAAAGTAGATTTGTTTTAACCGCAACATTCTGGGCTGACAAAGATATGCCAACCATCAGAAAAAGTATGCAAATGATATTCTTCATGTCCCGCATATTTTATAATGTGTATTTCTGTGTTATTTATATGTGTTTTCATAGTTCTGTTACTTTGCAGGTAACAGATTAATATTTTTAAATGCAAAGATAGTAAAAAGTGCTGAATTCAACTTGCAAATGCAACAGAATT
>FR887828.1:0-24255 GCA_000432735.1 Bacteroides sp. CAG:443
GGTTTAGTGGTGGGCGTTGACGGATTCGAACCGCCGACCCTCTGCTTGTAAGGCAGATGCTCTGAACCAGCTGAGCTAAACGCCCTTAGCTCTCGTTCTCAATTGCGGTTGCAAAGGTACGGCTTTATTTTGAATATGCAAATATTTGCTCTGTTTTTTTCACAAAAACCATCGTGAAGCCAGCAAAAAAGTACATTTTTCACCTTCCAAACCTCTGCAACCGACTCTATATATCAGTTTCCTCGATAGGTAGAATAACCGTAAGGTGATAAAGTGATAGGCACATGATAATGTTTTTTCCCCTTTATTTCGAAGGCAACCTCGACAAAAGGATAAAATGTATCCTCTCCCATCAGGTCAAAATAAGTTTTCACGTAATAAATAAGTTTATACACGCCATCGTGCTCTGTACCATCTTCCTTCAAGAAATCCTTGACACGACCGTTTTCATCGGTGAGTTTCTCTTCTATCATTTTCCATTTCCCGTCAGCCTGCTGTTTATACAGACTTATCTTCACATTAGGAGCGGGCTTTCCCTGAGTAATATCCAAAATATGGCTTGACAACTGATAGGAATTTTCCTGAGCCAAAGCGAAGCTCAAAGAAAGAAACATAAGTATGCAACTTAACGCAATCTTTTTCATAAGTACCATTTTTTAAGATAAACAAATAATCATATATAATAAGGAACAGCCCATTTTCCTTTTTTGTTCACTGATACAAACAAAAATCGCTATCCGGCAAATACAAGGTACTTGTATTTATCCGAATAGCGATTTATCTTAATTATGCTTATCGTAAAATCTGAACGTTATTCTTGTGCAAAACGCTTTGCCTGTTCAGCTATCAGTGCAGCATCATCAAAGTAATTGATTTTCATGGCACGACGTACTTCATCCATGGTCTGTGCGGCTGTTTCACGAGCTACTTCACAACCTTTCTTCAGCATATCGTATACTGCCGGAATATCTTTTTCGAACATTTTACGACGGTCACGTATCGGTGCAAGTTCTTCCTGCATAATGGCTGCCAAGAATTTCTTCACCTTCATATCTCCCAAACCACCACGAGTATAGTGAGCCTTCAGCTCATCCAGACTTGCATAGTCGGGCAAATAACGTTCGAAATGTTCCGGACGGCAGAAAGCATCCAAGTACGTGAAGACACAGTTTCCTTCCAACTTACCCGGATCGCTGACCTTAATATGAGTCGGGTCAGTATACATGCTCTTTACCTTCTTTTCAACTTCATCAGCCGAATCGGCCAGATAGATGCAATTACCCAGCGACTTACTCATCTTGGCCTTACCATCGGTACCCGGCAGACGCATGCAAGCGGCATTGTCCGGCAAAAGAATTTCCGGTTCAACCAGCGTTTCACCATAAATATAATTGAAACGACGAACAATCTCTCTGGTCTGCTCAATCATCGGTTCCTGATCTTCCCCCACCGGAACTGTCGTAGCCTTGAAAGCAGCAATATCGGCAGCCTGGCTGATAGGATAAGTAAAGAATCCTACAGGAATACTTGCTTCAAAGTTACGCATCTGAATCTCTGTCTTTACCGTAGGATTACGCTGCAGACGAGAAACAGTGACTAAATCCATGAAATAAAAGCTCAACTCATAAAGTTCCGGTATCTGCGACTGGATGAAGATTGTAGATTTCGCAGGGTCTAGTCCGGCAGCCAGATAATCGAGAGCTACCTCAATCACATTCTGACGAACTTTTTCCGGATTATCTATATTGTCGGTCAAAGCCTGTCCATCGGCCTCGAAAACAAAGATTTTATCGTAAAGTCCTGAGTTCTGAAGTTCCACACGACGACGCAGCGAACCAACATAATGTCCGATATGCAGTTTCCCGGTTGGACGATCGCCGGTAAGTATAATTTTTTCCTTTTTCATCATTATATCTTTGAGATTTATTAATTAGCAGCAAAGATAAGCAAATCCTTTGTTTTCTTCAAAATTAATTGTTTCTTTGCATGTATAAGACTATGAACGACAACCATAAATCTAATTAATAAAACACCATGAAGAAAGAATTGAAGAAAGTCCTGGTGCTTGGCTCAGGCGCACTTAAAATCGGTCAAGCCGGAGAATTCGATTATTCAGGCTCACAGGCTCTGAAAGCCTTGCGTGAAGAAGGTATCAGTTCTGTATTAGTAAATCCTAATATCGCTACTATCCAAACATCGGAAGGTATTGCCGACCGAGTATATTTCCTGCCGGTGACTCCTTATTTTGTAACCGAAATCATCAAGAAAGAACGTCCAGACGGTATCTTACTGGCATTTGGAGGACAGACTGCCCTGAACTGCGGTACAGAATTATACCAGACTGGAGTGCTGAAGGAATATGGTGTAAAAGTTCTGGGAACGTCGGTCGAAGCCATAATGTACACCGAAGACCGTGACCTATTTGTCAAGAAGTTGAATGAAATTGAGCTGAAAACACCCATCAGCCAGGCAGTAGAAAACATGTCGGATGCCCTGACTGCTGCACGCCGCATCGGCTATCCGGTCATGATCCGTTCGGCATATGCTCTTGGCGGACTGGGAAGTGGTATCTGTCCCAACGAGGAAAAATTCATTGAACTGGCTGAAAGCGCTTTTACCTTCTCTCCGCAGATACTGGTAGAAGAATCGCTCAAGGGATGGAAAGAAATAGAATTTGAAGTGATCCGCGATGCAAACGATCATTGCTTTACGGTTGCCAGCATGGAAAATTTCGATCCGCTAGGCATTCATACGGGTGAATCGATCGTGGTGGCCCCAACTTGTTCTCTGACTCAGGATCAGGTTGTCATGCTCCAGGAATTATCGAAACAATGTATCCGCCATTTAGGTATCGTGGGAGAATGTAACATACAATATGCCTTTAATGCCGATTCGAACGACTATCGTATCATTGAAGTAAATGCACGCCTCAGCCGTTCCTCTGCTTTGGCATCCAAAGCAACGGGTTATCCGCTGGCTTTCGTAGCTGCTAAAATCGCTTTAGGCTATACGCTCGATGAAATCGGTGAAATGGGTACCCCAAATTCGGCTTATGTAGCTCCTTCACTGGATTATTTAATCTGCAAAATTCCGCGCTGGGATCTGACCAAGTTTGTCGGTGTATCACGCCGTATCGGCTCCAGCATGAAATCGGTCGGCGAAATCATGTCCATCGGACGTTCATTCGAAGAAATTATCCAGAAGGGACTTCGTATGATCGGCCAAGGCATGCATGGTTTCGTAGGCAATGACCATACACGCTTCGATAATTTGGACGATGAGCTTGCCAACCCGACCGACTTGAGAATCTTCGCAATTGCTCAGGCACTGGAAGAGGGATACGATATTCAACGCATCTACGACCTGACCAAGATAGACCCGTGGTTCATCGGCAAGCTGAAAAACATCGTCGACTACAAAGCCAAGCTGCAATCGTACAATTCGCTGGAAGAACTTCCTGCCGAGGTTTTGCGCGAAGCAAAGGCATTAGGTTTCTCCGACTTCCAGATTGCCCGCTTCGTACTGAAGCCTAAAGGTGGAAACATGGAAAAGGAAAATCTAATGGTACGTGCTTACCGTAAGAAACTGGGTATCCTTCCGGCTGTAAAACGCATCAATACAGTTGCTTCCGAACATCCGGAACTGACGAACTATCTATACATGACATACGGTGCCGAAGGATACGACATCAATTACTATAAGAATGAGAAATCGGTAGTCGTACTCGGCTCAGGCGCTTATCGCATCGGTTCGTCTGTAGAATTCGACTGGTGTTCTGTCAATGCTATTCAGACAGCACGCAAACTGGGATATAAGTCAATCATGATTAACTATAATCCGGAAACGGTATCGACCGACTACGATATGTGCGACCGTCTGTATTTCGATGAACTGTCATTCGAACGTGTACTCGATGTCATCGATTTGGAACAGCCTCGTGGTGTCATCGTATCCGTAGGCGGACAAATTCCGAATAACCTCGCCATGAAACTTTATCGCCAGGCGGTTCCTATTTTAGGAACATCTCCCATATCTATCGACCGTGCCGAAAACCGCAACAAATTCTCGGCCATGCTCGACCAATTAGGAATCGACCAACCCGCATGGCAGGAACTAACAAGTCTGGATGATGTTAAAGCCTTTGTGGCAAAGGTAGGTTATCCGGTATTGGTTCGTCCATCGTATGTATTGAGCGGTGCCGCCATGAACGTATGTTACGACGAAGAAGAACTTACCCGCTTCTTGCAGATGGCAAGTGAAGTATCGAAAGAATATCCGGTAGTTGTCTCTCAGTTCATGCAAGAAACCAAAGAAATAGAATTCGATGCGGTAGCCCAAAATGGCGAAATCGTAGAATATGCCATTTCCGAACACATTGAATATGCTGGCGTACATTCGGGAGATGCCACACTTGTATTCCCGGCACAACAAATTTATTTCTCTACAGCCCGCCAGATCAAAAAGATCAGTCGCCGCATTGCACAGGAACTGAATATTTCCGGTCCGTTCAATATTCAGTATCTTGCCCGTAAAAATGAAGTTAAGGTAATAGAATGTAATTTGCGTGCTTCACGCAGCTTCCCGTTTGTTTCTAAAGTTTTGAAACGTAACTTCATCGAAACAGCAACACGTATCATGCTCGACGCTCCATATACCCGTCCGGACAAGTCGGCATTCGACATCGACCGCATCGGCGTAAAGGCATCCCAGTTCTCGTTTGCCCGCCTCCAGAATGCCGATCCTGTTTTGGGCGTCGATATGTCGTCTACAGGAGAAGTCGGCTGTCTGGGCGACGACTTCAACGAAGCGCTGCTCAACGCACTGATTGCAACAGGCTATAAGATTCCGAAACAGTCGGTACTGCTCTCTTCTGGAGCGACCAAGTCGAAAGTAGACTTGCTGGATGCCAGTCACATGCTGAGTAAGAACGGTTACCACATTTATGCAACCGCCGGTACAGCGACCTTCCTCAATTCGCACGGCATACCGACCACACCTGTATTCTGGCCCGACGAACGCCCACATGCCGAAAACAATGTGATGAAGATGATAGCCGAGCATAAGTTTGATTTGATAGTCAACATTCCCAAAAACCACTCCAAACGTGAGTTGACAAACGGTTATCGTATCCGGCGTGGAGCAATAGACCATAACATTCCGCTGATGACCAACGCCCGACTAGCAAAAGCTTTCATTGAAGCTTTCTGCCAGATGAAACAGGAAGATATACAAATAAAGAGCTGGCAAGAATATAAATAGCCATATCAATCTTCACAAAATAATATTCCCTGCTTTCAAACTTCAGATGTGTCCTACAGTCTGAATTTGGAAGCAGGGATTTTTTATCTACATATCAAAACATTCAAGCAACTGAGTTTGTTATAACCAGATAAAAAGTTATTGTTTCACATTCTACTTAACGATACCATACTTTATGAGACTATTGATTCCAACCGCATTCGTATTATTTTTATGTTTATCTACGACCGGATGTAAGAAAGAAAAACTAGAAGAAAAAATAGAAGAGACAACAGAAGAAACCAATAGTACCTCGACCGACTCCGACAAAGATTCAAATGAAGTGAATGAAAATAAGGACGAAAAAGAAAATATCCCCATCAATGAATCGGATTTATTCAATAAATTGACAAACGGCGTCTTGCAAGGAGCCCAAGAAATAAACGTCAGAGAATTTAATATACCATCCAATAAAGCAGATAGTCTATATAGTGCTTTTCTGGGAAAAGATCCGTTGCTGTTTCATCTTAAAGTAAATGGAAATATCGGCTACAAAGTCGATTTGGAGAATCCGACATACTTATCAACCTTCTTGCCGCAATATGCCATACAGCCTGTTCATATTCCAGAAATTTATCCCTCACTGGAAAAACGCATCGAAGAATTCTATTCACTTTTGGACTATCGTATGACATCTGCCGAAATTGCCTATACGCTTTATCAAAAACTATGTAAGGATGTTATTTATGGAGAAAGAAACGATGAATATCCTTATTTGGCATACAGTTCATTCTCTGCTTTAGGAGCCTTTCTGACTCGCAAAGTCGTGTGCCAGGGATATAGCCTTTCTTATTCACTCCTACTGAATGGACTAGGTATCCCAACCAATTATGTCACAGGAGCCATAGCAGGTACTTCCGGACATGCATGGAACAGAATTTACATTGACGGTAATTGGTATAATGTCGATGCTACTTTTGATGATGCCAGCACCTATAAACTAACAGGAATGGGCAGCATCAACAAATATTTTCTCAGCTCCGATAATTGGTTCTATACCATATTCAATCATCCTCAGCCACATTTAAATTTAAAAGCAGAGATCTATACAGCATCCGGCAACAAATTTGACGATGATAAATGTGTGGTGAGAAGATACAATCCAAAGAATGATGAAATTAAAACAGAGGCTGTATATGCCGACGGATACTGGTATTATCTGTCGATGAAAGATGAGAATATGAAGATTATCAAGAGTGACTTTAACGGACTTCGTGCAAAAGAACTCCGAAAGCTAAACGTTTCTTCCAAGGTTAGCAACTTAGATAAAGTCCAATGTACAAAAGATAGAATTTACTTTATCGATCTTATAAACAACAAATATCACATTTGTTCTATCGATTACAACGGCAACGATTTCAGACAAGGAAAACAAATTTCATATATCGAAATTGCAAACAAGAATTTTAAATTATCTCCAGATGACAGCCAGCCGGCTCCTGTATATAAAGGGAAAGTAGCCTTAAAAGCCGAATTGATGTTAGCCCGTTTAAAGTTGCTTTATTTCCACAGCGATGAAGATTATTTCCATTTGTCACATCCACAGGCGAAAGAGCTGGAAACATTTATTTTACAGACAGAATCTGATCTAAAAAATAAGCAAATGAATGATACACAAGCCGATATACTTGCCCAACAACTAAGAAACATACGAAAAGCATATAACCAGCCAAGTTCTATACGTCCTTGACATCAACTTCGGAACTTAACTATTTTGCCATCTATTCTAAAAGAGCCTTTTCAATTCTCCAGCATTGCACTTTTTTCAAATGGAGTTTTGATAAGGCTCTTTTGTATGTATCTTTTCAACCTTGACTTGTTTGTTCACCGGACGGATTACTTATCATCAACATTCAACTTACGCTTGACTACAGCCGGATTGCCAACTGCCAGACTATCAGAAGGGATATCTTTCGTCACCACGCTACCGGCCCCGATAATGCAACGGTCGCCAATCGTTACTCCCGGAAGAATAATCGCTCCTCCCCCAATCCAACAATCCCGACCAATGGTTACCGGATATGAATACTCTTTGGAGGCACGACGCTCTCGGTAATCAATAGGATGATGTGGAGTATAAATCTGAACATTGGGAGCAATCAGGGTATAATCGCCTATCGTAATGTAAGCCCCGTCAAGAAACGTACATCCGGCATTGACAAACACATGCTCCCCCATACGTATGCCATGTCCGTGATCACAGAAAAAAGGAGGTTGAATGACCGATGTTGCAGGTATTCCCGGTACCAAGTCTTCCAAGACCTTACGGTAATCGTCATCGTAAAGAGTCATTGCCCGAAACTTAGCCAAGAGTTTCTTACAATGATAAAAACTGCTCTGTATTTCAGGCGAAGTGAAATCAGCAAGCAGCCCACTTCTCATTTTTTCAATTTCATTCATAGCAGCTCACTCAATACAATCCATTATTTCAAAGCCTCTTCAATCGAATCCATTAATTTCTGAAATTCTTCAGGAGTGTATCCGATAGAAGTATATATTAATTTTCCTTCCTTATTGAATAAATAGGCGCGAGGAATACTTTGGTCGGCAAACAATGAAAAAACTTCACGCTTCGGATCCGGATAAAGCGGGAAAGTAAACTTCTTGCGGGTGTTGTATTTTGTCAGTTCAGCATCAGTATGCTCACGACCAATCACCAGCAAACGGAAATTCTCATTATCTTTATATTTCGGATAAAGTGTAGTCTGCACTTCGGCAAGCTCCTTTTGGCAGGGTCCGCACCATGTAGCAAACAGACTCACCAAAACAACTTTACCCTTTAAGTCGGCAGGAGTAACAGTTCCATACACTTCCGAATTCAGTGTAAACTGAGGCATTGTATCACCTATTTTTACCTTTTCTGCACCGGTTTGGGCATTCGCTCTCACAAAGAGCAACATCAAAGCCATTACGACCAAGCTACCGATTTTCAACGATTTCATCATATACGATTAAAATTAAATAAAACAATTCATTCTATCACCAACAAATATAGGTCTTTTCTGAACAAAAGTCCCTGCCAGAGCGTATCTTTGTAATGAGATTTAATAAAAACAGTTACTGCTTATGATGATTTATATGTCGTGTGCCAAGACAATGGCTGCACGCAACCGCCAAGAGGTTCCTTTTACAACTACTCCCTATTTCGAAAAGGAGGCACACGAAAATGCCCTGCACATGGCACAATTCAGTTCCGAAGAGTTGGCTCGCCTGCTGCACATAAACAATAAACTGGCAGCCGAGAACGTTCTTCGTTATCATGAGTTCCTCTCTCCCGAAAGTCTTTCCCTTCCGGCTTTACTCGCTTACACCGGCATTGTATTCAAGCGCCTCAACCCGAAAGACTTTACTCACGAAGACTGGCAGTATGCACAGCAGCATCTGTTCATCACGTCCTTTCTTTATGGATTACTGAGACCGCTGGACCTGATAAAGCCTTACCGGCTTGAGGGCGATGTACGCTTGGCCGAACATGGAAATAGAACAATGTTTGAATACTGGCGTCCTTTATTAACCGACTACTTTATTGCTGAAATACAGAAACAAGGGGGACTCTTGATCAACTTAGCGAGTGCCGAGATGAAAGACCTGTTTCAGTGGAAAGAAGTAACCCAAGCGGTACAAGTCGTAACACCCGAATTTATGGTATACAAGAATGGTAAACCCACAACAGTTGTTGTCTATGCCAAAATGTGCAGAGGAGAAATGACACGCTTCATTCTGAAAAACCGCATCGAAGATGTAGAAGCACTGAAAAGTTTTGAATGGGAAGGGTTCACATTCGACGAAGCACTAAGCCGTGAAGGGCATATGTTTTTTACATTGAGATAAAGCATAAAAAAACGTGCGCACATTTTCTATAAAACATGCGCACGTTCTGACTAAGACGTCCCGACGTTTCTATCGATTGAATACGTACTACTATTATTTGAAAAGCTTTTCCAAATCCTCTTCTTTCAATACTGAAAGAACGACCTTTCCATCAGGGGTATAATTGGGAGTGGCAACAGCAAAAAGCTCATCCACCAAATTATTCATTTCTTCATTCGTCAGTACCTGTCCCGGTACAATGGCTGCTGCTTTGGCCAGCGAAAGAGCCAGCATACTCTGTACCTCTTCCTTCACCTTACACCCTTTTTCGATAGCAGTCTGTACCATATTTGTGACCAGTGTTTCCGGATTTAGTCCTTCAATACCGGCAGGCACCCCATTGATGGCATAAGAACCTCCTCCCAGATTACTGAGTTCAAAGCCCAATGCCGTCAGGTCATCCATGATTTCTTCCAGAACAGGGATTTCAGCCGGAGAGAAATGTACCATATCAGGAAACAGCATACGCTGCGAAACATTCTTGCGGTTGGCTATCTGATTCATGTACTGATCGTACAAGATACGTACATGGGCACGCTGCTGGTCGATAATCATCAGCCCTGACTTGACAGAAGTCAGAATATAACTTCCTTTATATTGATAATGCTGCGCCGATTTTTCAGCCACATTCACATCTGGATGCTCATCGTAAAGTGTCGGTTCCGCAGGCTGAGACTCTGGCTCTGGTTCACTCCATGTTTCCTCTGGTACAGGCGAAGAAGGCATATCCCAGGAAGGAGCATTTTTTCTTTCCAGTCCTTGAAACAACGGTTCCCACTCCGTATGCTGCTTCTTATTGTACGAAGAAGGAGAATACTGCGAAGGAGGTACCGACGACACATTAAACGGGTTATACGAAGGATCGTACGATGTAGAAGGAGGACGAACCCCTGAAGCAGGAACCGCATCGAAAGCCGGAATATCAGGCATACCTTCCGTATCAAAGTCAATGGAAGGTACCGCATTGAAGCGTCCCAGCGTCTCTTTCACAGCAGCCGATAGGATTTGCCAGATAGGCTGCTCGTTCTCAAATTTTATCTCTGTTTTCGTAGGATGGATATTCACATCAATATTTGCCGGATCAACATCAAAATAAATGAAGTAAGACACTTGCTCGCCTGCCGGAATGAGGTTTTCGTAAGCATCGACTACTGCCTTATGGAAATACGGATGCCGCATGTAACGCCCGTTGACAAAAAAGAACTGACGTGCCCCTTTTTTACGTGCAGTTTCGGGCTTCCCGATAAAACCATGTATTTTTACCATACTGGTTTCAATATCGAGCGACAGCAAATCTTGGTTCAGTTTCTTTCCGAATACTCCCATAATACGCTGACGCAACTGGATAGCCGGAAGATTCAGCATTTCCGTATCATTGTGATGAAGCGTAAACGAAACCTCAGGGTTGACCAAAGCGATACGCTCAAATTCAGTCAGAATATTACTCAGCTCCGTCTGATTCGATTTCAGGAACTTACGTCGTGCAGGAATATTGAAGAATAAATTCTTTACCGAGAAATTACTTCCTTGCGGACAAGCTATCGCTTCCTGACTTTCTACTTTGGAGCCCGAAATACAAATATGAGTTCCAAGCTGTTCTCCTTCCTGACAAGTACGCAGGTCTACCTGAGCCACCGCAGCAATCGAAGCAAGTGCCTCGCCACGGAAGCCCATTGTGTGAAGTGCAAACAAATCGGAAGCCTGACGGATTTTCGACGTGGCATGACGTTCGAAAGCCAGGCGTGCATCGGTTTCCGACATGCCTTTTCCATCGTCTATCACCTGAATGCAAGTCTTTCCTGCATCAGTCACCAAAACGTCTATGTGATGTGCTCCGGCGTCGATGGCATTTTCTACCAACTCCTTAACCACAGAAGCCGGACGCTGTATTACTTCGCCCGCCGCAATCTGGTTGGCTACGGAATCGGGCAACAAACGGATTACATCGCTCATAGCATGAAAAAGTTTAAAAAGTAAATTCTCCTGTTACCAGATAGTGTAAGATATATGCAAGTACAGCTATGGCAACGAATATAGCAGCGTAACTCAGAGGCTTGCGTCCGCTCTCTTTACGCCGTTTCAGATAAGTAGTACCCTCAATGAACTTTCCCCGGATGTCTTCGGGAGAAAATTCCTTAGGAGGAAGCATGCCAAGATCACGCTTTGCGTTCTCTTCTATCTTCTCCAACTTTTCTTTTCGTTCGTCCACGTAAATATACTCATGGTGATACGCACGTGGCTTCCTCATCGTAAACATTCCCATACTTTTACTCCTTTTTAGTTTCAAACAAATGCTGGTTCGGCAATTCTACCGGACCGCGTACATTCTTCTTCAACTGGTCTTCAACCTTCTTGCTTCGCCAGTTGAATATATCTTGCTTGTTCAGCGGACGTATATAGTCGAACCATACGAAATTCTGCAATTTACTTGTGCCGGGTGGAATCTGCGTCATCGGGTAAAGTGTACCGTTCGATTTCGGACTCATCACCATCTTCTCCAGTTTCTGGTTTTCCAAATAAATATCCAGCTTACTGGTTTCCGACACGTTCATTCCTATCAGCGTACTATCGGAGTCCATCGGATAATAAACCAAACGTACCGAACCGATAACTTCCGTCTTGTACATCTGCTTGTTACGGAAATAGGCTTTCATTTCCTTTCCCGTCACCTGATTATACATGGTAGTATCTATCTGCTCTATCGATAATGCCTGATTGATGATATGTGCCCAATCGATAGTACTGTCGTTCATATACATACAAATCTTTTCACCTACCAGCTGCTGATTTTTGTTCCACAATATCGGATCATGATACATGGTCAGGCAACTGTCCTTTGTCGAAAAGACCAACGAATCGGCTACCCCTTGCACATCCGTCCGATAGAAACGGACCTTATGAAAGGCACGCATCTCACGAAACATCGAATCTGTATCCAGATGGAAAGTTTCCATCAGCAATGTATCTCCGTGCAAGAACAGACTGTCACCCTGAGAGTAATCAACAGCAACGGCCTTATCGGTGGCAAATGCATATTTCTTCTTCTCATTATAGTAACCATATTCTCCCGTCATCATATTTTTATTGACGGTATCGGTCAACACCATATTACGGAATGCCTCACCCAGTCCTTCGTTACGGTCATAGAATAAAGAATCTCCCGTCAACTGTTTTCCTTCGTTAGTCAGAACAGAACGGTCCAGCAAGTATGCCTTACCAGTCATGGTGTTGTAGGTACCCTTTTCCGAATATATATGATTGTTATCACTCAAAATATCCGAAGGACCGACAATATTGGCTATCTTGCTTGCCGTATTATACTCCAGCGTATCGGAAGTCAGCGTAAACTGCGGATTCACCAGCTTCACGTTATAATTGAATACCGACTGTTTGGTACCGGGATTGTATTGTCCCCATTCCGAGGTCAAAACATTCTGTTCATCCATCAATGTTCCGCCATCGAAGAAATAACCCAGATTATATACACGGTCGTAGTTCAAGCTATCCGTCAGCAACGTAGTATTACGGTTTTCCATACGTACATTCATACGCACTTCAGCTATCTGCGTATTGCCATCGTAATACAGACGGTCGCCATACAAGAAGAGTGTATCTCCTTGATTCATCTTGACATTGCTGAAAGCCTCGAACGAACTAATCTTATCGTAATAATATGCACTGTCGCAGTACATATACACACTATCGTGACGGAAAACCACATTTCCCACTACAACCTGAGCATCCGGATGACGCGAATCCTTACGCAACAAATCGGAATGAATCAGATATACCTTACTTTTAGCCGGCTGTTTCTGGGGTGCAGTTGCCGGAGCCTTCTGTACCTTTGTCGTATCCGTCTGAACCTTTTGTTTCCGGTTTTGGATCGGTTTCTGTGCCAGCAAACAAAAGCCGAACAGGCATAGGACGCCTGCCAACAGCATCCTATGCCCGCCAAATATATTTTTCTTGTTTTTCTGTTTCTGCATATATGGTTTTAAGTATCAGTTCTTAATCCATCCCGGATATTTGAAATCACAGTTTCTCCAGTCGGGATTAATACGTACGTATGTATTCTTCTGCTTTTCGACAATCCACTTCTGAAGTTTTTCCTCGCTTCGTTTGGCTGTTACCATAGCCTTCAGACGCTGATAGTCTTCGGTAATGGTCGCCTTGTGTCCATCGATTCGGTTCTTCAGTTTTACAATCGCACAGACTTGCTTTCCTTTGGAGTTAATCATGGTAAAAGGTTTCGAGATTTCACCAATCTGCATGTTCTCTACGACCTTTGCCACATCTTGCGATATCAAACCGGCCAATTGCTGCATTTCAAAACGAGATGTACTGGTTTGAGGGTTGGCCAGCAATCCGTGATTATTACGTGTATCCTTATCCTGCGAAATCCAGGTAGCAGCATCGTCGAAAGTAAATTTATTCTTTCGGATATCGTCTGCTATAGAATCCAAGCGTGCCAATGCAGCATCAATGTCTTTCTGGTCTACTTTCGGACGCAAAAGAATATGGCGGTAGTTTACTCGGTCACCTCGTTTTTCAATCAGCTGAGCAATGTGATAACCAAACTCCGTTTCAAAAACTTTCGAAACTTTTTTCGTATCAGTCAAGTTGAAGACTACATTCGCAAACTCAGGAACCAGCTCACCTCTTCCGGTAAATCCACCTTCACCACCACGTCGTGCAGTACCCGGATCCTCCGAATAGAAACGAGCCAATGTAGAGAATGAAGTTTCACCCTTGTTCACACGGTCGGCATACTCACGCAGCTGAGCCTTTACACGTTCTATCTCCTGTTCCGATACTTTCGGCTCCTGAGTAATGATCTGTACCTCTACCTGAGTCGGAATAAACGGAATACTATCTTGCGGCAATTTGCTGAAATAATTACGCACTTCGGCAGGGGTCAGCTTGATATCACCTACGATTTTCTGCTGCATCTGCTGCACTGTTTTCTGGCTCTTTACGTTTTCACGCAACATTTCGCGGATCTGGGTATACGATTTGTTATAATATTCCTCCATTTTCTCTTTCGAGCCGATCTGATCGGCAAGCCAGGCAATACGCTGTTCCACTTCCTG
The DNA here is from genome assembly GCA_000432735.1 of Bacteroides sp. CAG:443. GTDB lineage: Bacteria > Bacteroidota > Bacteroidia > Bacteroidales > Bacteroidaceae > Phocaeicola. The sequence continues at coordinate 14,259 of FR887828.1, forward strand.
AATTACCTCCTGATCCGAAACGATCACACTATCTATTTCTGCCTGATGCAAGAAAAGTTTCTGTATAGCAAGTTCTTCCGGAATCACACAATACGGGTCGCCGTCGAAATGCCGGTTTTCATACTGGGCGTTCAGACGTTCATTCTCTACGTCCGACTTTAAAATAGCCTCATCACCTACGACCCAGACTACTTCGTCTATCACATTATTTTGCGCATAAGCCGACACTCCGGCAAGCAGCAAAAGCATACAAGCATAAGCCTTGATGAACTTAATCTTATTCATTGTTCGGGTTCTAATAATAAATAATGTCCTTATCCTCTGAAGCTTTTTTATACAAATCATCCTTCATACGATTTATGAACTCCACACGCTTCAGATTGATTAATATTTCTTTTATTTCACTCTTGGCATATTCCAACGGCAACTGTTGTCCGGCAGGCAGAAAGTTTTCTACATGAAGGAAATAACAATAAGCCGTATCACGTACTTCTACGTTACGGTTACGATTTAAATAATCGGCATCCGTATCGATGGCTTTCAACGGAAGCTTAGCCGCAACAGCAGATACGGGAATCCAGCGGTCGTAAAAGTAATCATAACTCACTGCATTGCCGATGCTGAACTTCTCCAGCTTGTCGATAGCCTCCTGTGTATTTTTCTTGTACCATGCACGCACATTGTTCAAATGACGGGCACTTACCGGTACTTTCATAAACAATCCCTGCACATAAGGCTGGTTGGCACGAAACATACCGGTATTCTGGTTATAGTATTGTTCGATTTCGGTGTCCGATATTTCACTGCCCAGCTTCTGGTTGACCAGTTCTTCCTGATAAGTATGCATAATCAATGCACGGCGATACGAAGCAACCAGTTCGTCTATCTTTACATTATCGGGAATATTTCCTTCCGCTTTTTTATACAACAACACGTCTTGTACCCAGTTGCGGATATATTCCTCGGCAAATCGGACGCTATCTTGCCCCCGCATCCCCATCGGCATAGCAGCTTGCAGATCTTCCTTATACAGAAATTCATGGTCGACCTCCACCAAGGGAGTTTTTCCCTTATGGTCTACCGTCTTGCCACATCCTGACAAAACTATCAGTCCTGCAATGAAGATACTAAACTTGCCCATTCGCCTTATTACTCTGAATCAGTGAACGAAGATACAGTATTAATTAATTACTTCCGCAACAATTAACGGTTTTTAAAACGTCTTGTTTAATTTCTACGCCAAAATGTTGCATTAACGAAGCAAGCAACCTTTTTTCCTGCTCCCTTCGATAGTCGTTTCTTAACACTTCGTACACATCGGTATAATCCTCTGGACCTTTCTTCAGTTTCTTTCCCATCAAAAAAGTATAAGGGAGTTTATCATTTTCCGGCAGCTTTCCGCACTTGAAGGCCAGTCTATCGACACAGGCATTTTTACCAATCTGAAAAAGTCCGACCTCGATGGAAGCATTTACGGTAGAGTCTGCCGCCATCAGTTTATGCAGGCCTTCCTTCCATTGACCGACAGGAAGTTTCTTCAGGTATTTCTTGATGCGAGATGCCATCTTTTTATTGACACACCGGATAACCGCCCCTTTGAAATGTGGAAGTTCCCAGGCATACTGATTCTTATTCTGCTTGAAATAACGTTCCAATTCTTCCGGTGTGGCCTCACGAGGCGATGCTTCCCGATGCTGCTGATCCCAAAAAGAGGCGAGTAACGCATCTTCTTCTGTTTCCAGACGCATCTGTACTCCATTATCATTAAGCACTCCCTCGGTCCAACGGGCAAAGACATCTCGTTTCAGCGCCGGATGTTCGGCCCCCAGACGGTCCAGATAAGCCATAAGATAAGGCCGTGCCTCCTCATAGCTGATGCAAGGCTTGGTATCGGTCAGCTTCACAATATGAATTCCCAGCGGAGAAAAAAACGGCTCCGAAAACGCTCCTTTCGATAGAGAAGCTATCCGGTCTGTAAACTCTTGCAGCAGTTCCACGACCGGCACCCATGTATCTTCCTCCTTCTGAGAAGAGAATGCAGCAAACGGAGTTCCCTGCTTCAGTGCCGTATAAATAGAATCCATGCGGTTACGAGCTGCATATTCTTCCTGCTTCGTTGCGTTCTGAGCAAGACGTATTGTAATCTGTTCTATTTTTACCCACCCGCTTTTTGAAAGTCGTTCCACACTCTGCCGGTATAAGTCACGACAAATTTGTTCTTCCTGCTCTTTATCCAGCATAACGCTTTTAAGCAACTCTCCCTGCATCACTTTGCAATATTGGCGGAAGGCCGGAAGCGTATCACAACCCGTTCTCCTCATATCGGCCGATTTCAGTTTCTGAAACAGAAAATCATCGAACGCATTCCGTACAGATTCCGTACGGCAATTTTCTGCCGCATAATGCTTACAGTAAAATTCAAACTCCTGTTTTGTTATATCTTTACCTCCGATACGCAAAAGTACCTCAGTACTTCCAGCAGCCAGCAAACTGCCTGGAAAGCACAAACAGGAAAGCCAGAAAAGTCGTTTGATAAATCTTGTCATTTTTCGATATGAGAATTGGAAGGAATAAATGAAACGTATTTATAACAAAATTCACCACAGACTTCAACCGCCGGCTAATAATATAAGTACTCCGACACTGAAAACAGAAGTCTGTGGTGAAAAACAATATCCTTTTATACGAAAAGAATTATCCTTTCTTACTGAGGACGGCTGTAATTAGGAGCCTCACTGGTAATAGCTACATCGTGCGGATGGCTTTCCAATACACCGGCATTGGTGATACGGGTGAACTTGGCATTATGCAGCTCTGTAATATTGTGTGCACCACAATAACCCATACCGGCACGCAGACCACCAACCAACTGGTAGATTACTTCGTACAATGTACCTTTGTAAGGAACACGACCAGAAATACCTTCCGGAACCAGTTTCTTCACATCGGTTGTACCCGACTGGAAGTAACGGTCTTTCGAACCGTTTTCCATGGCTTCCAATGAACCCATACCACGATATGACTTAAACTTACGGCCGTTGAAGATGATAGTATCACCCGGTGATTCTTCCGTTCCGGCAACCAGTGAACCAATCATCACGCTATATCCTCCGGCAGCCAATGCTTTCACAACATCACCTGAATAACGCAAGCCACCATCAGCAATCAAAGGAACACCTGTACCTTCCAATGCCTTTGCAACATCGTATACGGCTGTCAACTGTGGAACACCAACTCCGGCTACCACACGTGTGGTACAAATAGAACCCGGACCGATACCAACTTTTACTGCATCAGCTCCAGCCTCAACCAATGTTCTGGCAGCTTCGCCTGTAGCAATATTTCCGACTACAATATCAATATTCGGGAAAGCTTTCTTCGCTTCTTTCAGCTTTTCGATAACCGACAAAGAATGTCCATGTGCCGTATCAATAACGATAGCGTCAGCACCAGCATTTACCAAGGCTTCCATACGCTGCAACGTATCGTTTGTAACGCCTACTCCGGCTGCAACACGTAAACGTCCTTTGGCATCCTTACAAGCCATCGGTTTGTCTTTTGCCTTTGTAATGTCTTTATAAGTAATCAGACCAATCAGTTTGCCGTCTTTATCAACAACCGGCAATTTTTCAATTTTATTCTCTTGCAGAATTCTGGAAGCAGTTTCCATATCTGTTCCCGGTTCTGTAGTGACAATATTTTCCTTCGTCATCACTTCATCGATACGTTTTGTCATATCTTTTTCAAAACGAAGGTCACGGTTTGTTACAATACCTACCAAATATTTTTCATCATCTACCACCGGAATACCACCAATCTTATATTCAGCCATCAAATCAAGAGCATCCTTTACGGTAGAGCCTCTTTTGATAGTTACTGGATCATAAATCATACCGTTTTCGGCACGTTTCACAATGGCAACCTGACGGGCTTGTTCCTCGATAGACATGTTTTTATGGATAACACCGATACCTCCTTCACGAGCAATGGCAATAGCCATCTGTGCTTCGGTAACTGTATCCATAGCAGCAGTTACAAACGGAATTTTTAATTCAATGTTACGTGAGAACTTTGTCGTGAGTTCGACAGTTTTGGGTAATACCTCAGAATAGGCCGGGATTAACAATACATCATCGTAAGTCAATCCGTCCATTACAACTTTATCTGCAATAAATGACATAGGGCTTTATGCTTTAGATTTTATTGCGTGCAAATATACAAATTTTATTCCAATCAAGAAGTATGCTTAACATCTTTTTTTATTTGCCAATTGTTTTCCAGCTTTCAAAAAAACATGCGGAGGCAGTCAAAATAATTTGTACAAAAATGTTTGGAATTTGTACAAAAAATAAAAAAACATCGAGAAAAGTTGCCCTGCACACCACGACTTTCTACAATCTGCCTCCTCTGATCTTTTATCTTTTTTCAGCCGTTAGATAGTAAAAGAAATAAGAATGATTTTAGCCACTTCTTTTTTGCATAATTAATAAGATGTTAGTTATCTTTGCGCGCTGTTGAATAAAGATCTTTTATAACGCAAGAAAAAACAACTATGAACACACAAAGCACTTATCTGGCTTCGAAACCGCACTACGAAATTCTTGACGGACTTCGCGGAGTTGCAGCACTAATGGTTATTATCTTTCACCTGTTCGAAACACATTCTCAGGGAAACCATCTCATTCAAATCATCAACCACGGCTATCTTGCCGTCGATTTCTTTTTCATGCTTTCAGGATTCGTAATAGGCTATGCTTACGACGACCGCTGGAACAAGATGACATTGGGAACCTTCTTCAAACGACGCATCATTCGCCTGCACCCGATGGTCATTATGGGAAGTATCGTAGGAGCCGCCCTTTTCTATTTCCAGAAATCGTCTTGCTTTCCACAAATAGAGCACACCTCCGTAGGGACCTTGTTGCTCATCATGCTGCTGGGATGCACGCTGCTACCGCTTCCGCTGAAATGGGATGTGCGGGGATGGACAGAAATGCATCCGCTGAATGGTCCGGCATGGTCGCTGTACTATGAATACATTGCCAATATCCTCTATGCACTTGTCATACGCCGGTTCAGTAAAAAAGCCTTGGCTGTTCTGGTTGCCGCAGCAGCTTGTCTTACGATCTACCGCAGTCAGACTGCACCGATGGGCGACATGGTAGGTGGATGGGCCCTGAACTGGGAACAGCAGTATGTAGGCTTCGTACGACTCTTGTTTCCCTTTTTCGGGGGATTGCTGCTCTCACGTCTTGGCTGGCTGATACGACTCAAGAAAAGAGCCTTCTGGTATTGCGCCCTGATTATTGTCGTCATATTATCTGTTCCCCGACTGGGAGGTGAGGAACATTACTGGCTGAACGGGCTTTACGAATCGTTCTGCATCATTTTTATTTTTCCTGTTATTGTTTCCATGGGAGCCGGAGGCAAGGTTACAGGCAAGTATTCCAGCCGTATCTGCAAGTTTCTGGGAGATATTTCGTATCCCATTTACATTACTCACTACCCGCTGATATATATTTACACTGCCTGGGTATGCAATAACCATGCAACAATATCCGAAGGCATTCCTTATATGATATTGGTTCTGGCAGGAGCCATTGTTCTGGCTTATGCTTCTCTGAAGCTGTATGATGAACCTGTCCGTCGCCGACTGACTGAACGTTTTCTAAAAAGGAACAAATAAAAAGGAAGTTATATAAAAATTGTGGCAGCAGGCAAACGGTATAAACCGGAAACCTGCTGCCACAAAACTTATTAATATACCGACCTTATCAGTTAGCCATTTCTGAAATGAACTTGATACGAACCAAACGAATTTCTTCTTCGGTGTAATCTGCACCCAGTTCATCCATCGCATCGTCAATCTTGTCGGTCGTAGATTCCTTAAAGTAATCATAGATGTCGAGCATGTGATCTTCATCCATCACATCATTCAGGAAATAGTCGATATTCAGCTTGGTACCCGAATATACAATTGCTTCTATTTCATCGAGCAATTCATTGAAATCGATACCCTTTGCTACGGCAATATCGTCTAAAGCCACCTTACGGTCAATACTCTGAATAATCGAAACTTTCAGCTTCGACTTGTTGGCAACCGTACGCACGCGCAAATCTTCCGGACGGTCAATCTCATTTTCATCGCAATGCTTCTTGATCAGTTCGCAGAACTCCTGACCATAGCGTTTAGCTTTACCAGCACCTACACCCGGAATATTTTGCAACTCTTCCAGTGTTACCGGATAAATAGTTGCCATGGCCTCCAGTGAAGGATCCTGGAAGATGACGTAAGGAGGAACATCCAGTTTCTTCGACATCTTCTTGCGCAAATCTTTCAACATAGAGAAAAGCACCGGGTCTACCGCACACGATGCACCGCTTCGCATCGGAACCTCTTCAACTTCCTCATCGTCGAAATCAGCGTCTTCGACAATCTTGAATGATTTCGGTTTTTTCAAGAACTTATGCCCTTCCGGAGTAACCTTCAGCAAGCCGTAGTTTTCTACATCTTTGCTTAAATAACCAGCAATCAACGCCTGACGAATAACGGCGTTCCACAAACGTTCATCTTCGCCCATACCTGAGCCGAAGACTTCCAAATCTTCGTGTTTATGCGCCAGTACCTCCGACGTTTCTTTTCCTAAAAGGATATCAACTATATAGTCTTGTTTAAAATTTTCTTTTACCGCAATGATTGTTTCAATCACTGCACACAACGAATCCTGAGCCTCCACTTGTTTTTTCGGATTTAAACAGTTATCACAATTACCACAATTATCTTCTGTATATTCTTCTCCGAAATAATGCAACAGAATCTTTCTACGGCACAACGACGATTCAGCGTACGCTGCCGTTTCCAGCAACAGCTGTTTTCCGATTTCCTGTTCCGAAATAGGCTTGCCTTGCATGAATTTTTCCAGCTTCTGCAAATCCTTGTTCGAATAGAAAGTAATGCACAAGCCTTCTCCTCCGTCACGTCCGGCACGTCCTGTTTCCTGATAATATCCTTCCAGGCTCTTCGGAATGTCATAATGAATAACGAAACGTACATCCGGTTTATCAATACCCATACCGAAAGCAATCGTTGCCACGATTACATCGATGTCTTCTTTCAAGAAAGCATCTTGATTTGCATTACGGGTAGCAGAATCCATTCCGGCATGGTAAGGACGGGCCTTAATGCCGTTTGCCTGAAGAATTTCGGCCAGCTCTTCTACCTTTTTACGGCTCAGACAGTAAATAATGCCCGATTTCTCCGGATTCTGCTTAATAAAACGGATAATATCTTTATCTACATTATTTGTTTTGGGCCGTACTTCGTAATACAGATTCGGACGATTGAATGACGACTTAAACTCCGTAGCCCCTACCATCCCCAAGTTCTTCTGGATATCCATTTTTACCTTAGGAGTAGCCGTAGCCGTCAATGCTATGACCGGTGCCTTACCGATCTCATTGATGATAGGACGGATACGACGGTATTCCGGACGAAAGTCATGTCCCCACTCTGAAATACAGTGTGCTTCGTCGACTGCATAGAAAGAAATCTTCACATGTTTCAGAAAATCAACATTTTCTTCTTTTGTCAGCGATTCGGGAGCTACATACAGCAGCTTTGTCTTCCCGGCCAGGATATCAGATTTAACCTGTTCTATCGCTGACTTTGTAAGTGATGAGTTGATGAAATGTGCCACTCCGTCTTCTTCACTGAAGTTTCGCATGGCGTCCACCTGATTTTTCATTAGGGCAATGAGTGGAGATATAACGATAGCCGTTCCTTCCATTAGCAATGAAGGCAACTGATAACACAACGATTTACCTCCACCGGTAGGCATCAAAACAAAAGTATCCTTCCCGGCCAGTAAGTTACTAATTATAGCTTCTTGGTTTCCCTTAAAAGTGTCGAAACCAAAATACTTTTTCAACTGTTCCGCCAAATTAATCTTTTCCGCCATTGTCCTTTTATTTTAGTGATTTTAATTCTTCAAGATATAAGTCTCGCTTTATGCGTATGTAACAAAGTTATAAACAACTTTTGATATTATGCAAATAATCGAGCAATTATTTTACCGAAGAACTTTATTTCCTCATCACTTTTTTAGTTTTTCAGGCCATTTGTAAACGGGACAAATTGGCTTTATTCATCTGCTCTTTCGCATAATCAAGCGTAATAACAAAAGAATCTACCTTATGCGACGGGATCTCAAACATAGCATCCATAACAATCGTTTCCACAATCGATCTTAGCCCACGAGCACCCAACTTGTATTCGATAGCCTTGTCGACTATATAATCGAATACCTCTGGCTGAAACTCTAACTTCACCCCATCCATCTCAAATAACTTGATATATTGCTTGATGATTGAATTCTTAGGCTCGGTCAGAATATTGCGTAATGCAGTACGATCCAACGGGTTCAAATAAGTCAATATAGGCAGACGCCCGATGATTTCCGGTATAAGTCCAAAAGATTTCAAATCTTGAGGAGCAATATATTGCATCAAATTTGCACGGTCGATTTTAACCTTTTCCTTGGCAGCACCGTAACCTACTACGTTTGTATTCAGACGCTGGGCAATCTTGCGCTCGATACCGTCGAACGCTCCTCCGCAAATAAACAAAATATTCTTGGTATTGACAGGAATCAGTTTCTGCTCTGGATGCTTACGACCTCCTTGAGGAGGGACATTAACAATAGAGCCTTCCAACAATTTCAACAGTCCCTGTTGAACACCCTCCCCGCTCACATCACGCGTGATAGAAGGATTATCTCCCTTACGGGCGATTTTATCAATCTCATCAATAAAGACAATGCCACGTTCAGCCTCGGCTACATTATAATCAGCGACTTGCAGCAGACGAGTCAGAATACTTTCGATATCTTCGCCTACATAACCAGCCTCCGTCAGTACTGTAGCATCAACAATGGTAAAGGGAACATGTAATAACTTGGCAATGGTACGCGCAAGTAATGTCTTTCCCGTACCTGTACTTCCTACCATGATGATATTGGATTTTTCAATTTCCACATCATCTTTCGACGAAGGCTGCAACAAACGCTTGTAATGGTTGTAAACAGCCACAGAAAGATAACGCTTCGCATCGTCTTGCCCAATCACATACTGATCGAGGAAGTCTTTTATATCTTTCGGCTTCGGAAGCTCTGCCAGATTCAAGTCGGTATTGCTCCCTTTCTGACGCATAGCCTCCTGAACGATTTCATGTGCCTGTTCCGAACAGCTGTCACAGATACAACCGTTGACACCTGTTATCAGGAAACCGACCTCATCTTCCGAACGTCCACAAAAGCTACAGCGTCTTTTGCTCTTCTTAGTTGATTTATCTTCCAAAGTAAATAGCTTTTATTAAATTAAATAGTTACACAGTCGGCTTACGAGAAAGCACTTCATCAATCATACCATATTCCTTAGCTTCCTGAGCCGTCATCCAGTAATCACGGTCAGAATCAGCCCATACCTTGTCAAAATCAGTATGAGAATGATCGGCTATAATCGTGTACAGTTCTTTTTTCAACTTCTGAATTTCACGAGCTGTAATCTCAATATCAGAAGCCTGCCCCTGTGCTCCGCCCATCGGCTGATGAATCATGACACGCGAATGAGTCAGAGCCGAACGCTTTCCTTCCGTACCGGCAACCAGCAATACAGCAGCCATAGAAGCAGCCATACCTGTACAGATTGTGGCAACATCGCTGGAGATGAACTGCATTGTATCGTAAATGCCCAGTCCGGCATAAACCGATCCGCCCGGAGAGTTGATGTAAATAGAGATATCTTTTCCAGAGTCTACAGAATCCAGATACAACAACTGAGCTTGCAGTGTATTGGCTGTATAATCATCTATCTGAGTTCCGAGGAAAATGATACGATCCATCATCAGACGAGAGAACACGTCCAGTTGTGTAACATTCAACTGACGCTCTTCTAAGATATAAGGATTAAGATATCCTGCCTGCGATTTGATTAAGTCGTC
>FR887828.1:24273-33084 GCA_000432735.1 Bacteroides sp. CAG:443
CCTGCGATTTGATTACGTCGTCAAGCACCATACTGCTCATACCCAAATGCTTGGTAGCATATTTTCTAAAATCGTCCATTAGTCAAATCTATAAATGTGAATAATAAAATAATAAAAGAGAAGCTTCTGATCGCTTCTTCCCATATAGAACAAAAGTACAAAAACTGCTGTTCAATCGGACGAAAGCCAGACCAAAAGCCCCTCTTTTAGCAAGTTTTAGCAATTCGCCTCAGCTTACCGCGGGGAAATTACTGAAACATTTTATTGAATTCTTCTGCTGAAACTGCTTTGTGGTTCAATGTAACCTGACCTTTCAGGATTTCTGACAACTTCGTTTCAATAACACGGTTGATCAGTGCTTCTACGCTTTCACGCTTCTTCAACATTTCCTTAGAGTAGTTTTCCAACAGTTCATCAGGTACATTAATCATACCATACTGAGCAAACTGAGCACGTGTTGCTTCTTTTGCCATGTTGGTAATGTCAGCCTGTTCAACTTTAATATTGTTTGCTGCAACCAGTTTTTCCTTGATCAGGTGCCATGTCAGTTCTTCAATGCTCTTTTCATAATGTTCTGCAACGAACTCCTCACCTTTTTCTTTGTTGTTTTCCAACATGATACGTTTCATCAGTTCGTCTGCGAATTCCAGTTTACCGATCTTGTTAACAACATAGTTACGAACATCGATCAAGAACTTGTAGTCGCTGTCAGCTTCAAACTGTTTAGCGATTGTTTCTTTAATCTGTGCGCGGAATTCTTCTTCGCTGTGAGCCTTACCTTCACCCAGAACCTGATCGAACAGTTCCTGATTCAAGTCACCCGGAATCATACGAGTGATTTCTTCGATCTGGAAGCTGAAGTTACCTTTGTAATTTGCAACTTCTTCTTTCTTGATCTTCAGCAATGAAGCCAGCTCAGCTTCGTTGTTGTCGAATGCTGTTGCAGGGTTGAAAACCAATACAGTATTTGTCTTTGCACCATTGAAGATAGCTTTCTGGTCGTCGTTCTTCATGTAAGTAGGCATCATGACAGCACCTTCTACCTGAAGACCACCTTCTTTTGTATTACCGTTTTCATCCAGTTCAGCCAACAGACCTTTCAGCATGTCATTGTCCTGATATTCCTCAACTTTATCGTATTTTGCAGTACGCTGAGTATACATCTTAACCTGCTGGTCAACCATTTCGTCTGTTACATTGATATCATAGTAATCAATAGTATCATTGTTAGACAATTCTACAGTGAATTCAGGAGCCAAAGCGATATCGAAAGAGAACTCAAAGTTTTCATCAGTTTCGAAATTCACGTTGTTTTCTTTCGGCAGCGGAGTACCCAGCATGTTTACATTATTTTCACGAATGTATTCGCCAACTTTTTCCTGCATCAGCTTGTCAACTTCTTCTACTAATACAGAAGTACCGTACTGCTTCTTGATCAAAGCCATAGGAACCATACCTTTACGGAATCCGGGCATATTTACTCTCTGACGGAGAGTTTTCAACGATTTTTCAACTTTTTCCTGATAGTCAGCCTTTTCAATCTGAACAGTAAGCACAGCGCTTACCTTGTCTACGTTTTGCAATGAAATATTCATTTCCGACTTATTTATTTAATTATTACTATATTCCAAATATATTCAAAGAGTGTGCAAAAATAGTGTTTAATATTGCAAAAACCAAAATGTCGAAGTAAAAATTACAAAAAACACAAAGAGTGTTTCACGATTTAAGTCTTTACCCAAACACTGGCAACTCATTCCCGTACATCCTTTACCTGAAAATCCTTTCTGCGGAGTACGAAGCTGTTACTCAAATATTTTTCACGTACAATCTTGTTTTCGGCAAGTTCTTCAGGAGTACCCTGGAAAAGAATCTTCCCCTCAAACAGCAGATAAGCACGGTCGGTAATACTCAATGTTTCCTGCACATTATGGTCGGTTATCAAAATACCGATATTTTTATCTTTCAATTTCCATACAATATGCTGGATGTCTTCTACCGCAATCGGGTCGACTCCGGCAAAGGGCTCATCAAGCATTATAAATTTCGGGTCTATGGCCAGACAGCGCGCAATCTCCGTACGACGGCGTTCACCACCCGACAACTGGTCGCCTAAATTCTTACGCACCTTCTGCAAACGGAACTCTGCAATCAGACTCTCCAGTTTTTCCTTCTGATACTCCTTCGAGGTTTTGGTCAGCTCCAAGACGGAAGCAATATTATCTTCCACACTCATCTTACGGAATACCGAAGCCTCCTGCGCCAAGTATCCGATACCATTCTGTGCACGTTTGTATACCGGATAGTCAGTAATATCCTGATTGTTCAGGTAGATATGTCCCTCATTGGGAACGATCAATCCTGTCGTCATATAAAAGGACGTTGTCTTTCCAGCTCCGTTCGGACCCAGCAGTCCGACAATCTCTCCCTGTTTCACATTAATGGAAACATGACTTACAACCGTACGCTTACCATATTTCTTTACCAGATTCTCCGTACGAAGAACCATGCGTCCGTCCGCTGGAAGTTCAAACGCTTCTTCTGCATTATGTTGTTGATTTTCCTGTTCTGCCATAAAGCTGTTTAATAAAGAATTAAGCATGAAGAATCAAGACCTTCATAGCAGCAGCAAAAGTAGTAAAAATCTTGGGTTCTGTGGTAATTCCACCCATTTTCGTCTATGCTTTTATTATAATATAGCTAAAAAACAGTACTTTTGCATAAAATTAGACTCAATTTAATATGGTAAGACCAATTACGACTTTAGGCAAATACCTCATGCTGATGGGACGAGTATTTGCTCGTCCAGAGCGATTCCGGATGTATCTCAAACAATATCGCAACGAAATGGCACAGTTGGGAATCAATTCTATCGGTATTGTGTTGCTGATTTCATTCTTCATAGGTGCCGTTATCTGTATACAAATAAAGCTGAATATTGAAAGCCCGTGGATGCCCCGTTTTGTAGTGGGATATACCACACGTGAAATCTTGCTGCTGGAGTTCTCATCTTCTATCATGTGTTTGATTCTGGCAGGTAAAGTAGGCTCTAACATTGCTTCCGAAATTGGAACGATGCGTGTAACTCAACAGATTGATGCACTTGAAATAATGGGTGTAAACTCAGCCTCATACCTGATTCTCCCTAAAATATTGGGACTGATGACCATGATTCCATTGTTGGTGATATTCAGTATTTTCGCGGGAATCATAGGTGCCTTTTGTACGGCATGGTTCGCTGGTATCACCAATGCAACCGATCTGGAATATGGTTTTCAGTACAGTTTCGTCGAATGGTATGTGTGGTGCAGTTTTATCAAGTCACTGGTGTTCGCATTTATCATAGCTAGTGTATCTGCTTATTTTGGATATACCGTAGAAGGAGGTTCCATTGCAGTCGGCAAAGCGAGTACAGACTCTGTAGTATGCAGTAGTGTGCTGATTTTGTTTTCCGACTTAATACTCACTCAAATACTCAGCTAACAATGATACAGATCAAATCACTTTATAAATCATTCGAAGACCGCACTGTTTTGAACGATATCAATTTTATCTTCGAAAACGGCAAGACTAACCTGATTATCGGGCAAAGTGGTTCCGGTAAAACAGTTCTCATGAAATGTCTGGTGGGGTTGCTTACCCCCGAAAAAGGAGAAGTGTTATACGACGGGCGTAACCTGATCACCATGGGGAAGAAAGAGAAAAAAGCCTTACGCCGGGAAATGGGTATGATATTCCAAAGTGCAGCCTTATTCGATTCTTTGTCGGTACTGGAAAATGTCATGTTCCCACTTGACATGTTCTCCAACATGACTTATCGTGAACGTGTCAAACGGGCTGAATTCTGTCTGGATCGTGTCAACCTGATAGATGCAAAAAACAAATATCCGGGAGAAATAAGTGGCGGTATGCAGAAACGTGTGGCCATCGCACGTGCCATTGCCCTCCAGCCTCAATACCTATTCTGCGATGAACCTAATTCCGGACTGGACCCCAAGACTTCACTGGTCATCGATGAATTGATTCACGACATCACAACCGAATACAATATGACCACCGTAATCAATACCCACGATATGAATTCGGTATTGGGGATAGGTGACAGCATATTATATATTTATCAGGGACATAAAGAATGGGAAGGAACAAAGAATGAAGTATTCAGTGCAACCAACCAACGTTTGAACGACTTTATCTTCGCATCCGACTTGCTTAAAAAAGTAAAGACGGAAGGAGAAAAAGAAATACGATAACCTACTCTTTATTCTTAAACAAAAAAACGGATACTCTTTCATGGTTAAATGGAAAGAGTATCCGTTTTTTCGTTAAGTCACTTCAGAACAAAGGTTATTCCGCTATTTTCGTTAGTGTTTTTACCATCTTCTGCCCAAGTTTCCGACTCTTTTCTTCATGTTTCACCAGCCCTACACCTTTGGCGTACCATTCGGTAATCTGACTTTCATCGGAAAACATGAAAAACTTCATCTTCATGGAATAAGTCACTTTTACGCAATCAAACTGACCTGCCGGTGTAGAAATAGTTTCTGTACCCTCATATTCACCTTTCATCGAAACAGTCATCGTTACAGGCTTTATCCGGATACTCATTTCATTAGCCTTAATTTTATCTCCTTTTTTCTGCTTTTCATTTAAAAGTAAACAAATCTGTCCGTTTACGTCAAACTTCTCCTTTGCCGCAGTCATATCGTTTTTATTCAAGGCTGCTGCCATCAAGCCAAGCATATTATCCTTCATAGATTCTCCTTCCTGTAGATAAACCAGCGTATTGCCATTTGCATAAGCCACTTTGTGGTAAAACAAGGTATCCTTCATCTTTTCATTCATTTTTGGAGCAAAATCTCCCAAAGTAATAAAAGTAGAATCATTCTTAGTTTCCACACCCACTACTGAAGTATAGGTTTCGATTTTCTTTTCACCTGTAAGAACCTCATAATAAAGTTTCTGCCCTTTCTGAAGACTACAATATTGGGCAAATGCAGTCGTCGAACATAGCATACAAGCAATTATTAAAACATAGATTTTCATAAAATATTAGATTTAATTGTAGTTCTCTCGCCTTTCCAAAAATGTAGTAATGATAAGTAAAGATATATATTTTTTAGACAACTAACAATTATGCATAAGATAATTAGGTACGAATGCACTATCTACTTATAAAAAAATCTTCCTCCCAGTTTTAAACAACTGGAAAGAAGATTTTCCACAAACGCCCAGAAATGCCCAATTATTTCTGACGAATGAAAATATTTATAGGAGTACCCGAAAGTTTCCAACGTTCACGTATCTGATTTTCAAGAAAACGCTTGTATGGTTCTTTCACATACTGAGGTAAGTTTGCAAAGAACACAAACGACGGAACCTGCGTATTCGGCAATTGGGTAATATATTTGATTTTGATATATTTTCCCTTGTTCGAAGGTGGCGGATAAGCCTCAATCAGAGGAAGCAACTCTTCGTTCAGGCGAGCAGTCGGTATTCTGGTAGTACGTGCATGATAAACTTCCTTTGCAGCTTCCAGAACCTTAAAAATTCGCTGTTTGGTCAATGCGGAAGCAAAGATGATCGGGAAATCAGTAAACGGAGCGAAACGATTACGAATGGCTTCTTCATAATTTTTCATTACCTTCGTAGTCTTTTCTTCCACCAAATCCCATTTATTTACCACAACAACCAGTCCTTTCTGGTTCCGCTGTATCAGCGAAAAGATATTCAAGTCTTGTCCTTCTATACCTCTTGTTGCATCCAGCATCAGAATACATACATCTGAATTCTCAATGGAACGAATAGAACGGACAACCGAATAATATTCCAAATCTTCACTGACCTTATTCTTTTTACGGATACCTGCCGTATCTACCAGATAAAAATCAAATCCGAATTTATCGTAACGCGTATAAATAGAATCACGGGTTGTTCCGGCAATTTCTGTCACGATATTACGTTCCTCGCCGATGAAAGCATTGATGATAGAAGACTTTCCGGCATTAGGACGTCCTACCACAGCAAAACGAGGGATCTCTTCATCCAGTATCTCATCGGAGTCCTTCTTGAACTTACTTACAATCAAATCCAGCAAATCACCTGTTCCGCTTCCACTCAATGCAGAAATACAATAAGGATCACCCAAGCCTAAAGAATAAAACTCGGCTGCATTGTATTGCAAATCATTATTATCCGTCTTATTTGCGACCATAATAACCGGAGTTTTGGAACGGCGTAAGATAGAAGCGACCTCCATATCCAGGTCGGTCACCCCGTTGGTAACATCAACCACAAACAAAATAACATCCGCTTCATCCATAGCCAGAACAACCTGCTTACGGATCTCGCCTTCAAAAATATCATCCGAATTAACTACCCAGCCTCCGGTATCCACTACCGAAAATTCTTTTCCCAGCCATTCCGACTTACCGTACTGGCGGTCGCGGGTTGTTCCGGCCTGTTCATTGACAATAGCCTGACGCGTTTTGGTCAGACGATTAAACAGTGTCGACTTTCCCACATTGGGACGTCCTACGATTGCTACTAAATTTCCCATATTTGTCTTATTGATTTACGGCTGTCACAGCCGGTACGTTTATTTAATTTAGTTGCCCCCCCCCCCCCCCAGCCGATACGTTAATCTAATTGATAGCCAAAATTCTTTAGTTCTTTATCCGAGCTTCTCCAGTCTTTATCTACCTTTACAAATGTTTCCAGGTAAATTGATTTCTGGAAGAAGTGCTCCAATGTTTTGCGTGCTTCGGTAGCAACTTTTTTCAAAGCCTTTCCCTGATGACCGATAATAATGCCTTTTTGCGATTCACGTTCTACATAAATCACAGCATTGATATGAATGCTCTTCGCCTCTTCCTTGAACTGCTCTACTACAACTTCCACCGCATAAGGTATTTCCTTATCATAGTATAAAAGAATCTTTTCACGGATAATTTCAGTCACAAAGAAACGGGCAGGCTTATCAGTCAGTTGATCTTTGCCGAAATAAGGAGGAGAATCAGGAATCAGTTCCTTGATACGTTTCATCACCACATCCACATTAAACTTCGCCTTTGCCGATACAGGTATAATTTCAGCATCAGGCAACATTTCATGCCATTCTTCGACCAGCTTTACCAAATCCTCCTGATTGGTCAAATCTATTTTGTTGATCAACAGCAAAACCGGAACTTTTACGCGACGCACTTTCTCCATAAAGTCGGCATTCTTATCCGGCTTCTCGATAGTATCCGTCACATAAAGCAAGACATCCGCGTCTACCAATGCCGATTCAGAGAAGTTCAACATAGACTCCTGAAGTTTATAATTAGGCTTCAAGACTCCCGGAGTATCAGAGAAGACAATCTGCATGTCATCCGTATTCAAGATACCCATGATACGGTGACGAGTTGTCTGTGCCTTAAACGTGGCAATAGAGATACGCTCCCCTACCAGCAAGTTCATCAAGGTAGACTTTCCGACATTCGGATTACCTACAATATTTACAAATCCGGCTTTGTGCATAATCAGTTTTTAGTAACATACAAAAAAACGCATCGGATTGGGATGCGTTCTTTTGTATGTGTTCATATTGAAATCTATTTCTTATTTGTTACCATCATAACCCCACTTCACATACGTAGCTCCCCAGGTAAATCCGGCGCCGAATGCAGTGAAAATGATATTGTCGCCTTTCTTCAACTGTTTTTCGTAATCCCATAAACAAAGTGGCAATGTTCCAGCACTGGTATTACCATAACGCTGGATATTAATCATCACTTTATCCAAAGGTACTTCCAGACGAGAAGCAACGGCATCAATAATACGCAGGTTAGCTTGATGAGGAACAATCCAGTCGATATTATCCTTATTCAAACCATTTCTTTCCGCAATCTGAGCTGTAACATCCGACATATTAGAAACAGCATATTTAAATACCGTTCTTCCTTCCTGATACAAATAATGCATTTTATTGTCTACCGTAAAATAAGAAGGAGGACATACTGATCCACCAGCTTTCATGTGCAAGAAAGGCAGTCCTTTACCATCTGTTCTCAAAATAGAGTCCATGATACCATAATCTTCAGTAGTAGCTTCTACCATGCAAGCAGCAGCACCATCACCGAAAATAGGACAAGTTGCACGATCTGAATAATTCACCATCGATGACATCTTATCAGCACCCACGATGATCACTTTTTTATGTCTGCCAGACTGAATCATGCTAGCCGCAGTTTCCATTGCATAAAGGAAGCCACTGCATGCAGCCTGCAAATCAAAGGCATAAGCATTCTTCAAGCCCAATTTATCACACAAAATTGAAGCAGTAGAAGGGAAATGATAGTCAGGAGTAGTCGTTGCAACTATTACGCAATCAATCGAATCCGGGTCCGAATTAGTTTTTTGCATCAGCTGCTTTGCAGCCTTACGTGCCATATAAGAAGTACCCAATCCTTCTTCATTCAGGATACGTCTTTCTTTTACTCCGATACGGGTCATAATCCACTCATCGTTGGTATCGACCATTCTTGACAATTCCTCGTTGGTCAAAACATAGTCAGGTACATAGCCACCGACTCCTGTAATTACAGCATTTATTTTTTCCATCATTTCAGTTTTTAGTTTGCATATTCCTATAAAAAAACAGCCGGAAGAGCCGAAAGCTCTCCGGCTTTATTCTTTCAGTGAATCACACAAACGTGTTCTACAAAGCGTTTATTAAAGAGCAGCTTCTTTTTCGATAGCTAACTTACCTCTGTAATAACCGCAAGCGCCACATACAGTGTGATAAACATGCCATGCACCGCAGTTCGG
>FR887828.1:33225-51852 GCA_000432735.1 Bacteroides sp. CAG:443
CTTTATTTAATTATTATCTAATATTTTCTTTAAATCATTCCAACGTGGATCTATTTCCTGCTCCACATCGGTATCGGCATCATTTCCCCCCATCTCATCCATATAATCCTCATCATCTGCCGATGTACGTAAATGCTTGCTCAAAGCTCCCATCATAGCCTTATTGCATTTGCCCGGAGCATGTACATGTTTCATTGGCAAGCTCAATGCTATAAACTCGTACATAAACCATGCTACATTAATATAGCCATCTTCTTCAGGAACCACTACGATATCATCTTCATCGGAAAATGCAGCTCCCATTTTTACTTTCAGCTCATCATCCGTAGTGACAGGAATCTCCATATCATCCAGACAACGGTCGCATGGAACGACTACAGCTCCCTCTGTATGGAAAGTCAACACAAAAACTCCCATACTCTTTTTTACAGTTAGATCAACATGCAGTTTTCCTTTCTGTACTTCCGGAGCATCGATACTAATGAAAAAATCATTGTCGAGGACATATTCGTAACGACACACATCCTCTGACATATTTTTCAATTCTACCTTGTATGTACTAAGCTTTCCCAATTCGCAATACTATATAAATCGGGCGACAAAGATACAAATAATAATTCATTTTATCTAGTCTTTCCATTTTTTTATTCAATAAAAATGATAACTTAACGTTTTTAGTCTTTTTCAAATCATCTATTCACTCATCTTAAATAAAAGGATCTCATGCAATTTTCAAAATGATGAAAATTATATATCCTATACTTGCTTTATCTAAGAAAATAGACTCACTTTTAAAATAATTAACCCTATAATTATAAATAAATATAATATCTATCGTACAATTAATTAATTTTGCAAAAGATATAATAGAAACAAAACCTTATTCCTATGTTAACTCAAATAATTAATGCACGTATTTTAACTCCTCAAGGGTGGTTAAAAGACGGTTCCGTCCTGATCAGGGACAACAAAATACTGGAAGTAACCAACTGTGACCTGGCAATCGTCGGTGCAACACTCATCGATGCAAAAGGAATGTACATTGTGCCTGGTGGAGTTGAAATCCATGTACATGGCGGGGGAGGACGAGATTTCATGGAAGGATGCGAGGATGCTTTTCGGACCGCAATCAAAGCTCACATGCAGCATGGTACCACAAGTATCTTCCCGACACTTTCCTCTTCTACTATTCCAATGATTCGAGCAGCAGCAGAAACCACTGAAAAATTAATGAGTGAACCTGATAGTCCAGTACTCGGACTACATCTGGAAGGACATTATTTCAACATGAAAATGGCCGGTGGACAAATGCCCGAAAACATTAAGAACCCTGACCCTGAAGAATATATACCTCTGCTGGAAGAAACTCACTGCATCAAACGATGGGATGCAGCACCAGAACTTCCGGGAGCAATGCAATTCGGTAAATACATCACATCCAAAGGTGTTCTGGCAGCAGTAGGACATACGCAAGCTGAATTTGAAGATATTTATACTGCATTCCAAGTAGGATATACCCATGCAACCCACTTCTACAACGCAATGCCTGGCTTCCACAAACGCCGGGAATATAAATATGAAGGTACGGTAGAGAGCATTTATCTGATGGACGACATGACAGTAGAGGTAGTCGCCGATGGTATTCATGTACCTCCAACAATTCTTCGTCTAGTACATAAGATAAAAGGAGTAGAAAAGACTGCCTTGATTACCGATGCGCTGGCTTGTGCAGCAAGCGACAGCAAAGAAGCATTCGATCCACGTGTCATCATCGAAGACGGAGTATGTAAGTTGGCCGACCGTTCTGCACTGGCAGGAAGTATTGCTACCATGGACCGCCTGATCCGTACAATGGTACAAAAAGCTGAAATACCACTGGAAGATGCCGTACGAATGGCTTCAGAAACTCCGGCACGTATCATGGGAGTACTCGACCGAAAAGGTACATTGGAGAAAGGAAAGGATGCGGATATCATTGCTCTCGACCGTGACTTAAATGTACGTGCTGTATGGGCAATGGGTAAACTGGTAGAAGGCACCAATAAATTATTTTAACCAACCTTAAATACTCGGCTTTTATGTTGACACAAATTATAAATGGACATATCCTCACTCCACAGGGATGGATGAAAGATGGTTCTGTCCTCATCAGCGACGGCAAAATATTAGAAGTAACCAATAGCGACCTGGCTGTTATCGGCGCAAAGATCATCGATGCCAAAGGAATGTTTATCGTACCGGGATTCATCAGCATGCATGCACACGGAGGAGGCGGACATGATTTCACCGAAAGTACACCCGAAGCATTCCAACAAGCTGTTCAGGCACATCTGAAACATGGAGCAACCTCTATTTTCCCCACACTCTCTTCCACCAGCTTCGATAATATCAGAAAAGCTGTTCACACATGCGAAGAATTGATGAAAGAATCGGGAAGTACGATACAGGGATTACACATCGAAGGACCTTACCTGAACAAAAAAATGGCAGGACCACAATGGGAAGAATTTCTAAAAGATCCCGATCCGGACGAATATATTCCACTTTTGGAAAGTACAAAGTGCATCAAGCGCTGGGACATTAGTCCTGAACTACCGGGAGCACACGATTTTGCCCGATATACACATTCGAAAGGTATCCTGACTGCCATTACCCATACTGAAGCAGAATATCCTGAAATTAAGGCAGCATTTGAGGCTGGCTTTACACATGCAGCTCACTTTTATAATGCCATGCCAGGGTTCCACAAGCGTCGGGAATACAAATATGAAGGTACAGTGGAAAGTGTATACCTGACAGATGGAATGAGTGTAGAAGTGATTGCAGACGGAATCCATTTGCCTGCAACTATTCTGAAGCTTGTGTATAAATTGAAAGGTGTTGAGCAGACCTGTCTGGTAACCGATGCCTTGAAGTATGCTGCATACGACGGCGAACCGATTGTTGACCCGAGATTCATCATCGAAAACGGTGTATGCAAACTAGCCGATCATTCGGCACTGGTCGGAAGTCTGGCTACCATGGATACGCTAGTACAGACAATGGTCAAGAAAGCTGCTATACCGTTGGCAGACGCTGTTCGTATGGCTTCAGAAACTCCGGCAAGACTTATTGGAATTGATGACCATAAAGGTACTCTTCAGAAAGGAAAAGATGCAGACATTGTTATCATGGATAAAGATATCAATGTAAGATGTGTATTCTCCAATGGGAATATCGTGGAAGGCATAAATACGCTGATTCATTAACCATAACTAACAAACAGATTAACAAATTAGGAGTGTTTAAAGTTTAAATAGCCATCTCCCAAAGTTACAGATTGCAACTATAATATAAAAAAAGGGTCGTATCAAACTCTGTATTGAGTAGTGATACGACCTTCTTTAGTTTTTAAAAGAATACTCAAATTTCAATTTGTGAGAAAGCCAACTAGACTCTTATCGTACCAGCGTGATTTTCTGTTTTAGGAATAGGTTATCAGACAAATTACCTACATATACCACGGCTGGTTCTGTTTCCGGCAACCTTCCACCTCCAAAGTGTAATCCATGACTAGTACACTGTTTAATAGTAGGTTTTCATTAAGATATTCGCAAGTATGTCCTCTAGTCAAAGGCATTGGATGTTAAGGCAAATCCAGAATCCTATCTTTACCATGAGGTAAGACTTAACAACCATCTCCTCACCTTATCGATAAATGTTTTTAGGATGTGGAATAATAACATACTGCAGTTTTCACATTGCGAATAGAGTCATTATTCCTTTAACATCTGTTGTACGGCCAATACTAAGAACATATAATGTGAAGAACCACCTCCCAAAACGTACTCTTTCTGTTGCCACAAGAAGGGGAAATGAAGCAGTTCTGGGAAATCGGGACGTATCAATGCCGTACCAGAAATCACGCCGCCAGGAATGTACGACCAGTCAGCACGATTCAACCCGTAGCCGATAGTAGCAGAAGCAGCTCCCACACCCGAGGCAAAAGATTCCTGATTGCTGCCCGGATGGCATCCTAGCACAAAATTAAGTGCATTGAAGATAGGCTCTTTATCGAAGATATCCGGATAAGCTGATGCCAGAAAATAATGACGGAAACCGAAGCCTTGGATATCCCAGCCTGCTCCCCAGATGTGTGGACGATAGGGTACGCCATAAGGAGTGGAAACGACTTCCTTGTCCAACTGTTCCTTGTAAGCCACCAAAGCCTTACGAAAGTCCTTAGAAAAAGCTTGTGCCTTCACATTCTTCATTTGGGCAAAACGTTGCTCCACGCGGGCGGTGTACCAACCAGTTTGTCCGATTTTTTTCACGATAAGTTCCTTGTTATCAAGTAGAAAATCTTTATATAAGTCTTCATTGGTAGCCAGATAAAGCTCTACGGCTGCTTGTATCTTGGATGATGCTATGCGCGAGTTATCGCCTTCGGTACGTTGAAATATCTCACGGGCAATGTTCAGACAATGTACACTTAATGTATCATTGAAACCTTTCAACACTCGCGAAGCAGCAGCAAGATTAGCAGCGGTGGAGAGTTCACGGTTCGGGTTCTCCTCAGTGAAAATCCAGCGGTCATCCTCGTTACCAAGTTTACCATCAGTCATAGCCGCAGCATCACCCAACAACACGTATTGGCGAAGTCCTCCGCAGATGATACCACGATACAGCCGTCCCAATGCCAGATAAGAGTTAACTACAGATAAAGCACCATTTTCCACTTGTTGCAAAAGATCATTCTTTCCATCAGCTTGATGAATTTCCGTTACACGGTTAATATAATCAATGGACGTTACATCTATTTCCGGATGGAAGGCCTCGTAAGCTAACGAAAGGATGTATGCTTCGCCTGCCTGCGATTCTACACGTAAGTCAAAGTCGCCTGCATCATGCCACCCACCGATATTCACGCCCGGCACTAAATCACCTGCGCTATACTTTGACAATCCCGGTTTTTGGTCATAGCCGTCAATATGATTATGGGCAGGTGCCATGCGCGCATCGTCCATATGACAAGTGCCATGCCATACACGGTATTTCTCATTTACCCGCATATGACACATCTGTACGGGCAAGAAGTATTCTAATACAGGTTGCCAAACACCACGATCGTACACATTTTCATCTATACGGAAAATAGGTGATACAGAATCACCATATTTTATCTGGTATAATCCCGGTTCCTTTACCTCACTAAAGTCTACTTTCAAGTAATTGTAACGTAGGAATTTTCCCCAATTGGCAGGAACCACGGTTTTCACTATCTCTTCCTTATCCGATCCGATGCGTACCACCTGTGCCATAGCCTGACGGTTATCACGAGTATCCATTTCAATGATGGCTTCTTTAGGCTGGTTGGGATGATAACCTATTTGTGAAGTCTGAATGACAGGCCGATATATCCAGTCTGGCATCACGGCGGGAGTAATAATCCACTTCACGGCATTCTTGGTAACACCTGGTGCAATCTCGCTACGCAGTACAAACCAGCCGTTATTATGGTTCATGCGACCATCATATAGTTTTAAATCTCCGGACAAGGACTCAATAGTAACCTTATTATAGGGATCATCGGGACGAGAAGTGAACTTCTTACCCATAGCATACGGCTTACTAATAATGTCATCTGCAACAATAGGGCTATAGCCTTTGCCAATCAAGTTAGCCATGTCTGCCAACGGCTGGCCTTCTGGGTGGTAATTACCCGTGTGCAAGTAATTAGGGCTGGTAGTAACCAGCGGTGAGTTAGGCTGTTGTGGAAAAATGCCAGTCTGGTTGTCCATAATCCATGGTTTGCCAAACAGCGCTCCAGGAAAAAACTCCATGTTGAAGCCCACCTTACCCAGAAATTCTTGTGGTACGGGACGGTCCAAATCTACAGTAACTTCCACATGATCTCCTTTCCCTTCTACTTTCACTGTATAGTTGAATTGAAAGTCCGGGTAAATCATCGGATTGAATCCCGTCAGATGACGCGACGAGTCAGGATAACACAATGTGGCGGTAATACTATTTTCTCCCAACTTGCGGTTCAGCTGCTTGGGTACAGGCTGCCACTGCCCCGGTGTGGCTTCAAAGCGAATGTCACCGTTGGTTGCCACACGATTACCATTCATAATGATACACACACCTCCTTGATGCCCTTCGGGATAGATATCGTCGAAAGCCATAATATCCACTCCGTAATTCTTAAAATAACCTGAAGGCGTTAGCTTAAACTCTTGCGCTTGTACCAGGCAACCAAAGGAAGCTAAGGCAAAAACTGCTGCAATGGAGAAAAGTTTCTTTTTCATGACATATTAAATTTGGGTTGTTAATTTCTGCCCTAAAATACAGATTTAAATATATACGGACAGCCTTCTTTTGTATCCATTAACGTCATTGTATGTGTATTCCCATTCGTTTCCCTTTTCCAGACGGATATTTGGTAATCTATTTCCCCTAATAATATGGCACCAATCCAATTTTTATCTACTTCCTTTACCCATTTAAGATTTATTGTCAGGCTTTACCTGCCTTCTCTCCGATTTGTTGGCGAATAAATTCAGATGGAGTCATACCAAACTTTTCCTTAAAATGTTTGGTGAAAACCTTGGGTGAGTTGTACCCCAATTTATAGGCAATCTCTGCTATTTGGAGCTGACTTTCTGTCAAAAGTTGCTGAGCACGTTTCATGCGGATGAGCCGAATGAATTCGAGAGCGTTTTTACCTGTGAGCTTGACGATCTTCTTGTACAGGTATCCCCGCGAAATATTTAATTTCTCAGCTAATTCTTCTACGGAAAAATCGGCGTTATTGATATTGTCTTCAACAATTTGGATGGCTTTCTCTACAAACTGGCGGTCAAGGGGTGTGATGGCAATATGACTTGGTTCTATTTTCAGTTGTTCGTCAAACAGTTCATGTTTTTTTAAGCTTCTTTCAATGAGCTTGCTAATGCGCAGTTTCAATATCTCCATATTGAAAGGTTTAGTAATGTAGTCGTCTGCACCGTTATTCAGCCCTTCCAGCTGGTATTCTTCACTGGCTCGGGCTGTGAGCAAGATGACAGGAATGTGCGAAGTAAGGATATCGTTTTTGATAGTGGAACACAATTCCAGTCCGTTCATGTCCGGCATCATGATATCACTGACAACAATGTCTGCGTTTTCCGTTTTCAGTATTTCCAACGCATCTTTTCCGTTAGTTGCTTTCAGTACATTATAGCTAGTAGAAAGGCAAGCACTCAGGAAGTCAAGAAAATCACTATTGTCATCTACCAACAGAATAGTATAGTTGTATTCAGTTTCCCCCGTAGATGGCGTCTGAAGATTTTTATTTTCATTGCTAGTAACCTCTTGTGGCATGGATTGTGTACCGGTGTGCATAGGCAGGGTGACAGTAAAGATGCTTCCTTTGGGGATATTGGTGGAAACCTGAATGTTTCCCTTGTGCATTTTTACGTATTCGGCTACGAGGTACAATCCTATTCCGCTTCCACCTAAGTGGTTTTCCCGACGTTCTGCCTGATAAAAACATTGGAAAATCTTTTCCTGTTGACCGGCATCGATACCACATCCGGTATCGCAGAATTGCATCACAACATTACCTGCCACGATATTAATTTTGATTTCAATGCTGCCACCATCTTCGATAAATTTAAAGGCATTAGACAACAGATTCATGACTATTTTTCGTACTTTGTCATAGTCAAAATCCATAGGAATACTAGGTTGCTGACTGGTAAACTTATAACTGATCCCCCTCTTTTGGGCTATGCTTTCGAACGACTGGAACTGGTCTTTTACCAAACGAACGATATCACTATGAATATATTGGATGGTCTCTCCGTGAGCGTCTAGCTTACGGAAATTAAGCAATTGGTTTATCAGTTCTAACAGATAACGAGCGTTATTCTGCACTGTGTAAAGCAAGCTGTTTTTGTACTGTGGGTATTTGTTTAAAAACTCCTCAAGCGGATTGATGATGAGCGAAAGGGGAGTCCGCAATTCATGGCTGACATTAGCAAAGAATTGCATTTTCAAATCTGTCAGTCTCTGTTGGCGTTCGTTTT
This sequence comes from Bacteroides sp. CAG:443, assembly GCA_000432735.1. Classification (GTDB taxonomy): domain Bacteria; phylum Bacteroidota; class Bacteroidia; order Bacteroidales; family Bacteroidaceae; genus Phocaeicola. The sequence continues at coordinate 41,277 of FR887828.1, forward strand.
CCTGTTCTATAGCTTTCAGAGCTTCAATTCTTTTGCGTTTGACATGAAAATGGACGATGAATCCCCATACAACCGCCAGAATGGCGACCGTGAAGAGACAATAAGCCCACCATGTCCGATACCAAGGTGGCAAGATGTGTATTATGAGGGTCTTAACATCAGGTGACCACATGCATTCGGAATTACATGCTCTGACTTGTAGTTCATATTTACCCGGTGGGAGCAAGGAAAGTTCTATCTGATTGTCAGCGGTGTAGTTCCATTGGCTTGATTGTCCCTTAAAACGATAGGCATAGCGTGTTTTGCGCGATTCAATAAAGTTTAGGGTCGAAAAATAGAGCCGTAAAGAAGGGATTTCTCTCTCTAAAATGATTTCGGAGGCACATTCGGGAGATTTGCCGTTAAGCATTTGCGACAAGGAGTAATACTGTGGTTCGATATCTGTAAGGTAGACTTTCGCTTTATAGGTATCGTGAACTATCTCTTGTGGAATGATGGTAGTATAACCATTAGGGGTGCCCACAAGAATGTTACCATTACGCAGTTTATATAAAGCTCGTTCGCTGACATCGTTTGAGATAATTCCGTCCTCCACGTCATAGTTGGTGATATTGAACGTTCCTTGTGACAGGTTAATGCGGGCAATTCCATTGCAGGTCCCTACCCATATCTGCCGATTATTGTCTTCGACAATGGCAGTTACCATGTTGGCAGACAAACCGTTGTTATGATTTATATATCCTATGCTATCAGTATGGAGATTCCACCAGGCAAGACCTTGACTTCCACCCATCCAAAGGATACCTCGACTATCTTTATAAATGGTATAAAGGGACTGTTTTTCCAATATCTGGCTGTTCCTTTTGTTTTTGTTTATAAAATGGAACTGCTTGGTATTTGTATTAAGATACATGAGTCCTACCGAAGTGGCAGCAAACAAGGTGTCGTTGCCGATGTATAGTAGTTCCCCGATGCCATATTTGCCTTGCTTGCTGAAAAGGGTTTCTATTTTTTGTGTCCGGATGTCCAGTTTTTGAATATTACCGTTCAGGAGTCCTACCAATATGTTTCCCTCCTTGTCCTCCTGTATGCCGTAGACATCATTGCTCAGCAGTCCGCTATTCCGACTGGTGTACTGGGTTATTTTACCGCGATCGTAGCAAAGTAGCCCGTTTTGAAAACTGCCTAACCATAGTCTGTCCCGACTATCTTTCTTGATGGTAATAATGACGTTTGCAGGTGTGGTTATTTGCTGGGGCATCGGATCGTTATGCATTTGGCGCATCAGTCCTCCGCCATCCGTTCCATACCAAATGGAAACAGAGTCTTCACAAAATGAAATGATTTCATTATACTGATATAGTTTCTGGTTCAAGAATACTTGCGACTGGGGTACATAGTAAGATACTCCATGCCTGAAATTACCTATCCAAACAATACCTTCCCTATCTATGTGTATGGCGCTGAGATTATTACTGGCAAGAGTATGAGATTTTAACGAATTATGTGTAAATTGAGTAAGGTCACCCGATTGCAATTGATAAATAAATGCACCAAGGTGGCTAGTGATGAGCCACATATTTCCATTGGAATCTTCTGCAATGGTACGAATCCGGTTGAACTGTTCGTTGTGGGTGGGCAATTTAATCTCTTGCCATTCCGTCTGGAGATTTTTTTTATATAAGAGCAGGCTATTCTGAAAAGTGTGTACCCAGATGCCGTCGTTACGGTCTACATAAATTTTGGGATAGTGCTTTCTCAGCAGGTCCCCATATTCGTACGGAATATGGATTTCCTGATTGAGTGACGAGTTTATATCAGTAAGATATAGTTTTCCATCATTGTAAATAGAATAAAGATATTTGCCTGTGACAAAAAGGTCGGAAATAGTACTATCCATCAGTGGGTATATTTTTGTCATTTTCTGCTGTGGATAATACAAGTAGATTTTATGATCGTCATACACCCATAGGTATTTCATTTCACGGTTCATTCCTGCCATGAAGATAGTATCGCAAAATATGTTGAAATTATGAATCCGGTCTTTACAGTTAGGATCGAATTTGCCTGTTTGGTAGTCGTAAATGGCATAACCTTGTTCAGTACCAATCCAAATATTACCGTCCCAATCCTCAAAGATGTTGTTGATGCGGTTATCGGGTAAATTGTCTGTATCCTGGTAATATTGCTGGAAATTATAGGAATCATAACGGTTTAAGCCAGAATTAGTACCGATCCACAAGAATCCTCGGCTATCTCGGTACAGACAGTTGATATTGTTATTGGAAAGACCTTCCGAGGTGGTAATTTGCCTAAACATAACCTGTTCGATAACATTGGCTTGTAAACGAGTAGATATAAATATAGGATTTATGCATAGTACCAGAATACAAATGGAAAGAAAAGTTGGTTTATTCATAATGTATTTCGTTTAAACAGATTACAAATCTATTCAAAAAAAGTAAGCTATAAAAGAGACAATAGGTGCCATATTTATAGTATAACGTACTTATTTGTATCATAACCGAGGCATGGATTCAAATATATACTTCTTTGGAAACATTTATGTCATTAAAATTGAAGCAGGCTTAACATAATAGGATAATAAAAAACATAAATTTGTCACATACAAAGTTGAGAAGTATAGCTATTACCACTATGAAAAACAGATTTCTCATTTTCATTTGCACCGCAACATTATTGTGGACAACAGATTTTTCTGCGAAAGCACAATCCATACCTATTGATGTTTTACGCAGTGAAATCGTATCGGACCTAAAAAACAACATTCTTCCCTTCTGGGAGAAACATATCGTTGACCCTGCGGGAGGTTTCTATGGAATGGTAGGGAGAGATGGAACTCCTGTAATGGATGCTCCAAAAGGTAGCGTACTGAATGCTCGTATCCTATGGACTTTTTCAACGGCCTACCGCCTGTATGGCAATGAAGCTTATAAAAAGTTGGCAGACCGCGCGCAACATTATTTCATTAATCAATTCATTGATCCTCATTATGGCGGTGTATATTGGTCTGTTAAAGCTGATTGCACACCGTTAGAAACGGATAAACAAACCTGCGCATGCGCGTATGCCATTTATGGCTTGTCTGAACATTTCAGGGCAACCGGTAATCTGGAAAGTCTGCAAAAATCCATTGATATTTATAGAATCATGGAAGAAAAAATAAAAGACCCCACAAAGGGCGGGTACATAGAATCGTTCACCCGTAAGTGGGGAATTCCTAAGAGACAAGGTTTCGACGGCAACCCCAATGCAACCAAGACATTGACCCATATCCATATATTGGAGGCTTATACTTCTTTATATAAGGTATGGAGAGACAATGGCTTACGCAGACGATTAAGTAAATTGATTGACATATTGACTACCTATTTGTATGATTCCCATACACACCACCTAATTCCATCTTGCGATTCAAACTGGAATAATCTGGATGACATAGATTCTTACGGTCATGATATTGAAGCCTCCTGGCTGCTAATAGAGGCCGCAAAGACATTAGGTGATCCGCAAGTTTTTGACAAATCCAAAGAAATAGCTTTGGAACTTGTGGATACTTCCTTGAAAGAAGGCATTGACACGGCAACAGGAGCTATGATGTATGAAAGACGTGGCAACAGTATCAGAAACTATTTTTCATGGTGGTGTCAAGCGGAGACTGTGGTAGGCTGCATCAATGCCTGGCAACTAACAGGTAATATATCTTACCTGAACAGTGCCATACATACGTGGAACTTCATCAAAGAAAAGATGATAGACCGAGAATGCGGTGAATGGTTCCGCACGGTTTCTGCTGATGGAATTCCCCGTTACAATGAGCCTAAAGCCAGCCTGTGGAATTGTCCGTATCACAACAGTCGGATGGGATTTATGGCAGATGAATGGATCAGTGAATAACATTCTTAACCTATAATTGTTAATTTAAATCAAGTAAAATTATGAAAAACTATTTGAGCCAAAAACTGGTATGTTTGACCTTGTTATCCCTCTTGGGAACAGGACAAATGGCAAGTGCAAATGCTACCTTTAGGACGGAAAAACCACATCTACAAACAACTCAGCAGTCGTTTACGGTTACGGGTACAATTGTAGATTCTGCGGGAGAAGCTATTATTGGAGCGAGTATTCTTTTGAAAGGTACAACGATTGGTGTTGTTTCCGATTTTGATGGTAACTTTAGCTTAAATATACCGAAACCTGGAACTTTGGAGATTTCGTATATGGGTTATAAAACTCAGGAAATCGCGGTTACTGCGACCACTCCTGCTCTCCGTATTGTCCTGAAGGATGATACTGAAATGTTAGATGATGTGGTAGTCATTGGTTACGGTGTTGTAAAGAAATCAGACCTTACGGGTTCCGTAACCTCTGTGAAATCTGAGGACTTAATGAAACGTAATCCTATCGACGTCGGCCAAGGTCTTCAAGGTGCGGCAGCTGGTGTACAGGTATTACGTAACTCAGGTGATCCACGTGGTGGAACAACCATCAGAATCCGTGGTGTAGCTACGGTAAACGGTTCGGCTGATCCTCTGTATGTAGTAGATGGTGTACAAGCGGGGACAAGCATCGATTTTCTGAATCCCAGCGATATTGAGAGCATTGAAATTTTAAAAGATGCCTCGGCTACCGCCATTTATGGTTCTCAGGGTGCCAACGGTGTAATTATGATTACCACGAAACAGGGTCTAAAAGGGAAAGCGCGTCTGGACATTACAGCCAACTGGGGTATTAGCCAAAGCACTAACAGCTTGGATGTAGGAACCATCCAAGACTTTGTGAAGGCTGTCCGCATAGCCAAGCAGCACGATGGAACACCTTTTACCGAACAGGCTTGGGCAAACCCATCATTGGACAGCCGCTTGCATAACATCGATTGGCAGGATGTAATGACACGTGCAGCTTTGCAGCAAAATTATAACTTGTCTGTTTCGGGCGGTACGGAGAATACACAAGCACGTATATCTTTCGGTTACCTTGATAATGAAGGAATTGTCGTTCAGTCACAATTCCAACGTTTCACCACACGATTAAATGTGACACATACAGTGAAGGACTTCATCCATTTGGGTGCAAGTGTAGCTTTTGTGTATGGCCATTATCAAGGCAGTGGTAATGCTTACGATTTTGCGGCGGCTATCCCGTCGATGGATACGGTTGATGAAACCGGAACTTTAATTAATGTGCCTATCCAATGGCCGGACGGTACATGGGGACACTATAAGAAAGAAACCGCCGGTGATATCGAAAAAAACACAGATAATCTGTATGCCGCAGCAATGGAACGTGATAGTCGGAACCGCTACCACCAAGTGCTGACTAATGCAAACTTGGATATCGATATTATAGACGGTCTGAAATTTCATACGGTATTCAGTTATAATAATAATGAGCGAGAATCTGATACATATTCACCAGTAAATCCGAGAACTGCTTATGCGGAAAATCTTCCGGATAACTTTTCTATGAGTCATAACAGTTACAATACAGTGGGTATCGAATCTTATTTCACGTATGATTTGACCAAGAATATCCATCGTTTAGGCTTAATGGCTGGTTATTCTGCCAATAGTACTCGTAGCAAGGATTTATATGGCATCGGTTACAATATGCCAGCTCCTAACATTCGTCGGATTGAGTTGACTACCGAACCTTCTTCCAAAAATGTGACGGGCGGTTACGGATTACCGGTACGGTTTGTGTCTTGGTATGGTAGGTTAAACTATACGTTGAAAGACCGTTATCTGCTTACGGCAACAGTACGTCGGGACGGTTCGTCAAACTTCGGAGCCGGAAACCGATGGGGTACATTTCCTTCGGCATCATTGGCATGGCGCTTGTCTGAAGAAGAATTCATCAAAAACCTTGGACTATTCAATAATTTGAAACTCCGTTTTGGCTGGGGACAAACTGGTAATGCAGGTAATGCAACCAATTTGTCGGTTGAACAAATAACTTCCCAATACATGATGTATTATTGGTGGAAGAACGGGGCAACCGTTACAGCTCCGGGACTTGCCAAGGAAGTAGAAGTCGATACGAACCTGAAATGGGAAACCAATGAGCAATTCAATGTTGGTCTAGATTTAGGTTTCTTCAACAATAAGCTGAATATTACGATGGATTACTTTATTCGTTCAGCCAAAGACCTGTTACTTTACAAGGCTGTCCGTCCTTCTACCGGATTTGAGAGCGTATATACTAATGCCGGAGAAATCCGTAACAGAGGCTTTGAATTTTCAATTAACTACAATACGCAAATTGGAAAAGACTGGAGCATTAACGCTACATTAACTGGCTCAACTTTAAAGAACGAAGCTGTAAATGTTGGTGACGATATCTTTGAATCAAGTAACGTCGATACTGGTTACTATTGGGACAATTACAGCATTACCCGCAACGGATATCCAGTAGGCTCTTTCTATGGTTGGGTAGTAGAAGGCATCTTCCAGAACCAAGCAGAAATTGATGCAGCCAATGCCGCTGCGGCCGCTGCTACAAATGGTAGTACCCAATATTATCAGTTTGGCAATAATGCTGTCAAACCGGGAGATTACAAATACAAAGACATAAATGGCGACGGTTATGTAAATGATGATGACCGTACAATTCTAGGCAATGGCTATCCGACCTTCAACTTCGGTCTGACCCTTGGAGTAAACTACAAAGCTTTTGATTTCTCTGCCAACATTTACGGTGTATTCGGACAAGACATCTTGTCTTATTCCGCAGCTCGCCTGAATACTATCTACAATGCTCGTTCCGGTTATCAGAACTGCTTAGTTGACTATATGGAGAATGCTTGGAGCGAACAGAATCCTACAGGTATCTATTCCCGCCTTACTCGCGACGACCAGAATCATAACGTACGTGTATCTAATATTTACGTGAAGAATGGCAACTTTGTGAAGATTGGTAACGTGCAATTAGGATACACTTTGCCGAAAAATTGGGTGAAAACTGCACGTATGGAAAATGTACGCGTTTATTTAGGTATAGACAATTTAGCAACAATTTCCGGATACAATAAATACGGTAATCCTGAAATCGGTAATTCAAGTGTATTACAAACTGGTTTTGACTATGGCCGTTATCCTTTCCCGCGAACTTACAATATTGGCTTGAGTGTTCAATTTTAAGTAACGTAATAAAAAATTATACTTATGAAAAAGATATATTTGACAACCGTATTTGCTGCAGCATTGCTAATGACAACATCTTGTGGTGAAGATTTTTTGGAGGTTCCCCGTTATGAGATTTTGGAACCCGAATTACTGATCTCCTCTGAGGAATATGTAAATCAGGGATTAAATGCGTTGTATGATACGTTCCTACCGGATAAGCATGCTGATGCATTCGACCTAGATATTGCACAAAGCTGGAACATGAAACCCCAGCATGCATTGGCCAATTTCCCAGCCATGGATGTAGGTGGCGGTGGCTGGGACAAGGAATTCTGGGCTCACTCCTGGGTGGCCGGAAAGGACATGTTCCAAGTTGCTTGGAAGATTTGTTACCGCGCCATCAGCCGTTGCAATACTTTTTTGTCGGAAGTAGAAAAGGCTGACCCTTCCATCTTCAAAGATGGTGAAACAGCCAAGAATAAAATTTTGGCACAGGCACATGCCATCCGTGGGTATTATTACTTATATTTATCACAGAATTTTGGCCGCGTACCCATGTTGGAAACAGGTGAAACTTATTCTACCACTCCGTCAAAACCAAGACCCGAAACGATGGACGAAACTTATCAATTGATTCTTGACGACTTTGATTTTGCCGCAACGTATCTGGACTGGGCTCCTGAGAACGGAGAATATGGACGATTCACTAAAGGAGCTGCTTTGGCATACGCAGCATGGACATACATGTACATGAAAGATTTTGAAACAGCCAAGAGCTTATATAAACAGATTATTGAGAGCGGTACGTACGAACTTCTTCCTAGTTTTGGAGAATTATACCAGATGGATCACTATTGGGAGAAAGAAAGTATATGGGAAGTTTCCTTCTACCATTGGGCTGATTTGGGTTGGGGTGCTACCAGTTCTACAGAAGATGTATGGTGGGGCTTTTACCTGACAGCTCCAGCGGAATATGGCGGTTGGGGCGGAACTTTTGTTTCCCATGAATTCTGCCGCTCTTTTGAACCGGGAGACAAACGCCGACAATATTCAGTGGTGTCAGTCGGTGAAACCAACCCCTATACGGGGCAGACGGTAGGAGCAAATCCTGATTATGCCGGAGATTGGGAGTCTTCCAATCACTTGCCGAACAATTATTGCTTGAAGTTATGGAAACACACGGCAGATAATCCGGTATATACGCCAATTTCTGCCATTCACATGCGTTATGCATCTGTGTTGTTGAATTATGCGGAATGTTGTTTTGAGACGAATGATCCTGTAACAGGCTGGAAGTACATCGGCATGATCCGTAACCGTGCGTGGGGTAATCTGGAAGTTGGGAAAAGCCCATCAGAACAGTATGCAAGTTCTACTTTGAAATATAATACGGAACTTGTAGACGTACCAGATGCACAGACTTATTATACACAGTATAAAACAGAGAAAGGTTATACCTCCGATGTGTGGAAAGTGGCATTAACCATTGAACGCCGTCATGAGTTCTTGCTGGAGTATGAATTCTGGTACGACCTATGCCGCACAAACATGGTAAAAGACTTTCTAGATGCGGAATATCCGAAGAATGACGGATCGTACTATACGAAAGATGGTCTGCCCCGTACCCCCCGTACGTTTGATTATGACTCAAACAGAGAATTATATCCAATTCCTGCACTTGAAATTCTAACGAATTCAGAAATTGGCCCGGAAGACCAGAATCCAGGTTATTGATATAGAGTCTTGTTTTAACTAAAAAATACATGAATGGGGGCAATATCTAGTTTTCAATAGGGTAAGTATAAGTAATAGTATGGATATTTCCTTCATTCATGTGATTTTATTTGATTTATAACTAATTATACAAGAATAAACATGAAATCTTTAGCTAAATTTTTAATGTTCATTGTCTATTTTTTGATGCTGTGTACACCGTGTACACATGCCAAGAAACAGACGGAATTTAAAATCCAAAAAGGCGTGAATATCGGTATTTGGCTCTCGCAGTCAACTATCATGGATGAGCGTCGTGAGAAAATATTTACTGAGGATGATATCAAGTTGTTGGTAAACAATGGTTTTGACCATATACGTCTGCCTGTTGACGAGGTACAACTTTTTAATGAAGACATGACATTAAATGAAAGCACAGTCAAAATTCTGCATAACACAATCAAGACTTGCCTAAAGTATAATCTAAAAGTGATTTTCGATTTGCATATCATCCGTGCCCACCATTTTCTGGATACACATGCTGCTTTATGGAGCAACCCTGCTGAGCAAGACAAGTTAGTAGAGATGTGGAAAGTAATTCAGAATCTGTTACGCCAATATCCGGTAACAGACGTGGCCTATGAACTACTGAATGAAGCAGTAGCTCCTACCGATGAGCAATGGGCGAATTTGATGCTACGGATTGTGAAAATGATACGTCAGACAGAAAAAGATCGTGTCATAGTATTGGGAGCCAATATGCAAAACAACGTAGCTCACGTAAAAAACATTAAAGTCCCGGAAGGGGATAAGAATATCATACTTTCTTTCCACTTCTATGAACCATTATTAATTACCCATTACCAGGCTTCTTGGACTCCTTTGCGTATTTTGAACTTCGATGGCCCTATGAAATATCCCGGACAATTAATTCCGGACGACGTTTATAATAAATTATCTGACGAGGAGAAAACCGTAGTAGAACCTTATCACCATTCTTATGATCAGGAATGGATGCGGCAGACTTGGTCAGAAGCTATAGCTTACGCCAAGTCCAAAGGATTGATGCTCTATTTGGGTGAATTTGGCTGTTTGGTGAACTGTGGAGAAAATATCAGATTGGCATGGCTAAAAGACGTGGTCGATTTGGCACGGCAGAACAATATCCCGTATGCGTTGTGGGAATATAGTGCGCAGTTCGGATTTGCTGACCGCTGGAATAAGGGAAAAATAACCAACCAAGCATTAATGGACATATTGATTAAATAGACTTAAAATATCAGCAAGGTTTGCCCCTTATCTACTTCACCCTCTATTGCAGGGTGAAACAGAGAGGGGCAATTTTGTATAAAAATAGAGATATAATTGGCACTACTCTACGGACTTTCAATATCCTCATCTAAACGGGGATAGAATAACTAACTATACTCATCAAAATGCCATGAATTTGATGCCCTCTTGCGGTGAGGGTCCACGATGTGAGTATTCTCAAAATCTGTATTGCCAGATGGGTTATACACCTACTTGAAAAGATTTCAATGGATACTCCATTGAACAAACAAATTGTGACTACAATATTCAGCTGTTTACCCATCAAGTACAACTATGCCTCTAATACAAATTGGAGTTCCCCGGGCATAAAAAAAGGTCCCGCAGCGTCGTTGCTGCAGGACCTCTTCAAGACGGCGACTACCTACTCTCCCACTTGCGCAGTACCA
>FR887829.1:0-6943 GCA_000432735.1 Bacteroides sp. CAG:443
GAGGCCATCTCAATTCATTTTGAGACGGCCTCTATTGTTTTAGATACGTTCGTAGTCTACAAAATGATAAGCATATTGGTGCTTTTCGTCGGTGGAATGGCTTTCGCGTTGTACTTCCTTCCATTCGTTGAGGTTGATGGGCGGGAAAAAAGCGTCCGCTTCCTTATCTGTATCTTCTATTTCCGTAATGTTCAGTCGGTCGGCAAGAGGCAATGCTTCAGCATAAAGACTTGCTCCTCCTATAATATAGATTTCTTCTTCCTCCTTACATTGGTTCAAGGCATCTTGCAGCGAATGGAAACATTCCGCTCCGGGAAACTCGTGGCAGGTACGGCTCAACACGATGTTGCGGCGGTTGGGCAGGGCACCTTTGGGAAGCGATTCGAAGGTTTTTCTTCCCATGATGATGGTATGTCCTGTGGTCAGTGCCTTGAAACGTTTCAGATCGTTCGGCAACCAGTATAAAAGTTTATTCTCGAATCCGATTCCTCTGTTCTTGTTGATGGCTACGATAATCGACAGCATATTCTTATGTTTCATTATAGGGGTTAAACAGATACTTTTCCGGCAATGTGAGGCCACGGATCATAATTTTCCAGTTCGAAATCTTCGTATTTGAAGTCGAAGATGTTTTTCACATCCGGGTTCAGCTTCATTTGCGGAAGCGGACGGGGAGTACGCGTAAGCTGCAAGTCCACCTGTTCCAAATGGTTCAGATAGATGTGCGCGTCGCCTATGGTGTGTACAAAATCTCCAGCCTTCAGTCCCGTAACCTGTGCCATCATCTGCAACAATAAGGCGTACGAAGCGATATTGAACGGTACTCCGAGGAAGGTATCAGCACTACGCTGGTACATTTGCAGGCTCAGACGTCCGTTGGCTACGTAGAACTGGAAGAACATGTGGCAAGGCGGGAGGTTCATGTTCTTCAGGTCGGCAACGTTCCATGCGTTGACGATGATTCTTCTTGAATCGGGGTTATGCTTGATGGTTTCCACAGCTTCCGAAATCTGATCGATGAACCCTCCTTCATAATCGGGCCATGAGCGCCACTGATAGCCGTATATATGTCCTAAGTCACCGTTCTCGTCCGCCCATTCATTCCAGATACGCACTCCGTTTTCTTGCAGATACTTGACATTGGTATCACCTTTCAGGAACCAGAGCAGTTCGTAAATGATTGATTTCAGGTGGAGCTTTTTGGTGGTAACCAGCGGAAAACCTTCTTCCAGATTAAAACGCATCTGATGGCCGAATACGCTGATCGTACCGGTTCCGGTGCGGTCGTCTTTTCTGACTCCCTCTGTGCGGATGCGTTGCAGTAAGTCTAAATATTGTTTCATGAGGATGAATCTCTTTTTTTGTTTGCAAAGGTATAGAAAATATCTTGGGGGGAAATGCTATTTGTAGTATTTTTGTACCCCGAAACCCTATCGAACATTTTATTGTATGAACCTTCCTTCCGACTTTATCACACGTACCCGCACTTTGCTGGGGGAAGCACAGTTTGAAAAATTATACGAGGCTTTGCAGCACGATACGCCCGTAAGTATCCGTCTGAACCGGAATAAATGTCAGTCCGTACCCCCCGAAAGTACTCCAGTTCCTTGGTGCGAAACGGGATATTACCTGAATACTCGTCCTACGTTTACTTTCGATCCCTTGTTTCATGCCGGCAGTTATTATGTGCAGGAAGCATCTTCCATGTTTGTGGAGCAGGCTGTGCGTCAGTATGTGCATGAGCCGGTGGTGATGCTCGACCTTTGTGCGGCTCCGGGGGGGAAGTCTACGCTGGTTCGTTCGGTATTGCCCGAAGGTAGTATGCTGGTTGCTAACGAGGTGATGAGAAATCGTTCGCAGGTGCTGGCAGAGAACCTGATCAAATGGGGCGACGAGGGAGTGATCGTCACGAATAACGATCCTGCCGATTTTACTCCGCTGGAAGCCATGTTCGATGTGATTCTCACCGATGTACCTTGTTCCGGAGAAGGCATGTTCCGCAAGGATTCGGTAGCCATCGACGAATGGAGTATAGACAATGTGACTGTCTGCTGGCAGCGACAGCGTCGGATTCTGAAGGATATCTGGCCTTGTCTGAAACCGGGAGGAATCTTAATCTATAGCACTTGTACGTACAATCGGGAAGAAAACGAGGATAATGTGGCATGGATTGCCCGCGAACTGGGAGCTGAGGTGCTTCCGGTAGCCGTACAAGAAGCATGGAACATTACGGGAAATCTGACCGGAGAGGAGTTTCCGGTATATCGTTTCCTGCCACATCGTACTGTAGGGGAGGGGTTGTTCCTGGCAGTGCTTCGTAAGCATGAAGATGGTACGATGGGAGTTTCCGCAGACAGCGCGGGTAAGCGTCCGAAAAAGGATAAGAAGAAAAAAGGTCAGAAAGCCGGAGGGCAGACAGTCGTCTGTCCGAAGGAAGTCAAGACGTGGGTAAACTGTCCGGAGCAGTATGTCTGGACGGTAGAGAACAATGCGGTAATAGCTTTCCCCGTAGCCCATCAGGAAGTGTATGAAGCTGTGAAGTCGACCTTGAAAGTACTTTATGCCGGTATTACGGTAGCCGGACTGAAAGGCAAGGATTGTATTCCCGATCACGCCCTGGCCATGTCGGTAAAGCGCGGTACTGATTGTTTTCCGGTAGCTAACCTGACGTATGAGCAGGCCATTGCTTATTTGAGAAAGGAGGCAGTTGTGCTGGATGCCGACATCCCCCGTGGATATGTGCTGGTGGCTTACCAAGATGTTCCGTTAGGTTTTGTAAAGAACATCGGCAACCGTGCCAATAACCTTTATCCACAGGAGTGGCGTATACGTAGCGGTTACCTGCCCGAAAACCTTAAAATGGTTTTCTGAACGTGCAACCGTTTTTCCATTCCGAGCATCCGTAGGCTGTCTTTCCTTTAATAATATGCCCTTTGCCACAAAGTGGGCAAGGGGTACCAATCAGCTCATCTCCTGTTGCCGCCTGCGTGGTTGTCGGTACCGGCTGCATTTGGGCAGTAGCTGTTTGCTCTTTGGTTGTGGTACTTGCTTTCCGGGTACGCTTGGGCTTGGCTGAGGCTGTTTCATTCTCGGTGTCCGAAGCCTTAGCCTTTGAAGTACTTCCCTTTTTAGCCTTTGCTTTTGCTGTACCTTTGTCCGACGATTCATCGGGCATGATGGTTACCCGCCGGTTTGTATTGTCGCGGAGCACACTGTATACAATTTCGGTTACCATTTGTTTCAGTTCGGCAAGAAACGTAGCAGCATCGTAACTGCGTCGTTCTATCTCGCGTAGTTTCTTTTCCCAGATACCGGTCAGCTCTGCCGATTTCAGCAGTTCTTCATGAATAAGCTGTATCAGCTCCACTCCCGTCGGGGTAGCAATCAGATTCTTTCTTTCCTTGCGGATATAGTGACGCTTGAAAAGTGTTTCGATAATGGCTGCACGGGTAGACGGGCGACCGATACCGTTTTCTTTCAATGCATCACGCAGTTCGTCGTTATCTACCAGTTTTCCGGCTGTTTCCATGGCACGAAGCAAAGTCGCTTCGGTGTAAGGCTTGGGAGGCTGTGTCCATTTCTCGGTCAGATCGGGTATATGCGGTCCGCTTTCGCCTACGGTAAAGAGCGGCAGAACACGTTCTTCTTCACCTTCCTTAGGCTCTTCCTGCTGTTCTTTGGCAAAGATTACTCTCCAGCCCGGCTCCAGAATCTGCTTGCCGGTTGCCTTGAATTCCACTTTGTCGACCTCTCCCAATACTGTAGTCGTGGAGAATTTGCAGTCCGGATAAAAGACTGCGATGAAACGGCGTGCTATCAAGTCGAATACCCGCTTCTCCATATCGGTCAGTCCCTGCGGCTGTACACCGGTCGGGATAATGGCATGGTGGTCGGTCACCTTCGAGTTATCGAATACCTTTTTCGATTTCAGTAACTTCTTTCCGGCCAGCGGAGCTGTGAAACCTGCATAATCTTTCAGTCCGGCAAGGATGTTCGGACATTTGGGATAAATATCATCACTCAGAAAGGTAGTATCTACACGCGGATAGGTAGCCACTTTCTTTTCGTAAAGCGACTGGATAAGCTGCAAGGTCATGTCGGCTGAGTAGCTGAACTTCTTGTTGCATTCCACCTGCAACGATGTCAGGTCGAACAGTCGGGGAGGAGCTTCCGTTCCTTTCTTGGCCGAAACATCGGTAACGGTGAAGTCGGAATTGCGGACGGTTTCTAGGAATTTCTCACCTTCTTCCTTCGACGAGAATTTACCCTTGGTTGAGTTGAAGGTTGTTTCCCGATATACTGTTTTCAGTTCCCAGTATGGTTCGGGCTTGAAGTTCTCTATTTCCTGCTGACGCTTTACGATCAGGGCAAGCGTAGGAGTCTGCACTCTTCCGATGGAAAGTACCTGACGGTTCTGTCCGTACTTCAATGTGTACAAACGGGTAGCGTTCATTCCCAGTAACCAGTCGCCTATGGCACGGCTCAGTCCCGCCTCGTACAGCGGCTGAAACTCCGACTGCTCTTTCAGGTTGGCGAACCCTTCGCGGATAGCCTCTTCGGTCAGCGATGAAATCCACAGACGCTTGACCGGGCAGCGTGCCCCGGCTTTCTGCATTACCCACCGCTGAATCAGCTCTCCTTCCTGGCCCGCATCACCGCAGTTGATGATTTCATCGGCCTGCTGCATCAGTCCCTCTATGATGTGAAACTGCTTTTCGATACCCGGATCGTTTATCAGCTTGATGCCGAAGCGGGGAGGAAGCATCGGCAGGCTGCTCAGGCTCCATGACTTCCATGCCGGAGTATATTCATGCGGCTCCTTCAAGGTACAGAGATGCCCGAAGGTCCAGGTTACTTGGTATCCGTTCCCTTCGATATATCCTTCTTTCCGGTTTCGTGCGCCTAATACTTCGGCTATGTCGCGTGCCACACTGGGCTTTTCGGCTATACAGACTATCATGTTTTCTTCCTGATAATTTTATGGTTATTGTCGGGCAAAGTTAGTCAAAAATATGCATATAGCAGTTGTCTATAGATTCAATTCGCTATTTATACGCTTCACACCCTTCACATTCTTGGAAAAATCTTTTTGGCAGGTTTTGTTGTCTGAAAGGAAATAACTTGTCTTTGGGCGACGCAACTTTAAAATTATTACTTATTTTTGCGGCAACAATTATAATATGTAATTACAAATGTCCCAATTAACTCCATTAATAAGTGACCTGGCACTGATTCTGATATGTGCCGGTATCATGACACTTATCTTTAAGAAGCTGAAGCAACCGTTGGTACTGGGGTATATTGTTGCCGGCTTTATCTGCACCCCGCATTTTAAGTTTACTCCTTCGGTAGTCGATTCTGCCAGTATTCATATCTGGTCGGAGATAGGTGTAATCTTCCTCTTGTTTGCTCTTGGACTGGAGTTCAGCCTGAAGAAGTTGATGAAGATTGGGGGACCTGCTGTCATTTCGGCATGTACCATTATTTTCTGTATGATACTGGTTGGTATCTTTGTGGGATGGACGTTCGGCTGGGGACAGATGGACTGCATTTACCTGGGTGGTATGCTTGCCATGTCGTCTACGACCATTATCTATAAGGCTTTCGATGATATGGGACTCCGTCAGCAACGCTTTGCGGGACTGGTACTGAGCATCCTGATTCTGGAAGATATTCTGGCTATTGTGCTGATGGTGATGCTTTCTACCATGGCAGTTAGCAAGAATTTCGAGGGCGGAGAAATGGTATACAGCATACTGAAGCTGGTATTCTTCCTGATACTCTGGTTTGTGGTAGGTATTTATGGTATTCCTCTTCTCTTGAAGCGAGTACGTAAGCTGATGAGCGACGAAACGCTGCTCATCGTTTCGCTGGCATTGTGCTTCGGAATGGTATATATCGCATCGCTGGTAGGATTCTCTCCAGCCTTCGGAGCATTCATCATGGGTTCTATCTTGTCGGAAACCGTCGAGTCGGAACACATCGAAAAACTGGTGGCTCCTGTAAAGGATTTGTTTGGAGCCATCTTCTTCGTTTCCGTAGGTATGATGGTAGACCCCTCGATGATTGTAGAATATAAAGTGCAGATTCTGGTTATTGTGGTAGCCGTCATTCTGGGACAGACCATTTTCGGTACGGCAGGTGTCCTGCTTTCCGGACAGCCACTCAAAACAGCCATTAAGTGTGGGTTTNNNGGACAGCCACTCAAGACAGCCATGCAGTGTGGCTTCAGCTTGACGCAGATAGGTGAGTTTGCCTTCATCATCGCTTCACTGGGTGTCAGCCTGAAGGTAACCAGTCATTTCCTGTATCCCATCGTAGTAGCTGTTTCGGTTATCACCACTTTCCTGACTCCTTATATGATTCGTCTTGCCGTACCGGCCTATCAGGTGATAGACAAGTATATACCGGTTCGCTGGCGTCGTTTGCTGGACCGCTATTCTTCGGGTGCATCGGTAGTAAACCATAGCAACAACTGGAAGAAACTGGTGACTGCCATTATTCGTATCGTCTTGATTTATTCTGTACTTTCGGTTGCAGTGACTGCCTTGTTCCTGCATTTCATTGTGCCTCTGATTACGGGCATGCTGGGCGATTTGTGGGGAAAGATACTGGGAGGAGTCCTGACCATAGCGGCTATTGCTCCTTTCCTGCGTGCACTGATCATGAAGAAAAACCGTTCGGTCGAGTTCAAGTCTTTGTGGTCGGACAGCCGCTTTAACCATGCACCGCTGATTTCATTGATTCTGCTGCGTATCGTCATTGCGATTGGTTTTGTTGTTTTCATCATCGAAAACCTGTTCCGGGCTTCGGCAGCGTTGATGGTAGGAATTGCCATTCTTCTGGTATGCGGCATGATCTTTTCGCGTTTCCTCAAAAAACAGTCTATTGTGCTGGAACGTACCTTCGTCCACAATTTACGCTCGAAGGAAATTCAGCAGGA
>FR887829.1:6971-15122 GCA_000432735.1 Bacteroides sp. CAG:443
ATTCAGCAGGAATATTTGGGAGAAAAACAACCCGAGTACGCAGGACGTTTGCTCGATCGTGATCTTCACCTGAGTGATTTTCAGGTTCCGGAAGAGTCATCGTGGGCGGGCAAGAGCTTGAAAGAACTCGATCTCGGCAAGAAATACGATGTACATGTAGCCTCTATCATCCGGGGAAAGCACCGGGTGAACATACCGACTGGCGATACCTGCATATTCCCGAATGATACGCTTCAGGTTATCGGTACCGATGAGCAGTTATCGGCCTTTGCGGAAGTGGCGGAAAAAGCTACGCATACTTACGACGATGAAGATTTTGAAAAGCACGAGATGAAACTGAAACAGTTCGTGGTCGGAAAAAATTCACCGTTTATCGGATACAGCATTGCAGAATGTGGCATACGCGACAAATACCATTGTCTGGTAGTCGGTGTGGAATCAGCCGGCGAAGATGTCTTGCGTACCCCTCAGGTACATGCTCCGTTTAAAGAAAACGATGTGGTATGGGTCGTAGGCGAAGAAAATGATTTGAACAAACTGTTTACATACAGTTATTAGACAAAACTATAGTATTAATATTTTAATGAACACAATTATGAAGAGTGATCCGAAAGAATGTCTGTATTGCCAGAACAACGAAACCTTGCACAACCTGATGATTGAAATAGCTCAGTTGAGCGTTTCGCGTGTCTTTTTGTTTAAGGAACAAACTTATAGAGGACGTTGTCTGGTAGCTTACAAAGATCATGTGAACGACCTGAATGAACTGAGTGATGAAGAGCGTAATGCGTTTATGGCCGATGTGGTACGTGTAACCCGTGCGATGGACAAAGCGTTCCATCCGGAGAAGATAAATTACGGAGCATATAGCGATAAGCTTTCGCATTTGCACTTTCATCTGGCTCCGAAGTATGTAGATGGTCCCGACTATGGAGGAACTTTCCAGATGAATCCGGGCAAGGTCTATCTGAGTGATGCTGAATATCAAGAGCTGATTGATGCCATCAAAGCAAACTTGTAATCGTAGATATAAACAAGAACCGGGTATGGATTACGGAACATTTCCTGCAATTCATACCCGGTTTTTTTATTCTTCTTCTTCGTCGTTGTCGTCGAAATCGAAGTCAAAGTCGTCGAGATATTCCGGAGTGAAGAATTCATCCAAGTCTCGCCGGTCTTTCTTCGTCGGACGTCCCGTTCCTTTGGCACGGTTTACGAAACCGCTGATTTTGCTCATCTCCAGCAATTCATACTGGTCGGGAGTCGTGACGTTTTCCATTATTTCAGGAACCAGCTTGGCTCCTACACGCTTTTCTATGGCTTGCAGTACCTTGAACGAGTAAGTGATAGGTGGTTTCTTCACCTGAATTACGTCGCCTGGCTTTATCATACGTGCAGGCTTAGCCTGTGCGCCATTGATACATATTCTGCCTTTCTTGCAAGCCTCGGCAGCAATGGTGCGAGTCTTGAATATGCGGGCAGCCCACATCCATTTGTCAATTCTTGCTTCAGCCATGTGTTGTTTGTTTTATTTATTGTTAAACTGATTCATGGTATTGCTCAGTCCGGCAAGACAGAAGCTCTTGATGATTTCGCCAGCCGTTTCTAGTCGTTCGGGCATCTGTTGCCAGTCTTCATCACTGAATTTTCCCAGCACATAGTCAATCTGCCCTCCTTTGGGAAAATCATTCCCGATACCGAAGCGCAGACGGGCATAATTTTGGGTACCCAGTGTGGCAGCGATATGTTTCAGGCCGTTGTGTCCGGCATCACTACCTTTGCCTTTCAGACGCAGGCTTCCGAATGGAAGAGCCAGATCGTCGACTACTATCAGCACGTTTTCCAACGGAATCTTTTCCTGCTGCATCCAGTACCGTACGGCGTTGCCGCTCAGATTCATGTAAGTAGATGGTTTTAGCAGGATCAGTTGCTGACCTTTGAGCGAAAGTGTAGCAGTAGCTCCGTATCGTCCGTCCTTGAAAACAATATTGGACGCCTTAGCAAGGGCGTCCAATACCATAAATCCTATGTTGTGGCGGGTTTCATGGTATTCGGCACCAATGTTTCCCAGCCCTACAATCAAGTATTTCATTGAAAGGGATTTTTGTTGTTGTCAGGTTGTTAAATAAGATTATTTACCAGCAGCAGCCTGAGCACCACGAGCGGCACGAGTCAATTTAACAGCACAAACAACAGCTTCTTTTGCGTTCAGCAAAGTCAGACCTTCGAAGTTCAGGTCGCCAACTTTGATAGTTTTACCCAGACCCAAGTTAGTTACATTTACAACCAGACGTTCAGGAATTACGTTGTAAAGAGCTTTCACTTTCAGCTTACGGATCTGAAGAGCCAATTTACCACCGGCTTTCACACCTTCTGCCAAACCTTCCAACTGTACAGGAACTTCCATTACGATCGGGTTTTCTTCGTTGATCTGCAGGAAGTCAACGTGCAGGATAGCGTCTGTTACAGGGTGGAACTGGATATCTTTCATGATAGCGTTTACTACCTTACCGTCGATGTTCAAGTCTACTACGTAGATATGCGGTGTGTATACCAACTTACGCAAACCGTCAACAGTTACAGTGAAGTGAGTTGCAACCGGGTTTCCGTTTTCGTCTTTCTGCATTCCGTACAATACGCAAGGAACACCATTGTTCTGACGCAAGCTATGAGTAGCTTTCTTACCTGTTTCAGTTCTCAAAGAACCTTTAATTTCAATTGATTTCATTTTTTTGAAAAATTTTTGTGTTACTCTAAATTAAGTTGTTTTTGTTGCTTAATTCGCCATCACACGATGTGGTATATCACACGATGAGCTTAAAAAAGCGGTGCAAAGGTAGTGATTATCTTTGAGTTCACAAAATGTTGTTGCGCTTTTTTTGTCATTTTGAATGGAATAGGGGCGGAACTTGGGGAGAGAAGATGGGCAGGACTGGGGGAATGTCTGCTGATATATCAGGAAAATTTGTACAAAAGAAAAAATGTTTTGTACAAAAAATAAAAAAACGTCCCGACGTTTTCTGGAAGACATGCGGAAAGCCGGAAATTTATCTGTCGGTCTGTTTGGGGAAATGAGTTGTTTTATGCCATCGCACCGATAACTTTTATAACTTTGCAGGTGATGGAATTTTTTATATGTTATCAATCATGAAAGGAAAGACAATACTGATTACAGGTGCCACCAGTGGCATTGGAGAGGGGTGTGCCCGCAAGTTCGGCTCAATGGGCAGTAACCTGATATTGAACGGCCGTAACGTGGAAAAGCTGGAAAAGCTGAAACAGGAACTTACGGCACAGGGATGTGAAGTGCTGACCTTGCCCTTCGATGTGCGCGACCGTGAGGCGATGAAGCAGGCACTCGATTCACTTCAAGGAAAGTGGAGAAACATCGACGTACTGATAAACAATGCCGGACTGGTGATCGGGCTCGACAAGGAACAGGAAGGTTCGCTCGACGAATGGGATGTGGTGATTGACACCAATATAAAAGGTCTGCTTGCCATGACGCGCATGGTGGTTCCGGGCATGGTAGAACGTCAGTGTGGACACATTATTAATATAGGTTCGGTAGCAGGCGATGCTGCCTACGCGGGAGGAAGCGTGTATTGCGCTACCAAAGCGGCTGTCAAGGCTTTGTCCGACGGACTGCGTATTGACTTGGTAGATACTCCTTTGCGTGTGACAAATATCAAACCGGGACTGGTGGAAACGAACTTTTCTGTCGTTCGTTTCAGAGGAGATAAGGAAAAGGCCGATGCGGTATATAAAGGAATCCGTCCGTTAACGGGCGATGATATAGCCGAAGTAGTTTATTATGCAGCTTCGGCTCCGGCACATGTACAGATAGCCGAAGTGCTTGTCATGCCTACCTTCCAGGCAAACGGTACAGTGTGCCACCGAAAGGCATAATTGCATTAAAAAAAGCTATATCAGGATAGAACTGCTGGAATGTTCTATTTTGATATAGCTTTGTACCGTACACTTGTGTGTGCGGAATTTAAAAATCAATGTCTATTTTTATTTCATCCGGTTTTAGCGGAGAATCAGTGTTGTCGGCAAAATGAGAACCGTCTTCTTCTGCTGAGTGTTCGATGTTTGCCGGTCCCTGTTCGCTTTCGATGTACTGTATGGTTTCCTGAAGTCCGGTCATGAACTTTTCGAAGTCCTCCTTATATAGGAATATCTTATGCTTTTCGAAGCTGACCTGTGGCGCATTTCCTCCTTCACCGGAAACTACCTTCTTGCTCTCTGTAATGGCAAGAAACATTTCTCCCTTTCTGTTTTTCTTTACGTCCAGATAGTAAATACGTTTTCCTGCCTTAATGGCCTTGGAAAACACAATTTCCTTGTCTACGTCTGTTGCTGTATTCCTTTTCAAATCTTCCATAAGTAATGTATTAAAAACCGCTTCAAATTTGATGATTTTTTTGAAAAATACAAAGAACTGCTCTCAAAAATCTGTGTGAATAATATTTTTGTATAAAAAAACGCCTTAGATTTGTTTTGTATGTTGGAAAATAACTATTTTTGCAACTCGAAATTATATTAAAAATATAGTATGATTAACAGAGTTCTTATTCGTCTTAAGATAGTTCAGATTATCTACGCTTATTATCAGAACGGTGGAAAAAATTTGGATACTGCGGAAAAGGAGTTGTTCTTCAGTTTATCCAAAGCGTACGATTTGTATAACTATCTCCTGCTTCTCATGGTAGAGGTTACACGCTATGCCAACAAGCGGTTGGATGCGGCTAAACACAAACTGGCTCCTACCAAGGAGGATTTGAATCCAAACACAAAATTCGTGGACAATCGTTTTATCGCTCAGCTGGAGGTAAACAAGCAGTTGAATGAATTTGCCAGCACCCAGAAGAAAACATGGGAGAACGAAGGTGACTTCATCAAGAATCTGTGCGAGCAGATTATGCAGAGTGATATATATAAGGAGTATATGGCAAGCGAAACTTCATCCTACGAAGACGATCGTGAACTGTGGAGAAAGATTTACAAGCGCATCATATTCAATAATACGGCTCTTGATGAGGTTCTGGAAGACCAGAGCTTGTACTGGAACGATGATAAGGAAATCGTGGATACTTTTGTCTTGAAAACCATCAAGCGTTTCGATCCTAAGAATGGTGACAAACAGGAGTTGCTTCCGGAATTCAAGGATGAAGAAGATCAGGATTTCGCACGCCGCTTGTTCCGTCGTTCTATCCTGAATGCCGATTACTATCGTCATCTGATCAGTGAGAACTCAAAAAACTGGGATCTGGACCGTGTGGCTGTCATGGATGTCATCATCATGCAGATTGCGCTCGCCGAAATCCTGAGTTTCCCGAATATTCCGATAAACGTATCGCTGAACGAATACGTGGAAATTGCCAAGTTGTATAGTACACCGAAAAGTGGTGGATTTATCAACGGAACCTTGGACGGAATAGTTAATCAATTGAAAAAGGAAAATAAGTTGACGAAAAATTAATATATTTGTTCGTCTAATATTAATCAAACTAAGAAGAATTTATGAATTTGTTAACTGTATTTTTGCAGCAGGCCGGAGGAGGTGACTACTCTTTCCTGATTATGATGGTGGCTATCTTTGCCATTATGTATTTCTTTATGATTCGTCCTCAGAACAAGAAACAGAAGGAAATAGCAAACTTCCGTAAGAATCTGGAAGTAGGTCAGTCGGTTATTACTGCCGGTGGTATCTATGGAAAGATAAAGGAAATAGAAGATAATGCCGTTATCGTGGAAATTGCATCTGGAGTAAAAATCAAGGTAGACAAGAATTCTATCTATGCAGATGCTCAGGCTACTCAGACTAAATAAAGAATAAAAGTATAAGTCACTATGTTCGATGTAAAGAACATAAAGAGATATTATAGACTGGGATTACGGAAGATCAGAACATTCCTGCTTAGCGATAAGTTCAGGGAATGTCTGATCTTCTTGTTTTTTGTGCTGATTTCATTCTGCTTCTGGATGTTGCAGACGCTGGATGAGTCTTATCAGACGGAATTCAAGGTGCCGGTACGCCTGAAAAATGTCCCGAAGGAAGTTGTGCTTACCTCCGATTTTCCGGACGATGTGCGTATACGGGTGGAAGACAGGGGAACTGTTTTGCTGAATTATATGCTGGGCAGGACGTTTTTCCCTATCTCTTTCGATTTCAATGATTATAAGGATGAGGGAACGCATGTGTGCATATCGTCTGCCGAATTAACCAAGAAGGTTGCGGCACAATTGAATGTTTCGACGAAAGTATTGTCTATCCGTCCCGATACACTCGACTTTATTTATACGCAGGCAAAGGCTAAGAAGGTTCCTGTACGACTTGTTGGAACTGTTCAGGCTGCCCGCCAGTATTATATTTCGCGGATAAGTTTTAGTCCGGATTCTGTTATGGCTTATGCTCCGCAGGAAATACTGGATACCTTGAAGGCTGCTTATACGGAAAAACTGTATTGGGAAAACGTTTCCGATACGCTGAAAAAGCGGGTGAGTATGGGCAAGCTGAAAGGAGTGAAGTTCATTCCTGCATACAATGATCTGTCGGTATATGTTGATATGTATTCGGAAAAGACTGTGGATGTTCCGGTTGTAGGTATTAATTTCCCGGCAGGAAAAGTGCTTCGTACATTCCCTTCCAAGGTTCAGGTGACTTTTCAGGTGGGGTTGAGACACTTTAAGGATGTTTCATCGGATGATTTTTTTATCGGAGTAACTTATGAAGATGTCTTGAAGTCGAAAGGTGATAAGTTACCTTTGGTTGTAAAAGGGGCTCCCGATTTTATAAGTCATGTGAGGGTGAATCCTTCCTCTGTCGATTTCTTGATTGAACAGCAGACTATAGAAGAAGATTGAGGGTTATGATCAGACTGGGAATTACTGGAGGAATCGGAAGCGGAAAGTCGTATGTGGCACGGTTGCTGGCACAAAGGGGCTTGCCTGTATATGATACAGATACGGAGGCCAAGCGTCTGATGCTTTCCGATGCGGATATCCGGGCAGGCTTGATTGGCTTGTTGGGAGAAAGAGTCTATGTTGATGAGAAACTTAACAAACCGCTGCTGGCAGATTATCTGTTCGCGAGCGACGAGCATGCTTCCCGTATCAACTCTATAGTGCATCCGTGTGTGAAGCGAGATTTCCTTCGTTGGGCAGCATCTTGTGCAGAGCACGAAGTTGTAGCCTTGGAAAGTGCTATTTTGTATGAGTCGGGATTCGATGATGTAGTCGATTATGTAGTTGCCGTGTATGCACCTCTGGAGGTTCGGATACGGCGGGCAATGGAGCGCGATTGTGCTACGGAAGAGCAGGTCAAAAGTCGGATTTCTTCGCAGATGAATGAGGAACTGAAGCGTGACCGTGCCGATTTTGTAATCGTAAACGACGGTAGAGCGTTATCTCCTCAGTTGGATGCATTGCTGAAAGCCTTAAAAAATAGAAAAGGTGGGCAAGATGTTTGTGTATGTCACCTATGAGTTGTATTTTTGTTTAATATAATAACTAAAAATAATAAAATCGTATGTTGAAAACTATTTTAGCTATCTCAGGCAAACCGGGATTGTATAAACTGATTTCTCAGGCTAAAAATATGCTGATTGTAGAAGCTGTCGATAATAAGAAAAGAATGCCTATCTATGCCAGCGATAAGGTGATTTCACTGGGTGATATCGCCATGTACACAAATGATGATGAAGTACCTTTGGCTACGGTTCTTGATTCTGTAAAGAAAAAAGAAGGTGGTAAGGTGGCTTCTTTGGATTATAAGAAAGCATCTGTAGAAGAATTGCACGCTTTCATGGCTGAAGTGTTGCCGGAATATGACCGCGACCGTGTACATACCAGTGATATCAAAAAATTGATTCAGTGGTACAATTTGCTTATCTCAAGCGGAGAGAGTGATTTTGTAGAAGAAGCTCCTGCCGCTGAAGAAGTTGCTGAGGAAAAGGCTGCTGAATAATAGTAAGATTATTTGTTTTTATAAATCGGGCGAAGCCTACTTGAAGAAAGTGGTTTCGCCCGATTCTTTTGTTTTCGGCTTTCTTGAAAAGAAGGCAATAAAAAAGAAGGTATCTTCTTGCGAGGATACCTTCTTTTAATTTCTTTTTGTGGTATAAAGTTATGCTTCAGCAGGAATAA
>FR887829.1:15151-19646 GCA_000432735.1 Bacteroides sp. CAG:443
CAGCAGGAATAACAGATACGAAGCTCTTGTCTTCGCGACCTTTCTTGAAACATACTGTACCGTCTACCAATGCGTAAAGAGTGTGATCACTACCCATACCAACGTTTTCACCCGGGTTGTGAACTGTTCCTCTTTGACGAACAATGATGTTACCAGCCTTGCAAGCTGAACCACCGAATATCTTTACGCCTAATCTCTTACTAGCTGACTCACGGCCGTTCTTAGAACTACCTACACCTTTCTTATGTGCCATTTCTTTCTACGTTTTTAATGATTAAGCAATAACTTGTTTGATAGTCAATTCAGTAAACTGCTGACGGTGACCGTTCAGTTTTCTGTAACCTTTTCTTCTCTTTTTGTGGAATACCAATACTTTGTCACCTTTTACCAAGTGAGAAACTACTTCGCATACCACTTTTGCACCTTCTACAGTAGGAGCACCTACAGTAACAGTACCGTTGTTGTCTACCAACAAAACTTTGTCAAATTCAACAGTTGCACCGTTTTCAGCATTCTGCATGTGATGAACGAACAGCTTTTTGCCTTCTTCAGCTTTGAACTGCTGACCGTTAATTTCTACAATTACGTACATTTTAAATATATATTAAACGGGTTTCTTCCGCAAGGTGAACCGTTCTCATCCGGTTACTTTTCTACCTCCACGGACTAAAATCGGACGCAAAGGTACTGCTTTTTGTTCATATAACCAACTGTTTAGAGAGAAAATATGTATATTTTTTAGAGTTCGGCAAGGGTTTTCATGATTGCTACATGTGGATAGGCCGCAAGTTCATAGTATGTAGTGGCTCCATGCAGTACTCCGGCAAAGTCAACCTGAGCAGCTTGTGCGGTTTCGGCATCTACGGTGCTGTCGCCTACATACAACACATCTTCTTTCCGGCAGCCTAAGTGTCCGATGGCAAACAGAACTCCTTCTGGTGCGGGTTTGGGATGTTGTACGTCTTCGCCGCCGACGATGATATCCAGAAAGTTTTCGGGCAGCTTCTTCCCCAATAGTTCCATGATACGGTAGCGGTATTTCGTGGAGATAATGCCCAATTTGGCTCCATTTGTTTTCAGACGTGTGAGTACCTCTATCGTTTCTGGAAAGAGGAACGTGTTGGCTGTCATGTGGGTATCTGCTTCTTTAACGTATTCTTTCCGGTACATTTCCAATGTGTCGGCATCGGTTATGCCGGTCATGATGGAGAAAGATTCCTGTAAGGTTTTGCCAATTGTCCGTTTAATGGTTTCATCGGTAATTCCTGTATGGTGATGGCGTTCCAGCACATTTCGGTAGCACATAACAATTCCCCGGGAAGAGTCGGCAAGAGTATAGTCGAAGTCGAATAGATAAACGTTGTATGATTTCATTTTAATATAGGGTTATCAGACTGAGAGTCTTTCGAATAAGCGTTTCAATGACATAATTTTGCCAGGGCTGTCTTTGGAATGGTTACGATTGTGCATTCCAGAAGAGGCTCTGGCAAAATTGAAAAATAGGCTTTTAGTCCATGGGTTGATAGTTCTTGGCCAAGCCACCTTCACTAGTTTCTTTATAAAGAGAAGGCAGGTCGTGCCCGGTTTGTTTCATTACTTCTACGACCTTATCGAACGATACACGATGATGTCCGTCGGTAAAGGCTGAGTAAATATTGGCATCAAGAGCACGGGCTGCGGCATACGCATTACGTTCGATACAAGGTATTTGTACCAGTCCGCATACGGGGTCGCATGTCATTCCCAAGTGATGTTCCAGACCCATTTCGGCGGCATATTCTATTTGTGCCGGACTGCCTCCGAATAGCTGGCTTGCTGCTGCAGAGGCCATGGAGCAAGCTACTCCCACTTCTGCTTGGCAACCTGCTTCGGCTCCTGAGATGGAAGCATTGTGCTTGACGATGTTGCCCACAAGACCGGCAGTTGCCAGTGCTCTGAGGATACGTGCATCACTGAATTCCCGGCTCTTCTGCAAATGGTACAATACAGCCGGCACTACTCCGCAAGCCCCACAGGTTGGTGCGGTTACGATTTTTCCACCTGATGCGTTTTCTTCGCTTACGGCAAGAGCGTAAGCAAAAACCAGTCCGCGTGAACGCAGGGAATCCTTAAATCCCTTGGCACGGATATAGTAAGAAGATGCTTTTCGTCGCAGGTTCAAAGGGCCGGGCAGTACTCCCTCTGCATCCAGTCCGCGATGAATGGCTTCCTTCATGGTTTCCCACACTTCGGCAAGATATTTCCATATATCGGGACCTTCACACTGTTCTACATATTCCCAGTAGCTTCGTCCGGTATGCTCGCACCAGTAAAGTATCTGGTTCATGGTATTCATATCATATACTTCAGGAGTTGCATTCTTGTCTTGTCCTTCTTCGGCAAGGGCACCACCGCCTACGCTGAAGACAGTCCACTCTTCGGTCTTTTTGTTATTCTTGTCGAACGACTTGAATGTCATTCCGTTGGGGTGAAAAGGAAAGAATACATGAGGTTTCCACAATATCTCTACGGGAGCATGAGGCTGAAGTACGTCCAAGATAGCAACATCAGTCATGTGTCCTTTACCGGTAGCGGCAAGGCTTCCGTAAAGTGTAACTTGAAAAGACGATGCCTCCGGATGGCGGGCAAGGAACTGTTCGGCTGCTTTTCTCGGTCCCATCGTATGACTGCTGGAGGGACCCGTACCAATGCGGTATAATTCTTTAATTGATTTCATAATACAAAGATACTTTATACAAAGATACTTTTTTTATTTTAAATCGACTACCGTTATGCCTGCTCCTCCAAATTGTACATGTTCATCCTGGAAGTGTGCTACTCCCGGCACGGTAGCGAGATATTGGCGTATAAGTGTGCGAAGAATACCTGTTCCGGTTCCATGCAGGATACGTACACGGCTTACCCCGACAAGTATGGCATCATCAATGAAATAAGTTACGGCTTGAATGGCTTCGTCACCTCTCATGCCTCGCACATCGATATCTTGCTTGAAGTTCAGCTTCTTTTCGTACATGCGATCCTGCGTTTCACTGCTGACAAAAGTTGCCTTCGCCGTATTGAGAGTCTGCTTGGGAGCATCGGTGCGTTCCAGCCGATCTGCTTTCACATTGGTTTTCATCAGTCCGAACATAACTACGGCATTCTTCCCATTAATCTCTATGATTTGTCCCACGCTGGTCTGTCCTTTGATTCGTACATAGTCGCCTGCTTGGAGAGGAATGACTTTAGGTACAGGCTGGACTGCCGGCTGACTCGCTTGTTTGCTCTTTTTATCTTTCTTGCGCTCTTGCTTTTCGCGTAATTTCTCCATCTTGCGTGCGATCTTTTCTTCCATCGCCGCTTTGTTCTCATCTTCTATTTGCTGGCGGAAGTCGGTCAGTTCCTGACGTGCTGTGCGGGTACGTTCTTTCTCTGCCTGTGCTTCCTTGATGGTACGGATGGTATTTTCGATCTTGGCATTCGATTCTTGCAGCAGTTGTTCTGCATCTTCTCGTGCCTTTTTCAAGATTTCCTTCCGGCTCTTATCCAGTTCTTCCAGCTCTTTTTCATAGCGGGCGATGGTTTCTTCCATTATTTTTTCCCGCTTGCGGATATTCTGGCGTTTGGTTTCCCAATAGCGCTTGTCGCGTACGATATCTTGCAGGTACTTGTCGCTCTGTATGTATTCACTTCCCACGATTTCCGAAGCATCGGCAATGACTTCTTCCGGAAGTCCGATTTTGCGTGCAATCTCTACGGCGAATGAACTTCCCGGATTACCAATCTGCAACTGGAAAAGTGCACGCATTTCATGGCGGTCGTACAACATGGCACCGTTTACTACTCCTTCATGATCTTCGGCAAAGTGTTTCAGATTCTGATAATGAGTAGTAATTACTCCAAAAGTCTTTTTTGCATTGAAGCGTTTCAGTACGGCTTCTGCAATGGCTCCACCGATTTGCGGTTCTGTACCTCCTCCGAACTCATCGATCAGTATCAGGCTTTTCTCATTGCAGTACTTCATCATATTCTTCATATTTGTCAGGTGTGAAGAATATGTACTCAAGTCGTCTTCTATACTTTGTTCATCGCCTATATCGATGAAGATGCTGCTGAAGATTCCGGCGTGACTGCGTTCGTGCATAGACACCAGCATACCACACTGAAGCATATACTGTAATAGTCCGACGGTTTTCAGACAAACAGACTTTCCACCGGCATTAGGTCCGGAAATCAACAAGATCCGTTGTCCGGTATTCAGTTCTATATCGAGTGGTACTACCTTTTTATTGTGTTTAGCCAGGGACATTTGAAGCAGCGGGTGCACCGCTTCGAACCAGTCAATAACCTGTCGGTTCTCGAATGAAGGCTTGATTGCCTTGAAGTCGATACCCAACAGTGCTTTGGCTCGGATAAAGTCTATTTCGGCAAGGAACTCGTAAGATTGTAGGATGGCCGGAACTTGTGGACGTACCGTAGCCGAAAATTCAGTAAGTATCCGAATGATTTCACGACG
>FR887829.1:19684-20627 GCA_000432735.1 Bacteroides sp. CAG:443
GCTCTTCACCTTCCAGTTCACGGATGCGGTTGTTCGCTTCTACTACTTCGGCCGGTTCTATAAATACAGTCTTTCCGGTAGCCGATTCATCGTGTACGATACCTCGTATCTTTCTCTTCATGCCGGGAGCTACAGGTATCACGAGTCGTCCGTCGCGCATGGTTGGAGTTACATCTTTATCGACATAACCTTCCGATTGAGCCGCCCGCAGAATATTATTCAAGCTTCGGGATATGCTTCCCGTCGTTGACGCCAGTTCCCGTCGGATGCGCAAAAGTTCGGAAGAAGCATTGTCTTTTACTTTTCCGAATTTATCGAGAATATTATTGATGCGTGTGATGAGTTGAGGAAATACCATGATATCTCCGGCAAGTTCGTGCAAAGCTGGGTAGGGGGAGTGAGTTTCATCGTTGTCAGTATCTTCCTCATCGTCTGTTTGTTGTAGAAAGCGTACAATGTCGCGTATCGTTTCAAGCGAACGGCGCAGGTCGAACAATTCCTGTTCGTCCATATACATGCCTTCCACACGTATGCGTTTGAGTGACGGGCGGACATCGAAAAAATACTGATTGGGAAAATCATCTTCTTCCTGCGTGATGCGGACAAATTCCGTTACTTGTTCCAGTCGTCGATTGATTTCGTTATAATCGTCGGAAAAGTCCATTTGATCCACTCTTTCTTCTCCCAGCGTGCTGAGACATTTTATTTTCAAGAGTTGACGAATTTGGTCGAATCCTATTTTCTGTTCAAAGTTCTGCGGATATATCATTGTCTGGATATAAGTCTATATTAATATAAGTTATCAAGGTACAAAGTTACGATAATAGGAAAAAATAATCAAAAAAGGGGCAAATAATTTGCAGGTTTGGAAATAATGCGTACCTTTGCAGCGCTTTCGGAAGGAAGTACTCTTACAAAGGAGTTTTGGAGAGGTGGCAGAGTG
>FR887830.1:0-1278 GCA_000432735.1 Bacteroides sp. CAG:443
GATATTTCTTGAATATGTAGGTTCGAGAGCCTGTCTCTCCGCAAATTTTTAAGTTAATCCCTGTAAAATCAATGTTTTACAGGGATTTTTTTTGTGTAGTTTTTCTGTTTCTAAGGGTAAAAGGTCTGATAGAGGAGTTCAATGGAGCTGTAATATTTATCCGATAAAGTTTTATTTTTTTGACAGAGCAGATTCTTTTCTTTTTTCTTCATATAATAAATTGTAATGATATCGTTATAGGCTTTGCTGGAAGTGGACTATGATATTCGGAACAAATTCTTTCTTAAATACAGTTTTTTTATATCTTCTTTAAAAAGTATCTACTTTTATGTAGTTTTTGTGATAATATAGGCGTCTAATGGTTAAAAATAAATTCATACGATATGGAAATATTAGATACAGCATTTGCGCAAATGATAAAGGAACATAAAAGTACCATTTATACAGTGTGTTTTATGTTCTCGAAAGATTCCGATGAAGTGAGCGATCTCTTTCAGGAAGTACTTATCAATCTTTGGAAGGGATATGATTCTTTCAAGAATCTCAGCAACGTCAATACATGGATTTGGAAAGTGAGTTTTAATACTTGTATTTCATGCGAACGGAAAAAGAAAAGGCGGGCTGTTGTTCCTCTGACTATGGACATCAATCTGTTTGAAGATAAGGATGAAAGTTCCCGACAGATTCGTCTGCTCTACGACCGTATTCACCGGTTGAATCCTTTCGATCGTGCTATCGTTTTGTTGTGGTTGGAAAACATGAGCTACGAAGAAATAGGAGCCATTGTCGGAATATCTACCAAGAACGTATCTGTACGTTTGTATCGTATCAAGGAGGAATTGAAAAAAATGTCGAACCATTAAAATGTACTATCATGGAAAATTATACAGATAAATTTGAGTTAGACGAGATGAAGCAGCAGATTCAGTTGCTGAAGGATAAGCTGGCCAAAGAAATAATTGTTAGTGAGAAGTTAATCAGACATTCTACACAGGACAAGGTTTCCTATATCAACCGGAAGAAGAAGTTCATGTATTTTTTGATAGTCTTTGCGCTTGTTTATTGTAATACATTTTTCTTGCTGATGGGATATTCGTGGATTTTCTGCGTCTTTACTTCTGTCTTTTTAATTATAGCCGGATTTTATCAGCGATATAGTCACAAGGGAGTTAGTATAGATTGCATATCGGCAGGCAATTTGCTGGATATCAGTAAAGCGTTGGTACGCATGAACCAACTGAATTTGAAGTGGCTTTATTTCGGCATTCCGTTTTCTTT
>FR887830.1:1305-3628 GCA_000432735.1 Bacteroides sp. CAG:443
GCATTCCGTTTGCTTTGTGCTGGATTGTTTGGTTTATGTTTGAAAGTTATCCGAAAGTTGGAGGCGAAATGATATGCTACGGAGGAAGTGTTGGCTTTGTTTTGGGAGCTGTCGGAGGTATTTTACATTGTATTCGTGTCCGGCGTAAAGCAAAGGAGGCCATTCGTGACATCGAAGAATATACCAAGGATAATTAAGTAGTTACTTCTTTTAATTATCTTTCCGGTTTCTGGTTATAGTTTTCCCCGGCTGGATTGTGGTCCGGCTGGGGAATATTTTTGTCTTTATTTTTTCTTACCCAATCCCATATGCAACTGAATGCCCACAGAAACGCTGAGATCATTTGCCCATGAGCGGGAGTTTATGGTTTCTGTCACAGAAGGCAGATCGGGTTCTGCGACGGTATAGGTCGCTTTACAAGGTTGTAGCGGACAGCGATAACTGATGTCTAAGATAAAACTGCACAGATTGGAGGTACGGTAACCTGCCGCTATTCCGGGGTTGAGGAATGTAGACGAGCGACTTATCTCAAGTTTGTATGTTGTTTCTTCGATGGTTTGAGTCTTTTCAGAGCCTCCGGCACTCATGCGTCCTATACCGACTCTTGGCATCAACTGCCATCTGCCCATTTCTGCCGTATAACCGATACCTATACTTGCGGAAGGTTTTATTCTGCTCAATCCGGGAAACAATTTATCGCCTAAGGCTTGAGCGATGTTGGTCGTCAAATCATCGGTCTGGATTTTGAAAAAACTCAGTCCGATATCCAGATAAGCATTCCAGTGGCGTGCGAATCCTACGGACATCCGCCAGTCGAACTGGGTAGCAACATCTGCACGTGAGCCGAAATATTCCGGATGTTCGCTTCCGCCGGTATTGAAATTGGGGCCGATGGAAAACGACATGAGGAATGGATGCCGTGTGGATGTTATTTTTTGAATTCCCTTTTGCGACGAGGAGGAGGTTTCGTTTTGTGCAGCTAACGGCAGTATGCTGATGATAAGCAGAATAATCACTGCAAGCTTTTGTTTTTTCATAGATGGAAAAAGGGTTAAGAGATGATTAAATATAACGTTGGTTTCTTTGATTTTTATAGGAGTGTTTTTTTCCTATCTAAGCACAAATATAGCTATATATTGGATAATCAGATGATTTACCTATTAAATTTTTACAATATGTAATTGCTTGTGAAACTTATTTGTACAATGATTTTACTAAAATTTGAGTTTTTCTTTAAGAGTTCAGTAATAGGATATTCGGAAAGATGTACGCTTCCTTTTTGAGAAGGATGTGACAATCGAAATGGAATCAGGGGATGTTAGAATACACCGTTATTGCTTTTTGTGAAGGGCGTGAAGGGCAAAAAAGCATGAATAATGTCTATAAAATAAAGATATAAGGCTTTGGAACGGGAAAGGTCGGCGTATTTGATTTTATTTCTCTCGATGTTTTCTGAAAATTTGTACAAATAAAAAAATAATTTGTACAAAAAATCCCCCGCCTTTGCCGTAGAATAAATTTAATTCTTGCGGCAGGCGGGGGAGGTTTTCTAGACTTATGAATTTTTGGAAGAAATTCCTTATTCGTAGATTAGCGGTTAGGTGTATCCCAGACCTTTGTTTCACTGCACTGGATGTCTGTCCACTGGTCGCCGCACTTCAGTTTGAAATCACCTTTTTCCAGGCGCCACTTGCCGTCGTAACCTACAAAGGCAAGGTCACTTCCCTTCAGCTTCATCGTTACGGTCTTGGTTTCACCCGGATTGAGTGCGATTTTTTCGAAGTTGCGCAGGCGGATATTGTCGGGAGTGCTGCTTGCAACCAGATCTTTGGAATAAAGCAGGACACTTTCTTTCCCAGCTACCTTTCCGGTGTTGGTCACGTCAACACTCACCGTCAATACGTCGTCGGCAGTAAACGACGGCTTGTCGACTTTCAGGTTCGAGTAGCTGTAGGTAGTGTAACTCAATCCGAAACCGAATTCCCACTGCACGTCCATTACGGCATCGTAGTTGTAGTTTCCACCCATCTGTCCCATGTTCTCGCAAGGCTTGTAGTCGTAGTTGGCAAGGGAGTTGATGTATTTAGGATAGGTGAAAGGCAGCTTTCCGCTGAAGTTGGCATCGCCGGCGAGCAGGTTAGCAAGCGCGTCGCCACCGTAGTTGCTGGGTAACATCACGTCGACTACAGCCTTTGCCAGCGGAACGATGTCGTTGATGATGCGCGGACGGCCTTCATTCAATACAAGGATGACGGGCTTTCCGGTAGCAGCCAGTGCCTTGACCAGATTACGCTGGTTTTCCGACAGCGTCAGGTCGCTCAGG
>FR887831.1:0-45519 GCA_000432735.1 Bacteroides sp. CAG:443
GAACCGCTTTGGCAAGTAATGCCATACTCAATACCGTGGAAGCCAAGAAACCGCTTCCCCACAGATAAAAACCAATACCTGATGCCTCTCTCGTTTTTCCCAAGCAGAATGTAAGGCTTACCTCAAACAATCCTGCAAAAAATAAAATTATCCAATTCATACCTATGATTTATTAAATTCGGGTGCAAAAGTAAGCAAGTAATTTCTAACCGTTTTTTACATTTGGTAAAAACGGATTTTGCATTTGACAAAAAAACAGCCGTTAGCAGCTGTTTCTGTGCGCTATTTTATAATTTTGTACCACAACAAAATGACTTATGGATATAAAGGAAATCATCAACCAGAGATATGCCATGCCGGATGCGTCTTTGGACAAGTTGCGGCAATGCCTGACGGAAGTCTCATACCCAAAAGGATTCCAAGTGTTGGAATATGGCAAGATAGAAAAAGACATCTTTTTCATCAAGAAAGGCATTGTCCGCGCCTATACTTCGGTAGAGGGGAAAGAAATTACCTTTTGGGTCGGCAAGGAAGGGGCGACTATTGTTTCCATGAAAGGATATGTGAATGACGAACCGGGGTATGAAATAATGGAGCTGATGGAAAATTCTGTCTTATATGTATTGGAAAGGAAAAAACTGAAAGAGTTATTCTTGAAGGATTTGCACATAGCCAATTGGGGACGGCGTTATGCGGAAATGGAACTGCTTGCTGCCGAGGAACGGCTGATTTCCATGTTGTCAGCCGTCGCCTCGGAACGGTATCACGAGTTGTTGGAGAAAGAGCCTGATTTGTTACAGCGGTTGCCGTTGGGAAGTATCGCCACCTATTTAGGCATCACACAGGCAAGTTTGAGTAGGATTCGGGCACAAATAAAATGACGTTTCAACCAACTGAGGATAGCAAGCGGTTTTGGTCTGCCCCAAACACAAACTTGCTATTTTTCCGTTGGTATTGTTTATAATCCCATGCCCTTGCCTCTCCTAAGCGGTTCAACCGTCCTTTTAACGGATGAGAACAGCCTGCCAAACTGCTCCTTGAACCACTCTCCAATCACTTGCCCGTTGATGGCAAGTGCAAGCTTGGACTTGTCTTTCGGGTCTTTTACCACTTGGAAGCCTGCTTCCTCGGTCGTGAACTTCCGCCTGTGCTCTTCCGAATAGAGCTCGCCCTCGTAGAACAGCGGTTTGCCGCTGATGAGCGTGGCAGTCTGCCTTTCGTTGAAGCCGACTTTAAGGCAGAACTTCTCCATATACACCAGCTCTTGAAACAGCGGAAACCATTTCTTGGCTTTTTGGATAATGGATTTTAGGAATGACACTTCCTCTTGGTGTGCCGCTTCCTTGTTTGCCATTTCCCTGCGGTACTTGGCTTGCAGTTCCACCAATTGGCGGCTGTGTTTCTTCTGCTGCCGCTCCATCTGCTTTTGCAATAATTCGATACTCTCGTCACGGGCGGCAACCTCGCCTTGCAAGGTTCGGTTGTCGGCTTCCAACTCTTTCAGTCTGCCGCTACCCAAAAGAGAACCTACTTTTGCCACGAGTGCCGCTTTCGCCTCGGTCTTGGCGGCTTCCAGCTTCTCCGACTTGATTTCTTTTTTGACTTCGTCAAGTTCCTGCTTTGCCTGTTGGCGTTCGGTCTGCAACTGCTGCACGTTGGCTTCAAGCTCTCCCGTCTGCCGTTTCAGGTCACGGTAGTATTGGGCGGTGGTTGTGTGCCGTGCTTCCGAACCTCGTATGCCACGCTGCAATCCGTACTTCGCCATCGCTGCGGCGTAGCTGTCGTGGTAAGCGACAAGCCTTTCACGGGTCAGGAGGTCATCGGCACACAAACGCACGGCGTTGGCTTTCTTGCGGTAGGTGCGTTTGCTGTCCGCTTGTTTCTTCTTGGCTTTCCTGCGCTCTCCCGTCACTATCGGTACGACCGTTGCATGGATGTGCGGCGTGTGTTCGTCCATGTGCAGCACTGCCGAAACGGTGTTCTCCCTGCCGAATGTGCGGTGCAGCCATTGCAGGTTGTCATCGCACCATTCACCCAGCCTGCCTTCGTCCTGCACTCTCACCATATCTTCATGCGAACCCGAAAGCACGATGCGGATTGCCCGTACTTGGTCGGGAGTAATTTTTCGTCTGATGCCTGCCGTGTGGATGCGGTGGCTTATCGCTTCGGTGCGGTCTGCCACACCGTCGGGGAACTCCACCAGTTCACGGTTGAGTTGGGTGCGTGTGGGGTCGGCGTTCTTGGGCATTGTTTTGCGTTCTATGTGGTCGGATGCGCCCGTGTCAGCCGACCCTTTCGCCTTGTTGATTTGGATGCTTATGTATCCCATGTTTGTTTCTTGTTTTTTTGGTTCTACAAATTGTTTGTCGGTATCCGTCCGCCTGCGGTCGTGCCGCACGGGGCAAACGGGGGTGTCCAGAGGGGTGCAACCCCGCTGGCTCATTGGGGCGTTTTTAGCATTAGCGTCAGCGTTGCGTGAAGAAAACGCCCTAATGAGCTATGGCTTTTTTGTTTCCAAAAGCCTGTGAGAGTACCAGCGGTATAGGCAGACCTTTTCTTTTCATTGATATGATACGTCTTCCCTTGTCGGCTGGTCGGACAGCAAGCAGGTCGGATGTCCGACCAGCCTGCGGATAGTGGCATTTTCTTCCGTCCGTTTGTTCGATAGACTTGTTGGCGGATGAAAATCCGATGAATTGATGAGGTGATAGGATAATATACTGATAACCAAAATGATATGCATTCATCATCGTTTCATCAAACCGCTCGCCAAAAGAAAAGTGATGGAGAGTGCGGTATGTCCTTCCTCTTTTCATCAGCCCGATTCTCTTGTTGAAAGGTTGATGAAGACGTAAGTTGCTGTTTCTCTTTATGTTTATATATACTTTCATCATCTCATCAAAATATCAGAATTTTTCCAGCTGTGTTTTGTTTACCGTGTAGTAACGTCCTATTCCCCTTATAGGTGAATAATGACAATCCCGATTTACAATCCTGTAGAGAGTTGTACCTACGCAAATGATTTTTTTCTTCATGTTCTTGATACAGGTTTTAGTGCTGCCTACATTCTGTCGGCAACGGGTTAAACATGGTTGCAAAGCTACGGAAGTGTCGGTAAAATCTTGATACGCAAATCTATGCGGAACGGCGCAAAATAGGTCATGCCAAAAGAAAATGCAGTATAAACGGGTTGCTCTTTCAGGTAAAAGGAGATAAAAAAGCCCGAAGTCGTGGAATATGCACGTCTTCGGGGATTGGTTGTTGCAGATAATTACAGATTGACTGACGCACTGATTTACGGATTTAATGACTTCATGTCGTCACTACGTCAGACTAAACCGTTAATCATCAAATGGCTGGACATTAAAAGTTCATGCTAACATTCATACGGCATCCTGTTATTCACTGACACCAGCAGGACTTGTTCCTTTTTTCGCCGGCACAATCTTTCCAGCAGTGCATTGCGAACCGTTGCGGCACCTGACGTGTCAATGCGGAAAGCGAGTGCCACCACCATCGGCAGGGCATACATGTCCGCATAATAGCCGTTGGGCAGCCTGATACGTTTTTCTGCTTCAAGTGGATTCAAAACTCCACACTTGTACACGGCACGGATGGCGGCACGGAGCGTCGGGGCGATTACCCCGAACAGTTCCACCAGCTCCATTTCATTCATCCATATATTACCTGTATCGGATGGTATGGTAATTCTACCATAGCTGTCCGTTGTGATTATTTCCCGTTTCATATCCCTGCCATTTTCACGTTTCCGAATGATTTGCTCAGTTTGTCGCTCAGCATCGTGAGGTCATTATCCAATTTCTGCACGGTTATCTTCGCATAGATTTGCGTGGTCTCAATGTTCGTATGCCCCAAAATACGGCTGACGCTCTCGATTGGCATCCCTTTGCTGAGAGCCAGGGTCGCAAACCCATGCCTTGAGCAGTGAAAGCTGATTTTCTTGGTGATGCCGCATTCCTTTATCATCTTTCCCATACGCTTGCATATTGACCAATAGTTGAGATTGGGAAATACAAGATTGTTTTCCTGAAAAGCCTTGTAACGCTCGATTATCTGCAAGGGAATATCCAGCAGCTTTACCTGAAACGGTACACCCGTCTTGTGTCGTTTGGAAATAATCCATTTCTCACCGTTCACTTCCACAATCTGGTCATTGTTTAATTCCTTTATATCCACGAATGACAGGGCGGTAAAACTGGCGAAAACAAAAATATCACGGAGATAGGAGTTCTTAGGGTCTTTGAACTGAAATTCCATTAATGTTTTCAGCTCATTCTCCGTCAGATATTCACGCTCTTTCGTGTTCGGGCTTATATGGAACTGGGCAAACGGATTTCTCGGTATATGTCCGTTGAAATGCGCTCGCATCACCACACCTTTCAGCCACATGCAGTTTTCCCATATCGAACCGTTGTGCAGTCCGGCTTCGTTGGAAAGGAACACGGCGAACTCCTTGATGAAGTCGGGCGTAAGTTCAGGCATGGAGATGTCGTTCCGCTTGTAATGTGACCTGATGAATGCCGCCACATGGTTTCTTGCCCGTACCCTTGCCATATAGGTAGCCCTGACCCTGTCTTTTCCGACACGCTTCTTGAACACTTCATTTTCCTTATCGAAAGCACCGAGCAATGTTTCATACTCACCGCCCAATCCCTGATAGGCATTGCGTACCATTTCTGCCGTTACATACGCTTCACGGTCGGATATACGCTGGTAATGCTTGATGATTTGAGCCTTGATGTTGTCAAGCACAAGATTGGTTTCCCTCGCTTCCATACTCTTGCCCTTTGCCTTGTTCCCTTTGGCATCCCAAAGCTCTTTCGGGATAGTCCGTTTGCAGCTGAACTGTGCTACCGTTCCGTTGATTGTAACTCGTCCCATGATGGGGACAATTCCGTTCTTTTCCTTACTGCCGTTCACGTAGAACAGCACCTTGAATGTGCTTCTTGCCATACTCGTTTCTTTTTGGTTGCAAAACTATAAATCAACGAGTTACCTATTGATAAGCAAAGCTGCGCAGAACGCCGCAAAATGAAACAGGGACTGTTAAATCTGCACTTTCATCGGGTAATGATTAGGAAACCGTTCTTTTGCTTTAATCTGCTTTAAGACGGTTTTCAACTGTCTGCCCAACTTCTGCGTTTTTCTTCTAACTCCCTAATTATCAAATCCTGTTGCATTAATCTGCTGCAATTCGTCGTATATTCCAGAGTTTTTCCGTAAGTTTGCATGGCATAGAATAACGGCTAAAGTCAGCAAAAAGACTTTTGATTGATTTAGATGGCATCAAAATGTGAGAAAAGCCGTTAGGAAATTTGAGAAAATGTCATATTGAATTTAGAGAGTACCGGATGAGATTCGAAGCTAGGCATATCATAATTGTTTTCTTGTGCATTTGGGTGTCAGTTCAGATTGTTGCGCAAGAAACCATTTTTCCTGCTATTCAGCAGCAGGAAAAGATATTGAAGCGCCATCCTGAAGATGTACGGGCCTTGAAGGAACTGTGTTTCCTTTACTTGCATAAGGCGGATTACCAGAAGGCTATAGAATACGGAGAGAAGCTTTTCAAGCTGGGATATGAGAAGAGAGACTACAAGTTCAGTGCTCTGTACGCGCATATCGCACTGGGACAGGCGTATCTCATGTTGGGGGATAGTACGGCTATCAATCACCTGGGGCAGGCCATGCTGATAGGAGAAAGCGAGAAAAATGATTCTGCCTTGTGTTCTGTGTATAACGGGATGGGACTGTATGCCAGCAATATTCATAAGGACTATTATTCTGCCCTGCATTACTTTTTCGAAGGAATAGAAGCGGCGCACCGGTGTCAGTATAAAGAACTGGAAGCTCTCTTGCTTGGGAATATTTCCAGTATCTATTTTTTGAAGGAAGATCCGGCAGGGCTTGATTACTCTTTGCAGGTTTATGAGATGGGGCATGATTTAAATTCGGCTTATCTTATTTTTATTG
Source organism: Bacteroides sp. CAG:443 (assembly GCA_000432735.1). GTDB lineage: Bacteria > Bacteroidota > Bacteroidia > Bacteroidales > Bacteroidaceae > Phocaeicola. The sequence continues at coordinate 5,992 of FR887831.1, forward strand.
GGGCATTAAATACATCGTATATGTACTATCTGCTTCATGACTACGACAAGGCTTTACCGTATATCAAGGAAGCGGAGTTCATCATGAAACAGAATGAGTATTACAATCAGGGAAATGTGTATGCCATCTATGGAATGATTGAGTTTGCCAAAGGCAACCGGCAGCAAGCCATCGAATATTATAAGGAAGGTCTGGCGTTGAATGACAAAAATCAGACCTCGTATAAGGTATTGCTGCTGAATGAATACGCCATCGCTTTGGCAGAAGAAGGGAAAAACCAGCAGGCCATCGATTTATTGTTTCAGGCTCTGTCGCTCACCAAGACAGAAAATTGCGAGATTTATCGGAACAAGGTCATCAATACGTTGTCTGTCTGTTACGAAAATATGGGAAAATATGTCGAGGCATTGTCCTGGCAGCGCAAGCTTCCGCAGGAAACCGACAGCATTTTCAATACGGATAAAGAGAAGGTTCTGAGCGAACTGCGTATCAAGTACGATACGGAACATCAGGCAAATGAAATCCGAAAGAACAAGTTGGTGTTGTTACAAAAGGAGAAAAAAGAGCAGGCTCTCATTGGCATTCTGATTATTGTTTTGCTGGTAATTTTCGCTTTATGGTATCGGTATAAGAGACAGAATCAGTTGTACACCAACATTGTCCGTCAGTATCAGGAGTCCATTCGCAAAGAACAGCAGTTGAAGGATGTCATTTCTTCTCTTCGGAAACAACAGGAGGAAACAGCTTCTGCATTACCTCCTTCGGCAAGTGAGAAGTATGCGGCTTCTTCCTTGACGAGCGAGAAGAAAATGTCTTTGTTTCAGCGTCTGGAAAGACTGATGCAGGAAGAGGAGGTTTACAAGGAGAACCTGCTGACAAAGGAGCGGGTGGCCGATTTGCTGGGGACGAACCGGACTTATCTGTCGCAGGTCATCAACGAACAGACTCAGCAGAATTTTACTCAGTATATCAATAATTACCGGATTAATGAAGCCATTCGTCTGTTGAGTGACCCGAAGAATGACATTCCGCTCAAGGCTGTGGCTGCCGAAGTCGGTTTTAGTTCCATGAGCACGTTCTATAAGATATTCCAGAATACGGTAGGCATTCCTCCCAAGCAGTATCGTAATAAGGTAATGTCTATGCATAATAATACCTGAAAGATTCTTTTTGTATCAAAATGTTATCCTCATGCGACAATTGTCGAATTTGGATGCGTGCTTCTTGTCAATATTATATCTTTTTTTTACATTTTTGCGATGAGAGAATTGTAAAAGTGTATGGAAACTCAGTCTATAAACCTCTAAAAAAGATATAGTATGGAAAAAAACGTATTGCACGACATTCGGCTCAAAATGGGCTTTCTGCTATTGTGTGCTATGTGGATATTATCTTCGGCTTCGGCTTATGCGAGGGGTGAACGTACTATTCATGGCATTGTAGTAGATGAAAACAAGGAACCGCTTCCTGCGGCACATGTCAAGCAGGTGAATGAAAATTCCGGTGGTTCGGTTGTAGCTGTTATAACGGATATGCAGGGACATTTCACTCTGACTCTTCCGGATGAAACAAAGGAAATAGAGGCTTCTTATCTGGGATATAAGTCTCAGCGAATCAAATTGACTTCGGCTCAGGATTATTACATTGTTCTTCAGCCTTCTACCGAATTGCTTGACGAAGTAGTGGTGACCGGTTATCAGACCATTTCCAGGGAACGTGCTACAGGAGCATTCTCGAAGGTGGATGCCAAGAAACTGGAAACGCAGCGTTTGAACGATATGAGTTCCATGCTGGAGGGACGTGTAGCCGGATACAGTGACGGAAAAATTCGAGGTGTGACTTCTATGAACGGACTGACAACTCCGCTGTATGTCATTGACGGATTTCCGGTGGAAAAGACGACGAATGACGGGTACGGAAACTGGGTGGAAAGTGTGCCCGACCTGAATATGGAAGATATTGAAAGCATTACGGTCTTGAAAGATGCGGCTGCTACTTCCATTTATGGAGCTCGTGCAGCAAACGGCGTGGTGGTAATTACGACCAAACGGGCCAAGAAGGACGAGCTGAACGTGTCTTTCTCTGCTACGCTGACCGTACAGCCTTACGATACGTATGCCGACAAATACCTGGCCAGTTCGGCTACCATGGTGGAATTGGAACGGGAATGGGCGGCCCAGAATCCTCATCTGAGCGGAACCGATGCGCAAAGTTATGCGCAGACGGTGCTCGACAATATGTCTTATCCTACATTCGGCATACGGAATATTCTGAATTATTATGCCGGACATATTTCCAAGGATCAGATGGAAAGTAATCTGGCTGGACTGGCTTCGCAGGGTTATCGCTATTATCGGGACATCGAGAAGTACGGCAAGCGTAATCCTTTCTCTCAGCAGTATAACCTGAATATCGGAAAAGGTACGGAAAAGAATACTTTCAATGCTTCTGTTTCTTATCGCAACAACCAGCTGGAGGATAAATATTCCGAGAACAGAACCATCGGCATCAATTTACAGAATTCCACGAAGCTGACTTCCTGGCTGACGTTGGATGTGGGTACGTATCTGAATTATGGCAAGGGTACTACGCAGTCTTATAGTCTTTTCTCACCGGGATATACTTATATGCCTTACGACGGTCTGGTAAACAGTGACGGTACGAATTACACGAATACAGAAGCAGACCGTTATAGTTTGTACGATTTGAATCTGCTGCATAATAACGGATTGTATAATCTGGATATTACGCCGCTGGATGAAATCAAAATGAACCAGACCAAGAATCAGGATTTCAGCAACCGTACGTTTGCCCGTCTGTCGTTCAAGTTTACCGACTGGCTGAAGTATACGGCTTCTTTCCAGTACGAGTATGCAGAATATAAGACCGAACAGTTGAAAAGCAAGGATTCATACGAGGTACGCAACAAGGTTAACACGTTCTCAACTTCCAACAACGACGGTACATCGACATTTGCCCTGCCGTATGGAAACATTTTCTTTACTTCTTCCAATACGACACATGCTTATGATTTCCGTCAGCAGCTGGACTTCAACAAGACGTTTGCCGAGGTACACGATGTAACCATGATTCTGGGTACGGAAACCCGGGAAAATAAATTGGATTACAATGACCGTACGTTGTATAATTACGACCCTCAATTGCTGACCTACAGTTTGGTTAATGCCGGACAGTTGAGCGGTTTCCGTGGTCAATGGGGATACGGCTCTTTTGGACAGCAGGATATGTCCTACATTCGTGAGCTGGTAAACCGTTACGTATCTGTGTATAGCAATGCAGCTTATACCTACGATGGAAAATACATGGTGAGCGGAAGCATCCGTTGGGATAAGACCAATTTGTTCTCTACGGGTTCCAAGTATCAGAAGCGTCCTATCTGGTCGGTAGGTGCCGGATGGAACATCAGCGAGGAAAAGTTTTTCCAGGTGCCGTGGGTGAATATGCTGAAGTTGCGTGCAAGTTACGGTATCGGAGGTAATATTGCCAAGGATTCGGCTCCTTACATGATTGCTTATTATAATACCAATAATCAGGTGGGAGGTATTCAGGGAACAATCTCCAGTCGCCCGAATCCGAACTTGCGCTGGGAAAAGACTACGACACTGAATATCGGTGTGGATTTTGCCTTGCTGGGTAACCGGTTGAATGGTTCAATTGAATATTACAACAAGCTGGGTACGGATTTGCTGGCCAATACCAACGGAGTACCTACGGAAGGATGGGGGTACAGTACCTATTCCATCAACAACGGAAAAATGACGAACCGAGGTTTCGAATTGACTTTGTCGGCCGATGTAATCAAGAACAATGACTGGTCATGGAACGTCGGTGGAGTGTTGGGATACAACAAGAATAAGGTGACTTATATCAACGTTGAGGCTCCGGTTTCTTATCTGGTAATTGATTATCCGACGGCTTATCCTCGTGTGGGAAATCCTTATAACGCTATTTACGGATATCAATGGGCCGGACTGAGTGCAACGGGTACTCCGCAGGTGTACGATGCAAAGGGAAATCTGTACACCGATATGACTCCTCCCGAAATAGAAGATCTGGTGTATCTGGGAACTACCGTGCCGGTTTACAACGGTTCTATTAATACGAACTTACGCTGGAAGAACTGGGAACTGGCTGCTCAGTTCTTGTTTGAAGGCGGACACAAGATGCGGAATACCAATGTGGCGTTCATCGGTTCTGGTATGAGTCCTGTAAGTAAGGACATTGAAAATCGCTGGAAGAAACCGGGAGATGAAGCTTATACGGATGTGCCGCGTTACATTTCGACGGAGAGTGAACTGTATAACTATAACTACGAGAGCATGTATGCCTATTCGTCCATCAATGTGCTGGATGCTACCAACTGGAGACTGAGAAACTTGTCGCTGACATATCGTATCCCAGCCAGCGTATGCCACAAACTGTATGTGAAGAACGCGCGTATTATGCTGGGTATGGAAAACGTGTTTATGGTGGCCAAGAGCAGCAATGCAAAATATTTGCTGGGTGGCTATGCCAAACCTAACTACCTGTGTGGTGTTTACCTGAATTTCTAACCTCGATTTTTATAGTATGAAACGTATGAATAAGATATTATATTTTGGGGCTGCGCTGGTTTGCTTTTTGCTCAGCTCATGCAATGATTATTTAAATATAGCGCCGAAGGGGAACAAGATTCCTACCACGCTGGCCGATTTTGAGGCCCTGCTGCGCGATGAGTATACCATCGGCCGAACTCCTGTGACCAATGCCTTGTATCTGTTGAATGATGTATATCTGACCAATTCGCAGGTGAACACGCCGAGCTTGAGCCGTGCCAACTACATGTGGGACGAATCGGCCGACCGTATTGTGCTGAATAATTCCGACGAAGGAACTTACTACGTGCTTTATGGAGCCATTTCCAGCTGTAATCTGCTTGTTGAGAATGTGCCTACGGCGACGGAGGCGACAGATGCCGAACGAAACGAAGTGATAGCGTATGCCAAGGTGATACGTGCGCTTTGCTACGATGTGCTGGTCAATTATTACGCCGATACGTATGATGCGGCAACGGCTGCCCAAAAACGTAGTGTACCCCTCATTACGAGTGCGGAGATTGATGCTCCTTACACGCAGGTTTCCATTCAGGATATGTATGATTTTATCATTCAGGATGTAAAGGAAGCCATTGAGATGGGGTTGCCTGCACAATCTATGACAGCCATTCATCCGAACCTGGGAGCTGCCTATGCCTTGCTGGCCCGTGTGTACTTGCAGATGCAGAACTACAGTGAAGCTTTGAGTTATGCTGACCTGGCTTTGAAACAGAATGACCAGCTTTATGACTGGAATGCATTCTATGAAGAACATAAGGCCGCCATCGATGATCCGGACAACTATGATAAGATTGCCACTCCTATGCAATATGATTATGTAGAAAATTATTATCTGCGTTTTGGAGAGCAATCGGTTTACGACAGTTACGAAAAAAACATTCCGGTGGAAAGAGCCGCACGTTTCGAGGAAGGGGATGCCCGTTTCCTTTCACGCTGGAAATTGAAAGTAGACAATAATGACACCTATTACAAGGCTTTGGAGTCGGGGTACTTCAATCACGGGGGACTGACTACTTGTGAGGCGTATCTCATCAAGGCAGAGTGTCAGGCTCGACTGGCACAGAACAACGATTATTCTGAAGCGATGAATACGCTGAATGCCGTGCGGGTTACCCGCATTCGTCCCGAGGTTTATCGTCCGGCAGTAGCATCCACACTGGAAGAGGCATTGTCGCAGATTCGCCGTACCAAGGACAATGAACTGATTTTCTCTATCGTGCCATTTGCGGATGCCCGGCGTTATAATCTGGAAGGTACGTATGCCCGTACGCTGACCAAGACTTACGACGGAAAGAAGTATACGTTGGCTCCGACATCTCATTTGTGGACCATGCCTTTCCCGGCTGGGGCACTCAATAATCCCGGAAACGGAACAATCGAACAAAATGTAACTAAATAAAATCGAATTATGAAAATGAAGAATTTCTCTTGTATGGCCATTATGGGGTTGATGGCGATGGCGTGTACCAGTCAGCCTGTAGTAGATGGCTATGTGTTGAAAGGTCATATTGAAGGCTTGCCCGACGGCACACATGTTCAGCTGGTGCCGGTAAGCCACGACAGTGAACTGCCTTTTGCCGATACGACGGTGGTCAACGGACAGTTTGTGTTTACGGGAAAAATGGAAGAACCGAGAGCCTTCCATCTGTTGGTGAAAGATGCGTATGGCTCGCGTAATCTTATGCTGGAAAATACGCAGATGGAAGTTACGGGAAAACTGGTGGCTAAGAAGGAAGCCGATGGAGGAGTGTCTTACAATCTGTCGTCTTTGTCGGTAAAGGGTTCCCCACTGAGTGCCCGTTATGATTCGTTGCTGTCTGCACGGACGTATATGGATTCGCTGTATGCACTCAATGCTCGTAAGTTTGCTGCTTTTGACAGTCTTATGCAGGTTGCTTATGTGGCAAAAGACCAGGCAAAGATTCAGGCGTTACGACAGAGTGAGGACGGAAAAGCCAGAGCCGCAGCCAATAAGGCCTTTTTCGGTACTGTCGATTCTCTGTATCGTCAGGTGGTCATGACAAATAAAGATTCTTTCTGGGGACCGCTGATGATGATTTCGTTTACCAGTTATCTGAGCGAGGACATGAAACCTTGGTATGAAGCACTTTCTCCCGCAGCCCAGCAGTCTTATTACGGACAGAAGGTGAAAGAGGAACTTTATCCGGCAGGAAAGGAAGGTACGGTGGTACCCGATTTTAAAGTGAAGGATAAAACGGGGAAGGAAGTATCTCTTTCAGAGTTGCGTCAGGGAAAGAAATATGTACTGATTGACTTCTGGGCTTCCTGGTGCAATCCGTGCCGGAAAGAAATACCGAACCTGAAGAAACTGTATGCTCAGTATAGCGGAAAAGGTTTTGAGATTGTGAGCATTTCCATCGATCAGAAGAAAGCCGACTGGGAGAAAGCCTTGAAGGAAGAAGGATTAACTTGGCCGAACTTCCTGGATGAAACGGGAGTGGCTGCACTCTACAAGGTGAAGTTCGTACCGACCATGTATCTGATAACGGCAGATGGAGTCATGGTGGGCGAGAACCTGCGTGGTGAGGCCTTGGCTACGAAATTGAAAGAACTTTTCCAGTAACTTTTATAAAACAAGAGAGGTTCAGGATAAGAAACTGCTGAAGTAAAAAATCTCCTGCTTTTAGCCGTATCTATAGACGAAGGCTGAAGCAGGAGATTTTTTTATGTTGTAATTATTAATATGAGGCTTGTGCCGGCTGGACGGGTTTCAGCTTGCGGAAATGATAAATCAACATAACGACAGCCATGATGAAAGCCAGCGTATCCGAGAGCGGCATGCTGAACCAGACTCCTTCCACGCCGAAATGCGGTGGAAGTAAAGCCAGTCCGGGTAGCAGAAAGACCAGTTGCCGGGAAAGGGAGAGCAGGATGGAGATGCGGACTTTACCGATGGACTGGAAGAACTGGGTAATGATGATTTGTGCCCCGATGACAGGAAATGCCAGAACACCGATACGTAGAGCCAGTGTAGCCTGTTCGGTCAGCTCATGGTTGGTGGTGAACATACCCACAAAGACACTCGGGAATAGTTCGCTGACCAGAAATCCGACGGTTGTGACACTGCACCCTGCGATAATGCCCAGTCGGAGTGTCCGTTTGACACGGTCGTAATGCTGAGCTCCGTAGTTGTAGCCGGAAATCGGCTGCATGCCCATGGTAATCCCCATTACAATCATCACAAACAACATCTGGATTCGGTTGAGAATGCCAAATGCCCCGATAGACAAGTCGCCCCCGTAGGTCAGCAGTCGATTATTGATGAAAATCACGATGCAGCAGGCACATACATTCATCACGAAGGGCGACATGCCTACGCCGAAGATGTTCAGAATGATCTTTTTCCGGAGTTTAAAACTGGGACGCTTGAAGCGTATGTAACTTTTCTTGTTGTAGAAATGATATAATACCCAGATCATGCCCACAAACTGCGACAATACGGTGGAAAGGGCGGCTCCTCTGATACCCCATTCCAGCACGAAAATACAAATAGGTGCCAGAATCACGTTGCAGCCTACCGTCAGCATCGACGAAAGCATCGCCTTTTTAGGATAACCCGTAGCACGCATGATGTTGTTCAGCCCGATCATGACATACGAAATGGGGCTTCCTAACAAAATGACCTGCATGAAATCGCGTGCATAAGGCAAGGTACTTTCGCTGGCTCCGAAGAAATAAAGTATCTCATCCAGGAATATCAGCGTGATGCCTCCGTAAAATACGGCGTTGATGATGCAGAGAATGGTGACGTTTCCCAGAATATTCTCGGCACCTCTTATATCCTTTTGTCCCAGACGGATGGAAGAAATCGTAGCACCACCCACACCTACCAGCGTACAGAATGCCACCAGCAGATTCATCAGCGGGAAGGTAATGGCAAGACCGGAGATGGCCAGCGCCCCTACGCCGTGTCCGATGAAGATACTGTCGATGATGTTGTATAGAGAAGTCAGCGTCATGCCGATAATGGCAGGAATGGAGTACTGTAAAAGCAGTTTGCCTATAGGCGCACTTCCTAAAACATGGGGATTGTTTCTGTCCATTTTGTGCTTTGGTTAAAATTATCCGTTCAAAGTTAGGAATATGACGCGATATTTCAGAACTTTGCACCGTTAAATCAACTAAATGGTAAAAAGTATGGATAATACGAAATGTATAGCTGCTCTGTTCGACTTCGACGGAGTGGTAATGGATACGGAAACACAATACAGCTTGTTCTGGAATAAGATAGGGAAACAGTATTTTCCACAGATAGAAGAGTTCGGACGTATCATTAAGGGACAGACGCTTGTTAATATTTATGCGAAGTATTTTGCGGGTATGGAGAAAGAACAGCAAGATATTACAGCACGTTTGAACCAGTTTGAGAAAGATATGGCGTATGAATACATTCCCGGGGTAGTAGATTTCATGAAAGACTTGCGTGCACACGGAGTGAAAATGGCTATTGTCACCAGTTCGAACGACCTGAAGATGGCCAATGTGTATAAGGCACATCCCGAACTGAAGGAACTGGTCGACCGGATTCTGACTGCCGAAATGTTTACCCGTTCGAAACCGGCTCCCGACTGTTTCCTGCTGGGTGCCGAAGTGTTTGGTACCGTTCCACAGAACTGTGTGGTATTCGAGGATTCGTTTCACGGACTGGAAGCAGGTAATGCGGCAGGTATGGCTGTAGTGGGCTTGTGTACCACCAATCCGAAGGAAGCAATAGCCGATAAATGCAAACTGGTGATACCCGATTTTACAGCCTTCTCTTTCGAAAAGATGAAAGCCCTGCTTGCTTAACTCGTCAGAAAGAGCTACATTTGCCGCGATTTTATTAAATTAGGAGAAATTTTATGGCTGGATATCTTTCAGGTGATACACGTAAAGTGACAACTCACCGTTTGATTGAGATGAAAGAAAGAGGTGAAAAGATTTCCATGTTGACCTCTTATGATTATACGATTGCCCAGATTGTAGACGGGGCAGGAGTGGATGTAATTTTGGTAGGTGATTCTGCTTCGAATGTGATGGCGGGTAATGTAACTACATTGCCTATAACAATAGATCAGATGATATATCACGGCAAGTCGGTTATGCGTGGCGTGAAACGTGCGCTTGTTGTAGTGGACATGCCTTTCGGATCGTATCAGGCCGATCCTTTCGACGGAGTGCGTAATGCTATCCGCATCATGAAGGAAACGGGAGCGGATGCACTGAAGTTGGAAGGCGGAGAAGAAGTCATCGACACCATCCGTAAAATAATCGGTGCAGGCATGCCGGTGATGGGACATCTGGGATTGATGCCTCAGTCTATCAATAAATATGGTACTTATGGCGTACGTGCCAAAGGGGATGCAGAGGCCGAAAAACTGGTTCGTGACGCTCATTTGCTGGAAGAAGCCGGTTGTTTCGGACTGGTTCTGGAAAAAATTCCTGCCGACCTGGCAGCACGTGTAGCTTCCGAACTGACCATTCCGGTGATTGGTATCGGTGCCGGTGGAGCAGTAGACGGACAAGTACTGGTCGTTGCCGACATGCTGGGTATGACCAAAGGCTTCAGTCCGCGTTTCTTACGCCGTTATGCCGACTTGCATATGGTGATGACCGATGCTATCGGTCGCTATGTGGCTGACGTGAAATCGTGTGATTTCCCGAACGAAGCCGAACAATATTGATTGTTGTTTTTACCGTTATTACATCAATATGCTGTGGAATAGAAATTTTTCTTTATTGATTGCAGCAAACATATTACTCTATATAGCGGTTTACATGTTATTCCCTCTGATTCATCAGTGGATGATTCAAGCCTGGAGCTGTACTGGGTTACAGGCTGTGGGAGTAACGGCTATATTCGGAATTGCTCTGTTCCTTCCCGGGGCTTTCAATAATTACTTGGTCGATACGTTTAGCCGGAAGAATGTGTGCACCCGGAGTATGGCGTTGCTGGCATTGGTAGGACTGCTGTATCCTTACATTACTTCGGTAGGGATGGTAGTGGCACTGCGTATCTTGCAGGGAGCGTTGTTTGGCATTGTCCTGATGGCTACGGGCAGTACGCTCGCCATTGATGTGACACCCAGCAACAAACGTAATGAGGCCAACCGGGTATTTACTTGGTCGTCCATCATCGGTTTGCTGGTGGGAATGATTGTTGGAATAGAGGGAGATGGTTACCTGAGCTTTACCTCTTTGCTGTATGTTTCGGCTTTTCTGTGTGCGGTTTCTATCGTACTGGTTTCGATGGTGAATGTTTGTTTCCGCGCACCTCTCGACCTGCCGCTGTGTTCGTTCGACAGGTTTATTCTTTTCCGGACATTGCTTCCGGGAATAAATATGATGGCAGTTCCCGTCGTTTTGGGTATACTTTTCATTAGGATTTCCGATGCTTTTTTCTATCTTTGCATAGGAGGTGGATTTCTGATATATTTACTTATCAGGCAGGTCTTTACCAACCCGATGAACGGACGGATACAGGTTCTGATCGGACAGTTGCTTACAGGAGTGGGTCTGGCGGTGCTCTGTAGCTCGGATATGGGCAAAAGTCTTTATGGGGCCGGACTGCTGTTGGGATTGGGACTGGGCTTCTCTATCGGGCAGTTCCTGCGGATGATGATCTTGTTGCCTTTGCATTGCGAACGGGGTACCGGTTATCATACATACCAACTGTTGTGGGAGGCAGGTATCATGCTTGGAATATGGATTTCACAATATGCCTGTCAGATAGAAGGCGTAAGTCCGTATCGGATAGCTTTAGGTGTTTGTATAGTCGGATTCCTGTTTTATCAGTTATACATCCATCGCTATTTTGTAAAACATTATCAATCAAAATAACAATAAAAGAGTATGGCAGACGATAAAAAGATTATCTTTTCCATGGTCGGAGTGAGCAAATCATTCCAGAACAATAAGCAAGTCTTGAAAGACATCTACCTATCTTTTTTCTACGGAGCGAAGATCGGTATTATCGGTTTGAACGGGTCGGGTAAGTCTACCCTGATGAAGATTATAGCCGGTCTGGATAAAAATTATCAGGGAGAGGTGGTGTTCTCTCCGGGATATTCCGTCGGTTATCTGGCTCAGGAACCACATCTTGACGATACCAAAACCGTAAAGGAAGTAGTGATGGAAGGCGTACAGAGTGTAGTCGATACGCTTGCCGAATACGAAGAAATAAACAATAAGTTCGGCTTGCCGGAGTATTACGAGGATCCGGAAAAAATGGATGCCTTGTTTGCCCGTCAGGCAGAATTGCAGGATATCATTGATGCAACCGATGCGTGGAACCTTGACAGTAAGCTGGAGCGTGCGATGGATGCGTTGCGCTGTCCGCCCGAAGACCAGCCGGTGAAGAATCTGTCGGGAGGTGAGCGTCGCCGTGTGGCTCTCTGCCGTCTGTTGTTGCAGAAACCGGACATCTTGTTGCTCGATGAGCCGACCAACCACTTGGATGCAGAGAGTATCGACTGGCTGGAACAGCACTTGCAGCAGTACGAGGGTACGGTTATCGCTGTAACACACGACCGTTACTTCCTCGACCATGTGGCAGGATGGATTCTGGAACTGGATCGTGGCGAGGGTATTCCATGGAAGGGAAATTACTCGAGCTGGCTGGAGCAGAAGACCAAGCGTATGGAAATGGAAGAAAAGACTGCCAGCAAGCGTCGTAAAACCCTGGAACGTGAGTTGGAATGGGTACGTATGGCACCGAAGGCACGTCAGGCAAAGGGTAAGGCTCGTCTGAACTCTTACGATAAGTTGCTGAACGAGGATGTGAAGGAAAAGGAAGAGAAACTGGAAATCTTCATTCCGAACGGTCCGCGTCTGGGAAACAAGGTTATCGAAGCAAAGCATGTGGCAAAGGCGTATGGCGACAAGCTGCTGTTCGACGACTTGAACTTTATGCTGCCGCCTAACGGTATCGTGGGCGTGATTGGTCCGAACGGTGCCGGTAAGACTACTTTGTTCCGCCTGATTATGGGACTGGAAAAACCGGACAGAGGAGAGTTTGAAGTTGGAGAAACAGTGAAGGTGGCTTACGTAGACCAGCAGCACAAGGATATCGACCCGAACAAAACGGTATATCAGGTCATCAGCGGCGGAAATGATTTATTGCGTATGGGAAACCGCGACGTGAATGCCCGTGCTTATCTGAGCCGTTTCAACTTCTCGGGTTCCGATCAGGAAAAGTTGTGCGGCATGCTTTCGGGTGGTGAACGCAACCGCTTGCATCTTGCCATGGCGCTGAAGGAAGAAGGTAACGTATTGTTGCTGGACGAGCCTACCAACGATATCGACGTGAATACGCTGCGTGCGCTCGAAGAAGGTCTGGAAGACTTTGCCGGATGTGCGGTAGTCATCAGTCACGACCGTTGGTTCCTCGACCGTATCTGTACACACATCCTTGCATTCGAAGGCAACAGCGAAGTGTTCTTCTTCGAAGGTTCGTATACAGAATATGAGGAAAACAAGATGAAGCGTATGGGTAACGTAGAACCGAAGCGCGTCCGTTACCGCAAGCTGATGGAAGATTAATCGGAACTATGATAAATATGATACGGAGTTGGCGTAGGCATGCAGGCAGACTGCATCGAGCGTCAACTCCGTGTAGTTTTAGGTGATTTTAATACTGTGCTTTTATGATTACGATATACTTAGTCCGCCACGGGCAGACGGAAGAAAATATCAGTCGCATTTTTCAGGGGCACCTGCCGGGACATCTGACGGAAGAGGGAAAGCAGCAGGCGGTAGAATTGGGTAATCGGCTGCGGGATATTCCACTGGATGCTGTCCTCAGCAGCGATTTGCAGCGGGTGGTCGATACGGTTCGTCTGGCTGTAGGCGACAGAAATCTGCCGTGGCAGACAACGCCTTTGTTGCGTGAAATTGACTGGGGAAGCTGGACCGGACTTCCGCTGGATTCGGTAGACCGGACGCATTTGCCTGCCGATGCCGAAACACGTGAAATGCTTTACGAACGTGCGGGCAAGTGTCTGGAATATATCCGGCAGCACTACGAAGAAAAATGCATCTTGGTGGTAGCACACGGCCTGATAAACCGTTCGCTGCGGGCCCGGCTGTCAGGCATACCTGTCGACCAGCTTACTACTGTGCCGCACATGAATAATTGTGAGATAGTCCGTCTGACGATGGAATAAAGTAAACCGGAAAGGGCAGGGACGTAACGCTTTCAAAGAAAAGAATCTGAAAAGGAGAGTTACTCTAACAAAAGATTTCGTAATACCATATATTATTTCGTTAAAAATAAATTATTGTTCTATTTATTGTAGGGCATTGGGAGAAGATGTCGGATCGAGTTTCCCGATAGCCCTCAAATAGTTTGTTTCATAAATTTTATACTGCGTTTGTGCTTCGATAAGATTGCTTTTGGCTTGTTTCCATTGCGATTGTGCATCGAGCAGGTCGGTAAGCAGTGCCATCGAAACATTGTATTTGTTATTGGTAACTCTCAAATTTTCTTCCGCCTGTTTTAGTCCGATCTCGGCAGTCTGGATCAGTTGGTAGCCATCGTAAATATTCTTTAAAGCACTTTGTGCTTCCAGATTCATCAGCCGTGAATTTCTGCTTAATTCCAATTCTGCGTTCTTGAAATCAAGTTTTGCTTTTTTTACTTTCTTCAGATTGGCTCCCCATTCGAATATGGGAATTTTTACAGACAGCATTACAGCTCCTAATCCATCTCGAAAATCCTGTGAATACGGCATCATCGTTCCGTTTCCTGCATCGACCAGGCTGTTCAGTTTGATATTGCCGTAATAAGTATACCCTGCTACGAGTCCTATCGTCGGCAACATGTCTGCCCGTGACATCTGTATTTGTTGTTGTGTGACGTTTACTTGATGTTTTAACAGGTTAAATTCCGGGCGTTCGTTAATGTCGGCTGTCAGTAGTCCGGGTTCCTTAACGTATATCGTTGTGTCTGTTAGTTCAAGTTCTGTACTTGAATCGAGGCCGGTAATTCTGCATAGAGACATGCGACATAAGTCCTCTCCGTTTTTTGCTTTTTGCATCTGGTATAAGATGTCACTTCTGCTTGCCTCAACCCGCAGCAGTTCATTCTCTGTGCCTAGTCCGGCTTCGACGGCAGTTTTCACTTGAGCAAACAGTGAGTCCATCTGTTCTTTGTAGCTTTCCAGCATGGCGACTTTTTGTCTGACAGCTATTAATGTCCAGTATGCATTGTCGGTTTCTACCAAGACATCCATCATTGTCATCCTTTTCTGTTCGGCAGCTATAGATTCTCCCAGCTTAGACAGTTTCTTTCCTGTCATGATCTTCCCTCCTGTGTATAGTGGTTGCGTAAGCGTTATTCCTGCCATATATGTACCACGCATTCTCAATTCCATACCCATCATGTCTATATCTGGAAAAACGTATGTTCCGGTAGCCGAGGCCTCGAATTTGGGAAGGAATGCACTACTTGCTATTTGTTTATCAAGACGCGACTGCTGATATTTGTATTCGGCCTGCTGCAGAGATTCACTTTGTGATAAAGCCATTTCCCGGCATGAAGTCAGACTTAGTTTGAGCGCTTCCTGGGCTTTGAGATTACCCTGTTGCGTAAATATTATAGCTGCTGTCAATAATAGTTGAAAAAATTTATCTCTCATATCTTTTTATTTATTATTAGAAGGTGAGCACTACATTATCTATATTTTTTTGATATTGAAAAGTACCGTATAGAAAATAGGCAGTAATATCAGTGTTATGAGGGTTCCTACTGCCAGTCCTCCCATGATGGTAATCGCCATGGAATTGTACATCGGGTCTGTAACGAGCGGCAGCATGCCTACTATCGTCGTGAGAGATGCCATCAGTACAGGTCTTACCCTTGACACGGTGGCTTCCACTACGGCGGTGTACGGAGATTTCTTTTCTTCCGTTTGTAACCTGTTTATTTCGTCCACCAGTACAATTGCATTTTTCACCATCATGCCTATCAGTCCCATCATACCGATTATAGCCATGAATGTCATTGGCTGGTTTGTGATCAATAATGACGGAACGATTCCGCAGAATACATACGGGAAACATATCAGAATAAGGAAAACCTTCTTCCAGCTGTTGAACAATAGCAGAAGGATGGCAAGGATTATGAAGATCGTCAGCGGTACATATTTCATAAGGTTAGCAATGGCATCTTTTTGTAACTCTCCTTCGCCCACCCATCTCATGCTATATCCTGCCGGCAGTTCAATGGCTTCAACATCTTTCTTTATCGATTCCACTACTTTTGCCGGAGTTGCTTCGTCTATTTCTGAGTTAGGATCGCATTCAGCTTCAATCACCCTTTGTCCGTTCAGGCGCATGACAACATCTTCATCCCATTCCATAGTGATTCCTTTTGCTACTCGGCTGAGTGGTGTGGAGCGGAAGATCTTGTCTTGAAGTTCGCTCATGCCTTTTCCACCTGAGATAGCAGAGTTAAATTCGTCGTTCGAAAGATGCAGATTCATCATGCTCCACACGGGTATGTCGTTCAAGTCGCTTATGCGGCTTCCGTCTTCGTTGCGCACGAGCATATTCACTACGATAGTCTTATCCTGGTTGGTGATCATTCCTACCGGCATACCGTCGGTTGCAGCCATCAGCGCATTGCCTATGTCACTTCTGCCTATTCCCGAACGCAGTGCATCTTGTTGTAAATATTTTACTACATACGATTTTGAGTATGGCTTCCAGTTGTTCTGTACAGAATATGGATCGACATATTTGCATCTTCTCATTATGTCCTCAGCTTTGTTGCTCAATTCTTTTAATACAGCCGGATCCGGACCTGCAAATTCCACTTCTACCGTATGCGATGTGGAAATGGAAAAATTGTATTTTCTGCAACGAATGTATGCGTCAGGATATTTCTCTCTTAGCATACGTCTTACTTCGGGTATCTGTTTCACTACTGTTTTGTAGTCCTTACAGTCAATAATCAATTCGCCGTAACAGTCACCTCCCGATGTCATAGGTCTGACAAGACAGTAATGTGCAGGGGCACTTCCTTGACTGACTGCTATTCTTTCTATATCCTTACGTTGGGATAACAGATTACTCATGTCCAGCAGGTTGTCGCGCACTACATCGGGACTGGTGGCAGAAGGGAAAAAACATTCTATCACATATTGCTTATAGTCGAAATCTGGAAAGAACAAGTTTTTTACTTTTCCCATTCCGGCAATGCATAGAATAAGGATTGCGAATGCAATGCCGATGGTTATTTTCTTATATCCTATCAGTTTCGATATGGTATTGCGTATAAATTTGTGTATCGGTGAATTCATGACTGCTCCCTGGTCATTGCCAGCGGTACGTTCTCTGATGGGTAACCATGTTCTGGCACATACCGGTACCTGAACGAGGGCCAGTACCCAGCTTGCCAGTAGACTGACACAAAGGACGAGAAACAGATCGCCGGCATATTCACCAGCCGAGTCTGGTGAAAGGTAAACACACAAGAATGTAGAGGCTGCAATTATTGTGGCACCAAGTAAAGGCATGGCTGTGTTCTGACCTATTCTATAAAGGTATTTTTTGGGGGGAAGCCCACGTTTCTTGTCGATGAGAATACCATCCATTATCACCACGGCATTATCTACGAGCATACCCATTGCCACGATGAATGCCCCAAGCGAAATACGTTGCAAGGTCGTGCCGCACACTAACAGAATCGGGAATGAGACAGCTACAGTAAGAATCAGACCGAAGCCGATGATCAGACCACTTCGGAATCCCATAGTGAATATCAGTACGAGTATTACTATCAATACAGACTCAATCAGATTCCACATGAATGAATAGATTGCATCCTCAACCTTGTCTGGCTGAAAAAAAATCTTTTCGGTTCTCATTCCAGCAGGAATGCTTTGCATGATTGCCTCGAGACGTTTGTTTTTGCAGGAAGGCTTTGCATGATTTCCTCGAGACGTTTGTCTACTGCTTTTCCTACATCGGGGACTATTGCTGACGACTCCATGGCTATACAGATGGCAAGTGCGGGCTTGCCGTTGACGAAGAAGCCGTTTCTTTGAGGTTGGGAGTATGTCTTTTCTATTTTGGCTATATCTCCCAGCCTTAGAGTCTTGCCGTCGATGGTCTGTATCAGAAGGTTTTTTATATCATTTTCGTCCTTGCTTTCAGAGTCTACGTAAATAGGAATGAGTTCATTGCCGCTCTGATACTTCCCTGCATTTACAGTTTTGCAAGCACCTTGCAGTGTGGACATAATTTGTGCCGGTATTATTCCATTTCTGGATATCTGTTCTTTAGACAGAGTGATGTTTATCACTTCGTCACGGTTGCCGGCAATGTTTACTCGTTTGACCCCTTTTACACCGGAAAGTTCACGCTTTATCAGTCGGGCATATTGATACATTTCTGGATAATCATATCCGTCGGCAGTAAATGCATAAAAGATGCCGTAAACGTCCATCATGTCATCTATGACTATAGGATCGTAACATCCTTGCGGCAATCTGGCAGATGCATCGTTTACCTTACGGCGCAGCAAATCGAAATGTTGTTCCAGATCTTTTGTAAGAACCGTCATCTGGAACTCCACTGTAAACATAGCCATTCCGTTTTTGCATTCAGTCTTTATTTTGTTTACATTGGGTAGTGCACGTAATTCTTCCTCCATCATAAGCGCTACTTTAAGCTCTGTCTCATGCGCACTTGCTCCCGGATAGGGTACTATCACCATGGCTTGCTTGGTGGAAACTGCCGGATCCTCAAGTTTGGGCATCTGGATGAAAGAAAATATTCCGGCTATTATTATAGCTGTTACAAACGACCAGAATTGTATGGGGCGTTTCATGAAGTATTTTGTAATTCTTATCATATCAGTCCTCCGACATTTGTTTTTTCCGGTTGTTTTATGACTATTACTTTTTCACCCTCTTGAAGTGAGTTTACTCCTGCACGTACTATCTTTTCTGTGCCATTCAGACCTTTTATTACTGTGATTTTTTCTCCAGAAAAATGATCATCCATGGTTATAACCCTTTTTTCGATGGTAGAATCTTCTTTCAACACCCATACACACGAGTTGCCACTACTTTTAAAGATTGCGCATGCAGGTATTTCAAATCCACCGATACTGTCTGTTTCATTATTGATAGTCAGACATACTTCAACGTTCATCCCTGGAGTAATTTCTTTTTCCGGTTTTTCTCTAAATTTTAGGCATAGCTGGTATAGCTGATTTCCGTCGGCTTTCGGCGATAGACTTACAAAATCCATAGGATATACTTGTGATTCTTTTTCAGATGGAATTATACATTCGTATCTTACTGCATTATTAATAACTTTCAATGTTTTTGACGGCAAATCTGTTTTAACTTCCAGATGCGAAACATCCAAAAACGTGAATATTGCAGTACCCGCATCAACCATTTCTGCTGGAGAAAAATTGACCGACTGAATATATCCGTCTGTCGGTGAGTACAGTTTGGTATACTTTAGCTTGTTCTTGTTCACTTGCAGTTGAACCCCAAGCTGCTTCAGTCCGGCAGAAGCTTTCTCATAATCATTGGCAGAGACACTTTTCTGATCAAACAGCTTTCTTGTTCTTGCCACTTCACTCTTCAGTTGATCGTATTGTATCTGCAAGGCTTCTACTCCAAGCAGATAATCTGCGTTGTCAAGTTCGGCAAGTAGTTCGCCTTTTTTTACCTGATCACCTTCTTTTACGTAAATGCATTTTATTTGTCCGGCAGTTTTGAACCCAAGACTGATTTCGTGCGCTTCGCGGATTATTCCTGAATATCTTTGGGTAGTGGTATTACTTGAGGGTACCGGATTCACGACTTGTACACTATGAATAGGTAAAGAAGATTGGTTGGGTCGACTGCATGAACTTAGCATAAATAGCAGTAATGTCGGCAGATAGAATAAATTTTTTATTTTCATGCTTAATAGATTTTAGGTGATAATATGCATTCTGTTGATGCAAAATTGTGTATTTATTTGTATTATACTATCACCGATAAGGATGGTAAATTGGTCTAAAGGATTGAAAATCTATGAATAGTTAGTTGTTTCTTATATATTTGTTCCTCGAAAGGTATAATTTGATATTCCATGAAAAGAGAAAATGTTTTTTTGAATCTGGATTTAAGTGATTTGTCGGCACAGCCTGGTGCACTTCATATTGATAATAAAATCATACTCATTGATAACCTTGATGATGTAGCAGATGAAGAAAATGCCAATAGTTTATCTTTTGCCAATTATCCCATGAAATTATCTTTTACAATAGGTCTGATTGTACTTTCGGGAGGGATGAAGGTTAAAATCAATTTGGAAGATTTTGAAGCACGTGCAGGTGATGCAATCGTTGTTTTTAAGGGGAATATTGGTGAATTTTGCAGCTTATTGCCGGATACGCGTATGGTTGTAATTGCTTTTTCCGATGAGCTTTTCAATGTGGTGAAACATATTAACACAGCCCTTTCCATACAGCAGTATATTTATACTAATCCTGTGTTTCATCTTGATGAAGAATTTCTTGATGAGGCATTGGATATATATAAAAAGATGAAGGCAAAAATGACTGAAACTAATAATATTTTTCTTGAAGGAATTTTGCACGGTTATGCACAGGTTTTGATGTACAGTGCTTACAATTATTTTGTCCAAAGAAAGAAAAACACAGATAATTCTTTAGAATGCAATAGAAATCAGGAAATATACAAACTTTTTATGCAGTCGGTGCAGAAAAATTATATGCATGAACGCAGTATAACCTATTATGCTGGTGTATTATGTATTTCTCCGAAATACCTTTCTCAAGTAATAAAGAATGTAACCGGAAGATTGGCTAGCGAGTGGATAGCCGATTATGTGATTTTGGAGGCAAAAGCATTATTGAAAAGTAATAAATATACGGTACAACAGGTGTGTGACATGCTGAATTTTGCTAATCAGTCTTTCTTTGGAAAGTATTTTAAAAGGAAAACCGGAGTTTCTCCTAAGGCTTATATAAAAAGCTAAAAAAATCAGTTAAGCGCCTTTAGTTATTCGACTCCGATTGATAAGTCTAAGAAGGAGTTGCATATAGAAGAATGTAAAAAATAACCCGCAAAGAATCTATTGCTTCAACGATTCTTTGCGGGTTAAATTTTTCTATTTTAACTATTGAATAGTCTTGTATCAAGGATGCACCATTGTTCCAATATTTTCGCCTGATATCACTTTCTTCAGGTTACCTACCGTATCCATGTCGAATACAATAATCGGCAGGTTGTTTTCCTTACACATACAAGTAGCTGTCAGGTCCATTACTTTCAAGCCACGTGCCAGAACTTCATCGTAAGTGATTTCATCGAACTTGGTAGCTGTCGGATCTTTTTCCGGATCGGCAGTATAGATACCGTCTACACGGGTACCCTTCAGCATGACATCAGCTTCAATTTCGATACCACGCAAGGATGAACCGGTATCAGTTGTGAAGAACGGATTTCCGGTTCCGGCAGACATGATGACTACTTCACCGTTTTCCATGGCTTCGATGGCTTTCCATTTGGTGTAGAACTCACCGATAGGTTCCATGCGGATAGCTGTCAGTACACGAGCCTTTACTCCGGCAGCCACCAAAGCAGAACTCAGTCCTAAGCTGTTGATAACCGTTGCCAGCATACCCATCTGGTCACCTTTCACACGGTCGAATCCCTTTCCGGCTCCGGTCAGTCCGCGGAAGATGTTTCCACCGCCGATAACGATGCCGATCTGTACACCCATGTCATGGATTTCCTTGATTTGCTGTGCATATTCGCCCAGACGTTTTTCATCGATACCATATTTCTTTTCTCCCATTAAGCTTTCGCCGCTGAGCTTTAACAGAATACGTTTGAACTTTGCCATAAATTGATTTTTTTAATGTTTAGTCGCAAAGTTAGAAATAAATGTCAGAAGAATAGTCAAAATCTCTTGTTTTTATTCCTTATTTCTATCGTCCTGTCACTTGCAGGTATTCACGTTTTTTTACTTCATACTGAGCATAGGTTTCTACATACTTGTCGCGACTTTGCTGATAAAGACTTTGTGCATCGAGCAGATCGCTCATGGTGCAGGTACCGGCTGCATAATAATCGGTATTCAGACGCAGATTTTCCTTAGCCTGTTGGATGGAAAGCAGAGCGATTTTCACCTGTTTATAGGCATCATTCAAGTCGTCCCACGTATGTTTCATGCGGATTACCAGCAACTGGCTTTGGTCGGCGAGTTGGTTTTCGGCATTGCGTAGTTGTAGTTTCTGGCGCTGAATGTCGTGTGAGCCTCCCCACCAGCCTGAGATAGGTACGGATACGGTAGCGAATCCCAGCCAGAATGTATGATCTTTCTCTAGCAGATTTTAATCCCAGCCAGAATGTATGATCTTGCCCTAGCAGATTTTCGTAGGCATAGCCTCCTCCGATGGCTACGGTAGGCAAGTTCTTGCCTATAGCCATTTTATGTTGCAGGTTGCTTGCCTTTACATTTTGCTGAAGGAGGTTATATTCATTGGTCAGTGTAAGGGCTGTTTCGGGAACCGTATAGAGCTCTTCCGGTCCCCGCGGCAACGTATCTTTCAACGTTGCTGCTACTTCTATGCTGTCTGCCGGATGTCCTATATACTGCGCAAGCATGCTCCGTGACAATGAAAGCATGTTTTCCACCTGGATGCGTTTGCTTTGTATCTCGTTCTGGCGGAGCTGTACTTGCAATAAGTCGTTGCGGGTTGTAACACCGGCCTTAACGCTGGTTACTACATCCTGAAGCAACTGACTCAATTGCTTGTCGAGTGTGCCGATAGTCTGCAATTTCTCTTTTAGCATTACGACTTGCCAGAAATAGTTTTCTACCGTCAGAATTACTTCGTTTTGCGACTGGCGCTGCTGGAGGCGGTTTACTTCTACGTTCACCTGAGCCAGTTTGTTGCCGTTTACAAGTTGTCCTCCGGTGAACAGCGGCAGAGTTGCGGAAACATCACCTACAAGTCCGTTTTTCATAAAAGCCATCTGCATTTCAGGGGATAGTTCCATGCGTACCAGACTTTTGTCGGCGAGGAATCCGCTACCCATGGCACTAACTGTAGGGAAGTATTTACTGAAAGCCTCCTGTTTGCTGTGTTCTGCCATACGGAGATTGTTTTGTGCATTTTTCATGCGAACATTGTTGCTGAGTGCGGCTTCTATACATTCGTCCAGTGAATAAGCTTTTTGGGCAAATGTATTTAGTGATAACATACAGCCAGCCGACAGCAGGAATAAAGATAGGATATTTTTTCTTTTCATCATCGTAACTGAAATTAGTTGTAACTTTGAGTTTACTATGTTATTCAAGTTCCAGTTGTGCACTGGCAGCCCGTTTGCGGGTAGAACCTCTGAACAATAACATATACAAAACCGGAAGAACGGTCAGCAGGAAGATCATGGTGATAAGAGTTCCGTAACAGATCACTGTTCCCATGGGCATCCACAATCCGCTTTTACCCAAAATCATTGGGATAACTCCCATGGAAGCTGCTGCCGAAGTCAGGAAAATCGGTCTCATACGTCGGCGTGCGGAATGATATATGGCATCGCGTACGCATAAATGTTCGGTGCTTCTCAGTTCTTCGGCATAGTCTATCATAATGATTCCATTACGGACAATAATACCCATCAGACTGATGATACCTAACGTACACGTCATACTGAAGTCGACTCCCTGTATCAATACGCCTATTGCTGTACCGAAAACACAGAATGTCATGCTGCCGAAGATGAGCAAGGCGATACTCAGACGGTGGAAATGAGCTATCAGGATGAATAATATCATGACGGCTGCAATGGCAAGTGCTCCCATGATAAGCGGATTTTGCTCATTATTTTGTTCCAAGTCGCCTCCGTATGTCAGCGTTACACCTTGGGGCAAGGGGATTTCCTTTATCTTTTCCTGGATTTTTGCTGTTATCTCCATTGCATTTTCTCCTCTTCGCAAGTCGGACATGACGGTAATGGTATAGATACCGTTCCGACGTACAAGTTGTCCGTCTTCGGTAGAGGGCTCGATACTGGCTATCTGACGAAGTGGAACACTTGATAATCCACCGGCAACTGGAATCAATTCATTCTCTATGTCGTTATAATGTGCACTATCGGCTTTGTTGCTTTTCAGAACGATAGGAATATTGTAATCACCTTCCCATACATTGGCTACCTGAACTCCGCTACCGTATCTCATTGCTAATGTTGCTTCTACCGTAGCATTGGTAATGCCTAACCGTGCAGCTTCATCTTCTTTCAGCACGATGCGTGCCGTTGTTTGCGGATTACTGAAGTTGGTCTGTGCCAGTTCGGTTTCAGGCATGCTGCGCAACAGGCTCAAGTATTTGTCGGCTGTACATTTCAGGCTGTCGAGGTTACTACCGCTTAATCGCAGTTCGATAGGATAAACTGACTGACTGTAACTTAACTGCTTGAAACGAATCAGTGCTTCGGGGAATGCATCAGTATATTTTGCGGCATATTCGTCCAGCAATTCTACTGTTTCTTTATTTCCTTTTGTGTTGACAATAAACTGTGCATAGTTTGGACCTGCTATCTGTGGTGCGTATGCTGTGTGGAAGCGAGGAGAAGCACATCCGGTAAATGAAGTTACCGAAACAACACGATCGTCCGCACGGAGTATGTTTTCCAGTGTGTCGGCTATAGCACTAGTCTTTTCGATAGTAGTCCCTGTAGGAAGATAGATCTCTACGGCAAACTGATTACGGTCGGCTGTCGGCATTAGATTCTGGGGTAATTTGCCCATTAGGATAATACCCACGACAATGAAGGTTAATCCTGTTATCACTGTATAATAAGGATGCTTGAAACATATATCCAGCAGCTTATTATAATATTTCTGGAGCATATCCAGAAAAGAGAATCCCTTTTTACCGGTCTGGAGAGGTTTCCGTATGAACCAGAACTGCATGAACGGTACAAGTAATGAAGCTACCAGCAGTGAGATACTCAAAATGAGTGTGATGGCCCATGGAAAACTGAGCAGAAAATCGTGGAACATTCCTGTCATGATAAACAGAAACGGGAAGAAGGTGATACTGATAGCAAGTGTTGCCGAGAAGATGGAACGGAAGAAATGGGTACTGCTCTGTATGGAAGCATGCCAGCGCGACATTCCTTCTCCTATTTTCTCCAGGTAATTATCGATGATAACGATGGAGTTGTCGACAATCATTCCCAGTGTAACGATAAGTGCTGCCAGCGTTACAGTATTCAGTTCGAGGCCAAAAGCATAGAACAGACCGAGTGAAATGAATATGGTAATCGGAATTGTAGAGGCCGCTACCAGTGCTACACGCATCGGGAGAAGCAACATTACTACAATGACTACGGCTACGATAGCAATCAATAACTCTTTCAGGAAGTTATTTACGCTGTCGCCTACAACTTCACTTTGGTCGGTGATGCGGAACATGTTGACTTCCGACGGAAGTTCTTTCTTAAACTCTTCGAGTGTCTGGTTGATTTGTTCTCCCATCTTTACAATGTTCTGCCCCTTTTTCATTTCTACACTAAGCAGAAGACATTTTTTCCCGTTGTTGGTAATGTAACTGTCGGCATGCGGATATTCCTTTACCACACGGGCTACATCCTTCAGGCGAATGTTATGTCCGGACGGGTCGGTATATACAATTTGTTCTTGTACATCGTAAACGGTATTGAAGGATTTCTCTACATGTACAGGAAGTATGTAGGCCGGATTTTGCACTCGTCCGCCTGAAGTAATGAACCCTTTCGAAAACAGGTTGACAGCCAGCGTCTGTTCTGTTAGTCCGTATTGCGAAAGTTTTTCATTATCCAGATAAACAGCAATCTGTTCATTCTGTAATCCGCTTACGGTCATACGTCCGATGCTGCTGATTCGGCGCAAACGATCCTGCAAGTCGTCCATGTATTCCTTTAATTCCCGATAAGTCTTGTCCTTGCTCTCCATGGTAATCAGTAGGGCAGAGGTATCCCCGAAATCATCCAGCACCTGTACGGCAAGCACATTCGAGGGTAGGTTAGACTTGAATGTTGCGATGCCATGCTTGAATTTGCTCCAGAATTCATCTTTGTTGTTGAGGTCGTCGTTTAGTTCTACTTGTATATACACGATTCCATCGCGACTGGAAGAAAATGTTTTTTCTTTCTTTACTTCTTTATAGGAGAAGATGTAGTTTTCCAGCGGTTTGGTAACTTGTTCAATCATCTCTTCGGCCGTATTACCCGGAGCTACGGCTACTACCATTCCCTGACGGATTGTAAAATCAGGAAATTCATTCTTGCGCATGTTGGGCAAGCTGTATATACCGAATGCGACCAGACAACATACTATCAGTATGACAATCTGCCGGTAGTGCATTGCCCATTCTACTATGTTACGTTTCTTTTCCATTGTTGTTTTTTATTTTATAGTTACCGGCGTGTTTTCACAAACCTTCTGCTGTCCTTCCGTTATAATCATGTCTCCGTCTTTAATTCCCTTCAGTACGATTATTCCATCGGCTGTAAAGTCACCACATTGTATGATACGCTTTTCTGCTTTTCCTTCGTTATTTACCCATACAAAGTTCTGATTTCCTTCACCTAACTGGATAATGTTGGCTGGTAGAACATAATGGGGGCTGTCTTTCTCCGTTTTCAGGACCACTTCGCAGACCATACCCGGCATCAGTTCCTTATCAGGTTGGTCTATCCGGATTTTAACTTCGTAAGAGCGGGATAAGGCATTGGCTACAATTCCTTTCTCTATAACGCTCCCTTCGAAGAAACGATTGTCTAATGCTGAAACTTGAATTTGTGCTTTCTGATTTTTCTGTATGTTGGCAATTTCATTTTCAGGAACTGCAATCTTGACATTCAAGTCTTTTACGGCAACCAGTTGAACAACCGGCATTCCCGGCATTACGTTTTGTCCAACTTCGATGTTCTTGGACGAAATGACACCACTATAGGGAGCATATAGTTTGCAGTCGGATAAATTCTTGCGTGCCACTTTCTCCATGGAGCGGGCCTGCTGGAGTTTGCTTTGCACTTCAATCCATTTCATATCAGCAAGGCTTCCTCTGTCATGCAGTTGTTTCATACGCTGATAGGCATCTTCAGCCTGTTTCAGCGTCGATTGTGCGGCTGCATAGCTGCTTTGAATGGATGTTGGATCTATTTCTGCTATCAGTTGACCTTTAGTCACTGATTTACCTAAGTCGACGTATATTTTCTTGATGGTACCCATGACGGAAAAACTTAATGCAGTAGCATTCGATTCTTCTACGGTGCCAGAATAGTATCTGGACTCATTGGTCGTACCAGAAGATACTTGCATGACTTTTACTTTTACCGGGTTGGCGGAAAAGTTCTGCTTGTTGTTATTATCCTGACAAGATAACAATGTGAATAACAG
The DNA here is from genome assembly GCA_000432735.1 of Bacteroides sp. CAG:443. Lineage (GTDB taxonomy): Bacteria > Bacteroidota > Bacteroidia > Bacteroidales > Bacteroidaceae > Phocaeicola. Next base: position 33,039 of record FR887831.1, read on the forward strand.
TAATGATACTGTAATGTAATGACACTTTTTCATACCTTTTCTGAATTATCTTTTAATTTGTTCGGTGGCAAAAGAATACATTTTGCCTGACGTATTGATTCTTTTAAAGTCTTTAAAAGTGTTCTAAAAAGCTCATGCCTTTTCCAATCAGAATAATAGACCATTTATTGTGTCTGTTTGGTTACTGCTATTGGGGAAAATTACCGTTATTTTGCAGAAAAAGAAGCTATAGAATAGATATGGAAAAAGATATTTTAGAAAGAGGAATATGGTATAATAGTGATTTAGATAGAAATGCGGTTTACAAAGACGATCGTATAGCTATTATTGACAATATTCAAGGCCTGAAAAATGGACAGGAATTTTTGAGTGACTTGGTAAAGGTTGATGCATTACTTTTGGTGTTTTGTGTGAAAGGAAAAGCTTCCTTGTGCATCAATGGGGATACTTACATGATTCATCCGAATGACTTGTTGGTTTGTGTTCCGAACATTGTATTCGAAAGGAGTATGATTAGTATAGACTTCGAAATGCGTGGTGTGGTACTATCTCCTGAATACATGAAGAATATGGTTTTGTTTGAATGTAGTAGTTGGAGTTTCCGTTCGTTTGTAGAAAAACATCCAGTCCTTTCCTTAAATGAAGAAGAAGCAAAACTGTTCAGGCAGTATTATGATTTATTGTATGAAAAGATGACCCGAGCTCCTCGTAAACACCAAAAGGAATTGTTTGATGCCTTACTGGAAATGTTTCATTATGATTTTTATGATACGATGGAACGTTTCTACAATGAGAATCCGAAAACCTTTTCATCGTCTGAAGTCTTGTTCCGAAACTTTCTGGACTTGCTGAATACTCCGGGGAATAACTGTCGGAAAGTGGCTTACTATGCCGATAAGCTGCATGTCTCACCTAAATATTTGTCTGCTGTGTGCAAAGAAGTAAGCGGACAGACAGCTTTCGATCTGGTAAATCAATATGTCTTGAAGAATGTGAAATACATGTTGCAGTGGTCTCCCAAGAGCATAAAGGAAATAGCCATGGAACTGGACTTTCCAAATCTCTCTTTCTTTGGCAAGTACGTGAAACGTTATCTGGGAGTTTCTCCTAAACAATATAGGGAACAGTTGTCCTCTGAAAAATCATCAGATACGGAAGCTTAATCGGCGGTTTGATTATTGCTTCTGTATTTTTATCCTTTGTTTATTATCTGGGTCAGAATTTGTTTAAAATGAAGTGCTGCCTTTTTACGGTAAAGTCCTTTGGACCAGAACAAATAGGCATGGGTTGATAACTCGTTTCCAGAAGCAATGGGAATTTTTATTAACTCTTCTTCGTTTCGTACAGCTGCGAATGTCAGTATTGTAGCCTGATTTCCGCTCTTGACAAGGTTTATGATCGTATTAACATCGTTGATTTCAATTTCGGTAGTCAGGTGTAATTTTTCTTTTAGACAGACATGTTCTATTATTTCACGAGTAACGAAACCTTTACTTGGAAGTATCAGTGGAATTGAAGCGATATCTTGAAACTTGATGATGGCTTTAGAAGCTACCGGGTGAGATTTTCCTGCAACCAGATAGAGTCGGGAAGAAAATAGAAATACTTTTTCAAAATCAATAAAACTTTCTTCCGAACCGAAAGACAACACAAAATCCATTTCATTATTTTCCAGTTTTACCATCAGTTCGTCGGACGTGGCAAAGATGATGCTGATTTGTATATGAGGATATTGCTCTGAAAATAATGGAAGTGCTTTAGTGAGCAATGAACTCAGGCTGAATGTTGCGCCTATACATAATTTTCCAGTATCCAGATTCTGTAAATCACGGATGATCTGTTTCCCGTTTTCACTTTCTCTTATGGCATTTTTTGCATAAGGCAAAAATGAACTTCCCGCTTCTGTAAGTATGATACGCTTTCCTATACGGTCGAAAAGTAAAATACCGAGTTCGTTTTCCAATTGTTTTATCTGTTGTGAAAGGGTACTTTGTGAGATACATAACGCATGGGCCGCTTCTGTAAAGTTAAGCAGTTCACAGGTCTTTTCGAAATATTTTAGTTGGCGAAGTTCCATTTTCAAATCGGTTTTATCAATGATTATTATCGAAAAAAAGAGTTTTACAAATATAAAATTATAATCTGGGCTAACCTATTTTTGCATCACAAACCTAATAAAAAGTGATTGATGGGGAGCAAAAAAGTAAATAATGAGCATGAAGTCACAGTGCGCTTTCGTATGATACGCAACTGTATGTTTCTGTCCGGCCTTTCTGTTTTTGCGCAGCTGTATCTTTTTCAGCCGATGTTGTCGGATTTGTGCCGTTCTTTTAGTATAACTCCAGCCGAAAGTAGTCTTGCCGTATCAGCTTCAACAGTCGGAATGGCTGTCGGGTTGCTCTTTCTGGCATTTAAGGCTGACGGAATATCACGTGAGAAGCTGATGGGAGCTTCGCTGATTCTGTCGTCTGTGCTGACTATTGCATCTGCTTTTATTGATAGCTATTCTTTTCTGTTGGTTTTTAATTTGTTGAAAGGCATTGTCTTGGCAGGGGTTTCGGCTGTAGCGTTGGCATATCTGTCGGAAGAAGTGGATGCCTCTAAGATTGGATTGGCAATCAGTCTTTATCTGAGCGGTAATACATTAGGCGGAATGTCGGGGCGTGTAGCAGCGACCTTAGTGTCCGGATATGGGGGATGGCAACTTGCTACATTGGTTATCGGAATAGTAAGTCTTGCCTTAGGCGCTATCTTTTGCTGGAAAATTCCGGCTGGAAGAAATTTTTCGGCTTCGATGGTTTCCTTTGGAGAAAAAATGAGGCAAATGCGTTCACTGCTTACGCAAACGACATTTATCAGTATGTATGTCATTGCAGCTCTTTCTATGGGAATCTTTGTGAGTGTCTATAATTATCTTTCTTTTTTGCTTGAGTCTCCTGCTTTTGGTTTGCCCCATCATTTGGTAGCTATGATTTTCATGATGTATGTAGCTGGAATCATAGGATCGGTTGTGGCTGGTGTCTTATCCGATCGGTTTGGGCCGGAGGTACTTTTGCAGGGTGCATTACTGCTGATGGGGGTAGGCATGTCGCTTTTGCTGGTGATGAAGCTTTGGGCCATTGTGCTTGGATTGGGTATATTGACTTTTGCTTTCTTTAGTACGCATACACTGGCAAGTCGGATTGTTTCCATGCATGCCCAGCATTTGAAAAGCAGTGCTACCAGTATTTACTGGCTGTTTTATTATGCCGGTTCTAGTTTGATTGGATCGTTGACGGGAATCGTACTGGTTAACAGTGGATGGTTTTCGTTGATGGAAGTCTTGCTGGCTCTGCTTTTTTGCGCGCTTATTGTATCGTCATTATTCATTTTTAAATATAGATTGTATGAGAAGAGTAAAGTTTACAGCCATCGTCGGTATGGCAATAATGATGTCCGTTCCCGCAATTAGTCTGGCGGACAATGGAAAAAACGTTGAGGTTGTTAATGAAGGTATCCGCTTCTGCGAAAGTACTTACCCTTATGATGGAGGTATTCTGATTGCCAATTTTGGAACAGAACAGTTGAATCCGCTTAATACAGATGGTAAGGGATATATCCTTTATTATAAGGATGGTAAGGTAAGTACGTTGGTTGCTGCCGATGGTAATCTGAATGCTCCGAAGGGAATGTTTATGCGTAATAACCATTTGTACATCTGTGATGTCAATAAGATTGTTGTTTACGATTTGAATCAGAAAGGTAAAGCTCCTAAAACGATTCACCTGCCGGAGGGTAATCTGTTTGTAAATGACTTGGCGGCAGATGGTAATAACTTGTATGCCTCGGTAACAAATACAGATAAGATCTTTAAGATTGATATAACCGATTCTGCCAATCCGGGAGAGGCTCAGGAGTGGGCTACTGTACCTGGCCCTAATGGTTTGCTGATAGGTGACGGCATGATGTATGTTGCTTCTTATCCGGCCGACGGGAATACGGGAGAAAAGCATGTTATTTATCGTATAAACGACTTGGACAATCCGCAGCCTGAGAAAGTGGTTACAGTTCCTGGACAATACGACGGAATCGCTTTTTCTTCGGATGGAAAATCTCTTTATGTTACAAACTGGACTCCAGCCGGACTGAGTCGAGTCGATTTACAGACTGGTAGCTTGTCGCCACTTAATATTTCGTTGGACAAAGAATTATCGGGCCCTGCTGACATTACGGTTTCTGGAGGAAAGATTTATATTCCCGATTTGCCTGCAAGCCGTGTAGTCATTGTAACAGAATAGGTTTGTTTTGATATAATATAACATGTTGTTTCAATACGGAAAGCAAGACTTCCTACTTACTTATAATCTGTAAATTGAAACATTATCCCCTTGTCTATCCTTCAGTGTAAGGAATAGACGAGGGGAATTTTTTTCAGTTGTCTTTTGGTATCTGCTTAAGAAAAGAAAAATGTAAAGAACGGATATTCAAGTTTATCGTCTTTGAGGTATATTTGTGCATCAGTTTTATTTTAGTTGTAAAATGATTCTATGCGTATGAAAAATCACAAATTCTTGTTGTATGTGTTGGGTTCTTTTTTGTGCTTGCCATTGAGTGCACAATGGAGAATGAATCCTACCCCTAACGATACCCTTCAGTCGGTTCGGGTATTGAAAAATGGAAATGTAGTATTGAGTATTTATGCTCCCAAAGCTCACGAGGTTCAAGTAGGAGGAGATGTTGTTCCCTGGGGAAAGAAATTGGATGTGGTAAAATCGGACGAAGGTGTTTGGTCGGTAACCATACCTGGAGTAAAGGATGGTGTTTATCGCTATCATTTTCTGGTAGACGGTGTAAAGGTGTTCGATCCCAAGTCTCCAGAAGCTGGTGAAACCACAGCATTGATGACTGTTGGAAGTTCAGGTGACGAGTTCTATGCCATGAAGAATGTTCCTCACGGAGCCATGTCAGAACGTTATTATTATTCTAAATCACTGAAAACAACTCGTCGCCTGCATGTATGGACACCAGCTGGTTATGAAAAAGGTTCGGAGAACTTACCTGTTTTATATCTGATTCATGGGGGAGGCGATACAGATAATTCTTGGCCAACCGTAGGATGTGCGGGTAATATTCTGGATAATTTGCTGGCTGAAGGAAAGATGAAGCCAATGATTGTAGTGATGCCCAACGGTTCTATTCCAACAGCTAACCTGATGGATGAGGTTCCGTTGTTCTCCGACGATTTGATGAATGATATTATACCTTTTATTGAAAGTAATTATCGGGTACTGACGGATAAATACCATCGTGCCTTGGCGGGCTTGTCTATGGGAGGAATGGAAACGCTGGAAGCGGGATTGAACCATTACAGACAGTTTGGCTATTTATGGGTTTTAAGTTCCGGATGGTTTGCTGATGATACTAAAATGTATGCCGAGAAAGGAGCTTATTTGAAGAAAATTGCTGCTGACTTTAATCAGACAGTTCGTTCGTTAAACTTTACACAAGGTGGTCCCGAAGATATCGCTTATAAGAATTGTAAGGCTATGCTTAAACTATTTGATGAGGCCGGAATTAAATATCAGTATTCAGAGGCTCCGGGTGGACATACATGGTATACATGGCGTAATGATCTTTATAATTTAGCGCAACAGTTATTTAAATAAAAACGTTTAGGCCGTTATGATAAGTGGTAGTAAAACCCGTCATAACGGCTTATTTTGAATAAGGAGAACAATATTTGAACAAATAGAACAACTGTTTTGAACACAGATATTAGTTTTTTGAATAAATAAGATAATGTTTACCGGTAGTTTAAGCTAATTTTACGTATCAGAATTAAGGTTCTGTATTCTTCCTTTTTTTTAATAGGATAGGGCCAGAATGTAGGGCCTTGAAAAAGTCTTTTGTTTATTGAAAAATGAAAAAGGAGGAAACGGATATGAAAAATAAATATTAAATCTTTTACAAAAATGAGAAACGTTATTCGAATGGTAGGCGTTGGAATCGCTGCTTTATGTATGGTGACTTCTACTGTACAGGGACAGGTGAAATTGAATGCCAGCAACATTGATGAAGTTATCGGTCAGATGACTTTGGAAGAAAAAGTACACATGGTAATTGGTTGTGGTATGTCGATGGGAGATGATGTCAAGTTTCCCGGTACAGCAGGACGTACATACGATATACCTCGGTTAGGTATTCCTTCGGTTTATCTGGCAGACGGACCACATCGCTTGGCTATGGCTGTAAAGCGTGATTTCGATAGTCATTTTTATTATGCAACTGAATTTCCTTCGGGTACGACCGTAGCTGCTACATTCGATCCGAATGCTGCGTTTCAAGTTGGAGCTGCATTGGGAGAGGAAGTGAAAGATTACGGAATGGATGTGTTATTGGCACCAGGTGCAAACTTGATGCGTAATGTTTTGTGCGGTCGTAACCATGAATATTATTCTGAAGATCCTGTTGTGACGGGAAAGATAGCTGCCGGATATATCAATGGGGTACAGAGCCAGGGTACAGGTACCTGTCTGAAACATTTCGCTGTAAATAATCAGGAAACCAATCGTAACAACAACGACTCGAGAGTTGCCCAGCGTCCGTTGCGTGAACTTTACCTGAAAGGATTTGAAATGGCTGTCAAAGAGTCTCAACCATGGAGTATTATGACATCTTACAATAAAGTTAATGGTAAGTATACATGTGAAGATATAGACTTGACGGAATACATTCTCCGTGACGAATGGGGATTCAAGGGTATGGTTATGTCTGACTGGAATGCGGGAACTGATGCCGTGACTTCGATGAAGGCGGGAAATGATATGCTACAGCCCGGACAAGATCGTCAGTATAAGGCTATTCTGGAAGCCGTACAGAATGGCACGCTGGATGAGGCTGTTTTGAATCGTAACGTAAAACGAATATTGGAAATGGTGGTGAAATGCCATACGTTTGATAATTATAAATATGCCAACGAAACAAACCTGAAGGCTCATGCCCAGGTAGACCGTACCATAGGTGCAGAGGGTATTGTCTTATTGGATAACCAGAGCGCTTTGCCTTTGGCTGCCAATATCAAGAATGTAGCTTTGTATGGAACGACATCGTACGATATGGTTCCTGCCGGTATGGGATTTGGAAGTACAGGTGTTGGCTATTATTGCGTTTCTATGGTGGAAGGTATGCGTAATGCCGGATATACAGTTGATGCGAACCTGATAAAGAAATACAAGAAACATCTGGCCGATGAACAGAAACGTCTTTATCCGAAAGGCAGACCTCCTTTCTCTCTTACTCCGCTGAAGCGTGCAGAAGAATTTGTCCCTACTGCTGAAGAACTGGCTGCTCAGGTCAAGAGTAATGATGTGGCTATTCTTACCTTAGGACGTACCAGTGGTGAGGCTTCCGACAGACGGGTAGAAGAATTCTATTTGAAAGACAACGAAACAGCCCTTATCAAGCAGGTGGCTGAGGCTTATCATGCTGCTGGCAAAAAGGTAATTGTTATCCTGAATATTTGTAGTCCGGTAGAAACTGCTTCTTGGAAGAATACAGTCGATGCTGTAATCTGTGCTTTCCAGCCCGGTCAGGAAGTCGGAAACAGTGTAGCCGATGTACTGACAGGTAAGGTAAATCCTTCAGGACATCTGCCGATGACGTTCGCCATAAAATATGGAGATGCACCGTCTGACGCTAATTTCCCGTATGACTATGAGTTTAAAATGCCGTCGTTTGCAATGGGAAGCGGCATGAACTTCGAGTCGAAAGAGAAAAAGGAAGAAAAACCTAAAGAGGCCGTTCGCAATGTGGATTACACGAACTATGAAGAAGGTATTTATGTAGGTTATCGCTATTTCGATACTTTCGGTAAGGAAGTTTCTTATCCGTTTGGTCACGGTTTGTCGTATACAACCTTTAGTTTCGATGTCGTATCGTCAGGTATTAATGGCGACAAGTGTGAGATGAAAGTATCGGTAAAGAATACAGGCAACTGTGCCGGCAAGGAGTCTGTCCAGCTTTATGTCAAGGCTCCGGCAGGCGGATTGGAAAAACCAGCTAAAGAATTAAAGGCGTTTGCAAAGACAAGACTCTTGCAGCCGGGTGAATCGGAAGTAGTGACATTGTCGTGGAATCTGATGGATATGGCTTCCTTCAATGAAAAGAGCTGTTCTTGGGAACTAGCCAAAGGTACATATCAGTGGATGGCAGCAGCTTCTTCTGCTGATGTTCGTTGCACGGTATCTCAAAAGGTGGCTAAAGCCCAGAAGGTAAAAGTGCACGATGCGATGAAGCCTGCGTATAAGATTACTCAACTTGATATGGTTAAACGATGATAAAAGGTTTGTTACATATTGCTGTCTGCGTTTCCCTTTTGGGGGCGCCGATGACACTGTGTGCCCAAGATCTTGTCATCACTGTGGAAGGAGGTCAGATTGAGGGCACGGTAGACGAAGAAGGAGTTGTTGTCTATAAAGGCATTCCTTATGCAGCTCCTCCGGTAAACGAATTGCGATGGAAACAGCCACAGCCTGTACAGTCGTGGCAGGGTGTGAAGAAATGTGATAAGTTTGGTCCGGCCTCCCTTCAGGGTGGACAGACGAAAGGCTCCTTTTATTGGAAGGAATTTTATCAGGATGGTAATCCTGAAATGAGTGAAGACTGTCTGTATCTGAATGTGTGGACACCGGAAGTGGGGAAAAAGGATAATCGCCTTCCTGTGATGGTGTGGATTCATGGCGGTGCCTTTCAGAATGGTTTCGGACATGAGATTGAGTTCGATGGAGATGCATACGCCAAGAAAGGTGTGGTTCTGGTAACACTGAACTATCGTTTGGGCATGTGTGGTTTCTTGGCTCATCCACTGCTGACTGCCGAAAACGGTGGCAAGGGTTCTGGTAACTATGGTTTGTTCGACCAGCTGGCAGCCTTGAAATGGGTAAAGCGTAATATCGAGGCTTTTGGTGGTGATCCGAATAATGTGACAGTATTCGGGCAGAGTGCTGGTGCCGGCAGTGTGCAGGCATTGATTTCTTCACCTTTGGCCGAAGGATATATACAGCGTGCTATCATACAAAGTGGTGGCGGATTGGGAGGCATTATTTCTACAAAATCCTTACAAGACGCTGAAACTGTAGGAAAAGCCATGTGGGATGCTTCGGGCTGCACTACGTTGGAGCAGATGCGTGCTTATCCGGCTGACCGTTTTCCGGAAGTGATGATGAATTACATGAAACAGCAGAAAAAATTTATGGGTATGCCTTATTCCCCGTGTGTGGATGGAGAGCTTCTGAATGCCTCGGTATACGATGTGGCGATGCAGAACAAGGAACTGGATATTCCTTACATGATAGGCTACACGTCGGAGGATATCGCTCCAGATCAGATGCGGAAGGCTGCCGTGGATTGGAGTCTTCTGCTTGAGCAGCAAGGACATTATCCGGCTTATGTATATTGCTTTAGCCGTGATTTACCGGGTGAGGACATGCCTGCACCCGAAGGTGGATTTGGTGATATGAAGGGTGCGTTTCATTCCAGTGAGTTGTGGTATATGTTTGGAACGTTGGACAAATGCTGGCGTCCGATGGAAGCAGCCGATTATGAATTGAGTGAACGGATGGTTTCTTATTGGACGAACTTTGCCAAGAGCGGCAATCCGAATGGAGCAGACTTGCCCGAATGGAAACCTTGTACCAAAGCCGACCAGCATATACAAGAATTGGATGTGAATAAATAATTGTTTAATGTATTAAATAAAGAGATAATTATGAAGAAGCTATTATGTGTATTGGCTTGTGCGTTTTTTGCCGTTACGACATGGGCACAGCAAGCCTTGTTTGGCGGAAACCAGATTGTATCTCCTGAGGTAAATGCTGATGGTACTGTTACATTTCGGCTTTATGCTCCGAAGGCAGTTAAAGTAGAAGTGACGGGCGATTTTTTGCCTACTGTAAAAGTTTCAACTCCTATGGGAGAGTTTGATCAACCAGGAGTTGCTCCGTTGACGGAAGGTAAGGATGGTATATGGACGTATACAACGACCTCACTGGCACCTGAATTGTATTCCTATACATTCAAAGTCGACGGGATGACTTATCTCGATCCGTCTAATATATATATGTGTCGTGATATCGCTACCTATACCAATATTTTTATTGTAGAGAAAGAAAAAGGTGATAAAGGCGACTTATACAGTGTAAATGCAGTACCTCACGGAAATGTTTCTAAGGTATGGTACGATAGTCCCACACTGAAGATGACACGTCGTATGACGGTTTATACACCAGCCGGTTACGAAAAAGGTGGACGTTATCCGGTGCTTTATTTGTTGCATGGTGCCGGTGGTGACGAAGACGCTTGGACTACTTTGGGGCGTGCGGCTCAGATTATGGATAATCTGATTGCTGAAGGTAAGGCTAAACCGATGATTGTGGTAATGACCAATGGAAATACAAATTGTGAAGCTGCTCCAGGAGAATGGTCGAAAGGTATGTATAAGCCTTCATTTATGGGACATCGTGACTCCAAGCCAGTTGCTTCAATGGAAGAAAGCTTCCCTGATGTTGTAAAATATGTAGAAAAGAACTATCGTGTACTGAAAAATAAGAAAGATCGCGCAATCTGTGGTTTGTCTATGGGTGGCGGACATTCTTTCGCTATTTCGAAGCTCTATCCGAATATGTTCGATTATGTCGGACTGTTTTCGGCTGCTATCTATGTAAAGGGAGGTAATAATTCAAAGCAACCGCTTTTGGATCAAATGAATGAGGATGCTGATTTCAATAAGCAGATGGCTGCTTTGTTTGGTGCTCATCCGAAGTTGTATTGGATTGCTATCGGCAAGACTGATTTCTTATATAAGGCAAATGCTGATTATCGGAAATATCTGGATGGTAAAGGTTATTCGTATGAGTATCTGGAAACAGAAGGTGGACATATCTGGCGTAACTGGCGTGTTTACCTTACGGAGTTTGCACAGAAAATCTTTAAGTAATGGTAAGAACTTAGTTTCTAGTTTGTTGTATTTTACCAGTTGAAAAATAGATTTTCTGCTCGTTTTTGAGCATTATTCCCCTCTTTGTTATTGTATGTCCTGTAGATGTAAAGAGCAAAGGGGGATTTCGTTTTCATTAGCAAAATCGGCATGTAACTTCCTTTACATAATTGTTATAGGAAAGTTGGAACAGGCTTAGTGGAGAAGGTATTATTTGATGCTATAAATCCCGACTCGAAGGTAAATCGTATCTTAAGTCGGGATTTCTTTTCTTTTATAATCGTAGGCTGATTATTCCGAAGGGCTCTAAAGACTATTTCATTTATATCAAGTTTGAGCTATATTATGGGATATTAATTAGCTTGTGCGTCTGAAGACTTAGTCGCCACTGTGGATGTTCCTTGATGTAAGCAATCACCTTATCGGTATTTTGTCCGGAACAGGGTTGCAGAAAGTAATGTTTGGCAGGTAGTTTGAGGTAAGGAGATACGTCCTGACCTACATATACTACTTTTACTTCGTCTATGTGACGTATTTTCAATGTTGTTCCTTCTTTGGGAGAGCATGTCACCCAATCGATATCTTCTGGCAAGACACAAGTTCCATTGGTTTCTATTGCAATGTATTTGCCGGCAGCATGTAGTGCTCTGATTAGTTCGCTGTCAATCCATAGTCCTGGTTCTCCACCTGTAAGAATTACCATTTGACACGGATAGGTACATACTTCTCTTACGATTTCATCATCTGTCATCGTATGAAACTCTTCATGCTGTGTATCGCAGAAGCTGCATTTCAGGTTGCACCCTGAGAACCGGATAAAGACAGCAGGAGTTCCCGTATGAAATCCTTCACCTTGTAGGCTATAGAATATTTCGTTAATCTTTCTCATAGATAGCTGTATTACCCTCCGATTCTTTTACTTCTACTTTAAAACAATGAGGAATTTGATTGCATACCCAACAGGCAATGTTTTCTGCCGTAGGATTAAAAGGCAGTATATCGTTCAGGTTGTTATGGTCTAATTGCTTTTCTACTGCTTGCTTGATATGAGTAAAATCTACTACCATACCGTTTTCGTCAAGTTCTTTCGAACGGCAAAATACGGTTATAATCCAGTTGTGACCGTGAAGCTTTTCGCATTTGCTTTGATAAGATAGTTTTAGCGAGTGTGAGGCTGAAATTTCCATCCTTTTAATTACTGTGTACATAGTTGATACGTTAGTTTGATTAATACAAATTTGCTCCTGCTTGATGTCACCTCGGCAGTTATTTATAGTGCAAAGATAGAAATATCTAAGGAAATTTTATTATAACCGATTTATACATTCGTGATTTTCTCAATGATTTTCTTCATTTCTTCATGCAGTACGGATAAAATAAAAATCCCCATAACTCAGAGAGTTACAGGGATTTATATATTGAATCAAGTATAAATTACTTATTCAAAGCCAAAGCTACGTTTACAGCGCAAGCTACTGTACATCCTACCATCGGGTTGTTACCGATACC
>FR887831.1:45565-47755 GCA_000432735.1 Bacteroides sp. CAG:443
ATCCCATCATTTCTACGTGAGCAGGAACTGATGAAGAACCAGCGAACTGTGCATCTGAGTGCATACGGCCCATAGTATCTGTCATACCGTAAGAAGCAGCGACACAGCATCCCTGTAACCACTTGCTAATCTGTTATAGATAGTTGTGTTACAGTTAGATATTCAAGTATATTAAAGAACTCCCCAGCTTATTAGTTACTGTTATATTATTAAATGGTCGTAAATAAGTCACAAATGACTAACTACTGACCTTTATTATTCTGTTGTTTACTCTCTCTTATAGCTCTCTGATGGTCTAAACGTTTCTGTTGTTCAAGCACTTCTTCCCTTGTAGGGGGATGTTTCTTCCATTCTTCTATTGACTTGCGAGTACGCTCTATCCATTCTTTGTGAAATTCATTGATATATTCCACGAATCTTATGTTTATGAGTTTGAAACAAAGATAATCATTCTCCTTTAAATCACCATGATTTGCTGCAACATTTTAGTGAATGGGGGCTATATGGGAAGTATTCTTTAGAAATGTAGTAGCTAAAAAAAGAAACAGCATAAGAGTTTCCTTAAATGCTGCTTCAATCATAAACCATATCCCAAGTTTCTATTCTCTCATCTGGATGCAACCCCTTCAAATATGATAGCAAATGTATCTTCTCGTCAGTACGTATGCAAAATGGCACTCCACCATAGACACTAATCATATTGCCATATTTCTTTATTGCTTGGTTTATCTTGATAAGGAATTTCTCTTTATCAAGACTGTTATAGACTTCTTTAAAACTTTTAGTAGTCCATTCTCCTCCATCAATATGAGTGATGTTTCCATAAACATCTTCTTCTAATTCATCTAATGAATTGTACTTATCAATATAGAGCTTATCTTTACTTGTCCTATTGTCAAAGAGTTTATGGTAATATATTCTTATGTCATAGTTATCTAAGTTAAATTGATGACTCCCATTAAGATTGGGGAATGAAACGAACTTATGTCTTTCATTTTGTGTTGGAGCTTCTAATATTTTTATCATAGTCATATATCATTTTAGAATTTATTATAGATGCTGTAATGGCTGGTGTATTCATGTTGCTTACTCAAACAATTCAAGAATTTCTTCATCTGCCAAATAACCCAAAAGAGTGTCATTCTCTGTTGGTACATAGCAATTCTCACCTGTTGCCATATAATCTCCAACAACAGGTTCATCCATTTTAAGTGGAGTCCAATATGTATCTTCTGTTTCCATCATTTATAAAATAGTGTTATTAACACATTTCTCTTGCCCACCATAAAAAGGCTCTAATTTCTTCATCTTTGATATTCTCATAGAATTTGTCTGGGTCTTTCCAGTATTCTTCTTTAGATAAGTTAAATTTATCTAGCACTTCTTCTATTCTTCTTACCCAATCTTCCGCTGTGATTGTCATAATTATTTGATTTTATTGTTTTATAGTAAGAATAAACAGCATAAGAGTTTCCTCAAATGCTGTTTATTAATCTGCCCTAATTGGTATGGATTATTATTTCCGTTTATAAATTACTATATCACTATGTCCATTGTCATTGAGGTATAGCTCCTCTTTTGTTATCTTAACGACTGTGTAAATGGTATTCTCTTCTCCCCAATTAGTTGTTGTATAGTAAGTAACAAACATATATCTGTTAGGGAAGTATTCAAACGTACCACTTTGAGTATAATCTTCACTCTGCTTCGTATAAGTGTTATCCTTGTTAAAGGTAAGGATTTCTCCCTCTACTTCCCCTGTTCCCTCCCAAGTACCTATTAACAACTCTAAAGTGTTATCAACAGGAAGCGAAAGTTCATTATCATCATCATCGCTACAAGCTGTAAAGTTTACAGTTAACATGATCATTAATAAGGTCATTCCAATTAATCTAAATGTTCTCATTTTGAATTAAAATATTTATTGTAAATAAAAATATATTCTGTAATTTGCTTAAACACATCACCTGCCATCAATCCACCACTTGCAGGTAGTCCATCTTTATGAATAGAAACAATGATAGAATATTGGGGAGCATTGGCAGGGAAGTAACCACAGAACTCTACAATATAGTTCCCATTTTCAAGCTGTACTGTTCCTGTTTCACCTGCAATTTGTATCTTATCAGACTTGGTAGGTTGTCCTAAGCCATCAGTTACCACATATTCCAATGCCTGTTTCAGACTGTC
>FR887832.1:0-23428 GCA_000432735.1 Bacteroides sp. CAG:443
ATCCGCACCCAAAAAGTTGCATTTATAAGTTGAACTCAAGAAATTTTCCTTCCCAGTCGGAACCTATGGCAAAAATATCTACGTTATATTTTAATATATCATCTATTTTTTGCCCAATGTATTCTTCAATAATTATTTGGTCGGCCAACCCCGTTTGTTTTATGGCTTCTATGCGCTCTATGACATTGTTACAAACATTTAATTTGCCTCTTCCTAAGTCAAAGTTGTCGGTCGTGACTCCAACAATAAGATAATCTCCTAATTCTTTAGCACGTTTGAGCAAATTCAAATGCCCTTGATGAAATAAATCGTATGTTCCGTATGTGATTACTTTTTTCATTTGCTATGCTCAATCTGATGGATATATAAAGCTAATTCATCTAAATCATAAAATGATTGTATTCCCATATGAGAAACTCTAAAGAAGTTTTCTTCTCCACTTGGCATAATAAAAATATTATATTTCTCAATTAAGTCACGAATGATTTTAGTTCCATTATGAGAAACATAAAAACCTGTTATGGCTGAGGATGGTACTTCTGCTAGAATTTTCCAATCATATTTTTTACAAAGTTTTCTAAAGTATGAAGCTCGACTTTGTACATCGGAAATCACATTCTCGAGTCCATAATCTAAAATTTGATGAATACGTTTATTCAGCTGAAGATAGATGGTGGTAGCTGGACTAAAAGGGGTCTGACCTCTTTCCATGTTTTTTAAATTGTTTTCGAATTCAAAATAATACCCTTTTTTAGCAAATGGATATTCCTTTAAAGAAGAAGACAAGAATATGATAGATAGTCCGGGAGGTATATTCAGACCTTTTTGAGAACTGGTCAAGCAGATGTCAATTTTCAATTTATCCATATTCAGCGGTTCTGCTAAAAAAGAGCTAATAGCGTCGACAACTAATGAAATATTGTACTTCTGACAGATTCTTGATATCTTTTCTATATCGAAAAGTGCTCCGCTTGAGGTTTCATGATGCTGACATAAAAAAACATCTGGTCTTTCTTTACAGATTTGCTCTTCTAAATTCGTATAATTAATATCTTTCCCGAAAGGAACTTTGTAAAGAGTATAATTACAATTATAATAAGCACATAGTTCTGCCCAGCGGTATCCAAAAGTGCCTCCTGCAACGACAAATGCTTTTTGCTTTGTTGTTACATAGTTTTCAACAACAGCTGCCATTGCTCCCGTTCCAGACGCTGTATAAATAATGGTTTTACCTTCTTTACAGCCGATTAGTTCCAGTAAAATTTTCTCGGAATCTTTGTTAATTGCTGAAAATTCGGCAGTTCTCATGTAAGGGATTTGAAGAGAACCTAATTGTAAAATTTCTTGATTTATATTGCCGGGGAAAGCATATGATTTCATAGGGCTTAGCTTTTATTTGTAAGCAAAGGTATTAAATAATCTCGAATGGACAATTATTTTATTCTGCATCAGGTAATTTTATTTGTTTTATTTGTTATATTAGAACTCTTTTTATTTGTACTAAGTTAAAAGCATAAATTTATGGTACCAGTATTATCCATCATTACTATTAATTATAACAATCGGTTAGGACTTTTGAAAACAATGCAAAGTGTTGTAGAACAAAGTTTTCAAGACTTTGAATATTTAATAATTGATGGAGGAAGCAATGACGGTAGTCTAGAAGAGATTCTTAACTATGAGCAGTATTTGAGCTTTTGGTGCTCAGAGAAAGATAAAGGAGTATATAATGCTATGAATAAAGGGATAGCAAAAGCTACAGGAGAGTATTTATTATTCCTTAATTCAGGAGATTCTCTATTGGATAATCAGATATTATCCAAGATTGTTCCGCTATTGAAGGATTATGGTATTATTTATGGTGATCTCATTTTTAAGTATGGTACTAAGGATATTTTGCAGACATATCCTGATCGTTTAGATATTGGTTATTTGTTTTATTATTCATTAGGACACCCTGCTTCTTTCATTCGGAGAGATTTATTACAGAAGAGACCATACTCGGAGGATTTTAAGATTGTTTCCGACTGGGAATTCTTTTTTTATGAAATAATATTAGACAATATCCCTTATATGCATATAAATCAGGCTATTAGCATCTTTGATACTAATGGTATTAGTTCTAATCTGGAAAAATGTAAACAAGAACAGATAGAGGCACTTAAACGTATATTTCCTGGAGGACTGTATGATATGATTGAAGAATATGCAGCAATGAAAAGAAGTCCTCTTTTCCCTCTTTTTTATGAATTACAAAAAACAAGAAAGTTTCAGCTTAGGATTAAGCCATTGTTAAGCTTCTTGATTAAATTGAATAATTTCATTGGGAGAAAAAGGTAGATCGGGAGATGTTTGTAGAAGGAGTTAAAATAATAAATACGCAATATAGAGTATTTATTTCAGATGATCTAATACTGAAAACGCCTTCATCTTTTTTTATTTTTTGTACAAATTCCAAAAACTTTTGTACAAAAAATAATTGAGAAAGCGGCTGAAGAGAAAATAAAAGATCTTGTACTAAAGAAAAATAGTACAAGATCTTTTTGTAATATTATGCGTTTGGTATGGTAAGAATTTACAGAGCCTGCATGTCGTTTAAGCGTTTGTAATAGCCGTTTTTCTGAAGCAGTTCTTCGTGCTTACCGCTTTCTACTATACGACCTTCATAGAGTACATAGATGCAATCGGCATTTTTGATAGTCGACAAGCGGTGTGCAATGGCAATGGTGGTACGGGTCTTCATCAGGCGTTCCAGTGCTTCCTGTACCAGACGTTCGCTTTCCGTATCGAGAGCAGAAGTCGCTTCGTCCAGAATTAAGATGGCTGGATTCTTCAGAATAGCACGGGCTATCGAGATACGCTGGCGCTGTCCCCCTGACAAGCGGCAGCCACGGTCACCAATGTTGGTATCGTAACCTTTTTCTGTTTCCATAATGAAATCGTGTGCATTGGCTATCTTGGCAGCGGCAACGACTTGTTCCATGGTGGCATTGTCTACCCCGAAGGCAATGTTGTTGAAGAAGCTGTCGTTGAACAAGATGGCTTCCTGGTTTACATTACCAATCAGTCCGCGGAGATCTTTTACTACCAGATCTTTAATGTTCTTTCCGTCAATCAAAATTTCACCTTCTTGTACATCATGGAAGCGAGGAACCAGATCGACCAGCGTCGATTTTCCTGAACCGCTCTGTCCTACCAGTGCAATGGTCTGACCTTTGCGTACCTTCAGGCTGACGTTATGAAGCACTTCATGGGTACCGTAGCTGAACGAGATGTTGCGGAACTCCAGTCCTTCTTTCATTTCGGTGATGTGTTCGGCATCAGGACGTTCTACGATGTTGTTGGGAGCCTTCAGAATCTTGTCCACACGTTCCATTGAGGCGAGCCCTTTCGGGATGTTGTAACTTGCCTTGGAGAAATCTTTCAGCGGATTGATGATGCTGTAAAGTATCACCATATAGAAAATGAAGGTAGAAGCGTTGATGGTAGAGTTAGCACTTAGAATCAGTGAACCACCGAACCAAAGTACAAGTACGATGAGTACGGTTCCCAGAAACTCACTCATAGGGTGGGCAAGGCTCTGGCGCATGGCTACTCGGTTGGTCGCATTACGGAATTCGTTGCTGCATTTTACAAAGCGGTTTATCATTTTATCTTCAGCGATAAATGCCTTGATAATACGCATACCACCCAGTGTTTCTTCCAGCTGTGACATGGTTTCACTCCATTTGTTCTGAGCATCGAGTGACTGACGTTTCAGTTGTCGTCCTACGCGTCCCATGATCCATCCCATTCCCGGTAGTACAATGATGGTAAACAGGGTGAGTTGCCAGCTGGTTACGATCAGAGTTGCAAAATAAGAAATGATAAGAATCGGGTTTTTCAGCAACATATCGAGTGAACTGGTGATGGAGTTTTCTATTTCACCTACGTCGCCACTCATGCGGGCAATGATGTCACCTTTTCGTTCGTCCGACAAGAAACTGAGCGGCAGGTACATTACCTTTGAATAAACCATGATACGGATATCACGCACTACACCGGTACGAAGCGGAATCATGATGGCTGTAGAACCGAAATAGCATGCGGTTTTCAGCAATGTCATTCCTGCAAGGAAGAGTCCCAGCCACAGCAGTGTAGTAGAAGGGCCGAACTTGTCTATCAGTTGGGATACGTAATAGTAGAAATTGTTTACGGCAACATCTTTCAGTTCGCCGCTTCCCCATTCCATGAAATGATATACTTTTTCTGAATCGCCGGTCTTGAACAGGATGTTCAGTATCGGGATGAGAAGTGAAAAAGAGAAGACATTGAATACCGCGGACAACAGGTTTAGACCTACTGCGCCGATAACATATTTCTTGTAGGGCGAGATAAACCGCCGCATCATTTGGAAAAATTCTTTCATGCAGGAAATACTTCTGTTATAATATAGTGCACAAAGATAGTGTAATTTATTGTTTTCTTTGATACAAAGAGGGGGCTTTTGCATATTATTTTATAAATTTGCAATTTAACTGAAACATGGCAATTCAATGAAATTCATATATTATCTGGTTTTTTTCTTCTGGTATCTGCTCTCTTTGTTACCATTGAGGGTACTTTATTTTATTTCCGATATGCTGTTTGTCCCGTTATTCTATGGTTTGAAATACCGTCGGGATATCGTGCATCGTAACATTGCCGGTTCATTTCCTGAAAAAAGTGAAAAAGAGATTCTGAAGATAGAAAAGGAGTTCTATCATTTTTTCTGCGACTATGTGGTAGAAACTATCAAGTTGTTTTCCATGTCGAAAAAGCAGATGATGAAGCGTATGACTTTTAGCGGACTGGATGAGGTGCGGGAAACATTGGGAAGGGAAAATAAAAAATGCTGCTTTCTTTATTTGGGACATTACTGTAACTGGGAGTATGTAGCTTCCTTGCAATACTGGTTCCCAGAGATACATTGCGGACAGATTTATCATCCTCTGTATAATAAAGCTTTCGATAAGTTGTTTCTCCGACTTCGCGGACAGTTTGGTGGTGAGTCTATTCCGATGAAGGAAACGTTGCGCCGGCTGGTGACGCTAAGTCGGGGAGAGAAGAAGGTGATGATAGGCTTTATTTCTGATCAGGCTCCGGGATGGGAGGGGATGGATCACTGGACATCATTCCTGCATCGGGATACAGCTTTCTTTCAGGGTACGGAACGTATCGGTCGGCGGCTGGATGCTGCGGTCTATTATGTAAAGATTACCAGAGTAAAACGTGGGTATTATCATGGTACGTTCGAACTATTGACCTTGCATCCTGCCGAATTGCCTGAGTATCGGCTAACCGATATGTATTCGGAACACTTGGAACAACAGATAAAGGAAGCTCCGGCTTATTGGTTATGGAGTCATAACCGGTGGAAGCGGACGAAAGAAGAATGGTTGAAAATGTCGTGGAACACTAAAAAATCGTAATATCATGCCCCCGAAAATTATTCATTTATGCTGGTTCAGCAAGGATCCTTATCCATTGGAAATTAAGATTTGTCTTGCAAGCTGGAAGCGTGTGCTTCCCGATTATACAGTGCGTGTCTGGACGTACGAGGATGCAAAAGCTATCGGTTGTAAGTATATAGACCAGGCGTTGTCGGTCAGAAAATGGGCGTTCGCAGCAGATGTTGTCCGTTTTTATGCCGTATATAAAGAGGGCGGTGTGTATATGGACAGTGATATTTATCTGCGGAAACGTTTCGATCGGTTTATTCCTGAAAGCGGATGTGCTACATTCAATGAACGGTGGGAGGAAGGAGAAACCGATTATGGCATTCAGGCTGCCTTTTTTATCGGTTCAAAGGGAAATGATTTCTGTAAGGAGGTCTTTGAATATTACCAGACGCGTGATTTTATTCGTCCCGACGGTTCGCTGGATCAGACGGTTTCGCCGTATATCATGCGGAGTATTGCGGAGCGCAGGGGATATGTCTGCAAGGAAGAGGAACAGCATCTGAAAGGTATCGATATTTATCCTACGCATTGGCTGTCACCCAGAAGCCGTTTCAAGCATAGTCCGGATGCGTTTGGGGAGCATCGGGTGTATGGAAGCTGGCGCGACCATAAGTTCGGTAGAAAGTTGGAACGTTCGTTCAAGCATTTCTGCAATGCCGTGAAGTTTTATTTGTTGGGCAGATAAGAGGACTTTCCTCCGCTATTGAGATACAAAAAAGTCGCATCATTACTCTCTATATGAGTTTGATGCGACTTTTCTTAGTTATCGGATTCCTTTCCGCTGTTTATATTCATCGATTCGTTTCTGAAAAGCTTCTTCTTTCTTGCTGCCGTTGGAATGGAATATCAGAGCTTCGGGGATTTCTTTTCCGCGGTCTTCCAGTCGGACTTTTCCGTCTTTATCTTTTATTAAATCGACAGCATCGTATAAATCGTTGGTGGTGGCATCGTAGGCGTTCATGGTAAGGGTATCGCCATGCACACGGATCTGCTGGTAATAACGGCTGCCCGTACCGAACTTGTCAAATCGTTTGTCGAACTCGATGAGATAGTTCTTGGGTGAGCAGTGGCTGACGGTATAAACAGGGGGCTGAGGCTCTCCGTTTTCTCCATGGCTAGTCATACGGGCATAAGCGTGTTCATGTCCTTGCAGTACGAGGTCGACACCATATTTCTCTACCAGCGGGTTGAACATGGTGCGCTGGAACAGGTTGTTCATGCTTCCTTTGATGGAGTACAGCGGATGATGGAGCACGACGATTTTCCATCGTGCATCGCTGTTCTTGAGTTGTTCTTCTAGCCATTTTTTCTGAGTCCACATATAGAAGAACTCGCGGTTGCTGTCGAGGCAGAAGATTTGCATGTCGTTGTACTTCAGGGTATATACTTGATTCTCTCCAACCATTGAGTCGAGGTAGTAAGAGAATACCAGCGAGAAGCGGCGTTCCAGCTTGCGAATGATGTATTTCAGGTATTCATGGTTTCCGGTAACCGTAATGACGGGATAGCGTTGTCCGATGGAATCCAGTCCGCGATATGTTTCTTCCCAGCGTTGTTCAGTCGGACGCTCGGTCAGGTCACCCCCAAAGACAAGGAATTCGGTATCGGGATGGCGGCGCAGAGCTTCGCGGAAGAAGTCGTTGGCTTTTCCATGGATGCTGTCTTGTACATCACCTACATACATAAATGAATAGTCTTTTCGGGTGGACTGATTGTATGTGCGGAAACTATACCAGGGTGATGCCTTGTCTTCATTGCAAACCCGATAGGTATAATAACGGTCGGGGTGCAGGGAACGTAGCTTGGCAACATAGTATGCTGCTATTCCATTGCGCGAACGGAAGGTTTCTCCCTGTGCTTCAATCTGTATGGTATCTTTGGAAAGGGTATCTACCAGGTCGACGTGTGACGGTACGACTATGGAGTCGTATTGCCAGCTGATGTTGCGTGACAGTTCGTTTTCGTCGCCGAAGGTCAGCAGTACCCTCCCGGGCTCTGACAGCGGTGCGTAAGGAAGTTCTTCTTCGTTGTGGAACCATGCGCTCCAGCGTGAATTAATCCACAATCCGAGTGCCACGATGACAATCAGTGTGATGCTAAGTCGGATGATAGTTTTCTTTTTCATGTTGTGATAGATTGGTTTTCAGTTGCAAATATAAGGAAAGGTGTTTGAAGTTTCTTATTTTGTGTTCTGTTTTGCCGAAAAGTTATTTTAAAATAAGGTCTTAGGCGGGTTTAGAAAATAATCGTTAACTTTGCCGTTCTTAACTTCCAAAAACATTGGCAATGAAAAAAGAATTGTTTTCGAATGTGCTTTCCCTGATATGGAATTTGCTCATTATCTATGTGTGTTATTCGCTCTGTCGTCTGACCTTTTTGCTCGAGAACTTCCGTCTGTTCAGTGAGAACCTGACGTGGAAATATGCGCTGAATATGTTCGGGGCGGGTATTATCTTCGATACGACGGCTATTCTGTATAGTAATGCCTTGTTTATATTGTTGTTCCTGTTGCCGTTCCACTGGAAAGAGAATGCTACTTTCTATAAGGTGGTCCGCTGGATTTTTACGGTGGTCAACGGTATTTTCCTGATATCGAATTTAGTGGATTGTGTGTATTTCCGTTTTTCCGGACGACGTACTACGATGAGTGTTTTTCAGGAGTTTGGACATGAAGGCGGAGGTAACTTGGCTTCTATTTTTATGGATGAGTTTATTTCGCACTGGTATCTGGTGATTTTGGCTGTTGTTTTCTGTTATGGCATCTATAAGCTGTATCGGGCACCGCGGAATATTCCAGTATATAGCAAATGGCAGTATTATGTGTTGCAGACGGTTACCTTACTGATTGCCATACCGTTTACGGTATTTGGTATGCGTGGAGGTATGACAACTGCTACGCGTCCGATTACAATCAGTAATGCTAATCAGTACGTAGACCGTCCGCTGGATGCAGGAGTAGTCTTGAACACACCGTTTTCTATTTTCCGTACATTAGACAAAAAACCGTTTGTTGTACCCAATTACATGCCGGACAATGAAGCGCTTGCTGTATATTCTCCGGTGCATGTTCCTGCCGATTCGGTACAGTTCAAACCGATGAATGTGGTTGTAATCATCTGGGAGAGCTTTACTAAGGAATTTGTGGGCAGTCTGAACCGTGATCTGGATAATGGAAAGTACAAAGGGTATACTCCGTTTATCGATTCGCTGTTGACAAAGAGCTTGAGTTTTACATATACATATGCTAACGGGCGAAAGAGTATTGAGGGAATGCCTTCGGTCTTGTCGTCTATACCGAGTTTTGTTGAGCCGTTCTTTCTTACCCCGGCTTCGCTGAACGATGTGTCCAGTATAGCTGGTGAGCTGACCAAGAATAAAGGATATTATTCGGCTTTCTTTCATGGAGCCATGAATGGTTCGATGGGCTTTCAGGCGTTTGCCCGTTCAGCTGGTTTTACCGATTATTTCGGACGTACGGAATATAATGAAGATCCGCGTTATCATGGGGATGAGGATTTCGATGGTACATGGGCTATCTGGGACGAAGAGTTCTTGCAATACTATTGTGACAAGATGACGGAATTCAAACAGCCGTTTGTTACTTCCGTGTTTACGGCAAGTTCCCATCATCCGTTTGCAATACCGGCACGTTATGAAGGTAAGTTCCCCGACGGACCGACTCCGCTTCAGCGTTGTATCGGTTACACGGATCATGCCTTGCAGCTCTTTTTTGAGAAGGCTTCACGTCAACCATGGTTCAAGAATACGCTGTTTGTAATTACTGCCGATCATACCAGTTTTGGTACATATCCTGAGTATCTGACCGACTTGGGACTGTATAGAGTACCTATTTTGTTTTATGCTCCCGGTATGCCGGAACTTCGTGGAATGGAAGATAAGATTGTAGAACAGATTGATATCATGCCTACCGTATTGGGACTGTTGGGTTACGACCGTCCGTATGTAGGTTTCGGACAGGATGCTCTTCATACTCCGGCAGCTGATAAATTCTCGGTAAATAATGTGATGGGTACGAATGTTTATCAGTTTGTGAAAGGAAATTACATGATTCAGTTTGATGGTGAGAAAGTCTTGAAGGCTTACCGCTACCGTACCGACCGTTTGTTGAAGGAGGATGTAAAGGATACCATGCCTCAGGATACACTTCGGGCGATGGAAACACAGCTGAAATCGTTTATCCAGCAGTATATGCAGCGCATGAATACAAACAATCTGGTTTACAGAAAATAATTCTTGTACTTTGGATATATTTTGATGGAAAGGTAGAAGAAAAAATGATTATAGAGAAGGACACGTGGTATGAACGGAAAGCACGTGTCCTTTTCTTTTTTGGAGGTCAGGTTTTCTTTCTGGACTGGAATATATTTAGTCTTTGAAAATAATACTGTTATCAAATATTTGTCGTTACTTTGTGTTCGTAAATGTGATGCAAAATATGAATAGAAAATTACCGGCGGATATATCATTGTGGGATGAAGAGTGCATGCGGATTTTTATTGAAGATAACTCTGCCATGTTTCGAGTGTTTGCTAGTCGTTATGTAGCCGATCCAGACGCGATAGACGATTTCTTGCAGGAAGCATATATCAGATTATGGACCCATCGTGCTGCAATCGGGCAGGTTGCTTCTTTACAAAACTATTTTTTTACATTGCTTCATCATATTATTATGGATAAACAGTCATATCTTTCTCGAAAGGATATCCCAATCGATGAAAAAGAGGTTCAGGAATTGCCTTCCGATACATCTTTATTCGGGAATATTATTGAAGCAGAAAGTTCATGCCTTATAGCCGAAGCGTTGAAAAAGCTTTCGTCACAGAGCAGGCAGGTTATTCTTTTAAGTCTTGAGGGACAAAGTATTGCACAGATTGCTGATGAACTGCACGTCACGGTCAATACGGTGAAAACCGTGAAATATCGTGCATTGAAGCGCCTTTCCGAACTCCTTTCGAAAGAAGATTTCCTATTGTTGTTTTTCTTGTTGGATATTTGAAATGTTAAAATCAGAGTAGGTTGTCATACTTTTCCCAATATGAGGGCGTCTATATAAATGAACAACAATAAAAACAGATTGTAGAACAATGGACGTTCCTTATGAAATTTCACGCTTGATTGCTGCACGTATATTAGGTACTGCATTGACCGATGATGAAAACCGCCGGTTGGATGAATGGTTACAGGCTTCACCAGAGCATCAGGAAACATTCAAACGGGTGCAGAATCTTGAAACTGTTGCACGTTTGCTGGAACTTGAGCAAGCTGATTATGGGAAGAAAATGGCTACAAGCTTCAAACAGACCTTTCGCCTACAGAAATTTCGTTCTGTTATTTTTCGTCGTGCTTGTATAAGTATTGGCATTGCCGCTTGCTTCCTTATCGGGTTATTCGTTACGAGGACTTATATCATGCGTTCCGGAACAGAGACGCAGCACACGGCTTCGCCCTTTGTCATTACACCGGGTGAAACGGCTGCAACATTGACCTTGGCCGACGGGCGACAAATAGATGTGCATGAAAAAGGACAGGAAGAAATGACGCGTCTGCTCGATTCTGTTGCTCATGCTTCTCCTAAGGAAAGTGCAAATGCGCTTGCCTATTACACGCTTTCTATTCCTGCTGGCGGGGAGTTTCATTGTTCTTTGCCCGATGGTACTAAGGTCTGGCTTAATTCGCAGAGCTCATTACGTTTTCCCGAAACGTTTGAGTCTTCCGAACGTAAGGTCTATTTACAGGGAGAGGCTTTTTTCGAGGTAAAGAAGAGCGCCGAATGTCCTTTTATTGTAAGTATGAGTCAGGGCGATATAAGAGTTTATGGAACCCGTTTCAATATTACTGATTATGAAAACGCGCCATTGTCGGCGGTGCTGGTTGAAGGAAGTATCGGATTCTGTCCTGAAAATGGAAATCTGGTACATCTCCATCCTTCCCAGCGTTTGACATACAACCGTACCGATGGTAATGTGAACATAGAAACAGTCGACACATCCATTTATACCGCATGGGTTGAGAAACGTTTTGTATTCAAGGGACAAACCTTGGAGGAAATTATGAATACGTTGGCCCGTTGGTATGACTTTACACCTGTATTTACTTCAGACAATATACGGCATATTCGCCTTTCAGGACGTTTGAACCGTCATGATGATATACGAATCTTGCTTCAAAGTTATGAAATGACAGCTGGTATAAAATTTCGGATAGAAGGAAGAACTATTTTTATCTCACAATAAAATAACTTAGTATATGGGGAAGAGAGAATTTGACATGCATTGGCATGTCACGAAAGTTTTCGCACATGCCGTTATGGCAATGGGTATTGGAATGGCTGCAATGATGCCGAATGATGTTATGGCACAACAACTTACATTGCAGATAAAATCGGGTAATTTAAATCAGGCCCTGCAGCAGGTAATACAAAAAAGCAATATCCAGTTGGTATATAATACTGATGTTGCTACAAGTATTCAGTGTGATTCACATTCCTTTCAGAACACAGATATAAAGCAGATTCTGGCCGTGTTGTTAAGGGGTACAAATCTTACTTATACGGAAAGGAATGGAATTTATACGATTCAGCCCAACAAGGCGGTTGCCAGTCAGCAGGAGGGTTCTATTTCTGGAATAATACTGGATGAAGTTGGTGAACCTGTTATTGGTGCAAGTGTTATTGTAAAGGGGACTACTCAAGGGGCTATTACCGATATAAATGGTAAGTTTAAAATTCCACGTGTAAAATCGAATAAAAATGTGGTGGCTCTTCAAATTTCTTATATCGGAAAGAAAACCATAGAGGAAAAAGTAAAGCTTAATTCTGATAATACCTTTACCTTGCAGGAAGATGCCCGCATGATGTCAGAAGTCGTAATTACCGGTTATCAGGATATTAAAAAAGAGAAAATGACTGGTGCGGTTACTACGATCCGTGCCGATAAGATAAAGGAACGTTATACGCCCAGTATTGTAGATAACTTGGAAGGACGTGTGGCGGGTC
Source organism: Bacteroides sp. CAG:443 (assembly GCA_000432735.1). Taxonomy (GTDB): domain Bacteria; phylum Bacteroidota; class Bacteroidia; order Bacteroidales; family Bacteroidaceae; genus Phocaeicola. The sequence goes on from FR887832.1 coordinate 12,496, forward strand.
TTAGTACATACGGCGGAAAACTGACTATCCGTGGAACGAGTTCGCTCTATGCCGAGACGTCACCGTTGTTGGTTGTTGACGGGGTGCCTATCGAAGGTGATATCAATGATATAAATCCTTATGATATTGAGAGTATCAACGTATTGAAGGATGCTGCAGCTACAGCTATTTACGGAGCGCGCGCTTCAAACGGTATCATTGTTATCACTACCAAAAATGCAAAGAAGGAAGGAAAGATTGACATAGAGTTCTCTACAAACATGACGCTTTACGAGAACAAGAACATGGGATATGCCGATAACTTTTACATGACACCGGAGCAGCAGGTAAATACTGAAGCCGATTATTGGGATTATTATTTCTTTAATAATGACGGTGAAGTAACCGATCCGTTATCATCAACTTCTTCGAGTATAGAAGAGGGTAGCAGTTATATCTCTCCCATTCAGTGGGCCTATTACCAGAATGCATTGGGAAATATCAGCAAGGAAACGCTGAACGCTACACTCGAACAGCTTAAGAAAAACAATTTTGCCAAAGAATATGCTGATGAAGTATATCGTCGCCAGGTGATTCAGCAATATAATCTTTCATTAAGAAGTCGTTCGAAAAAAGCTCAAAGTAATCTTACGCTGAATTATAAATATGATAATAGTGGTCAGATCAATTCATTTGACAAGCAGATGAACATTAACTATAAGGGATCTTATGAAATAGCTCCTTGGCTGACTGCAACGGCTAGTATCAACACTGTTATCAATCGAGGACGTACACCGGGTGGAGATTATAATTCTTCACATACCGATCCATGGGCTGTACCTGCTTATGAGTCGATGTACAATGAAGATGGAAGTGATCATCTGTTCTATTATTGGTACAGCGGAAACGAATATTGGAGCGGAAAGGATGATGCCAACTTTAAGGATTTGGGAGTTAACATTGTAGATGAGTTTTACAATAATGTGCAGAATACCGACCGTCAACACATGCGTTATCATGGGGATTTGCTTTTCAAACCTCTGAAAGGACTGACCGTTAATGCACAGTTCATTTATGAAACCGAACATACTACTACCAAATGGTATGCTAACCAGCAGAGTCATGCGGCTCGCACCATTTACAATGCTTATACAGTATTGGACAGTGAAGGAAAGGTAAGCCATCTTACGACGGAAATGGGAGGAATGTTACGTACAACCAATACCGACGGGAAGTATTGGACTGCTCGTGGGCAGGTGAATTATGCAAATACCTTTGGCAAGCACAGCATTAACGCATTGGCTGGTCTGGAATTTCGTGAGACCCTTTATAATGGCTCAAACAGTCTGATGCTGGGATATGACGAACAGTTACAGAATAGTTCTACACAGACTGTTGATTTTGGTGTTCTTAGTCAGATGATTTATAACTCATATTATATGCCTCTTGCTGGAGGATTTCCTTCACAACAGTTTGCTTTTACTCCCTATATGCAAGATGGTATGAGTCCTGTTATGGAAGAGCGTCATCGTTATGCTTCGGGATATGCGAACCTGACTTATACGTATGATGAAAAGTATAACGTATTCGGTTCGTTCCGTAAAGATTATGCCGATGTATATGGACTGAATGCAAAGTTTCGCGGCAAACCACTATGGTCTGTCGGTGCTGGATGGAATTTGCATAATGAAAATTTCATCAAACCCATTCACTGGATTAATTTTCTGAAACTGCGTGTCAGTTATGGTGTGACCGGTAACATCTATCAGGGAGCTACCAGTTACATGACTGCTACTTCTACAGGTATGAACCAATATACCAACCGTCCTTATGGTGAGGTGGAAAGTCCGGCCAATCCGAACCTGAAATGGGAACAGAGCCGTACAACGAACGTTGGTATCGATTTTGCCGTGTTAGACAATCGTCTGTCCGGTTCTATCGATTACTACAATAAAGTGGGAAAGGATATATTTTCAAACCGTACGCTTGATCCCACTACCGGTTTTACTTCCATGTTTGTGAATATGGCTTCCATGCGGAACCGTGGTATGGAAATCAGCCTTTCGGGTGAATGGTTCCGAGCTCTTGATCGTAAGAACTTCGGTTGGGAAACTACATTGACTTATACTTATAATAAAAATGAAATAACGGATGTGGAGAATCCTTCAACATTGGCATATCAATTAATAAGTAATCCTTATCGTACAGGTTATCCGGCCAGTGCATTGTGGTCATACCGTTTTGCCGGAATCAGTGATGCTCCCGGAGAAGAAGGACAGACTTTGTGGTATGTGGAAGATGGAGGCAAGGCTCATAATGCACAGGGTAAAAGTGTTGATATACTGGAATATTCCGGACAATCAGAGCCTAAGACTATTATCGGTATAGATAATCGTTTTACTTGGAACGGGTTTAGTTTAGGTATTTTGATGGCCTATTACGGAGGACATAAGATGCGTGCGTTAGTCGAGAGTGAAACGTTTACTGTGCCTACATCGGCTATTCCGAGTTACTTCAATAATGCTTGGACGCCGGAGAATCCTACCAATACTCCGGGTATCGGACGTTATGGCTCCAATTCCTTGGGTTCAGAACCTTCTTATTCGAATATGGCAGTTTATCCGGCAGATTTCCTGAAAATACGCAATATTGTTTTTGGGTATGAAATGCCTCACAAGTGGATAAAGAATTTGGGAATAAACCGTTTGAGTCTAAGCTTCCAAATAAATAATCCTAAATATTTGTGGGTAAAGAACAATGTAGGGGTTGACCCAGAAACTTTGGGCATACGTACATTGAGTTCTTACGTTTTTGGTCTGAATATTAATTTATAACGCGTTACTAAAAATCAAGAGACAATGAGAAAAACGATATATAATTATTTAGTACTGGCAATGGTCTTAATCTGTACATCCTGTTCTGATTTTACGGATATACAGCCTAAAGGAAAAAATCTCCTTTCTACAACCGATGAGATAGAAATGTTACTTAACAGTGAATTTTATTTAAGTTCTACTGATGCGCAAACGATGTCTGGTGATATGCTGACAATTTTATCCAATGTGCCCAATGAACTCAGTAAACCCAATAAGACTCGTCAGGCTATTATGATAACTTTCGATGCCGCCAATCAGGATAAGATGGCTGAACTGACAAGTAGTGATGATGAATATTCCAGTTATTACAATATCATTGGACGTATAGCTAATGTCGTTTTGTCGCAGATAGACGCCGCGACAGGACCGGAGAACGTGAAAAACAGATTAAAGTGTGAGGCGCTTGTTCTCAGGGCTTATTTCCATTATTTGCTGGTCAATAAGTTTGCCAAAGCATATAATCCATCTACAGCTGCTACCGATCCGGGCATACCTTATTTGAAGGAAGATTGGGATATAATGGTACCGACGAAAAAGGAGACAGTAGAAACTGTCTATCAATATATTCTTGACGATTTGAATAAGGCAATTGAGATCAATGCCCTTCCCGATGAGGCTATTAACCGAATGCGTATCAGCAAGCCTTGTGCTTATGCAGCTAAGGCATTGGCTTTAATAAGTATGCAGCGTTTTGATGAAGCAGAGCAGGCAGCTCAGGCAGCATTGGCTATTAACGATGCAGTGGATGATTATAATACGATGACTACCACCTATACTGGTAGTCTCATTGGTGGAAAGTATGAGGTCCTTTTGCGTCCGCGTTTGCAGTGTAAGGAAGATTTGTTCTACACGGAAGCTCTAGAGTTTTATCATGCCATTATGCCTTGTGCCTGGGATGCTTTTGAAGAAGGGCATACTTGTCGCGATAAAATAACAACAGATAAAATGATGTATGATTATATGGGAGGAATGGCAAGTTCTCTCATTGGATTGGACTATACTTTCACGTTTGATTTAAATTCCGGATGGAACGGAGTGGGAATGAAAACAACTCATATGTATCTTATCATAGCTGAGGCTGAGACCCGAAAAGGAAATTATGATGAGGCCATGGCTGCTCTTGACAAAATTCGTGTCAACCGTATCGATCCGGCGATTTATCTTCCGTTGGAAGGGAGAGTGGATAATGAGGCTGATGCTATTTTCCATTTGAAGCAGACGTCACACGGTGAAAATATCTACTCCTGCTATAATTTCATTAACCGTAAACGCTGGAATCAGCTGGAGGAGAAATATCAGGAAACCATTGTGCGTGAGTTGGAAGGGATAGGAACCTATACAATGGGTCCTGATTCACCCATGTGGATTTTTCCTTTCCCCACGAATGCTGTGAATAACAATCCGAATCTTACACAGAATTACAAAGAGTTATAACAGAATAAACATATAGAATGATGAAGAAATTATTATCCTTTTTAATAGTAATTTGCTGTGCTCTTGCAGTATATGCACAAAAAAAACAAGATCTGAAGATTCTTTACGTAGGAGGCTCAAGCAACTACGATACGTTTAGTAGCAGACCCGATAGCTTGTTGTTAGTGAAAAGTGTCAAGGAACGTATGGCATCGTTTGAGAAAATGCTGAAACGTTATTTTAAAACTGTAAAGGTGGTCGAGGGAAAGGATTATCGTCAAAAGATGTCCGATGATTATGACGTGACGGTATTCGATGGTTTGTTCCCTGCCATACGTCAGAAAAGTTATTTGTATGATGACAACGGTCAAGTTAAAGATGTGATATCACCTATTTATTTTACGGATGATTTTGATCGTCCTGCCATAACAATAGCAGAATTAGGTGAAGATTTAGGACGTAGTTTGGGAATTAAAAGTGATTGGTATTGTCTTTGTCTGGATGCCGATGCGCATAGTTGGGTGAAAGATCATCCTATATTCAAGGGACCTTTCCCTGTCAAGCTGAATGTGAGTCTTCAGCCAACACCTGCTGCAGCTAAGGAATATGCCAAAATATCGGCGGAAGTATTGCCCGATTCAATTCTGATGTGGAAGGTTCAAAACAAAGGCTATGCAACAGATAAGGGATTCCGCGTAGGTATGGTGAGTCGTCCCAATGGATATGGCGATCCGGATGATGAAGTGATTTCGAGTGGTGTCTGTGCAAAAAGTATTGATGCGGTTGCGTTGGCACGTCATGCTAATTTCTTCCATTGGGGATTTTCTGCCTCTCCGGCAGATATGACTCCGGAAGGTCGTCAGGTTTTTGCCAATGCCATCGTATACATTTCAAAGTTTGCGGGACAAAGACCTGTTGCGCGTAAATTGGATGAACGTATTACCACTCGTGACAAGAATCTCGTGAAAGGCATGAAATATACTCTGTCAAGAAAATGTTGGGAGGAGTATTGCAAAACGAACGACGAGTATAATCAGCAGATGGAGGAAATGAAGAAAGAAACGCTTGCAAAGAAGGCCAAAGGAGAGAAACTGAATCAGATTGAAGAAATCTCGTTGATTTATCAACCTATGAAGAATCCTTCTTATGCAATGTTTCTTAAGCAGAGAGAGCCGGAGATGTATCATTTCTTCGGTGAAGAGACTGGTTTGTATGTGCGTTATTATGAAATAAATTATCCGTATTTTTATGGGCAAGGCTTTAATCTGGCAGTTGACGAAGATGCCCGTGAGCTGGGTATACCCAATAACGACAAGCGTTTGCTGGATACGGCTATCCGTATGCTGGAGGAAGGAAAAGATGTAGAGAAAGCTACCAGAATATTGCATCATTACACCTTGTGTCGCTTTGAGACACCGGCGGAATGGAGAAAGTGGTATGATACCTATCAGGATAAACTGTTCTTTAGCGAAGGAGGTGGTTTCTTGTGGCTGGTGAATACACAAGATAAAACAGTTCCGGGAAATGATTATCATGTGCTGGATACGGTGAATGTTGTAAAGGTAGAAAGTCCGTCGGTTGTAAAAAATGAAACGGATGACAATAATCCTGTATTGATTGAGGGTAAATTGAATATGTTGGAAAACGGTAAGCAAGAGCTGGCAATTCGCATTAAGATTCATCCGGGATATCATATTTATGCGAAGATATCGGATAAAGATCCTTATATACCTACTACCTTTGACTTTCAGTTGCCCGAAGGTTGGAAGCAGGAAGGAGAAATGCAATTGCCTTCATTTACCCAACTGGATGATAACGGAACAACCGTATACACCGGTGAGTGTGTATTTCGTCAGACATTCGAAGGCAAAGGTAGCGGTGAAATCAAATGCGTAATTCGTTATCAATGCTGCAACAATACAATTTGTCTCCCGCCTGTAGAAAAAGAGTTGTCTTTCTCGGTAAAATAATGAATATTATTCTCCTTAGAAAATGAAATGATATGAGTTGGGAAAATGTGCTTTGGACTTGTTCTATTGATAACGTTTTAAAGTAAGTTTTCTTTCTCTCTCTTAAAGTAAAAAGGGCAAGTTGAGAAACTTGCCCTTTTTTTAGTCTTATATAGAATGACTGTTTTATTGGTTCTTGTTTGCACGCTTACGTTCTGTTTCGTCCAGAATGATTTTACGCATACGCATGCTCTTCGGAGTTACTTCTACATATTCGTCTTCCTTGATATATTCCAAAGCTTCTTCCAGTGAGAAGATAACCGGAGGAATAATACGAGCCTTATCGTCCGATCCGGAAGCACGCATGTTAGTCAGTTTCTTCGATTTGGTTACATTGACAACCAGGTCGTTTTCGTGAACATGTTCTCCCACTACCTGACCGGCATATACTTCGTCCTGAGGATAGATAAAGAACTTACCACGGTCTTGCAGTTTATCGATGGCATAAGCAAATGCTGTTCCGCTTTCCATGGCAATCATAGAACCGTTTGTACGACGAGGAATATCACCCTTGTATGGCTGGTATTCTTTGAAACGGTGAGCCATGATAGCTTCTCCCTGTGAAGCTGTCAGTACGTTGGTACGCAGACCGATGATACCACGTGAAGGCATATCGAATTCGATGTTTACACGGTCGCCCTGAGTTTCCATAGAAACCATTTCACCCTTACGGCGGGTAACCATATCGATCATCTTGCTGGCAAATTCTTCGGGTACGCTGATGGTCAGCTCTTCAATCGGTTCACATTTTACGCCGTCTATTTCCTTGAAGATAACCTGAGGCTGTCCTACCTGAAGTTCGTAACCTTCACGACGCATGGTTTCGATCAGGACAGACAAGTGCAACACACCACGTCCGGAAACGATCCATTTACCATCTTCGTTTTCTGTCTTGCGTACACGCAATGCCAGGTTCTTGTCGAGCTCTTTCATCAGACGGTCGTGAATGTGACGTGAAGTAACATACTTACCTTCTTTACCGAAGAACGGAGAATCGTTGATCGTGAACAACATACTCATGGTCGGTTCGTCGATAGCGATAGGAGGCAGCGGTTCCGGATTTTCGAAATCGCAGATAGTATCACCGATTTCGAAGCCTTCTACACCTACAATGGCACAGATATCGCCTGAAGATACAGACTGTACTTTCTTGCGTCCCAGACCTTCGAAGGTATGTACTTCCTTGATTTTTGATTTAACCATTGTACCGTCGCGTTTGGCAAGTGTAATGTTCATGCCTTCGCTGATGGTTCCGCGGTGTACACGGCCTACGGCGATACGACCTGTATATGAAGAATAATCGAGTGATGTAATCAGCATCTGCGGGGTTCCTTCCAACTGTTGAGGAGCCGGTATATATTTGATAATAGCGTCCAGCAACGGAGTGATGGTTCCGGTCGGAGTCTTCCAGTCTTCACCCATCCAGTTGTTCTTGGCAGAACCGTAAAGAACCGGGAAGTCGAGCTGGTCTTCGGTAGCATTCAAGCTGAACATCAGGTCGAATACCATTTCGTAAACCTCTTCCGGACGGCAGTTAGGTTTATCTACCTTATTGACAACCACGATCGGCTTCAAACCGATTTGCAAAGCTTTTTGCAATACGAAACGTGTCTGCGGCATCGGGCCTTCGAACGCGTCGACCAACAGGATACATCCGTCTGCCATGTTCAAAACACGTTCTACTTCTCCACCGAAGTCGGCGTGCCCCGGAGTATCGATAATATTGATTTTTGTACCCTTGTAATTGATGGAAACGTTCTTCGAAAGGATAGTTATACCTCTTTCACGTTCCAGATCATTGTTATCCAGCACCAATTCGCCATTGGTTTGGTCATTGCGGAATAAGTGTCCCGCCAGCATCATCTTGTCCACCAATGTAGTTTTTCCGTGGTCTACGTGGGCAATAATGGCAATGTTTCTGATATCTTGCATACTATACCTAATAGAAATATTATTTGGAGTGCAAAGTTACGATTTTTCTTTGATATTTGTAGTGAAAATCTTGATTTTGGGTGAATAAAGTTGCCAGATCATGATGCAGCCGGGCTCTACTGGTCGGTGTTGAAAACGTGATACTTGAAATCTTAGTCAATGAATTTCGTGTGCAGATGACATGCGCTGGAATATATTTCGGGGCGATTATCAATATTTTTTCGCTTAACTCATTGTTATATGGAAGATTATCTTTACCTTTGCACCGCAAAATCAAAATTTATATATTTTAAACAGTCAAAATTATGTATTTAGACGCAGCTAAAAAACAAGAAATCTTTGGAAAGTACGGAAAGTCTAACACTGATACTGGCTCACCTGAAGCACAGATTGCATTGTTTTCATACCGTATTTCTCACCTGACTGAGCACATGAAGCTCAACAGAAAAGATTATAGCACTGAAAGAGCTCTGACAACACTGGTAGGTAAGCGTCGTTCTTTGCTGACTTACCTGAAGAACCGCGATATCGAGAGATACCGTGCTATCGTTAAGGAACTCGGTCTGCGTAAGTAATCCGTTACTTGCTGCAACAGAAAACAAATCGAGCCGCCTCTTGAAGAAAGGGCGGCTCGATTTGTTTTTATAGGATTTGTATCCGGTTTATTCCGGATACTGAAGTTGTGCTTCGGTGATGTTTTCCAATACTTCGTGCAGGTATTTGGCTGCTTCCCAACGTGCCATCGGAAGATTCATCATCAGGTAGTTGCCACAGTCTTTTGCGCTGGCTCCGGGTACATCGCCCTCAAAATCGGCTATGAAGCGGAAAGTTTCCTGCATCAGCGGAAGGATATCTTTTGATTCGAGATCACCTTTTACAACCAGATAATTGCCGGTAAGGCAGCCCATAGGGCCCCAGTAGATGATTTTATCGGCCCATACCGGATGATTGCGCAGGAAGGTAGCAGCCAGGTGCTCCATGGTGTGGATAGCCGAAGGGCTAAGGCACGGTTCCCGGTTCGGCTCTTTCATGCGGATATCGAAGGTCGTGACGATTTCGTTTCCTACGGTGTCTTTGCGTGATACATAAATACCACGTAACAGACGGATATGGTCGACGGTAAAACTTGGTATTTTTTTCATAATCCTCTTGATTTAATTATAATTTGTTTGGCAAAGCCTTTAAGAATGTTTCTGTAACGTGGAAGGAACGGTCGGCCATTTCTCCCCAGAAATTCTGGTATTGCTCGAAATGCTTGTCTGCTCCCGGCGTGTCGCTGATGATGCGGAAACTGATAAACGGAACTTTATACAAGTAACAAACCTGAGCTATGGCTGCCGATTCCATGTCGACGGCAAGACCTTCGGGGAAGTTACCCTTAATGGTATCCAGTTCGCTGCGGTCGGTAATGAACTTGTCGCCGCTGCAAATCAGTCCGCCGTGGATCGCTGTTTCCGTATCGAGCGACATGGCACAGTTGTAAAGCGTTTCGTCACCGTTGAAGAAAGTAGGAAGTCCCTGAATTTGTCCGTATGCATTTCCTTCGCCGCACCATACGTCGTGGTACACGATTTGTCGGCTTACTACCACATCCATTACTTTCAGGCAGGTATCGATACCTCCGGCTACTCCCGTACTGATAATGCAGTCGGGCTCAAAATTGCGGATCAGCTCCACTGCTCCGGCAGCCGCATTCACCTTGCCTATACCGCATTGCATCAGTATAATGGTATTGTTCTTGATGGTTCCTTCTATGTAGCTGAAAGGACCTTTGGTACATTCTGTTTTTTCTCTCAGTTGGTTAGCCAGCTGCTTCTGCTCTGAAGACATGGCGGTTATGATTCCTATTTTCATATTATTTTATGATTTTCGCTGACAAAGTTACTATTTTTCATGGACTATTGTGTTATCTTTGCTGTCTGAAAACATTAATTAATAAACTATTTCTGTATGAATCAATTAAAGAAACTTCTCCCTGATATTGTGGCGATTGTGCTCTTTGCAATAATATCGGTCGCTTATTTCTTTCCGGCCATTACAGAAGGACGCATCCTGGCACAGCACGATGCTGTAGCAGGTATCGGAGCCGGAAGAGAACATCAGGAATATTACGAAAAGCATGGCAAAGCTACCCGATGGACAAACTCGTTGTTCAGTGGAATGCCGACTTATCAGCTGGCTCCGGGATATGAATCGAGCCGTACACTGAATTTTGTTCAGGAAATCTACCGGCTGTTTCTCCCTACTTATGCCGGATACATCTTTATCATGCTGCTGGGCTTCTACATCTTGCTGCGCGCATTCGATTTTAAAGTCTGGTTGTCTGCCTTGGGAGCAATTATCTGGGCTTTTTCTTCCTACTTCTTTATCATCATTGCTGCCGGACATATCTGGAAGTTTGTGACACTTGCTTACATACCGCCTACCATAGCAGGTATGGTCTTGATATACCGAGGTAAGTATTTGTGGGGTGGTTTGGTGACTGCTTTGTTCGTGGCACTGCAAATTGTGTCGAACCACATGCAGATGACGTATTATTTCCTCTTTGTCATGTTGTTTATCGCCATAGCTTATGGAGTTTCTGCATGGAAGGAAAAGCGTTTCCCGCAGTTCCTGAAATCGACCGGAGTACTTGTGGTTGCAGGTATCTTGGGTATATGTATTAACTTGTCGAATATCTACCATACGTATCAGTATAGTAAAGAGAGTATGCGTGGAAAGAGT
>FR887832.1:23450-71878 GCA_000432735.1 Bacteroides sp. CAG:443
AGTATGCGTGGAAAGAGTGAACTGGTGAAAGAACACTCGGCTAATCAGACGGGAAGCGGACTGGAACGTGATTATATTACTCAGTGGAGTTACGGCATCGGGGAAACATTCTCGTTGCTTGTGCCTAACGTAAAGGGTGGAGCTTCTGTTCCTCTTTCACAGAACGAAACGGCAATGAAGAAAGCCGACCCGACTTACATGGGACTGTACAGCCAGATTGGTCAGTACTGGGGCGAACAGCCGGGTACATCGGGACCGGTCTATGTGGGAGCTTTCGTGATGTTCCTGTTCATTTTGGGCTGCTTTATCGTAAAAGGTCCGATGAAATGGGCTTTGCTGGGCGGTACGCTGTTCTCTATTTTGCTGTCGTGGGGAAAGAACTTCATGGGACTGACCGATTTCTTTATCGATTATATTCCAATGTACAATAAGTTCCGCGCGGTATCGTCTATTCTTGTCATTGCCGAATTTACGATTCCACTGCTGGCTATCATGGCATTGAAGGAAGTGATTGACCGTCCTTCGCTGTTAAAGGAAAAAGCAAAAGCTTTCTATATCAGTCTGGGACTGACAGGCGGACTGTCGTTGTTGTTTGCCATTGCTCCGCGGGTGTTCTTCCCGACCTATGTTTCGAGCATGGAGATGAGCGCTTTGCAAAACGCTATCCCGGCCGAGCAGCTTGCTCCTATACTGATGAATCTGGAGGAGATGCGCGTAGCGATCTTTACATCTGATGCCTGGAGAAGCTTCTTTATCATCATCATCGGTGTAGCCTTGCTGTGGGCATATTGCGCCGGAAAGCTGAAAGCAGGTTTTCTGGTAGCGGCTTTGGCTGTATTGTGTCTGGTAGATATGTGGAGCGTGAACAAGCGTTATCTGTACGACGGGCAGTTCGTGGCAAAAGGTACCGAGATGCAGCCTTTCCTGAAGCCTTCGGAAACGGATAAGAAGATTCTGGAAGATAAGACACTCGACTATCGTGTACTGAATCTGGCAAGCAATACTTTCAATGAAAACGAGACTTCGTACTGGCACAAGAGCATCGGAGGTTATCACGCTGCCAAATTGCGCCGTTATCAGGAAATGATAGAAGAACATATACAAGGTGAAATGGGTAATCTGTTTAAGGAGCTTCCTGCTGTAGGTGGCGATATGACACAGGTCGATCCTTCTCATTTCTCTGTATTGAATATGCTGAATACTCGTTACTTCATCTTCCCTCTTCAAGGAGGTTCTACCGTTCCTATTTACAATCCGTATGCGTTGGGCAATGCCTGGTTTGTAGATAAGGTACAGTATGTGAACAATGCGAATGAGGAGATAGAGGCTATCCATCATATCGATCCGGCAAAGGTAGCTGTCGTGGACAAGCGCTTTGCTGACGAAGTGAAAGATTCGGGTGCTGGAAAAGATAGTCTGAGTACCGTCGTGCTGAAGAGTTACGAGCCTAATGAACTGATTTATGAGGTTAACTCACAGAAGGGTGGAGTGGTCGTATTCTCTGAAATCTATTATCCGGGATGGGAGTCATACGTTGACGGAAAAGAAACTGTTCACGGACGTGCCGACTACATTCTCCGTGCGATGAATGTTCCGGCAGGAAAGCATACGGTACGTTTTGTTTTCGATCCGAGATCGCTGCATGTAACCGAAGCCATTGCTTTTGCCGCATTGGGTATACTGGCAGTGGTAGCTATCGTGGCCATCGTATTGCAACTGCGTAAGCACAAAGAAGCATAAGGAAGATTCGGAAAAATCCGTTGCAATCTTTCGAAAGAATTTGTACAAAAGAAAAAAACTTTTGTACAAAAAATAAGAAAACGTCAGGACATCTCATTCAAAATGTCCTGACGTTTTCTTATTATATAACGAATTTTCTGTTTTCTCTCTGAAGGTTTCTTTTAGGGATCGGTTATAGGATATACAACTGTTTCAGCAGGGTATTTGCCCAATGATATTCTTTGGTAAGCCATTGTTCGTCGTCCTCGCTGTGAGGAGCTTGATGGATATCGTTCAATAACTTAATGTACTGGTTGACTTCGGTTACGGCATCCTTCTGCTTGTTGTCGCGGAGCAGTAAAAGAATTTTCTGTTTCGAGATATTCACATCGGGAAATTCACTCATAGATTCTGCTTTTTCCAGCAGTTCCTTGCTTTCCCGATTGCTTTCTGCGGTATTGCTCTGCTTCATGATACATTTTGCCATAACCACATAATCGTCGGAACAAGCCATTTTGTTATCGATGTTCTTTTGAGCCAGCTTCATGGCCTGCATGTAATCTCTGTTGAACTCCATCATGGATGCAGAAAAGCTTACCAGGCCGCTGGTACGTTTCAGATAGATAGGATCTTTGGTTGTTTCCTTCAGCGGATAGTCTTTCTGCAACTTCTCCAATCTCTCTTCCAGACTGCTGTATATACCGTATTTTTCCAGTACGCTTTTATCTTTTATCTCGTCGTAATACTGGAGAATTTTGTTCTGAGCTGAGACCAGTGCAGTCGGATCTTTTTTCATGAACTGCATGAACTGGATAGCGGTATTGTCCGCCTCTTTTTCCTGTTGCTTGGAGTAATTCAGTCCCATCCGGTTGTAAATATCATAGTTTACCAGTACCTGAACAATGTCGTTGGTTGTAAAGGCAGCCCCCGGAATGTAATTTTCGAATTTATTGTAAAGTGCAGCTTCTATGGCTGTGGTAGCAACATCGGCTACGGCACCCCAAAATGCTGCTCGGTTGGCACGACTTATGTTTTTATTGACAGTTATCACGGCGTGGTCGAGTACATAGTGTGCCATTTCTCTGGCAAGCATGCTGAATAACTCATCTTCCGTATCGAGCAGCGTAAGCAGTCCGCTTGAAACCAGCATACAGTTGTTGCTCAACATCACAATGTCTGGATTCGGAGATTTCAGGATACGTACATAGGGCATTCCATATCGGTCGGCGATGAATTCTTTGGGAATCATGCTCAGCATAAGGCAGTGTACATAGTCTTCCATGGCAGCATCCTCGTAAATCATATTAGCTCTTTCCAGCTCGTCGAGGTACGTATTGGCTTCATTCTCCATTTCTTTTCTCATGGTTTCCTGAAGTCCTTTACTTTCGTAATACGTCACCAGTCCGGAATTGACTTGTTCCGACAGCCAGAAAGTTGTCGGATCGGTAGGAGTAAACTCCAGTCTGTCCATGTTGTTCAGCGCTACACCTTGTTGCCGCCCGTTGATAATCAGGACCGCTTGCCGGTAGTTGGGATCCGTTGGCTGATATTGAGTCAGTTTTACGAAGCGCTGGAGTGTGAACGGAGTGCCTGCCTTGATGCTTCCAATATCATCTTTTACAATGCCTTTTATATAAATTGACGGACTGAGGCTCGTAATATGTTTCTGGGCGATCATTCCTGTGCATGCTGTACACAAGAAGAACAAAGTTAAAGCGAATTGTTTCATTGTTCTATTTATTGATGGTTTCTGGTGTGCAATGTACCATCTTTTATCAGGCAATCCAATAAAATAGCGTTATTATTTGTGAAGCAGCAGGCGTAATGCAAACCATAAGTGTCGCAGGATGGTTGAAAAATATCCGTAATGCTTGCACATGATGCGGAAACGTTCTTTCAGCGAAGCCTTGTGGTTACGGGTTGTCATTCCTTCGTTCAGGTAATCGATCAGGGTGAGGTGGGTATTATGAAGTGTCTTGCTCTGCTTCATGATACGGATACACCAGTCGAAATCGGCAGAAAAGCGGTAATGCAGGTCGTAGTTTACCAGTCTGTCACGGCGGGCAAAAAAGGCCTGATGACAAACCAGCATTCCTTCGCGGAAACTTTTCCATGTTAGTTGTTCGGGAGCAGAAAGGCGGCGCATCCGCAGGAAATGTCCTTCTTCATCAACGATGGCAGTTTCTCCATACATCACATCCGGAAATTCGTTGACGCCAGCCAGCGAATGTACCATCAGTTGCAGGGTATCATCCTCATGAAGTTCGTCGCCGGCATTCAGAAAACAGACATAATCTCCCGTTGCCAGTGCCATCCCCTTGTTCATGGCATCGTACAAGCCCTTATCAGGCTCACTCACGATGGTGTGGATGTGATCCTTGTAACGGTTGACTATTTCCATCGTCTTGTCGGTCGACTTACCGTCTACGATGATATATTCTACGTTTCTGTAAGTCTGGGTAATAACACTCTGAATAGTATCTTCCAGAACGTTTTCGGCATTATAGGTTACAGTAATAATAGAAAACTTTGGATGCAGATGTGTAATGTTATGCATTTTCCCCTGTGATGTGATTATAAATCTTTATATATTTCATGGCAACATTCTGTTCGGAATAGGTCTCTACCGCTTTTCGGCGGGCTTCTTCGCTGAGGCTGGCGTAGTCTCCTTCGTTCAGCGACCAGCATATACCGTTGGCAAGATCTTCCGACGATTTGTATTGTGCTACGTATCCGTTGTGCAGATGATCGATCATTTGCGGAATACCGCCGATGTTGAAGCCTACACACGGTACTCCGCATGACATCGCTTCTACAATGGTATTCGGCAGATTCTCCTGCAACGATGGAGTGACAAACAGATCGACTGCATTATAAATGTTTACCAATTCTTTTTCATTGCCTACATAATTCAGACAGTAGATAGGGAAGGGGAAGAGGTCGGCATATTGCTGCGATTCTTTTCCTACTACTACAACTGCCAGTGAACTGCAAAAATCCGGATGCTGCTGTTGGATGAGTTTACATGCTTCTACCAGATAGTCTATGCCCTTTTTCGGGTCGGTTATCTTCATGGAACTGAACAGAAGCAGTTTCTTGTCGGTAGGCAGGTTCAGGCTGTTGCGCACCTGTGTTTTGTTCAGCGGACGGAACAGGTTGGTGTTGATGGGATTCGGGATATTGGTTACGGTATGTCCCAGTGCCAGCACACTGTGCTTGGCCAGTCCTTCGAGCCATCGGCTGCATGCAACGAATGTGATGTTAGCCTTCTTGTATAGTTTTTGTTTTTTCAGAAAAATCCGATACGACAAGTCGTGCTTGTAGCCTTTGTACAGCAACGGGCATGTATTACATTGCGTCCGATACTTGGTACAGTCTTGTGCGTGATGGCAGATACCAGTAATGGGCCACATATCGTGCATGGTCCATACGATTGGTTTTCCTGAATCGATTATTTTCTGTATGTCCTTCAGGGAGAGCATTCCTTGATTGATCCAGTGCAGATGTATCACATCGGCCTGCTGAAATTCCGGCAGAGAGGTTATGTCTGTTCCCATATTGGCAATGTCGACGGCAAAGAGATTGTGTTTCTTGAAATGGTTGGCTTTCCAGATCACTACACGTTCCCATACGAATTGCCAGATGTGTCTCCACGACTTTTTCAGCGGTACTACGGTAACCTGATCGGTTTGTTTGTCGCGTACCAGCATCTTGGCCTTTATGCCTTGTCCTTTCAGCGCTTCCATTAAGCGGTTTGCCGCTATTGCCGCCCCTCCGATTCGCTCGGAAGTATTGATGATTAATACTCTCATTGCTTCCTGAATTTTGTGCAAAGGTAATTCATTTTCTTTTTCCTTGTCTGTATCAGGCGCCAAAATCTCCCTTCAGGGTGCGCTTGATGCGGCGAATGGCTTTTGCCCAGAAACAATTGGTGCGGTGATAGTATTTTTCGAAGACTCTTCGTGCTGCCTTGTTCTCTTCTATGGGAGAAATAAGTTTGACGGGAAGAGGTTGTTGCCACAGGGTAGAGTCGTATAGGCCGCCTCCGCCGCAGTTGGTTCCGCTTCCATCGAATCCAGTGTTCTGAATCAGCGATTTTCCCACGTTCAACGATAAGATGTCGGCAAGGAACAGGCTGGCATTCCAGCGGATAGCCCATGAATTGTTTTGTCCGGCGATTTGTCGGCGTAACATCCGGGTAAAAGGATAGTTACCGTTGAAGTCAAAATATCGTGTGAGCTTACGCTTTTCCAGTTGGGCAAGCAGTTCTTTTCCATCGGGATTAAAATGTTGCCATGCACGCTTCCAGGTTCCCCATCCCCAGCTTCCCGTCCATTTGATGAGGAAGGTGTCGGGTAGTGAGGCGTCCTTAGTAAAGTCGCAGGCTTGGATGTGACCGACTCGCTGTTCATCCTGATAAGTTTCCAACGCATCGTTCATGAACTTCAGGAAATAAGGAGCAACTATCAGGTCGTCTTCCAGTACGATGACTCTTCCAAATTCGTTGACTTGCGTTGTTACACCGTCGATGATGTTGCGGGCAAGTCCCCAGTTGGACTCACGTTCGATGATGGTAATACTCTTAAATCCGCTGATGCTGTGTATATAGCGGCGTACTTCCTGTACGGCAGCATCATTGTCGGGAGTTTTACTTTGATCGGCGTAAATAAACAGTGGACTTTCGGCTGCTTCCTGATTGCGAAGCAGTGAAGAAACAACCTGACGGGTATGTTCCGGTCGGTTGTAGACGAATAACAGAATGGGTGCGTATGTCATGGTTTATAGATAACTGGCGTAATTTTGTTTGGTTTGCTTACGGACTTGTATCACCGCCTTACTTTGTGCAAGTAAGGTGGCAACTATAGAGATATATCCCTTGGCATATTTGAGGTTGCCTCTCGAGAGAGATAGAATCAGTTTTTTGATTCCTGCCAAGATACCATAGGCAAACGCTTGGGTGAAACGATAATTGATGTTGGCATATTCGGAAAGTAGATAGACACGTTCTGCCCGACAAAACCCTTCAAAAGATACTTTACGGAACTCACGGTCGTGACAGCCGTATACGGTCGGTAAATAACCTATCTTATACTGGTGGAAATGCAGGCGGTTGACGTAATCTTTATCTTCTCCATAGTGGTAAAATAGAGGAGAAAATCCTCCTACCTTACGCAATGTACTGACTGGAATAAACCAGAAAGCTGCATTGATAAACGGACAAGCTATCGGATCTTGTTCGTCGGACAGATTCTTGATACTTGCAAGGCGGGCATAGGATGCAAACCCCTTATCCAGCTCTTTCCCGCTTCCGTTTAAATGTACGGGAGAAAGAATACCGAATTCCGGATGGCGCACAGCTTGAGCGGCAAGTACAGCCAGTGTATCATTTCCTATCCAGGCATCCTGATTCAGCAGAAAGACAGCATCATAGCCTTCTTTCATGGCAATCTGCATTCCGATATTATTGGCTCTGCCAAAGCCCAAATTTGCGCTGTTTGCAATCAGTCGGACCTGAGGATATTCCTTTTGGATAATTTCTACGGTCCGGTCTTTCGAACAGTTGTCTATTACGAGGATATCCGTAGGATGAGATGAGGCTTTCAAGCTATTCAGGCATCGGCTTATCCACTTTTCGAAATTATATGAAACAATGATTGTCAAGATTTTCATCATACCAGTTGTTTGTCGTGAGCAATTATTTCAATTTCATCCACAAGGTAGTGAGGCGGTCTTTCACTCTCTTGTGCAGGCTGATATGAGGAATACCCGTATATCTTCCTGCTTTTTTCCAGAAATCGGTTTCGTCGGTTATTTCTCCTCCATCCTTTTCGATTAACTTGTACAAATAATACAACCCGCGCTTCTTTTCATACGGTAAGTGCCATACCGGATAGTTTTCATCACCCGGTTGCACATTGTTGAAATGAGGAGTAGTCCACATGCGCTTCACATACCGGTTGGCTGTCGTATTGCGTATTTGTAAATGTTCGGCAAGCAGACTCAGTAAATGAGCTTCCTCATTTAACTTGAATGGATGTTGCTTTCCATACTCCAGGTTGAAAGCCCACAGTTCTGGAAATGCAATATTGATTTTACTGATTACATCTTTTCGTAAGGCAACAAATTCACCTCCGTAGTAAGTCATGGAACCTTTTACCTCTTTTCCGTAACAGGCTCGGTACACTTCTTCCATTTGAGGAAGTGTAATGCCGTTGATGGAGTATTTTCTGTCGGTAATGAATTCATAAAGAGCACTTCCATTCTTGCGGACAGCCTCAAATAAGGTATCGAGAGAGGTATGGCACAGACAATCGGCATCGCTGATCAGTAAGGTGTCATTTTCTTGCATACGGGTGTCCATATACTTTAAGATGTCGTATAGATAGAACTGGTTCTGCCATGCCGGGTACCAGTCTTTGGGAGGCTTGCACGTATAGGGTAACGTAATTACCTCTACGTCCAGTTTACAGAACAACCGAGTAAGGTAATCGGGCAAATCTTCTTTTGTCAGATTCGTAAAGAAAATAAATTTTGCTTCCGGATTATAATACTTGAACGTTACGAAGAAAGGCACTTGTATCTGCATGTAAATGGAATGTACAAGCGAAGAGTTTCCTTTCTGTCCCAGCTGAGGATAGAAACTGGCTTCCTCTTTCGATTCTTTATAGAACCAGGTTGTTATGTAATTGACGGATGTCTGCATAAATCAGTGTTGTTTGCCTTTTAATATTTTATTTAATCTATATAGATCAGTTCTCGTAATACCCGCTAAAAATGTAATTATAAAGGATGTATAAAGCTTTTTATAAAAAGGAAAAATACAGAATGCCTTGAAGAATTCTCTAAATCCGATTTTATATTTACGATTTATAAGAGCTCCTGACATTCGTCTTTTATGCCAGGAAGAGAGAAAAAGCCTACTCCCCTTTTTGTGGGAGATTTGTTTATATAGCTCATGAAACATAGCATCCAAAGGGTCATGGTCTTTGATTGTCCGGATACTTTTGTTTTCTGAATTCGTTACATAATATAATGATGTTGGTTCTTTAGAGTAAGCAAAATCACAGACAGCCTGTAAGCGAGCAAGCGTAATAATATCTTCTCCTGAAGGAATTCCTGAAGGGAATCCTCCTATTTTTTGTATGATTTCTTTTCGTACGGCATATGCACTTGTTTGCATAGGAAAGTCTGTACCAGATGCGAGTTCATAATAATTATAGAGTATTCCTTCTGTTCCCATAAAAGAAAACTTATTAGGTAAAACGGGAAGAGTGAGAGACTCATTTTCTCTTTTAAAGAAATATGATGTTCCGAATACACCACATTCTGGGTAACGTTCTACTAAATGATGGATTACTTCTAAATGGTTAGGAAGCCATTCATCATCTGCATCTAAGAAAGCAATGATATTTCCTTTAGCAGCTTTAATACCTGTATTACGAGCGATGGATACTCCACTATTCTTTTGGCTTATTAGTTTAATAGAGGAATGTTGCCATTGTGCCACTATTTGGGGTCCATGATCGGTAGAACCATCATTTACTACTACAATCTCAAAATTTTGATAAGTTTGGTTCAGAACAGAGTTGATGCTGCGTTGAATAAACTTAGCTCCATTATATAATGGTATAATTACACTAATCATTGTTCTGTAATTTTATGCTTAATCAAATAATTGAATATTTCTTTTTGTATTTGTAATCCTATTATTTGCATGATTCCTAAATAAAGAATTGCAGTAGTAGCGATTTTTGTTAATAATACAAATATCGGTATTTTTATAGGAAGAGTGATAAGATAACTTAATAGTATACTTAAAGTTGCCGTACTAACAAAGGGAGTAATATCTTTTATTGCATTCAATACAGTTAGGCCAATTTCTTTACTTATAAAATATAGCCATATAAATAACCAGATAATATTAAGACTACTATATATGGCAATCATCATGTGAATACCCCATTGATGTACCAATAGTATAGCTATTATTTGTATTATACTTATGCCAATGGTGTTCCACATATAAATATTTGATTTACCTTTACTTATAATAAGGTTTGAGCAAAGTGTTGTTATAGGGAGAAAAGCTCCCCAAATACATAAAATTTGCAGAATAGGTACACACGGCATCCATTTATCTTGTATGGTTAAATAAATAAATTCAGGAGCAATAAGAGCTAATCCAAACATTGCAGGAAATGATAGATAAGCAGTGAATCGTAACATTTTTCGAAAGGCATTTTGCTGACGATCTTGGCTCTCTGATAATTGTGACAAGACTGGTTGAGCAACACTACTTATCATTCCTCCAATAAATGATGATCCCATTATGTTCCATTTATTTGCTTGTGTATAAAGACCTACTTCTTTTGGAGTAAATAGTCGTCCTATAATAGCAGAAAATATATTGTTGTTAATTTGTAAGAATATGTTAGTTAATAACATTTTGCTACTAAATCCAAACATTTCTTTCAATGGAGAAAAGTTGAATTGGAAAGTGGGACGCCATGGCGAAAAATACCAAAAACTTAGGTTAATGATTGCAATATAAATAAGACTTTGGATAGCTATGCCCCAATACGACATGCCATTCAATGCCATAATAATGCCTGTTGTACCGGATAGCAGCAATGCGGGTAATTGTGAAATAGCTTTTTGCTTAACCATTAAATTTCTGAACAGATAAGCATTGTGAGCGGTTGCGGTACTAGATATGAGAAAGCCTAAAAATGTTAATCGGGCTAATGGCACTAAATCTGGCTGTCGATAATAGTTAGCTATTAAAGGGGCAGAAAAGAATAAAATTGTATAAAGACTTAAGCCCATGAGGGTACTGAACCAAAAGACAGCATTATAATCTTTGTGTGAAATATTTTTTTTGTTAGCTAAAGCAACAGTAAATCCGCTTTCTTGTAATGTACCTGCAATAGCAGTGAAAATAGTGAGCATACCCACCATACCGTAGTCGGCTGGAGTAAGCAGGCGAGCAAGAAATATACCGAAAATAAGGTTTAGTAATTGTTGTACTCCGTTGCTTACGCCTCCCCATAAAAGTCCTTTTGCGGTTTTTTCTTTCAGTGATTGTTCGGGCATGTCACAATATTTTAGAATAATGGATGTGGGTTGTAATGAAAGCGAAGAATCTCAAAAGAGTGAAATTTGAGATTCTTCGCTTGAGTATAGTATAAAAAGAATATTATTTCACTTCACTTCCGGGTTTTACTTCTTTCAGTACAGAAGTAACGGCAAGTGAACCGTCGAAGTTCTCGGCAGACAGAATCATACCTTCACTTACCAGTCCGTTCTTGAACTGACGTGGGGCAAGGTTGGCGATGAACAATACCTGCTTTCCTACCAGTTCTTCCGGACGATAGTGTTGTGCAATACCGCTTACGATTGTACGGTTTTCCAGTCCGTCTGCAATCTTGAATTTCAGCAATTTCTTCATCTTAGGAACTGCTTCACATTCCAATACGGTTCCTACACGGATATCGAGCTTTTCGAATTCTTCGAATGCGATAGTCGGTTTGATAGGATTAGCCTTGTAGTTGGCTGCTTCATTAGCTTTTTTCGTAGCAAGCAGTTTGTCTACCTGTGCCTGAATAGCATCATCTTCAATCTTTTCGAACAGCAATTCCGGCTTGTTCAACTGATGTCCGGCAGCCAGTAAGTCGGTGCGTCCCAGTTGTTCCCAGTCGAAGCTTTCCATATTCAGCATGTGACGTAACTTCTCACTGCTGAACGGCAGGAATGGTTCGAAAGCAATAGCAAGGTTAGCAACCAATTGCAGAGCAATATTCAAGATGGTAGCTACACGGTTCATATCTGTTTTGGCAAGCTTCCAAGGTTCTGTATCGGCGAGGTATTTGTTTCCGATACGTGCCAGGTTCATCGCTTCCTTCTGTGCATCACGGAACTTGAAGACATTCAGCAGTTTTTCAACTTCAGCTTTTACGTCGGCAAATTCTTTCAGTGTTTCACGGTCGTAGTCATTCAGTTCACCGCAAACAGGGACTTTACCTTCGAAGTATTTGTTTGTCAGTACCATAGCACGGTTGACAAAGTTTCCGTAGACAGCAACCAATTCATTGTTGTTGCGTGCCTGGAAATCTTTCCATGTAAAGTCATTGTCTTTTGTTTCGGGAGCATTGGCAGTCAAGACATAACGCAAAACGTCCTGTTTGCCCGGGAAATCTTGCAGGTATTCGTGCAACCATACAGCCCAGTTACGTGATGTTGAGATCTTATCACCTTCCAGGTTAAGGAATTCATTGGCAGGAACATTGTCCGGTAAGATGTAACTTCCCTCTGCTTTCAGCATGGCAGGGAATACGATGCAGTGGAATACAATGTTGTCTTTTCCGATGAAATGGATCAGACGTGTTTCAGGGTCTTTCCACCATTTCTCCCATGAGTCGGGCAATAATTCTTTCGTATTCGAGATGTAACCGATAGGAGCATCGAACCATACATACAGTACTTTTCCTTCAGCTCCTTCTACAGGAACAGGAATACCCCAGTCAAGGTCACGACTTACGGCACGAGGCTGTAATCCCATGTCCAGCCAGCTCTTGCACTGTCCGTATACATTAGGACGCCATTCCTTATGATCTTCCAAAATCCATTTACGTAACCAGCTTTCATGTTTGTCGAGTGGAAGATACCAGTGCTTGGTTTCCTTCATGACGGGCTGGCTTCCGCTGATAGCACTTTTGGGATTGATCAGTTCGGTAGGAGAAAGTGTACTTCCACATTTCTCGCACTGGTCACCATAAGCACCTTGTGCGTGGCAGCGAGGACATTCACCGGTAATATAACGGTCGGCAAGGAATGTATGAGCTTCCTCATCGTAATACTGCATAGAAGTTTTTTCGATAAATTCTCCTTTGTCATACAATTTACGGAAGAAACCGGAAGCTGTATCGTGATGAATTTTTGAAGAGGTACGTCCGTAAACATCAAATGAAATTCCGAATTCCTTGAATGAGTCACGGATCAACGTATGATAACGGTCTACGATATCCTGTGGAGTTACTCCTTCTTTCTTTGCGCGGATAGTGATAGGTACTCCA
The DNA here is from genome assembly GCA_000432735.1 of Bacteroides sp. CAG:443. Lineage (GTDB taxonomy): Bacteria > Bacteroidota > Bacteroidia > Bacteroidales > Bacteroidaceae > Phocaeicola. Next base: position 36,242 of record FR887832.1, read on the forward strand.
TGTTCGTCAGAACCGCCAATGAAGAGCACATCTTCTTTTTTCAGGCGCAGATAGCGCACGTAAATATCGGCCGGTACGTAAACACCTGCCAAATGGCCGATATGGACCGGACCGTTGGCATAAGGCAGAGCCGATGTCACGGTCGTTCGCTTGAATTTTTTTTCCATATACGTATATAGTTTATTTTGAGTTGCAACCTTACGATGCGCAAAGATAAGGATTATTTGGGAATTATCATGGATAGAAGGAGGTTAAGCGAATATTCTCTTCCCTTTTTATCCGAATTGTATTTTCATTGCAGGAAAGATAGAAATTTTCTTAAAGAGTTTGGAATGGCTTGGAACATATGATATTGATTGTTGTTTAAATAGCTTAGCAGACTGTAGCTGATTGAATTTGTTGCGACCTTTTTGTAGATTTCTTTATTATCGTACAAATTCTTTATAATAATGACTTGCCATACGATAAATCTATGTAATTTTAACTGTTGGAATAATTGCGGAAAATTTTTTTGTGTTTTTTAGTTTTATAAATTGAATTTCAATGATTTGTTAAATATTAAATCTGATACAATGAAACATCTGGTTTTAGTAGGTATGGTGTGGCTATGTAGCTTGGTTTCGGTTGTAGCCCAAAGTGTTCCACAAGTAATCCCTGCGTTGCAGCAATGGCAACCAGCCAAAGGTAAACTGGTCTTGCCGGAATCGGGCAAAGTGATTGTGTCCTCGGATGAGGAAGGAATATTGAAGCAGAGTGCTGAAATATTAGTGCAAGATTTGAAAGAAATGTTTGGCTGGAATTACCGTGTGGTTGTTGGTAAAAAGGAGAAGGAAGCTGTTTATTTGACATTAAGTAAACCGGACAAGACGTTGGGTGACGAAGGATATCGGATGGATATTCGTAATGGGGTAACCATAGAGGCGCCTACTTCCAAAGGAGTATTTTGGGGTACACGAACCTTATTACAGATGATTCATAATCAGCCGGGAGGATTAATGAAGGGACTCGCCACGGATTTCCCGTTGTATCCGAATCGTGGATTTATGATTGATGTAGCTCGTAAGTTCTTTACGATGGATTACTTACGTGATTATGTAAAGATTCTTTCATTTTATAAATTGAACGAATTGCAGGTTCATTTGAATGACAATGGATTTGTAGAATTTTTCGAAAATGACTGGAACAAAACGTATGCGGCTTTCCGCCTAGAAAGTGAACGTTATCCAGGGCTGACGGCCAAGGATGGTTCCTATACAAAGGCTGAGTTTCGGGATTTTCAGAAGATGGCAGCTACTTATGGGGTCAATGTGATTCCAGAGATTGATGTGCCGGCTCATTCTTTAGCTTTTACACATTATAATCCTCGACTGGCAGCTGATAATAAGGCGTACGGTATGGATCATCTGGATTTGTATAAAAAGGAAGTCTACGATTTTGTAGATTCTCTCTTCGATGAATATTTGTCGGGTGAAGATCCGGTATTTGTAGGACCGGAAGTACATATCGGTACAGATGAGTATAATGTGAAAGAGTCTGAACAGTTTCGTCGTTTCACGAATCATTGCATGGATTTGGTAGCTAAATATGGTAAGATGCCGCGTTTATGGGGGAGCTTGAAAATAATGAAAGGAGAAACGCCTGTCGACTTGAAAGGAAAGGTCGTGAGTGCCTGGAATTATAACTGGATGGATGTGAATACGTGTCTGGAAGCAGGGGCCAAAGTGGTGAATCTTTGTGACTGGCTTTTGTATCTGGTACCGGCCGTAAATTATTATCATGATTTTTTGGATTATCAATGGTTATACGAATCCTGGATGCCTGAAATGATGAGGAAGGACGATCCAAAGGTTGAAAAGCGTAATCCAAATTTCTTGGGAGCTATGTTAGCCGTTTGGAATGACCGGGTAGGTAATGGAATCAGTCAACAGGATGTGCACGTCCGTACTTTTCCGGCGTTGCAGGTTGTGTGTGAAAAGATGTGGAAAGGTGAAAATGTACAGCATGTATCGTATGCTCAGTTTAAAGCACTTTGTCAGTTAACTCCCGAGGCTCCGGGTGTGAATTTGCTGGCGAAGGTTCCTCGGCGTACGGTATTAACAGATACAGATAAAGAGATAACGCTTTCAGGTACGGATGTAGTGACTACTTCTGTTGATGAGATCGGTTATCCTTATGCCGTAGAGTTTGAAATTTGTCCGGATTCTATTCCAAACATTGATGCTATATTGTTCAAGGGACCTCATTCGGAATTTATAACGAACTGGCAAAATACAGGTAAGTTTGCTTTCCGTCGTGATGGCTATGAATTTGTATTTCATGCCTATCGTTTGCCTGAAAGCAAATGGACAAAAGTACGCGTGGAAGGTGATGCAAAAGGGACTTCCTTGTTTATAGACGGACAACTTCAGGAGAGATTGGAAGGACGTATAGGTGAAGTGTTTAATGCGAAAAGTCAGAAAAAAGACCGCATCTGGTACCAGGAAACTTTGATATTCCCATTGAAGCAATTAGGAGATACTCAAATGGGATTTAAGGGAAAGATGAAAAATGTAGTATGTATTCCGCGTTAGTATGCTTCTGTGACTTAAAAAAACGGCTATCTGAAATCTTCACAGACTTCGGATAGCCGTCACATTCAATCGTGAATTAGCCTTTTCCCAATCCCCATTTTATAGCCGCAAAGGTAAGTTGTTGTTTTACTTTGTAGCGGCATTATATTCAGATGTAAGAGAAGCAAGCAAATGACTGTCAAAATTCCCTTTGTGGAGAAATGTCTTCATCACATTCTTCATAGAGGGTTATTTCTTCAGTATATTGATTGGTGCCTGCAAATGCAGAATATCGTGTGTTTTATCTACTCCACCGGCAACCTCTACGTCTTGTGTTGCTTTAATGTCGCGGGAAGAAGATCCTATTGAAAACTTATAAGTACCTGAATCGGTTACCCATGCAGAAGTACTTTCATTGTAAGAAGCCAGATCGAATGTCTTGACAGTCATTGTAACAGATGTCGTTTCGCCCGGTTTCAATTCTTTAGTTTTGGCAAAAGCCTTCAATTCTTTTTCCGGTTTGTTCAAGTCACCTCCTTGAGGAGCAGAAACATAAAGTTCTACTACTTCTTTTCCTGGTAATTTGCCTGTATTCTTGACATCGACTGTAACTGTATAAGTTCCGTTTTCTGCCTTAACTTGCGGAGTTCCATATTCGAAGGTTGTATACGACAAACCGTATCCGAATGGATAAGAAACTTGTTTGCCGAAGCTGTCGAAGTAACGGTAACCGACATAGATATCTTCTTCGTAATCGGTATAGTCCCATAACTTCACTTCGCTCTTCTTTTCTTTCGGGTCAGTCATGTTGAGACTACTCATAGCTCCTTCTGTCGGGAAGTTAGCAGAAGAGGCTGCATCCTCAAATTTGACAGGGAAAGTCATGGTCAGTTTTCCTGATGGATAAGCTTTTCCGCTCAGGATATCTGCTACGCTGTTACCGCCTTCCTGTCCTGCCTGCCAAGCGCAGAGAATTGCATCCGGCAAGTTTTTCCATGAACTGGTTTCGATAACTCCACCGATATTCAGGATAACTACTACTTTCTTGCCTGCTGCATGGAATGCTTTACATACATCGCTGATAAGTTTGGTTTCTTCCTTAGACAAGTTAAAGTCGGAAACCTTTCTGTCGAGGAATTCACCCGACATACGTCCTAACGTAATCATTGCTATGTCGGTTTGAGCTGCGTAGTTGTTTAACTGACTTGCCGGCAATTCCATTTCTGTTGGAAGCGGAGTTGGTAAGAATTTAACCATCGGATTATCTCCTTTAGGTTTGTTGCGTTCATTCTCTTCGGCAATGTATTTCTGATAGGTATCTTTTAACTCCTCATTAACTTGGAAATTCGCATTTTTCAGTCCGTCAAGCAGCGAAACAGTATATGCACGGTTTACGTTACCTGAGCCAGTTCCTCCTGCAATGAAATTGTAAGAAGTGCAGCCAAACAATGCGACTTTCTGAATATTTGAGCTCAGCGGAAGTGTCTGATTGTCATTCTTCAGCAATACCATACCCTCGGTAGCAGACTGACGGGTAATTTTGGCATGAGCCTGCAAATCCGGTTTGTTGGAATAATTGTATTTCTTGAAGTGCGGAGTTTGTAGAATCATGTTAAGAATACGTTCTACGTTGCGGTTCAATACGGCTTCGTCCAGTGTCCCTTTCTTTACGGCATTGACAATGGCCTCATATTGCTTGTCGAGTCCCGGCTGTAACATATCGTTTCCAGCTTTCATTTGGGCAACAGCATCCTTACCTCCAAACCAGTCTGTCATAACCATGCCTTTGAATCCCCATTCATCACGTAAAAGAGTTGTCAGCAATTCCGGATTTTCGGATGTATAGATTCCGTTCAGGTAATTGTAGGAAGACATGACGGTCCACGGATTGGCTTCCTTTATGGCAATTTCGAATCCTTTCAAATAGATTTCACGTAAGGCTCTGGGTGATACATGTGCATCGACAGCCATACGGTTGCTTTCCTGATTGTTTACGGCAAAGTGTTTGATAGATGTACCTACTCCGTTGCTTTGTACGCCTCTCACATAAGCCGCAGCAATTTTTCCGGAAACCAGAGGGTCCTCTGAGTAGTATTCAAAGTTACGTCCGCACAATGGATTACGATGAATGTTCAGTGCTGGTGCCAGCAATACGTCGGCTCCATACTCCAGAACTTCATTTCCGATGGCTTTACCCACATTCTCTACCAGTTCCTGGTCCCATGTAGATGCCAGTAATGTTCCGATAGGGAAGTGTGTACAGTAATAAGTGGCAGAGTCACCTTCACGGGTTGGGTCGATACGCAGTCCGGCAGGACCGTCGGCCAGTACGACAGCCGGGATACCCAGTCGTTCAATGGGATAAGTTGTTCCGGCAGCACCGGGAACGAGTTTCTTTGTTTTGCCGATAACAGCACTATCACCCGAGAAGCCAGCCATTCCTGTACCGACTACCAGATGAGCTTTTTCTTCCAAAGTCATGGCATTGATGACTTCATCAATCGTGGCCTGTCCCAGTTGAGGAACTTTGGGACCACATGAGTTTAATATCATGGCTGAAAGAGCCATTCCAAGAATCAATTGCTTTTTCATAATTAGTTTAGATTATTTGAACAATAAAGGTACAAATTCTGTCAGGTATACACGCCAATTTCTCCAGATATGTCCTCCATCGGTTTCCATATAAGTATATTTGTACCCTTTTTCATCCAGTTTTTTACGGAAATCAGTATTATCCTTGTAAAGGAAATCTGTCTTACCGATACCTATCCAGTACAGACGAGGTGGATTGCTGAACTGGGTAGCAAGCTTCTGGTCGATATTCTGATATACATCCGAGATATTATTCTTTGGATCTATTTGTTTGCTGGTTGCAGCCGAGAACAAACCTACATAACCGAATTTGTCCGGATAGTATGCCGAGATGTAGAGTGAGTGGAAGCCTCCCATAGACAATCCACAGATAGCACGGTTGTTTTTATCTTTCTTTACACGATAGGTCTTTTCAACAAATTTCATGATATCAGGGAAGGCCTTTTCAATTTCTCCGTCCATTGTTTTCGGATTCATGAACTGAGGCTTCACCATGCTGTTAGGTGCCGCTCCTGGAGCTGCCTGCTGTGCACCGTTTCCGTTCGGCATGACGACAATCATCGGTTCTGCTTTACCCTGAGCGATGAGATTATCCATAATCTGGGCTGCACGTCCTTGTTCTATCCATGCGTTTTCATCGCCACCGGCTCCATGCAGCAGGTACAATACCGGATATTTCTTACTGCTGCTTTCATATCCGGCAGGGGTATAGACGGTCAGACGGCGTTCCATTCCTAGTGTTGGACTGCTATACCATACCTTCGATACGGTACCATGCGGTACATCTTGTACCATGTACAGATCTGCCTGTCCGTTTTCTATCAAGAAATAGTTGGTAATGGTGGCAATGTCACGGTTCTGATAGACATTGCTGGGATCGGTCGTCTTGAAATCGTTTACATAGACCGAATAGTTGTACATTTCACTAGGCAGTACCGGCGATGTATATTCCCATACTCCGTTTTTACCTTCTTTCAGCTGTGCTCTGCTCGGGGCTTCAACTTCGCCGAAAGGAGTTTTTATTTTCTGCGTAGGCAGGAAATCTCCTTCAATTTCTACCTTCGAAGCTTTGGGAGCCAGAACACGGAAGGTTACAGAATTGTCTTTGTTTATCTGAGGGGAGACGATGTCGCCTCCACCCCATAAAGCTTGTTGTGCATATCCAGCGATACTGAATAAAAATGCACCTACATATAATACTATTTTTTTCATAACTATAATATTTTTAATTGATTATATTCTTTTTTACCAGCCTGGGTTTTGTGTCATGTTAGGATTTAATGACATTTCTTTTTCAGGAATAGGTAATAATTCACTCTTGTTTTTCTTAAATCCATAGCCTTGCTGATTGACAAAGCCTTCTTTATTTACAGTTGGCTCTTCAGAAACTTTTTTGTTCATAACCAGTGAAGGAATATAGTGTCCTTGCTCTTTCAATACTTCTTCGGCATCTCCCCAGCGTATAAGGTCTTGGTAACGGACACCTTCCATACATAATTCCAGACGCTTTTCTGTCTTGATGTCATCTAAAGTGACTGTCGACAAAGGAGCCAGCTGTGCACGTTGTCTGATTTCATTGATATAGTTCAGAGCCTTGTCCTGTCCGCTTCCTGCCTGTACATGAGCTTCGGCTGCCATCAGTAAGACTTCTGCATAGCGCATGAAGCGCAAATTGATGTATTGATAGAACTGAAGTCCCGGATTATCGTACATGCAATCTTCTTTCAGAGCGCGGTATTTCCATGAAAAATAGCCTTCGTTACCTACCATGATGTTACCGTCTCTTAATGAGATTCCTAAACTTTCCAATTGTTTATAGGTAATGATAGTCTGGTTCAAGCGGTAACCATCGGCAGTTTCTTCAGCTACAAATGCATCATACAGTGATTTTGTAGGGTTACCGAAACCGTAGCAACCTTGTGAAAAGGCTGAGGCCGACTGGTCAAAATTGAGCATTGAGGAACGCCATCCCAGCATACAGTATAGCTGAGTAAACTGGTTCCACATCTGTTCCGGGTCATTACGCATTTGTGCTTCCAGAATAGATTCTCTGCAATTGTTGGCTTTCACATGGGCAAGATCTCCGTAATCACCCTGATACAACCCATATTTGCCGGAAGCAATTACTTTATCCAGAATATTGGCAGCTTCGCTGTATTTTCCCTGGAACAGATAAGCTTTACCCAGATAAGCCATGGCAGCTTCCTTTGTCACTCTGATATTGGTTACATCATCGTCTATGTTTTCTTTAGAAGGCAGGTCGCTTGCTCCGTCAGGATCTCCCACTGCTGCATTCAAGTCTGATTCGATGAAAGCCCACAATTCTTCTGCGGGTGTATTTCCCTTTCTATATTCATCTGGAGTAAGCAGATGGTCTACTTTAGGTACATTTCCCCAAAGAGTAACCAGTTCGAAGTATGAAAAGGCACGGAAGAATTTAGCTTCGGCAATGGCTCTGCGTTTTACTTCACTATCGGGTGCTACTTTTTCTATTATCAGGTTGGCATTATATACGATATTGTATAGTCCGGAATACAGACTGGTAATCATGCCATGATCTGAACCAAATGTCATTTCGTTCAGACGTTCCATTTCTCCATTATCACCTCGTCCACCTCCGCCAGTATACATATCATCTGATAACAGATTCTTGACAAAGAACCAGTTGTAATGTTGTGATCTGACAGATAAGTATAAGGCAGCTGCGGCAGCTTCGGCTTCATCGTCTGTCTGGTAATATGTTTCCTGGCTTCCTACATCTCCATGTTTTGCAATATTGAGTCTGTCTTCGCATCCGGTAGCCAATGTCATGCAAAACATTCCTGCAGCAAGTGCTATATATAGTTTCTTTTTCATAATATTATTCGATTAAAATTCAACATTAAAGCCTAACATAACTTTCTTTGCGCTTGGATAGGTACCCATATCAATACCCATACCGCTTGTAGCGTTTGCTGATGCTTCAGGATCGAAGCCTGGATAACTGGTGAAAGTAAAGAAATCTTCCAGTGATACATACAGACGCAGGTTATTGATAAATACCTTATTTATCCATTGTTTCGGTAATGAATACCCCAGCTGAATCTGTTTGATTTTGAAATATGAACCGTCGAATACCATGGCATCAGATACGGTATATTTGTCCAGACTCAAAGCGTTAGCTCTTGGAGCAGTAGCATTGGTATGTTCAGGAGTCCAACGGTCTTTATAGAATATTTCACTCAGTTTGTTGGCATAATCATGGTCTGGACGGTTGATACAGCTGAATACGTCATTTCCGTAACTTCCTGAACCAAAGATTGTCAGGTCAAGTCCTTTCCATGCTGCTGTCAGTGTCAAGCCATATGTGAAATCAGGAATAGCATCGCCGATGTAAGTCTTGTCATCTTCGTTGATGATGCCATTGTTATCCAAATCAGCGAAAATCGGTTCTCCATCTTCTGGGTTAATGCCTTCGCAGTGATAACCGCGGAAGTAGTAAACCGGATATCCTTCTTCGAAATAGGTAATTGTATTTGTATGGAATGTAGTTCCACCAGCTCTGGTAAGTGACGGATCCAGATAAGTAACTTTGTTCTTCAAGGTTGCCAGATTTCCTTTGATGCTATAATTGAAATCACCGATGTTATCTCTCCATCCTATTTCAAATTCAAAACCTTTGTTGCTTACATTACCGGCATTGATCGGTGAAGTTGTTCCGCCAATAATGAGTGAAGGAGTTGTACCAGTGATAAGCAAGTCTTTAGTCTTCTTGTTAAACCAGTCCATAGAAAGAGTCAGGCGATCGTTGAATAAACGAGCATCCAGACCGACGTTGATTTGTTCAGAAGTTTCCCATTTCAATTCATCATTACCCAAACTGTTCGGACGAATACCTGTTGTATAGTTATTACCTGGAACGAACGGATAATATCCGGCTGTTACCATGGTAGTTCCGTAACCGTAAAGGCTGCTTGCTAATGCAGCAAGGCTACCATTCTGTCCCCAGCTGGCACGTAGTTTCAGGCTTGATACTACATCTCTCAACGGAGTGAAGAAGTTTTCTTCAGAGATAGTCCATCCGGCAGATACGGCAGGGAAGTATCCCCAGCGTTTTTCCAAAGGAAGGTAAGACAAATCGGCTGCATCGGCACGAAGTGAAGCTTGCAACATATATTTTCCGGCAAAGTCATATCCTACACGTCCGAAATATGAATATTTGGCTGTACGGGTCTTTTCACCTTGTATTGATTTACTTGCTGAAGGGTCTCCATAATTCAGATACCAGAATGACGGATCTCTGTTGGTGATGGCATCTGCTCCGTTTGCGCTGAATCCACTGGTAATGTAGTCGTATGTAGATTCCTGGTAAGACATACCCAGCATGGCGTTGATGGTATGTTTATCGAAAGTCTTGATGTAGTTGGCGAAGTTTTCCCACTGCCAATAGATAGAAGTGCTTGATGTACCGCTGATAGACATATAATCATTGTTCTGAACAGAGTTGCCGTAAAATGGCAGGTTGACTGTTGAAGAGCGAGTACCAGACAAGCGGTAGCCGAAACGTGAGGTAAATACGAATCCGTCGAATGGTTTCAGTTCTCCGTATACAGAACCGTTTACATTGAATCCACTGTTTTTAGGTACAGTATTGTCGCGCATAATCATCGGATGATAGTTCTCCGATTCTACAAAGTTGGAAACTGCATAGTAATTTCCATTTTCGTCAGTCAGCAGAGTTTTGCCATTATCGAGTGCTGCCTGCATATTAGCTGGTAAATTATCCGGACTATATGTACTTGGAGTGAGCGGATCAAGTTCCATAACGGCCTGGAAGAAACTACCGTAAGCGTTGTTTCCTGACAGTTTGCGGTAATTGTATTTTTCAATCTGGTTGGTTGTTCCTACTTTTAACCAGTCTTTAATCTGATAATCTGCGTTGACAGAACCTGTCAGACGTTTGTAGAAGTCTGCATCTCCTCTGACAATACCATTGTTGTCCAGATATGATAAAGAAAGATAATAGTTCCCTTTTTCATTTCCATTAGAGAATGACACGTTATGCTTTTGCATCTGGCCTTTGCCAAATACTACATCAGCCCAGTTGGTATCTGTAACACCATCCCAGTCGTTGTTAATCTTTGACTGTTCGAATACGTCACCTTCTACCATGTATGTAGCATATTCCTCTGCATTCATCAGCTTCGGCATTTTGCCAAGTGACTGAATGGAATACTGGAAGTCGTAAACGACTTTTCCTTGTCCGGTTTTGCCCTTTTTGGTACTAATCAGAATAACACCGTTACCAGCTTCTGCACCATAGATGGCAGCTGAAGCTGCGTCCTTCAATACTTCTATAGAAGCGATATCGTTAGGATCGATACCTGAAATATCAGAAAGGCGTACACCATCTACTACATAAAGCGGGTCGGAAGCTACGTTAGAAGAATAACCACGTACACGGATGGTCGGAGTCTCACCCGGAGCGGCTGATGAAGAAATCACCTGTACTCCGGAAGTCTTACCTTGCAGTGCCGACTGTACCGTAGCAACGGAACGGTTTTCCATATCTTCTGCTTTCACCTGTGAAATAGAACCGGTGACAGAACTTTTTTTCTGTACACCATATCCTACTACCACTACTTCGTTCAATGTTTGTGTATCTTCTTTTAAAGAAACGTTCAGGGAAGATTTAATGACAGGAATTTCCTGAGTTGAATAGCCTACATAAGAAAATACAAGGATATGCCCTTGGGGTACATTCAGCACATAATTCCCATCGAAATCGGTAATGGTACCATTGGAAGTACCCTTTTCAAGTACACTTACACCGATTAAGGGTTCCTTGCTCTTGGCATCCAAGACTTGTCCTTTTACGGTGATTGCGTTTTGCGCCAATGCGGATGACAATCCCATCCACATAACCAAAACGATAAAGGCTATCGTTCTGGTCCATTGTCTGTTAATTGTATTTTTCATATGGTTAAGAATTAGGTTAGTTAATTAGAATCCTCTCATTGGAAATGCAGAAATGAATTGCATCAGTTCTTTGTCATGGTGATATTTGATTTCACTCTGGTTGTTGAAAATCATCGTTGCACCTTTTTCTACAGTATATGGTTCCCACGCAGGCAGTCCTCCTACGCTTGGGTTTCCTGTACGTGCAAATTGTATCCAGGCACTGCTCATCTTGTCTGCCAGTGCTTGGGCATCCTTACCACCACCTGTCATGGAAGCACATCGGGCAATGTTGTCGAAAACAAAGGCTATTTCCATGCAATGAGTGGAGCGCAGGATGCCATCCATTACCGGCGATTCCCATGCAAACTGGTACATATAGACAGGAGCCGCATGCTGGGCTGCTTTCCAGTTGCCTTGCTCAATGGCTGTAGGACGGAAGGTAACGTCGGTGTCTATCAAGTCTTTCGGGGTTGCTGCCGGATATACCTTTTTAAAGACTTCGATATATTCGTCTGTCTTGTCTCCGTATTTAGCCTTCAGCATTTCCTTTGCCTGATCGAGTGTGGCATTTCTGAGTGCAGGCACATACGTACTGATGCAGAACTCATGCAGGGTAGTGCCAATCATCATCGGAATGTCCTTTGACAATTCAGTCTGTTCTTCCGGCTGTTTGGGTAGAATGTTACCGTCTACTGTAGGTCCCCATCCGAAGATAAACGAATGAATGCCTTCTTTTTCTGCTTCCTTACGGACTTTGGCAATTGCTTTTTCGCCGGCAGCCAGCAGTGTTTTGTAAGGAGTAGACTGAAGTTTGTCTATATTTTCCGGCTGGATGCCCAGTTCTTCCAGTGTAGCCGCTGCTATTTGCCGGGAATATTTGCTTTCCATGGTACGTTGCATGGAGCCGCTTTGTACGATAGCTTTCTGGAAGAGTCCCTTGGCAGAAGGAGTAGCCAGCAGGGTAGAAACTTTTCCTCCTCCTCCCGACTGACCGAAGATGGTGACGTTTGAAGGATCACCGCCAAAGTTCTCTATATTATTGTGTACCCAGCGGAGTGCGGCTACCAAGTCTAGTAAACCGACGTTCACGCTTTGTGCATACTTGCCTCCGTAAGCTGATAAGTCAAGGAAGCCAAGTACATTTAATCTGTGGTTTAAGGTGACTACTACGACATCACCCTTTTTTGATAAAGCCGCTCCATCGTAGGAAGGTAATTCCTGTCCCGAACCAGCTGCATAACCTCCGCCGTGAAGCCACACCATGACAGGACGTTTTTTGCCATCTTTTAATCCTTGAGTCCAGATATTTACGCGCAGGCAGTCTTCTCCAGGGAAACCGTCGTCCCAGTTGAAAGCGAATGCTTGTTCATCCGACTGCCACCCCATACGTTCTGTCTGCGGACAGGTAGGTCCGTAAGCTCGTGAACTACGGATGCCGTCCCATTGGTCGGGGGCTACGGGCGGCATGAAGCGTTCTGCTTTGGCATAAGGAACACCTTTAAAAGTAAAGATATTGTTTTCAAGGTAACCGGCCACTTTCCCATATTGAGTTGAGGTGACGGCAATATCCGACGATGCGGTGATTTCATCACAAGGTTCATTGTATTTGTTGGCAGCATGTACATTGCCGGCATAGAGTCCGAGCACTGCCATAAAAATGAAGGTAGGTAATTTGTGCTTTATCATAGGTTTATTGTTTTAGGTTTTCCGTTTGCAATATTACGATGTTCTTTTCTCTACAATTATTTTATTTATTTTTAAAGTTTGTTTTTACGTTCAGGTGCCATGTTTTATTTGTTTAAATGTTTATCTGAATGTTCAAAAACTGCTTAGAGGGTGTTTCCCACCTTGTTTTTTCATTATATTTGTATCTGTAATTTTGTTAACTAACAGTACTTGAAATGAGAATATTAAGTTTTCTGTCTTTCCTCCTTTTATTGTTTTCCTGCAGTCAAGCTGAGAAGAATTTACTTGCTGGAATGGAAAGACAAAGCCCTCTTGTTACGAATGATATATCCAATCAGCAGATAACGGCATTTGGTGAAGATGGAAACGGGCATATCTGGATTGGTACTTTTCGTGGATTGAATAAATTTAGTGTGAACGAGTATCATCAATACTTTTGTACGGATGATTCTCTTGATATTCCCGACAATCATATTCAAGATATCTTTCTGGACTCGAAGAAACGCTTATGGATATCGACGGTAAACGGGATCTGTCAGTATACTGATAAAGATAACTTCAAGAATATTCGTCTGAGTGGAGGAAACAAGAATGGCATTCGTATCTCAGAGTCTTCCAAGGGAAAGATTCTGTTGACGACGATGAGTAATATATGCCTGTATGATTCACTGGAGGAGCGTTTTGATCCTGTAGTTTATGATTTTGATACTTCGTATGTCTTCAACAGCTTTCTGGATGCGCAGGATAACTGCTGGGTAATTACTTCCAAGGAATTGCGGTGTTATTCGTTATCCGATTACCGGAGAACATTTTCAACGGCATGCGATGAGTTTTGTCGTAGTGCCTATTTGTTGGAAAATGGAGAGTTATGGATAGCGGGGAATCAGTCGATATCCATATTCGATGTACGGCAACGTAAGTATGTAGCTTTACCCGAGGCAATCGCTTTGCATCCAGTCTTATCTCATGTGCCTGTCGATTATATCTACCCTTACGAAAATGGTGTCTTGCTCTGTACACAGAGAAAAGGTATTTTTTATTACGACCGGACTACAAAGACTGTCATTCATCAAGGAGAAAACGGTTTCCCTTTTGAAGTTCCGAATTTTAAGATCAGTCGTATGTTTAGCGATTCGCAGGGAAATTTATGGATTGGTTCAGTAGATCAGGGCTACGTTGTGCATTATCGTTATAAGAAGCTGTTCAATAATAATAGTTATCTGAGTTCCTTCTTTAAGGATAAGTCGGTAATCTCGCTGTCTGCTGATAAAAAGAGGAATCTATGGATTGCTACTTTGATGGACGGAATATATGTGTATCAGTTTGCCGACCAGCGGCTGGAAAGAATCGAGCACCATGAACTTTTTAGTGGAAATAAAGAAAGTACGGCTTATATCAATCAGGTGTATGTAAGTAAGATAGATGAAACCGTTTGGATGACAACAACGTCCGGTGAGGTCCTAAGGTGTAGCTATGAAAATGGAGATTTTCGGGTAAACGAACGTTATCCGGTTGTTATGCCCATGTCTATCGTAGAAGATGAAAAGCAGACGATATGGGTAGGCTCTGCCAGTCGTTTCCTATGTATATTGCCTAAAGGAGATAAGAGTTTTCATACCTTACCTGTTTTTAATGGTTATACTTTTATTCCGGGACTTTTACCTGTGGGCGACGGAAATATGCTGGTTGCTGCATTCAACGAACCTTTGGAATTGCTTTCTTCCGATGGAAAGCAATATGGATTTAATATGAACAAGCAGGATTTTGAGCGTTGCATACGCCGTTCTGTCTTTATTCCGACCGATTTATATAAAGATAGCTATGGGCATATATGGATTGGAACGGTAAGTAACGGATTGATGTGTTATTCTCCGGAGTCGGGAAAGGTAACTTCCTTGCCGGGAACAGCTTGTACAGATATTTCCAGTATAGAGGAAGACAAGCAGGGAAATCTGTGGATAAGTACATTGTACGGACTGAGCAAGTATATGCCTCAGACGGGTAAGCTGGTAAATTATTATGAAGCCGACGGATTGGGTGGCAATCAGTTCTACGACAGAGCTTCGTGTCAGTTGGATGATGGTACGCTTGTGTTCGGAGGAACTCACGGACTGACTATTTTCCAGCCAACCGACATGCGGGTCAGACACCATATTCCGTTACTTTTTGAAGATATAAAAATACATAATGTGCTGGTCCGTCCCGGAAAGGGTGCATGTATCGACCGTCATTTGTCGTATAATCCGGATATTAATTTGAAGTACGACCAGAATGGCTTCAGCATCTCGTTTGCGGCACTCGATTATAGTGAGAGCGAGCGTATGCATTATTATTATAAACTGGACGGGTTCGACCAGTACTGGATTGATGCCCATAATAATAAAGAGGCTTATTATGCTAACTTGCCTGCCGGAAGTTATACTTTCCGGGTCAAGATTACTCGGAACGACCAGAGCACAATTGTCGGGGAAAATGCTATTCGGGTGATTATGCACCCTGCTCCCTGGGCTACCTGGTGGGCTTATTGCTGTTATCTGATAGTTGGAATTGCTATATTGGGATTCTTTATAAGAGATGTCAAACGAATCCGTGCAGAAAAACAGGCGGCACTGCTTGCCGAACGGGCAAAAGAGCAGGAACAATTCATCAATAAGATGAATATGAGTTTCTTCGCCAATATATCCCATGAATTCCGTACGCCGCTCACCATGATTGCAGGTCCGGTTTCTTTATTATATAGTAGTCCGGACATTACTGGCAATAACAAGAACTTGCTGCGTATTGTGCAGCGTAGTGTAAACCGGATGCTGAGGCTGGTAAACCAGATGCTTGATTTTAACAAACTGGAAAACGATACGCTGAAATTGAAGGTACGTCCTACCGAAGTTATCGTCTTGTTGAAAGAACTGACGGATATTTTCCGGATTAATGCTGAAAATAAATCTATCACACTGGCTACCAGTGGGCTGGAAGGTAGTTTCATCGCTTGGATCGATGAGGATAAAATTGACAAGATATTTACCAATCTGATGTCGAATGCCTTGAAGTATACTCCTGTAGGTGGACGTATTTATGTGAATTTCGATGTCATATCGGGAGAGGAAGGTACACAGTCTATAAAAATAGAAGTAATCAATACCGGGCAGATTGCGGAAGACAAACTGGAGAAGATATTCGAACGGTACTATCAGATTTCGGATGAGCATGGAGGAGTATATAACTGGGGTACAGGTATTGGACTTTACTATGCGCGTAGCCTGGCTAAATTGCATCATGGTACTCTGGTCGCTGCCAATTTGGAAGGTGAGAAAAAAGTGGTATTTACGTTGACCGTACCGGTTAGTCAGTCTGCTTATTCGGAAGCAGAACGAGCTCACGAACAGGTTAACCAGTTGGAAGCTTTCCCGCTGGAAGATAATACACCTCCACTGAAGCCTGTTGCAGAGGCCGGTAAGGAGAAAAAGACAATCATGGTTGTAGATGATGATTCCGAGGTCGCTTATTATCTGGAAATGCTGCTGAATGCCGAATATCAGGTAATTTGCCGGTTTAATGCGGAAAGTGCATTGGAAGCCATTACCGAACATGCACCCGATTTGATTCTGAGCGACGTAGTGATGCCTGGAAAGGATGGCTACTGGCTTTGTCGGGAAGTAAAGGAGAGTTTGCAGCTCTGCCACATTCCGGTTATTCTGGTTACGGCAAAGACGACTATCGAAAATCAGGTGGAAGGACTGAATGTCGGGGCTGATGCGTATGTTACGAAGCCCTTCGAACCGCATTATTTGCTGGCACTTATTAAATCGTTGCTCAATAATCGCGAAAAGACACGTAGCTTGTTAAGTCAGTCTACAAAGACGGATAAGATAGAGGAGAATATACTGTCACCACAGGATAATGCATTTATGACAGATCTTTATCGTCTGATGGAAAGCGAATTGTCTAATCCGGAACTGGATATAACGCGGATGACTCAGTTGCTGAAGATATCGCGTACGAAGTTTTATTATAAGGTAAAGGGGCTGACCGGAGAAAACCCGAGTGTTTTCTTTAAGACGTATAAGCTGAACCGTGCGGCTGAGTTATTGAAAGAAGGCAAGTATACGATTTCGGAAATAGCGGATATGACAGGTTTCAATACCTTATCTCATTTCTCAAAAAGCTTCAAGCAACAGTTTGGTATTCCGCCTAGCGAATATCTCAAATAGAATAAGGATAAGTCCCGATAGTACCGGCATGCTTGCTGAATCTTTTGTACAAAAGATTTTTGTTTTTGTACAAATTTTCAGAAAACATGCCGGCATTTCGAAACTAATATGCCGCGATTTGCTCGTATATAAAGAGTTTTAGTAGCCTTTTTAGTCCTTCACACCCTTCATGGGATTGGCTCCTTTTACCTTTTTTGCCGGTTACCTTGTTTGATCCAGCGGGTTTTCTCTCTTCTGGAGGGGGTGGGTGAAGGACGTGAAGGGCTAAAAAGCCACTTCTTTGTTTTGAAATAACTTGCAGAAGGGTATTATCGTTTGGTCTTGGCTATCATGAAAGTTATGGCAGCTATGGAAAGCAAGATACCTACAATGATATTAGTTGTGAGTGCTTCTCCGAAAACGATGGTTCCAATAAGGATGGCTGTGACAGGTTCGAAGACCCCCAGCACAGAAGCTTTGGTTGCTCCGATATTTCGTGTGGCAATTGCCAATGTCGCAGTGGAAACCACGGTAGGAAGAAGGGCAAGACCGACGAGGTTCATCCAGGCCATGTTGTGATTGATTCCGGCTGTTATATCAATATCCGATATTATAATTTTCCCCAGAAAAATAATGGTACCGACTGTTAAGGCATAAAACGTCAGCAGGCTGTTCGATATGTTACTGATTGTTTTGCTCCGGTTGATGATGACAATAAACAAGGCATAAACCAAAGCTGAACCTAAGGACAGGATAACTCCTATTGGGTTGATGGTGTGTGTGGAATCACTTTGTGTCATGATGACTACTCCTGCAAAGGTGAGAATAATGGATAACCAGACAGGCCAGGAAGGTACTACTTTCAGGAAAACCATGATGATTGCAACAAGAACCGGATAAAGGAATATGATGGTGGTGGCAAGACCGGAGGCGATATAGTTGTATGCTTCAAACAGGAATATGCTGCTTGAAGTATAGAGTAGGCCGAGAACCAGTAACACACCAGCCTCTTTTCGGGATATCTTGAAACTTTGTTTGCTTAATAAAAGAAATAAGCCTAAAAATAGTACGGCAATGGCATATCGGAAGAATAGGATTGATTCGATTGCTGCCCCGTTTTTCATTAATGGAACACCGAACAAGGGGTTTAATCCGTAGGTGATACCGGTAATGATTCCAGCCGGATAACCGATAATTGCATTTCTACTGATATTTTTCATATTGCTTGATAAGTAGTTAATTGGATATGCGTAATATTTGTCTTTGTTTGTTGCTATTATGTTCTGCGTTATCCTGCCCAGTTTTCCCGATCTAAGTTACGGTAGCTGATTGCTTCTGCCAGGTGATGGGATTGTATCTGTGGGGAATCTTCCAGGTCGGCAATGGTTCTTGAAACTTTCAGAATGCGGTCGTAGGCACGTGCCGAAAGATGGAAACGTTCCATGGCATTGCGGAGCAATGTGAGGCCTTTTTCGTCGGGCAATGCATACTGGTGCAGTAAACGTGACGACATTTGTGCGTTGCAATGGATGCCTGCGTCGTGTGCAAACCGCTTGGCTTGTATCTGCCGTGCCCGGATGACTCGTTCGCGTATGGCCGAGCTCGGCTCACCTTTTGCCTGTTCGGATAATTTTTCGAAAGGTACGGGTACAATTTCTACCTGTATATCGATGCGGTCGAGTAGGGGCCCCGAGATTTTATTCAGGTATCGTTGTACTTGCCCGGGACTACAGACACAATGGCGTGTGGGATGATTATAGTATCCGCAAGGGCAGGGATTCATGGAGGCTATGAGCGTAAAGCTGGCCGGATATTCCAAAGTGTATTTGGAACGTGAGATGGTTATGCGTCGGTCTTCGAGCGGCTGACGGAGTACTTCAAGCACACTCCGGTTGAACTCCGGCAACTCATCGAGGAAAAGTACACCATTGTGTGCCAGGCTGATTTCTCCTGGCTGGGGAGTACTTCCACCGCCTACCATGGCTACTTGTGAAATAGTATGATGGGGGCTGCGGAATGGACGTACGGCTATCAATGAGGAGTTTTTGCCGAGTTTCCCGGCTACTGAGTGTATCTTGGTTGTTTCCAGACTTTCGGCGAGGGTTAGTGGGGGAAGGATGCTTGGAAGACATTTGGCCATCATCGACTTTCCACTTCCGGGTGCTCCTATCATGATGAGGTTATGACCTCCGGCTGCGGCGACTTCGAGTGCTCGTTTTACGCTTTCCTGTCCCTTTACGTCGGCAAAATCGAACGGGAAATCTGTTTGACTCCGGTAAAACTCTTCACGGGTATTCACAAGAGTGGGTTCCAAGGTGCGGTTGCCGTTGAAGAACTCAATGACTTCGGTGATATTTTCTACGCCAAAAACTTTCAGGTTGTTGACGACTGCTGCTTCACGTGCATTTTGTTTGGGAAGAATCAATCCCTCCAATCCTTGCTCGCGGGCACAGATAGCAATGGGAAGTGCTCCTTTGATGGGTTGTAGAGTGCCGTCTAGTCCCAGCTCTCCAATGAGGAGATACCGGTTCAGCTTTTCGGATGAAACTGTTCCTGTTGCGGCCAGTATTCCGATGGCAAGAGGCAGGTCGTACGATGATCCTTCCTTCCGGATATCAGCAGGTGCCATATTGACTACAATCTGACAGGTCGGGAACTTATAACCGTTTACCTGTAAAGCCGACAAGATGCGTTCATGGCTCTCTTTTACGGCAGAATCGGGCAGACCTACCAGAAAGAATTTGATGCCTCGTGAGCTGTTGACTTCGATTGTTACGATGGTGGCGTCGATACCTTGTACGGCTGCGCCAAATAATTTGGTTAACATGAAGATGGGTGTTTTTTATTTCTTCTCTTCTTGAGTGAGCTGCTTTACTTTTGTGTAAAGGGCTTCTCCATACAGATCTTTATCAATGACTTTCCGATTACGATCTATCAGGATGTTGGTTGGCAGCTTATCAATATTGTTCTGTTTTACAACTTGATTTCCCCATCCTTTATAATCGCATACTTCAATCCATTGTTTGCTGTCTTCTTTACAGGCATCGAGCCATTTCTTTTTTTCATAATCGAGAGAAATATTGAGCACCCTGAATTTATCTTCCGGTAATTTCTTAACCATTCCGGTTAGAGAGTCGCGGATAGCCATACTTGTCTTGTCCCAGCTGGCCCAGAAATTCAGGAGGGTATAACTGTTTTCTGTTGAACTGCTCCAAGTGATATATTTCCCATTTCGGTCCTTACACGAAAAATAGGCAAGGTATTTTTCATCTCGTTCGTTTTTATCCTTTGTGGGCATTGATTTCAATACGACTCCCAATACACGGCTGTCTTTTACACTACCCCCTAGCGGATCTATCAGGCTACGGATTTTTTCAATGTCAGGTTGGGGAACCTGTACAAAGTAGTCGTTGATAAGATATGCAGAAATAAATGATTGCGGATGAAGTGTGATAAATTCTTCTGCTTTTTGGGAAACTGCTGTACGATCGTCCTTGATGTCTTGTATACTTTCCAAAAATTTGCCGTACTCTCCATTTTCTCCGTCACCGCTAATAACCGGATTGTCGAAAGTCCCTGTCAGATTCATGTGCAATGACTTATCTGCAACGACCGGTATTGTTTGGCCATTGTCCGGTGATACCAGACGGAACAAAGTCAGAGTATCGGGTGCAAATGTATAAATAAACTTCCCGTTTTTAGGAACGATTGTATCAAGTTTGGAAACAGGATCATCGTATACTACCAGAATCTCATCGGAAGGGTAATCCTGGAGTTCTGCCTGCAAGACAAATTCAGGTTTCTTTTTGCAGGAAATCAGGCCGGTTACAGCTATAAGGAAGAATAATATTTTTCTCATGTTTCCGTTTTCTTTTCTGCGAAAGTACATATTTTATTTGTAATAAAAAAGCCGGAATACAATGGAATGTATTCCGGCTTTTCAAAAGATATGATAAAATCAATTATTTGATTTCATTAGCATATTTAGCAAATTCGCGGTCGTTCTGAGCTTTTGCAGCCAGAGTTGCATCTTTCTGAGCAACCTTAGCCATGCTAGTCTTAACCAAGTCTGCATTGTTTGTTCTTGCACCAACGATAGCCATCAGGTAGTCAGTGTAAGCATCAGGATTCTGAACTGCATTCAAAGTGTTTTTAGCTTTGTTGTAGTCTTTAGCCAGGATCTGAGCCAAAGCAGCTGAGTTAGTCTTAGTGTCACCGAATGCCTGTACAGCGCGGTCGTACTGGCCTTGTTTGATATACAAGTTACCCAAAGCTTCGTTAGCTGTGTTAGCACCAGTTGACTTGCTCAAGTAAGTTTCAGCGTTAGCAACGTTACCCTTAACCATTTCGATGTAACCAAGGTTAGTGTTAACTTCAGGAGCGTTAGCATTCTTGCTAGCAGCCTGTTTGAAGTAGTTTTCAGCAGTAGTGAAATCACCGTTAGCGTAAGCCATCATACCCAAGTTGTTGTATGCACGGAAATCGTTAGGATAAAGTTCAGTAGTTTTCTTGTAGATAGCTTCCTGACGAGCTTTATCGTTTGTCAGAGTAGCAGCGTACAGCAATTCTTCTACGCTCAATACCTTAGCATCTGTATCGAATGCTTCGTTGATTTCTTCGTCGCTACGACCGATAACATCATAGTTTGCAGTCAAACGAGCACGACGCAACTGAGGAAGGATTTCGTCAGCCAAAGTCTTGTAAACTGAAGAAATGTTCTTGATTTCAGTTTCACGCTGTTCCGGATCGTTGTACATAGAAAGAACACGCAAGATCAGGTCTTTATCCTGGATGTTTGATTTAGAAACCAATTCCTGGAAACCTTCCCAGTCCTGAGCAGTGTATTTAGCATCTACAGTAGTTTCGATCTTACCTTTCTTCAATTCTTTGTTCAAATACTTTTCAGTATTGTTCTGACGATCTTCAGCCAAAGTAGTATTCAGTTTTACACCACCATCAGGAGAAGCGTAAGCAGAAATTTCGATATTGTTCAGCTTGTAGTTCTTAGTATCACCTGCTACAGCAACAACTTGTTTGTTGAATGCTTTCAAGCTGTCTGACTTCAATTCGCTTGCGCGAAGGTTAGCCTGCTGGATCAAGAACATGATCTGAGCTTCTTTAGCTTGTTTGATGATACGCTGGAATGCATCCGGAGCCAAAGCTGCGTTAGCAGAATTTACAGTAGGAAGTTCTGAAGTAGCGATAACACCATCAGCGATCTTTACAGAAGGAATAGTGTATTCTTTTTTACCTTTCTTGATCTTGAAATCAAGGTACAATTCAGATTTAGCCATTTCAGGAACATAGTCGAAAGAGGCTTTCATTGTATAAGTACCACCAGTCTTGTAAGAAATAGTCTGGTCGTTACCTTGTACTTTTTCGCCCTGGAAGGTAGCTGGCTGACCTTTAGCTTCGCCGCCATCCCATCTCAAAACCGGAGTAACTTCAACGATAGCGTTCTTTTTGAAGTACTTTTCAGGGAATTTACCCGTGATAGTAACAGGAACCTTACCTCCAACTGCCTCTAACACTTCAGGATTTGTTGTGAAGTAATCAGCGGACAATTCGCCCATCTTGCTACATGAAGAGAAAGCAAGGACTAACAATGCCACTAAGGGCAAATACAACTTCTTAATCATGATTTTTTAATATTAGGTTTGTTATAAAAATTATAATCTAGTCGTTTTTATCCTCTTTTGGGGGCAAAGATAAGAAAAACTCTATTAGGTGTGGACGTTTTGACCTCCTTTTTTTTAAGAGATATTAAAAAAAAGATTAAAATTCGCTGTTTTTCTTCTCTGGTGCTTGCCGTTTGATATTTCTGGGGTGGTGCTCAATGATTTCTTGTCGTAATCTGGTCTTGTCTATGTGGGTATAAATTTCAGTTGTTCCGATACTTTCATGTCCTAGCATACACTGTATGGCCCGCAGGTTTGCACCGCCTTCCAACAGGTGCGTGGCAAAGGAATGACGGAGGGTGTGAGGACTTATTTTTTTCTTCAGACCGATTTGTTCGGCAAGTTCCTTGATGATGTGAAAGACCATGATTCGGGAGATGTTTTTCCCGAAACGGCTGATAAATACATAGTCTTCATACTCAGGCTTTATCAGTCCCGATTCTCGTTCTGTTAAATAGTTCCTGATCTCATTGATAGCTCGTGGAGATATAGGGACAAGACGTTGCTTGCTCCCTTTTCCTTCTACTTTTATGAAGCCTTCGTTGAGGTATAGGTCGGATATTTTTAAGTTGCAGAGTTCTGAAACTCGAAGTCCGCAACTGTATAGGGTTTCCAGAATGGCACAGTTGCGTTGTCCTTCCCGTGTGCTTCGGTCAATACTTCCGATTAAAGCATCTATCTCTTCTACGCTCAGTACGTCGGGCAAATGTTTTCCTATTTGGGGTGATTCCAGCAGTTCGGCCGGGTCTTGCCGGATATAGTCTTCGAGTACAAGGAAATGATAGAACGAGCGTATTCCTGATAAGATACGTGCTTGAGAGCGAGGATGAATACCGATGTCATGTAGGCCGGCAGAAAAAGTTTCCAGGTCCTGTAGCGTCACATTGGCATAATCGATGTTCTCCAGTGTCAGGTAAGCGAATAATTTATCCAAATCGGTAAGATAAGCTTGTACTGTATTGTCGGAAAGCGACTTCTCTAATCTCAGATATTGCTTATACTTTATTATTATCTTATCTTTTTTCTCATAAGTTTTCATTTCTTTTTCGTATCTTTGTCCCAAATTTTTCAACAAAGGTATTAAAAGTTTTAGTTTGAATAGGTATGAGAATACAAATAATCAATGGTCCCAATATCAATTTGTTGGGAAAGCGTGAGCCATCTATTTATGGTGCCGTTTCTTTTGAAGATTATTTGGTGACACTGAGAGCGCTGTATCCCGATGTGCAGATAGATTATTATCAATCGAACATAGAGGGAGAAATGATTAATAAAATCCATGAAATTGGATTCTCTTATGATGGAATCGTACTGAATGCAGGAGCCTATACACATACATCGATAGCCTTGCAGGATGCTATTCGTGCAGTAACCACTCCTGTTATTGAAGTACATATATCGAATGTACATACCCGGGAAGAGTTCCGGCATAAATCTATGATCTCTTGCGCTTGTATGGGAGTGATTTGCGGCTTCGGACTCGATTCGTACAGGCTGGCGATGGAAGCTCTTTTGCATGTGAAGAAATAATACATTAGAATACATTTAGAATAAGAACAAAATATGATGCTCAAACAAACAAAAATCGTTGCGTCCATTTCGGACTTACGTTGTGAAGTAGATTTTATCAGAGATCTTTTTAATGCTGGTATGAATGTTGTCCGTATGAATACGGCTCACGCCAGTCGCGAGGGATTTGAAAAATTAATCAGTAACGTGCGTGAGGTTTCAAACCGTATCGCTATCCTGATGGATACAAAAGGTCCGGAAGTGCGTACCACTGCCAGTGCAGAAGGTCCTATTGACTTCAAGACTGGAGATAAAGTACGTATTGTCGGCAATCCGGCACAAGAAACTACCCGTGAATGCATTGCTGTAACTTATCCGGGATTTGTTCATGACTTGTCGGTAGGTGCAGACGTTTTGATAGACGACGGTGAGCTGGAGCTGAAGGTTGTAGAAAAGAATGATGATACATTGTTCTGTGAGGTTTGTAATGATGCTACACTGGGAAGCCGCAAGAGTGTAAACGTTCCAGGTGTACGTATCAATCTTCCTTCTTTGACAGAAAAGGACCGTAACAATATTCTGTATGCCATCGAAAAAGATATTGATTTCATTGCACATTCATTCGTACGTAACAAACAGGACGTGCTTGATATTCGTGAAATTCTGGATGCACACAAGAGTGATATTAAGATTATCGCAAAGATCGAAAATCAGGAAGGTGTAGACAATATTGATGAAATACTTGAAGTAGCCGATGGCGTAATGGTTGCTCGTGGTGACCTGGGTATCGAAGTGCCGCAGGAACGTATTCCGGGTATTCAGCGTAAGCTTATCAAGAAATGTATTCTGGCAAAGAAACCGGTTATTGTTGCTACCCAGATGCTGCATACGATGATTAACAATCCGCGTCCTACTCGTGCCGAAGTTACCGATATTGCCAATGCTATTTATTACCGTACAGATGCGTTGATGCTGAGTGGTGAAACAGCATACGGAAAATATCCGGTAGAAGCCGTTAAGACCATGGCGAAGATTGCAGCTCAGGCAGAAAAGGACAAGATGGAGGAAAACGATATCCAGATTCCTTTGACTCCGGAAAATACCGATGTCACTGCTTTCCTGGCTAAACAAGCTGTACGTGCAACTACGTTGATGCCGATTCGTGCTATCATTACCGATTGTTTCAGCGGTCTGACTGCCCGTAACTTGGCTGCCTTCCGTGGTAAATATCCGGTATTGGCTATCTGCTATAAAGAAAAGACCATGCGTCACCTTGCGTTGTCTTATGGTGTAGAAGCTATTTACATGCCTGAAAAAGCAAGTGGTCAGGAATACTATTTTACAGCATTGCGCAAATTGCTTGCCGATGGAGTTCTTTCAAATAAAGACATGGTAGCTTACTTGAGTGGCGGTAAGAAAGGTACTCATACTTCATTCCTTGAAATCAACCAGGTGGGTGATGTACTGGATAGTGAAGATGTTTATGTATTACCTAACCGTAACCGTTACTTATAATTAATAATGTATGAAAGAAACGGACGCTCTTGATGAGTATATACTTCAGCATATAGATGAAGAAGGAGATTATCTGAAAGCATTGTACCGGGCGACGCATGTAAAACTTCTGCGTCCCCGTATGGCTTCCGGACACCTGCAAGGACGTATGCTGAAAATGTTTGTACAGATGATTCGTCCGAAACAAGTGCTTGAGATAGGTACTTACAGCGGATATTCCGCACTCTGTCTGGCAGAAGGACTGGAAGAAGGGGCTATGCTCCATACTTTCGAGATAAACGACGAGCAGGAAGATTTTACTCGTCCATGGCTGGAGAACTCTCCGTATGCTGATAAGATTCAATTTTATATCGGTGATGCGCTGAAAATAGTGCCTGACATGGATGTGGTTTTCGACCTTGCTTTTGTAGACGGTAACAAGCGTTTCTATGTGGAGTATTATGAGATGATTCTGAAAAAGATGAACTCCGGTGGTTATATTATTGCCGACAATACTTTATGGGATGGTCACGTGCTAGAGGCTGAACCACATCACACAGACACGCAGACGATCGGAATTAAGAAGTTTAATGATTTGGTGGCGGCCGATGCACGTGTGGAGAAAGTGATCTTGCCTTTGCGCGACGGGCTGACCATTATACGTAAAAAGTAATAATTGATATGGAAACAACCAGACAAAATAAGATTGCCCGGCTTATTCAAAAAGAGCTGAGCGATATATTCCTGTTACAGACCAAAGCGATGCACGGAGTACTGGTTTCGGTCAGCGTAGTACGTATCAGTCCTGATATGAGCTATGCGCGTGTATATCTTAGTGTATTCCCCTCGGAACGCAGTCAGGAAATTGTAAAAAACATCAATGATAACATGAAATCCATTCGTTTTGAACTGGGTAACCGGGTACGTCACCAGTTGCGTATCATTCCGGAACTGAAGTTCTTTGTCGACGATTCACTGGATTATGCAGCTCATATTGATGAATTGCTGAAAAAATAATTCTTGTTGTTCACCACAGGTTGTATTTGCTTGTCTTTAAAAAAGATGAGGATATAGCCTGTGGTGAAAAATTAATATGCCATGAATTTCCCCTTTTATATAGCCCGAAGATACTTGTTCTCTAAAAAATCACATAATGCCATAAATGTGATCTCAACCATTTCTGTTTGTGGAGTGGCACTTGCTACGCTGGCATTGGTGTGTACTCTTTCTGTGTTCAATGGTTTTCAGGACTTGGTAGAGACGTTTTTTACGGCATTCGATCCGCAACTGAAAATTACGGCAGTCCGTGGTAAAGTATTTGACGGACAGGATAAGAGAGTACTTCAGTTGAAAGAGTTGCCGGAAGTAGCCGTCTATTCTGAATCATTGGAAGACAACGTGATGGTTCAGTATCAGGGCAGGCAGGCAATGGCGGTGATAAAAGGGGTAGAAGATAATTTTGACCAGCTTACTCCTATAGACAGCATACTTTTCGGGAGGGGTGACTTGTTGCTGCATGACGAAGTGGTAGACTATGCAATACCCGGCATTCAGCTACTTTCTACTTTGGGGTCGGGTATCCGTTTCCTCGATCCGCTGGAAATATATGCTCCTCGCCGAGGTGCGAAGGTGAATATGGCGAATCCTTCCACTGGGTTTGTGACCGGCAATTTGTTTTCATCGGGTTTGGTCTTTGCTGTAAATCAGGAGAAATACGATGCTTCTTATATACTTACTTCCATGAATTTTGCCCGTAAACTGTTTCAATATACTACGGAAGTGAGTGCGATTAATCTGAAGTTGAAGGACGGAGCTGATACAGATGCCGTAAAGAAACACATACAAACGTTGCTGGGCGACGACTTTCGTGTACAGGACCGTTATGAACAGCAAGCTGATACGTTCCGTATCATGGAAATAGAAAAGCTGATATCGTATTTGTTCCTTACTTTCATTCTGATGATTGCCTGCTTCAATGTCATCGGGTCACTCTCGATGTTGATTATCGACAAGCGTGATGATGTGGTGACCTTGCGTAATCTGGGGGCCAGTGACAGGCAGATTGTACGTATATTCTTGTTCGAGGGTCGTATGATTTCTCTTTTTGGAGCTTTGGCGGGCGTGATATTGGGATTGCTGCTATGCTGGCTTCAACAGGAATATGGCCTGATTTCATTAGGCGATTCGGGGAGCTTTGTGGTCGATGCTTATCCGGTAAGCGTTCATGCTTCGGATGTTATAATAGTATTTGTAACCGTACTGCTGGTCGGTTTCTTGTCGGTCTGGTATCCGGTTCGTTTCCTGAGCAAACGTTTGCTGAAGAAATAAACGCCAGTGCGAGAATGTGGTAGTTTGCAAAGAAAAATAAAAAGAGGCCGTCTCAAAATAGAATTGCAAAAGTAAAAATCTTATAGATTGAAACTTAGAAGTAAAAAATCTCCTACTTTTAGTCCTGCAATTGAAGAAAACAAAGACTAAAGTAGGAGATTTTTATGTTGTAACTGATAGATTATAAGTAAACCTATCTCAGCTTTTCATTTTGATGCAGCCTCTTTTTATATCCAACGGATGAAGGTCTTTAAAGTACTGCTTATTCATCAGCAAGTACGAAATCCAGTTGCTTCTTTTCCAGATTAGCCCGTGCCACTTTGATTTTAACAGGGTCACCCAGGCTGAACTTACGATGATGGCGGCGACCGATCAGGCAATAGTTCTTTTCGTCGAATTCATAATAATCATTGCCTAAGTCGCGCATGGAAACCATACCTTCACATTTATTTTCGTTGATTTCCACATAAAGTCCCCATTCGGTAACTCCAGAGATAACACCGTCGTATACATTGCCGATACGTTCACTCATAAATTCTACCTGTTTGTACTTCACGGAAGCACGTTCGGCACTGGCAGCCGTTTGTTCCATAGCAGAACTATGTTCGCACAGTTCTTCATACTTGTCGGCCTGAGCACTGCGACCTCCGGCAAGATAGCGTGTAAGCAAGCGGTGTACCATCAAGTCCGGATAACGGCGAATTGGAGAAGTAAAATGCGTATAGTAATCGAATGCCAATCCATAATGCCCGATATTATAAATAGAATATCTTGCCTTCTGCATGGCACGCAATGAAACGGTTTCAATCAGGTTCTGTTCTTTCTTACCTTCAATATCGCTCAACAGACGGTTGATAGACTTTGAAACGTCCGTTTTACTGCCTCCAGTACGTATCTTATAGCCAAATCGGGCGATGAACTGACTCAAGTTGTCCAGCTTATCCGGATCGGGCAAGTCGTGTATACGGTAAGGGAATACTTTCGGTTTCTTGTTCTTGGGAACTTTTCCGATGTGTTCGGCAACCGTACGGTTTGCTAACAGCATGAATTCCTCAATCAACTTATTTGCTTCTTTGGAAACCTTGAAGTATACGCTCAGCGGCTTGCCTTTCTCATCAATCTCGAACTTCACTTCACAGCGGTCGAAGTTGATAGAACCGGCAGCCATTCGTTTATCCCGTAAAATTTGGGCCAGACGATTCAGTTCCAGAATTTCTTCTTTATAATCGCCTTCTCCCGTTTCGATAATGTTTTGTGCTTCTTCGTAAGTAAAGCGGCGATTCGACTTTATGACGGTATGACGAATCCGATAGTCTTTTACTTCAGCCTTTTCGTTCATATCGAAGATAACAGAGTAAGCCAGTTTCTCTTCGTCGGGACGGAGCGAGCAGATGAAGTTACACAGACGTTCGGGTAACATCGGGATGGTACGGTCTACCAAGTAAACAGACGTTGCCCGTTTTACAGCCTCCTTGTCGATAATGCTACCCTCTTTCACATAATGTGAAACATCGGCAATGTGTACGCCTACTTCCCAAAGTCCCGGTTTAAGCTGGCGGATAGAAAGCGCATCGTCGAAGTCCTTGGCATCTTTCGGGTCGATAGTGAAAGTCACGACATCACGGAAATCCTCACGTTCTGCGTAATCTTCGGGAGTGATTTCAGCTGAGATCTTATCGGCGGCGGCTTCTACCGATTGAGGGTAAGTATATGGTAAGCCATATTCGGCAAGAATGGCATGCATTTCGGTTGTATTCTCACCTGCCTTACCCAAGATATCGATGACTTCACCGAATGGATTTTTAGCTTCCTCCGGCCATTCCGTAATGCGGACCACTGCCTTGTCACCGTCCTTGCCACCTTTTAGCTTTTCTTTCGGGATGAAAATATCGTTTGCCAGTGTACTGGTTTCCGTTAGCAGGAAAGCATAGTTCTTGCTCACTTTCAGTGTACCCACAAAGTTTGCATTGGCATGTTCCAGTATTTCAATGACCTGACCTTCCACTTCATGGCGCCGACGTTTGGCACACAGTGCAATTTTCACCTTGTCATTATTCATGGCATGTGCCGAGTTGCGTTCGGCAATGAAGATAGGTTCACCGCCATCATCGGGGATAAACGAGTTCTTTCCGTTGCTTTTGCGCAGGAAAGTGCCTGTCATGATCTGCCCCTTATCATTCAGTTTATAATGTCCTTTCTCTGTCTCTATCAAAAAATTATCTTCTACCATTTCCTGAACGATGTCGGCGCAAAGCATTTTCAATGGATGTGTAGTCAGGTTTAATCCTGTAAATAACTGCTTCAGGCTGAAGCTCTCCATTGGCTTGATGCGGAAATAATTAACCAGCAATTCTGCCAGTTCTTTCTTTTTCATACGTTTTCCGCCTTTTTTTTCTTTCTTTTTCTTAGCCATAATCGTAATATTTTATTTACTGCCATCTTTCGGACGATATTTCGAACGCATATCAAGCAGAGGTTTCTTTTACAAAGTAAGCAAAATAAATGGAATAAAGAATCAATAACTCACTATATTTTAAGGTAGAAAGATGAGAAACTATTATCTTTGTCGCATGGAGAAAAAAGTATTGGTAACCGGAGCTAGCGGCTTTATCGGAAGTTTTCTGGTGGAAGCAGGATTGGAGCGTGACATGCAAGTATGGGCGGGCGTGCGCAAGAGCAGTAGCCGACGATATTTGCAGGATACTCGTATTCGTTTTGCTGAACTGGACTTTACCGATTCTGACCGTTTGGAAGAACAATTGAAGAAACATAAGCTGGAGCATGGTGGATGGGATTATATCATTCATTGTGCAGGAGTGACCAAATGTCTGGACAAGGCCGATTTTGAAATCGGCAACTATTGGGCTACCCGTCATTTTATTGAAACACTGATGCGTCTGAAAATGGTTCCCAAGCAGTTTGTTTATATCAGCTCGCTAAGTGTGTTCGGACCGATTCGGGAAAAAGATTATTCTCCTATTTGTGAACAGGATGTTCCGCGGCCAAATACTGCCTATGGAGTAAGTAAGTTACATTCGGAAGAGTATTTACACACCATGAAAGACTTTCCTTATGTCATTTTCCGCCCGACCGGAGTCTATGGTCCCCGTGAACGAGATTACTTTCTGATGGCAGAATCCATTGCACGGCATGTGGATTTTGCTGCGGGATTCCGTCGTCAAGATATTACATTTGTCTATGTGAAGGACTTGGTTCAGGCCGTATATCTTGCCATTGAAAAACAAGTTGTACGGCGGGCTTATTTTGTAAGTGACGGACATGTCTATAGCAGTCGTACGTTTTCCGATTTGATCCGCAAGGAATTGGGAAACCCCTGGCTGATACGCTTTACGTGTCCCCTGGCTTTACTGAAGGTAATATCGTTTGTTGCGGAAAACGTCGCCCGCTTGTTCCACAAATCGAGTACCTTAAATTTGGATAAATATAAAATCATGAAGCAGCGCAACTGGCAATGTGATATTGCCCCACTGGAAAAAGAACTAGGCTATCGGGCAGAATACCCGTTGGAGAGAGGTGTAAAAGAGATTATTGCATGGTATAAGAAGGAGAAATGGCTATAAAACTATTTGAACGCGTAGAAAGTGGAAGGGGGCTGTTTGCTGTAGAAACAATCAGTTTGATATATAACGCTTTGACATCCTTGCTGATATTATTGCAGTTTCCCCGTATGGACCATCCCGGCATGATGTTGCTGGAGCGTCTGGGTATTGTTATTCTGACGTTTGTCCTGATATTTCTGTATCAAGCTTTTCCATGTCGTCTGACAGCCTTTATACGTATGGCTGTACAGATGAGTCTGCTTGCTTACTGGTATCCCGACACATTCGAGTTTAACCGTTTGTTTCCCAATCTGGATTACGTGTTTGCTCACGCCGAACAGATATTGTTCGGTTGTCAACCGGCGGTAGAATTCAGCAAACATTGTCCGTCCATGTGGTTCAGTGAGCCTTTCAATATGGGATATTTCTTTTATTATCCCATGATACTGGTTGTGGTGGTCTATTATTTCCTGAAGCGTTTTGAGTGGTTTGAAAAGATTTGTTTCGTACTGGTCACTTCATTTTTCATCTATTATTTTGTTTATATCATGTTGCCGGTGGCAGGGCCTCAGTTCTATTTTCCAGCTATAGGTATGGATAAGGTGAATGCCTGTATTTTCCCCGCTATCGGCGATTACTTCAATACGAATGACTATCTGATTCCGGGTCCCGGATTTGAACATGGACTTTTCTATCGGTTGGTAGAAGCTTCTCAGGAAGTAGGAGAGCGCCCTACAGCAGCTTTTCCCAGTTCGCATGTGGGAATTTCTACCATTGTGATGATAATGGCATGGCGTGTAAACAAGAAACTGGCCTATGTGCTGGCCCCTTTCTATATTCTTCTTTGCTGTGCTACAGTCTATATTCAGGCGCATTACCTGCTTGATGCCATTGTAGGTTTTGTATCAGCTTTCTTTGTGTATAATCTTGCTACGCTGATGTACAAACGATGGTTTATCTCACCAGTTTTTAAACTGATGGGATAAACATGCTTATTCTCCGAACGTTTCTTCTATGTGGTCGAGTATACCGTTCAGGTCGGCCAGTGTTTCTGCACGCAGCATGGCAATACGGGTATCCTTGAAGTTGGGAATCCCTTTAAATAAAGGAGATGCTGCCAGATGACGGCGGACATGCAGGATACCCCGGCGTTCGTCGAGCAGATTGACACTGTCTTGCACTTCACGGCGCAGTACATCCATTTTCCATTTAAACGATAAAGGAGGGAGTTCCTCGCCGGTTTGCAGGAAATGTTTTACTTCCTTGAAGATCCACGGACGTCCGAAACTGGCACGGCCAATCATGATGGCATCCACCCCGTAGCGGTCGAAACATTCTTTTGCCCGTTGTGGAGTGGTGACATCACCATTTCCTATAATCGGAATGTGCATGCGTGGATTGTTCTTCACTTCACCTATCAGCGTCCAGTCGGCTTCGCCGGTATACATTTGTGCCCGGGTACGACCATGGATAGTCAGTGCTTCAATGCCACAATCCTGCAACTGTTCTGCCAGTTCAACGATGATCTTGTGTTCGGCATCCCAGCCCAGACGGGTTTTTACCGTTACCGGAATCTTGACGGCATCTACGACAGCCTTGGTTATTTCCAGCATTTTCGGAACATTCTGCAACATTCCTGAACCGGCTCCTTTGCCAGCTACACGTTTTACCGGACAGCCAAAGTTCAAGTCCAGAATATCTGGATGAGCCTGTTCTACGATACGTGCTGCTTCCACCATGGTATCGGTATCTTTTCCATATATCTGAATGGCAACCGGGCGTTCTGCATCGCTGATATTCAGTTTTAACATGGTTTTTCCTACCGAACGAATCAGGGCATCGCTCGACACAAATTCGGTATACACCATATCGGCTCCGAACTCTTTGCATAGCAAGCGGAATGCGGGATCGGTTACATCCTCCATCGGAGCGAGCAGTACGGGCTTGTCGCCTAAATCTATATTTCTTATTTTCATTGTAATATTTTATAGGGTTCGACTGCAAACAGGTAAGTAAAGCTTGCAGTAGATATAAACAGCTTGTTGAAATCGCTGCAAAATTAATAAATAAAAGAAATCCTCCCAAGAGAAGGTATTACCTTTCACTTGGGAGGATTTCATATGATAGAGCTACGGCTTATCGATAGAAGTCCAATTTAGGATGATTGTTGTACAAATTTTGGTTCTGAAGCTCTTCTTTTTCCGGAATGCGGAACAGATAATATTTACTGTTCGCCTCGAAGTCTGATTCATCAGGAAATTTTAGAGTAGAATGTCCACTTATAAGCATACAGTTCTGTTCTTTATATTCATCTGTTGCATTTTTAGGAGCTAGAATTACATCACCGTTCTCATCCAGTTTAGGTGTTCTTATTTCTTGTCCTTTGCTGTCGTGTGTGATGTCAGCCATTGCATATTCTTCGAATTTCTTACGATCTACCGACTGTTGGTTACGGATAATGTCGGTCAGCGAGAAACCTTCTCCCCACAACTCTTTACGGCGTTCCAGCCAGATTTCCTTCAACAGCTCGTCGCCTGTTGCCGTAACGGCAGGCGATTCGAATCCTTCTTTCATACGGGCATCACGCAATTCCTTCAGCAAAGCCTGAGCTTCGCTTGTCTTGCCATTGATATGTGCCGCCGCTTCTGCCTTGATCAGATACATTTCTGCCACACGCATCATAATGACATCTCCCAGCATGTTGTTGATATCGGCAAACAGAAACTTATAGTTCAGCATGGCACATTCGCCGTAACCTGTGTTCAATCCCCATTTGAACAAATCTCTACGGTAATCATTCTTGTCGAACAGCTCCTTAAAGTGAGGGTCTGTATTAAAGTTGGTGTAACCACCGTCTGGAGTTGTAGTATCTTTATAATAAAAGTTATAGGCAGGAAGGTTATCATCCAGTGTACAAGAGTATCCCCACATCCATTCTTTGTTCAATGCATCGTTGAAGCCAGACTTGTATTCTGCTTCACTCATCAGGTAGTTGTTCTTCAACTTCATGGCCTCGTCTGCATACTTGTAAGCATCTTCCCATTTGCGGGCATATAAGCTGGCGCGTGCTCTCAAACCTGTTACGACAATGTGGTCGATCTTGTATTGATCCGTTGCATTCGATCCTCGGTTATAATCTGCTGGAATCAGGTCATATCCCCATTTCAAATCGTTCAAGGCTTGTTCGTATACTTCCGATACACTTGCAGCTGGCTTTCCAGTTGTAGCCATATCGTAATTGGTTGGTTCTGTATAGATAGGTACGCATACAGCGTCCGGATCTTTGTCGATAGCAAAAGAATAGTGGCTTGCCAGCAACATATACAAGAAACCACGGGTAGCATAAGCCTGTCCTTTGATGCGGTTCTTTTCTTCCTGATCTCCCGAAATACCGTCGATGTTCTTGAGAACGGCATTGCAGTTATTGATTGGATCGTACACCATGTCCCACATTACGTCGTTTATTTCTCCGCGTCCGTAGCCGTTGGTTAGTTTATAGCTGGAAGAATAACCGTAACTGGTAGTTCTTACTACATCGGAGCCGGCAAAATCATCGTTTATCATGATGGCTCCGTAGCCGATGGAAGCATAGGTAGAACCGGAATTAAAAATATAGTTCCAAGCTCCTCTGATTACACGGTCGGCATTTTCCAGATTTTTGAATACAGCATTTGCTTCAAGTGAAGTTGTAGGAGCTGTATCGAGGTCGCAGGCTGTAACGGTGCAGGCAGCCAGTGCGGTAAGGCATATATTTTTATAATTGAATTTCATATTTCGTCAAATTTTTTAAAGAGTTACATTAATACCGAATGAGAAAGTCTTCATAGCCGGATAGCGATATGATACGACACCGCTGATAGGCTGTTCAGGATCAAGACCTTGCTGGTGACTGAATGTCAACAGGTTTTCACCTTGAACAAAGATGCTGGCATCTTTCAGTGTGGCAAAGTGTATCCATCTCTGAGGTAAGGTATAGCTTAATGTAACTGTTTTCAAACGCAGGAACGAACGGTTTACCAACCAGCGGCTTGAAGTGCTGGTGAAATAGCTGGTCTGGTCGTACGACAGACGTGGAATATCTGTGTATCGGTTTTCCGGAGTCCAGCGGTTCCGC
>FR887832.1:71908-74503 GCA_000432735.1 Bacteroides sp. CAG:443
GTTCAGCATGTCTTCGCTCATCGAGCTACCGTTTCCACCCTTAACGCTCATCATCTGTATCTTGTCGTTGTTGTACAGCTTACCGCCAATAGCATAAGAGAACAACATAGACAGCGACAGGTTCTTCCAGGTCAGGTCTGACTGGAAACCACCGCTCAGTGTTGGAAGTGAACTACCCACCTTTACCTTATCGTCCGGTGTCAGGCTCGAGTAATCTTCTGTAATCTGGCGACTGCCGTCCTTGGCTGTGTAATACCACTGCGGCTTACCGTTTTCCGGATTTACACCAGCCCATTCATACAACCAGAAATCGTACAACGAACCGCCTTTTACCCATTTCTTAGAGCTCTGCCACATGACTTCGGTCGGCAGTTCAACAATTTCGTTTTTATAGGTAGTGGCATTTACACTTAGCTTCCAGGTCCAGTCTTCTGTCATGACCGGAGTACCGCTGATGGTAAATTCCCAACCGTAGTTTTTCAGCTTACCGATATTGGCATCGATGCTTGCGAATCCTCCCGACGGAACCAGATCGCGGGCAAACAGTAAATCTTTAGAAGAACGCTGGAAGAACTCGATGGTACCGTTCAGTCGGTTGCTCCAGAATCCGAAGTCCAAACCTATGTTCAAGTTCAGGTTCGTTTCCCAGCTCAAATCAGGCGTTTCCAAACGTGAAGCGTGCAAGGTAGATTCACCCAGTGAACTACCGATAGCATAAAGTGCTTTATAAGCGTAATAACCTACATTGTCATTGCCTTGCGCACCATAGCTGGCGCGGAGTGTCAGGTTGGTCAGCCACTTATTGCTCGCTGCTTCCAGAAACTTTTCACGTGAAATCTTCCATGAACCACCGAAAGACCAGAAGGTACCCCAGCGGTTATCCGGGTGGAAGCGTGAAGAACCGTCGGTACGTACCGAAGCCGATACGAAATATCTGCTCTGATATGAATACTCAGCGCTTCCGAAGAAACTCAACAGTTTGTACTGGTCGCTGTTTCCGCCAAAGCTGCTTAATGTAGAAGCTACATCCGGTTCATAATAGCCGTCGGTGATGACACCGGTTCTTGAACCGGAGAAATTGGAAGTATTGTATTCGTAATACTCCTGACCTGCCATCAAGCGAACATCGTGATCCTCCTTGAACGTGTGGTTCCAGTTGATGACGTTGTTGTAAGTCATACCGGTAGTACGGTCGTTTCCTTTTTCTACACTACCCGTCAACGGCTGCTTGCCGTAAGTTGGGTTACTATAGTTGTGTGTAAACATACTGTCGTAATCGATGTTCAGTGACATTTTGTAGCTTAATCCTTCGAACGGAGTAAGCTGTAAATAGCCACGGATAGAAGCTGCATCGCGTTTGTATTCCTTTTTATCATACAACATAGATTGTGCAAAGTTGTATCCTTTGTACGAACCTTTACGGTATGTACCGTAATCGTAAACACGGTTCCCGTTTTCATCCAGAATATATTCACCGGTTGTCATGTCGCGTTCGTAAACCGGATAGAAAGAAGGAATATCGCGTGCTGCCAGTACGATATTACCGATGGCTGTATCGTTCTGTTTCGGATAGTTCTGGATAGAATGGGTAGCAGATACATTCAGCCCTATCTGCAACCATTTACGCAAATCGGTAGTAATGTTCGAACGCAAGTTGTAACGCTTGAATCCGGAACAGATATAGGCTCCCTGATCGTCCAAGTAGCCTAAAGAAAAATAATATTTAGTCTTTTCACTACCTCCTGAAACGCTTGCGTTTAAATCGGCGTAGTGTGCATTCTGCGACAAAGCATCCTCCCAGCTGTCGTTCCACAACGGAGTGGCACCAGCTACAATTTTTCCGTCTGTTCCTACCGGTTGTGGATAATTTGTACCATAAGGGTTGATACCCAGACCACCTGTCTGAGTCGTAGCAACAATATAAGAAGCTTTCTGAGCTGCGGCAACTGGGTCTGAACCATTGTCGATGTAACTGTTACGCAATGCTTCCCATTGCAACATGAAATAATCATCTGTGCTCAACTGGTCGTAATCGCGTACGGCACGGCTTGAGAAACCGTACTTAGCCGATAACTGGATAGTTGGGGCTGAACCATTCTGTCCTTGTTTGGTCGTAATCATGATGACACCGTTTGCTGCACGAGAACCGTAAAGAGAAGCAGCAGCGGCATCTTTCAAAACTGTAACAGAAGCAATATCTTGTGAAGAAATAGATGAAAGTTTGCCATCGTAAGGCACACCGTCGACTACATACAATGGGGTTTGTGAAGCATTTGCAGAACCTACCCCACGGATATAGATATCGGCGTCTTCACCCGGTTGTCCACTGGTAGAGAACGACTGTAAACCGGCTACAGTTCCCTGCAAGGCTTTTGATACACTTGAAACCTGTGATGCAGCTACAATTTTCTTGTCGATAACGCTGGCAGAACCAGTGAAAGTAGATTTTTTTGCGGTACCATAAGGTACGGCAATAACAACTTCATCAATGGCTACGGAAGATTCTTTCAAATCGACGTTGATTACTTTCTGACCTTTGACGGGCATTTCTACAGTTTCATACCCGATGAATGAAAATACCAAAGTACTTTTTGC
>FR887833.1:0-680 GCA_000432735.1 Bacteroides sp. CAG:443
AATTACCGATTAATTCTTCCGTATTGTTTTATGAAGAGGACTGGAATCAGGCTTTTGCTGCATGTGATACCACAACTTCGTTTATTCACATGACCTTGAAGGATGCAAACAGTCGGCAGGTTCTTTCGGATGAGGTTTATTATCCCGTCTTTCCCAAATCGCAGCACTTGCCTCAGGCAAAGATTAGCTATAAAATGAAAAAGAAGGACGGTGCTTATGAACTGACATTGAAATCGGATCAGCTGGCTCGTGATGTATTTATAGAAGTACCGATTCAGGGAGTCCGTTTTTCGGACAACTTCTTTGATTTACTTCCCGGTGTGTCGCGGAAGATCAGGGTGACATCGGGTGACGGCAGTCCACTGGAAAATCTTACGGTGAGCATACATCAGTTAAGTGATATCTGCTCTATGGATCATGAATAAATTTGAATACTAACCTTTATATTTAACTTTTATGAAACCATTTTCAAAATTAAACTGTTTGGGGCTGGCATTTGCCGGGATATTGGCCACATCGTGTACGGAACAACCGACGGCTGTAGCTGATTATCAGATAGTGCCGATGCCATTGGAGATGACAACCCCTCAACAAAGTGGCTTTCTGCTGAAGAGCGGAGAAACGATTTATTACACAGCAGGTAATGAAAAGATGAAGAAGAATGCCGATTTTCTGGCTTC
>FR887833.1:693-41539 GCA_000432735.1 Bacteroides sp. CAG:443
GAAGAAGAATGCCGAGTTTCTGGCTTCGTTCATCAAGGAACAGACCGGTATTGACCTGAAGGTACAGGAAGGAGATAAAGAAAGCGGAATCGTTCTGAAGCTAGGCCTGGAAGCTAATTCACCGGAAGCATACCGTTTGACAGTGGATGGCAAGAAAGTGGTGATTACCGCTCCTTCTGAAGCTGGTGTTTTTTATGGTATCCAGACGTTGCGTAAGTCGGTTTCTGTGCACGAAGGAGGTGGAGCAATTGAATTGCCTGCTGTGGAAATCAACGACAGTCCGCGTTTCAGCTATCGTGGTATGATGCTCGACGTGGGTCGTCACATGTTTACTGTGGACGAAATCAAAACCTACATAGACATGCTTGCCTTGCATAACATCAACCGTTTCCACTGGCATCTTTCCGAAGACCAGGGATGGCGTATCGAAATCAAGAAATATCCGAAACTGACGGAAATCGGTTCGAAACGTGACGAAACGGTTATCGGACGTAATTCGGGTAAATACGACGGTAAACCGTATGGCGGCTTCTATACACAGGAACAGGCCAAGGAAATCGTTGCTTATGCGGCAGAACGTTATATTACCGTGATTCCTGAAATTGACCTTCCGGGACACATGCAGGCTGCGCTGGCTGCTTATCCGGAGCTGGGATGTACCGGTGGTCCGTATAAAGTCTGGACGATGTGGGGCGTTTCCGATAATGTGCTTTGTGCAGGAAACGACCAGACGATTCAGTTCATCAAGGATGTGCTGAGTGAAATTATCGATATCTTCCCGTCGAAATATATTCATGTAGGCGGTGACGAATGTCCGAAAGACAAGTGGAAGACTTGTCCGAAATGTCAGGCGAGAATCAAGGCACTGGGCATTAAGGGCGACAGCAAACATTCGAAAGAAGAGTATCTGCAAAGTTATGTCATCGGAGAAGCTGAAAAGTTCCTGAATGAACATGGACGCAATATAATCGGCTGGGATGAAATTTTGGAAGGCGGACTGGCTCCGAATGCCACTGTTATGTCGTGGAGAGGTGAAGCAGGCGGTATTGAAGCTGCACGCCAGAAACACGATGTGATCATGACTCCGAATACCTATTTGTACTTCGATTATTATCAGGCAAAAGATACCGAAAACGAGCCGCTGGCTATCGGAGGATATCTCCCGATGGACCGTGTATACAGCTATGAGCCGATGCCGGCTGAGTTGACTCCGGAAGAACAAAAATACATTACGGGTGTACAGGCTAATGTGTGGACGGAATATATGCCGACTTTCGCTCAGGTACAGTATATGACGTTACCGCGTATGGCTGCTCTTTGTGAAACGCAGTGGAGTACTCCCGACAAGAAGAAAGATTATGCAGGCTTCCTGAAGCGTACGGCCCGCCTGACAAAGATTTATCAGTTGAAGGGATGGAATTATGCAACGCATATTTTCGACGTAAATGTGAAGATTGAGCCTAATCAGGAAACAGGAAAGCTGGATGTAAATGCGTATACCATTGACGATGCACCTGTGTATTATACACTCGACGGTACAGAACCGACAACTGCTTCGTTGAAGTATGAAAACGGTTTGTCCATTGACAAGACTTGTGTGTTGCGTATGGCTGCTATACGTCCGGAAGGTACTTCACGCATTACATGCGACAGCATTTCTTTCTGTAAGTCGACAGCAAAACCAATCACCATGTTGCAGCCGATTAACAAGGCGTATGAATATAACGGTGCCATTACTCTGGTAGACGGTATGACGGGTAATCGTAACTATAAGACCGGTCGCTGGATTGCTTTCTATGGAAATGACATGGAGGCTGTTATCGACTTGAAAGAGGCAACTGAGATTAGTTCGATGACCTTACATACTTGTGTAGAGAAAGGTGACTGGATATTCGATGCCAGAGGTATTTCAGTAGAAGTATCGGATGACAATCAGACCTTCAAGCAGGTGGCTTCGGAAACTTATCCGGTTATGAAGGAAACAGATCCGAATCAGGTATATGAGCATACACTGACTTTCACTCCGGTAAAGGCACGTTATGTCAAAGTAAAAGCGCTGTCGGAAAAGAGTATTCCGGCATGGCATGGAGGAAAAGGCAAGACGGGTTATTTATTTGTAGACGAAATTATTTTGAATTAATATAGGCTACACACTAAGGGTCCGGTTTCCGGTAAGGAAGCCGGGCTTTTTTGTATAGACAGGAGAGAGGCTTGCTGGAGGTACACAAGAAATAGGTGACATGAAGTAGCGGCTGGTTGCCTGAGTATATGTATCTTTGTACGGAAAATGATAGTATAATATTGATTATGAAAAAGAAATTGGTTTTTGCTACGAACAATGCTCATAAGTTGGACGAGATACGTGCCATCTTAGGAGATAAGGTCGAAGTACTGAGTTTGAAAGATATTCATTGCGAGGCTGACATTCCGGAAACGGCAGATACACTGGAGGGGAATGCAGCATTGAAAGCGGAATATATTTACAAAAATTATGGTCTGGACTGTTTCGCCGATGATACCGGTCTGGAGGTTGAGGCTTTGGGAGGCGCTCCCGGGGTGTATTCGGCACGTTATGCCGGAGGAGAAGGACACGACTCGGAAGCCAACATGAAAAAGCTGTTGGCAGAACTGGAAGGCAAGTCCAACCGTAAAGCGCAATTTCGTACGGCTATTTGCCTGATCGAGGGAGGAGCGGAACACCTCTTCGAAGGCGTGGTAAAAGGCGAAATAATCGAAAAAAAACGCGGTTGTTCGGGATTTGGCTACGATCCGGTGTTCGTTCCCGAAGGATATACCGAAACTTTTGCCGAAATGGGAAGTGAAGAAAAGAATAAAATCAGTCACCGGGCACGGGCAACGCAGAAATTATGCGATTACCTGAATCGGGAATAAGCTGGAATTGACAAACAGGACCGCAGCAAGCTGAGAAGTCTGTCGAAGAATGGGTCA
Source organism: Bacteroides sp. CAG:443 (assembly GCA_000432735.1). Classification (GTDB taxonomy): domain Bacteria; phylum Bacteroidota; class Bacteroidia; order Bacteroidales; family Bacteroidaceae; genus Phocaeicola. Next base: position 3,643 of record FR887833.1, read on the forward strand.
TCGGCTCTAGGCTATGAAATTGCTGTGATCCTGTTTGTTTTATGAATGTAGGTTACTGGCGATTTCTTTGAGGTATTGTTCTACCTTCTCAAAGAAAAGCGAGATATGTGCTCCGTCGACAAACGCATGGCTGACGGTCAGTGCTACGGGCATGACTCGTCTTCCTTCGCGCATGATAGCCTTTCCGGCATTCATCAACGGATAATCCAGCGGATGTCCGACTTCTTGCTGCGTATAGGTTACCGAAGTGAAATAAAGCTTCGGCGTAGCACTCAGCAGGATGACATCGAATTCTCCTTTTTCGTAGATTCCTTTGTCTGTAGCGTATGGATCGCCATCTTTCGGAATGGAAGTAATGATGTGGCGTGCTTCCTGATAGAAGGTCTCAAAATCGGCATGATAAGGAATGCGTACCGTATAAAATGTTTTACCCGGTACAGCGATAGGAGAGATAACATCTACGGTATCGTGGTAGATTACCTGACCGTTTTTATCCCAGCGGTAACGAAACTCCTTGATCTCATTGGCTGCCCGTAAGATAGCGTACAGATAATATAGGAAAAAGGATTTTCCATTGGCCTTGGCATGAATGTAAGCTTCCGTACAATCTACTTCACTGGTAATGGCAATCCAGGAGTTGGCAAATCCTCGGAAGAAGTTATAATTATCTCTTCGTTCCCAGGTTTCTATGTCTACAATATGTTTCATATTATGCTTTTCTGAATTTCAGAGCCACTTTCTGGTAGGTTGGCATATCAATGCCTAATCGTTCTCCCAAGTCAATCATATCGAACAGCATACCTTGTATTTCCGACTCATGTCCGCGGGCAAGGTCTTTCTGCATTGAGGCTGTGCTGTGCGGATCGAGTTTGTCGATAACTTTCAGGTTGTAGGCAACAGGATCTTCCGGATAGGCTATGCCCATTTTCCGTCCGATGGCGGCACTTTCGTTGGACAATCCGATAAACGTATCACGTACTTCGCCTTCGTGCTGTACTTCCCCCATCGGAACATCGTGGTAAGCACCGGTGCATGCCATGGCCGAGATAAATGCCCATTTGATAAATGTGTCGCGGTTAATATCGTCGGAAACGTCTACTTTAATGCCGCAACTTCTTACATCTTCGGCAATAGCTTCAATGCGTTCCCGGGCAACACCTTGTTCCGGCCGTGCTCCGAAAACCAGGCGGAAGATACTGCCCATCTGGGTGATTTCTCCCTCTCCGGATACGAACCCTACGATATAGATGCAGCCGTCGAGTACAGTTACTCCCGGAGTAAGACGTCCGATACGTGGTCCCGTACCATAAACATTTAGTATAGGAATAACCAGTGTATGAGGCGTAGCGGCACGTTCTATCACCTCTTTGACCGAGTCGATGGAATATCCCTTGACACAGACAAAGATGACATCGGCTTTCCCCTGATATTCTTCTGCCGTACAAGCGTTTACTTTCAAGTAATGTTCCCCTTTCAGGTCGGATTTCAGGTGAAGTCCGTGTTTGCGGATACCTTCGAGATGCTTTCCCCGTGCGATACATGTCACTTCTTTTCCTGCCAGTGCAAGAAATCCGGCGATACTTCCTCCCACACCGCCGGTACCTATAATCAGATAGTTCATGGTTTATGGTTTTTAGGGTTAAAAAAATAAATCGGACACCAGGCGGTGACCGATTTATAGGAATATTGTATGATGTATTATACGTTGAAGCGGAAATGCATGATATCTCCGTCTTCTACGACATAATCTTTACCTTCTACGTTCAGTTTACCCGCTTCACGTACGGCAGCTTCCGAGCCGTATTTGATAAAGTCGTCGTACTTGATGACTTCTGCACGGATAAAGCCTTTTTCGAAGTCGGTGTGGATAACTCCGGCACACTGAGGAGCTTTCCAGCCTTTGTGGAATGTCCATGCGCGGACTTCCATCTTTCCGGCGGTAAAGTAAGTTTCCAGATTCAGCAGTTTGTAAGCAGAACGGATCAGACGGCTTACACCCGACTCTTCCAGTCCTACTTCCTGCAAGAACATCTGTCGGTCTTCGTATGTTTCCAGTTCGGCGATATCGGCTTCTGTCTTGGCAGCTACAATCAGGATTTCGGCACCTTCTTCTTTTACAGCTTCACGCACCTGTTCTACGTATTTGTTGCCTGTCACAGCACTGGCTTCGTCGACATTGCAGACATACATTACCGGTTTGGAAGTCAGCAGGAATAAATCGTGAGCGATTTTCTGTTCATCCTTAGTTTCGAATTGTACGGTACGTGCTGATTTACCTTGCAACAGTGCGTCGCGGTAGCGGACCAATACTTCGTAAGTTTGTTTTGCCACTTTGTCGCCTCCAGTCTGAGCCTGTTTCTGAACTTTCTGGATACGGCTCTCTATTGTTTCGAGGTCCTTCAGCTGAAGTTCTGTATCGATAATTTCTTTATCGCGGACAGGATTTACGCTACCGTCTACGTGTGTTACATTGTCGTCATCGAAACAGCGTAAAACATGAAGAATAGCATCTGTTTCACGGATGTTGGCAAGAAACTTGTTGCCGAGGCCTTCACCTTTACTTGCACCTTTTACCAATCCGGCAATATCTACAATTTCTACTGTAGTCGGTACGATACGGTCAGGAATAACCAGTTCTGCCAGTTTGTTCAGGCGTTCGTCTGGTACAGTGATGACGCCTACATTCGGTTCTATTGTACAGAAAGGGAAGTTGGCTGCCTGAGCCTTTGCGTTCGATAAACAGTTAAAAAGGGTCGATTTTCCTACGTTAGGCAAACCGACGATACCACATTGTAATGCCATAAGCTTATATTATTTCCTTATTAATTATCAATCTTTTTCAGCCTGCAAAGTTAGTCATTCTTTTTGTCTTTTGCTAAGAGGCTCTTTTAAATTTTCTGATAGGATATTTTTGTAAGTATTTGTTGAGCTTAATTTACGGGAAATATCTGTTAGAATGTATTTTTACAATGTGCAAAAGCCGCATCAGAACTTGAAATAAAAGTTTTGATACGGCTTGGTGCTTTTTTGTTATTATTTAATGTGCTATTATATTCAGAAATTTTGTTTCGAATTATATATCCTGATTATCAGTTTACTTCATAGACATTAAACTCGGTGACATCTACTCTGGCTGGGAATTTAACTATTTGATATTTCAAATGTCTGGTTGTGACAGAATTGATGAATTTGATGTTTTGAATACTTCCTTTCACGTCGAGTATTCCCATTGTTTTCCATTCTATACCATTATCCGAAGTAAATAATTCTATTTGGGTCGGACAGTAAGCATCTCCCCAGTGATTAGTTACTATGCCAGAAATGGTTTTAGAAGTCTGGAAATCAATTGTTATCCAGAATCCGGCATTATCTTGAGCGATATCTGAATAGGCATTTCCGTCGATTACATTTGAAACGTTGCCTTGTGCTTGAGGATCTGCTTGCACATACCATGAAGTACGTTCCATTAGGTGACTATCCTCAGGTGTTCCTATTTCCAGATTATTTATTGAGTATTCTTGTTTGGTTAAGGAGAACGGAATTGATGTGAGCGCAGAATTGGTGCTTATTATGGTATTTACATTTTCAGTTTGTAGATTAACAAGCTGAATTTTGAATTCTCCACTTAATAAGTCATGAGTCTGAGCAAGTTCTTCCTTACCTGAATCAGACAATGATAGTATGATATCTTCCGATTCCGTTTCACCAGCTTTAATGACAGGATGATCCGTATTCAAGCTGAATGCAGATACTGGGATTTTACCCGTTCCGGAAATCTGAAGTATACCTGTAATATCTTTGGATGCAGGCTTTTGAATCTTCAGTTTAAAAGTTATTTCTACATTTCCGGCAATTCCACCGGGAGAGTGTTTTAGATTAAATGTAGAGTTGTTGAGAACTAAATAATCATTTCGTTGAATGTAGACATATGTAGCATTCCATTCATTCTCTGATGATTCATCATCTTTACATGATGATAATCCTGATGATATTCCTGCTAGCAGGAATATCATCCATATAAGTTGATAAGTTATTTTCATGTTGATATTAGTTTTGTGGTTCTGGACATTTAATGCCATCGGCCCATTCTAAAGTATTACCTGTTTTGATTTGTGCGTCATATCCATGGCCCGTAAAGTCTTTAGCCGTTTTGGGATCTCCGTCGTTAAATCTCCAATATGCCAGCAGACCTTCTGAATCGGGCTGTACATAACACATATTTTCTTGAATCTCAACTTGTGAAAGTGGTCTGGTCCATATACGTGCTTCGCTGATAAATCCATCTAAGAAACGTCCATTATATGAGAATCCAAAATGGAAGTCTCCTCCATCGTATAAATTAACAGGTCCTCTGGTGGCTTGTTTGGTTGCCGCTACCTCACCGTTAATATATACAATAAACTGGTTCCCATCAAAGACAACGGCAAGGTGATACCATTTTCCTGTATCGAAAGTCATTTCAGGAGTTACCTGGTCTTTAGCTGTAACCTGGAACTGATTGTTCTTAATGGTGACATCACCAAAACGTAACAAGAAGTTTTCGGCATATTCAATACCCATAATAGAACTAATATATGGGTCTAAATTACAGAAACTGTTAACTTTTACGCGGCATTCCATTGTTATTTGCGGGATGCTTTGCAAAGAAGGATCTTTTGTAAAATTAGGTACATTCAATGAACGTCCTCCAGACAGCGACAGAACTTTGGTGATGATAGTACGGTTTATCACGATATAGTTTGTTCGACAGGATTCCAATATAGGGTATCCTTCGGCCGAAGCTAACGAAATTGGTACAAGGTAGACTGCTCCGTCCTCCATGCCTTCTGTTGTAGTAAGATTAAACATAACAGGAGTTGATACACAAGAACCTTGTTTTATAACAGATTCGCTTTTTTCCAGGTTATAACATTGCTCTGGAAGGACTTTGTAATTAGTACCTTTTTCGTTATTATATTTATCGACCAATGAGTTGTCTATTCTAAAAGAAACACGTAAATCTTGTTCTGCTTTAGCCGTACAAGTAGCACTAACGCCAAAACTTTGCGGCCCATCAATTGTTATTCTGCTGACTGTAGTCTTTTCTGTTCCTGTCATATAGATCAGATGGCTTAATTCTTCTGCGTTTTTGCACCCGGTCAGGAAGAAAAACAGAAAACCTATCAGAAGTTGAATTGTATTTAAAGTTTTCATAGATTATATAGTTATTTTACAGTAGGATTCATTATTTGTATAGCCTGTCTTAAATATTTGTAAGTAGGTAAGGCCAGATATTCGTATTCCATATGGTAGGTTCCAACTCCAGCCTTTGGACCTTGTTCGGGTGTGAAACGAGCCATACCCTCCAAAGAAGGCATTACATTTCCGTATTTATCATGGTAGTTTGGATTACCTCCTGTTTGCCATAGACTCTCGAAGTTTTCAGTAAAAATGTATTGTTCTGGTTTCCATCCTACTGCTGCTGCCTTGTTGAAGCGGCTTTGTAAATCGGAATCTCCTGTTGAATTGTATGCTTGTACAATACCATAATCGAAATATTCGGATAGGCCTGGATTCATGTGATAAGGTTCTCCATCGATACTTAATATTTTACCAGTTCCTGATTTGGGACCTACATATTGACTCATTTCATGAATGAAGACTTCCATATTGTCTTTGTTACATAATGGGCCGCTTCCGCCAAAATTAGGTTCATAATCGAAGTCAATGCCATCATAATTGTATTTGATAATAGTATCATTTAATGATTTTGCATAACTCGCATAATCTATGGTGCCATCTTCTGCAATAAACATTTCTGGAACGGTATGTGCGAATATAGTAAATATTACTTTAGTTCCTTTTTTCTGCTGTACATAAGCCATATCAGCCTTCATTTCAGGAGTTAAATTGTAAGTGTTTCCCCAGATAGATATGATATCTACGCTATCGGGTACATTATCTAGTCGTGTTGACATTGCAGAGCCCGTAGCTGTCCAGTTTCCAAACCATCCGAAGCAGAGCTGATGTTTAGAGTCTTTGTATTGCCTTAAAGCCTCGAAATAGTCCTCCGATTTTGTAGGAGGTACTTGCACAGTAAGAGCTTCTGGCATAGTTTGCTTGTCGCATGCAACAAAGGCTGTGCAACATAACATGACAATGAAGTATAATATCTTTTTCATAACAATTCTATTTTTAAAAAATTATTTTTTGTCCCACCACAACGGAGTACCTCCATGATCTGCTCCATTTAGAAGAGATATAGCATTTTTGACATTTTCATTATTGTTGTCGTATTCAGTTTGCGGAAATGGTAAGCGACGAATTTGTTTTTCTGTATCAATTGTTCCTCCACTGTAATTCTTGACTACTGGGAAAATCTTAGGATAACCGGTACGACGGAATTCGCTCCATGCTTCCATGCCTTCAGGAAACATTGCCAACCATTTCTGGGTAATGATTCGTTCCAAGTTTGCTTCAAACCCTTCTTCTGTCTTATAGACGGGAGTGATAGTGGAACGAGGTTCTGTACTGTTGTTGCCTACTTTATCTTCGAATTTAGCAGGTTTAGCAGTATCGTCTGTCAAATAATCTCCTAGAGCAGCAGAGTGCTGTTCAAAAGATGTTTGAACTCCTTGTTCATATAGGTCTTTAGCATCACCATTCATATTCCATTGTCTTAAAGCACCTTCAGCTCTCAAGAAGTAGGCTTCAGCTGCACACATCCATAAAACAGGATCGGTCTTTTGCACATTAGGGCAGGAGAGGGCACGATATCCTTCAATATTATCTACGATGATTCCGTTACGCATTCCGTGGTAATCACCGGCTGGTGTAGTTGCCTGACTAAAATATTTAGAAATGCGAGCGTCTTTATATCCTTTCAAATATGATTCCATGGAAGCTCCCATTCGTGCATCTTTGTACATATCCCATACTACATTGAGCGGATGATAAACTGTAATTCCATTATGGCTGTGAAGAAGTGCATTGTCGGCATTGCTTGTCATTACTCCTAGTTTACTTTTTACGACAGCCTGCTCTGCATATTTCTGTGCCCAGTCGGGCTTTACATATACTACACGCATTGCCAAACGTAGCATTAATGTATTAGCAAATTTTGCCCATTTACTTACATCTCCTTCGTAAACCAGATCGTAGTTTTTCAGCGGACGTGCTGACGGATTCTCCGTTGCATATTGTTCCAGGATCTGACTTGCCTCAGTTAATTCATTAAAGAATGATTCATATACTTTTTCTTGTGAATCGTATGGAACCATAAGGCTTTCGCCGAATTTGAAGTAGGGGATAGGACCATAGGCATCAGTTACACGATGCATAGCTGCTATTTTTAGAACTTGTCCGATGGCATAAGTAACAGGTTCTTCTGCTTTGACTTCCTCTGTCGCTATTTTTTTCCACTGTGGCATTACATTCTGATATGCAATGGAGAAAAGTACATCGCTCCATCCACCAAAGCGAAGATTATAAGTCTGGTTGTTAGAAGAACTATTCCAGTTGTCGCTGCCGGACATGTATCCAGAAAAAATGTCTCCCACTAAGTTTTGTGCGCGCTGATATGCATTTGCGCCTTCGTCGCTACATGGAATAATATCTAATTGCATCGCACTGATTGAGCCTCCTGTACGTAAGTTATCCATATCCAGCATTCCGTCGGTAACCTTGTCTGGATTGGTATTCATTTCTTCATATCCTGCAGTACAGGCATTCAGCCCACACAGTAGTAGGCATGTAGCCCCTAGGTATTGTATTTTCCCTAAAAAGATTGATTTCATAATTTTACGAATTAAGGTTAGAATTGAAGTTTAACACTAAATCCAATGTTCCGTAAGCTCGGCATCATGAAGTAGTCTATACCCTGATAATAAGTACCTGTAGAAGATGCTAATTCAGGATCGAATGGAGCTTTGTTGTAGAACATGAACAGATTCTTGCCAATAAGTGAAACTGTTACATCTTTCAGTTTATTGTTAAACCATTTATTAGGCAGAGTATATCCCAATGTCATTTCGCGCAAGCGAATATTCGTAGCACTATAAGTATAGAAAGCCAGTAGTCCAGTCGTTCCTCCTCCCACAACAGAATAATAACTTTCTGGATTTAGCAATCCGCCATTTACAACAACTCCACCATTGTCGCGTGCTTCGGCACTGGCCTGTGATGTCCCGAAGCGATCCATCATGGCTTGTGTTGCAGAAACGCATACACCACCAATACGCCAGTCTATCAAGACGCCCAGTGAGATACCCTTATAGGAGAAAGTATTGTTCCATCCAAGGTTGTATTTCGGATCTGCATTACCTGCCTTAATCCAGTTTTCAGAGTCAGCCTGAATGCTCCCATTTTGTGGATTTACATATATCTCTCCCTGATGATCACGCTTCAAGCCGGTTACATAGATATCTCCGATACTACCTCCTTCGGTTAAACGTTGCTTATATGAATCATTGGTACAAACATCGATATAAGGCATACTCCCGATCTTTTCACCTGTAATCGGGTTGATTGTATTGGGATCAAGTAACTCTTTGATTTTATTTCGGTTCATCGTGAAAGTAAGAGATGAATGCCATAAGAAATCTTTTATATGTTGTTTATAAGTAAGAGTTGATTCAATACCCCAGTTATTAACCTTACCTCCATTTGCATAGAAATGTGAGTATCCGGAACTGGGAGGCATAGATATTGTAAAGAACTGGTTATAGGTATTAGAATTATAATAGGTGACATCCAGATTTAATTTATCTTGGAACAGACGCATATTCATACCGACTTCGAATGATTTTGTTCGTTCCGGTTCCAGGAAAGTTGCAGGGATGAATGGCAGACTTTCTATGTTTCCACCGCTGATTCCATAGGCCAGAGATGTCATATAGGGCTGAGGGGCATTACCAACTTCACTGTATGAAGCGCGTAACTTCAAGAATGAAATCGGTGTGTGGCTCAGATCAAACATTTCGGTTGGAACAAACGATAAACCTACGGATGGATAGAAGAAGCCTGAGTTCTTGTGCGAAGTAAATGCAAAAGTAGAGAACCAGTCATTTCGTCCTGTTACATCCAAGAATACAGCACTCTTATAAGACAATTGCAGTGTCGCAAATACGGCCTGTGTGTTAGTGTGTACGCCTTTTGAGTCGAGAGGGCGGGTTTCCGGGTCATTTTTGATAATATTTTCGAAGGTAAACAAATTAGCAACTTTAGCCAAATGTCCTTCATAACCGATTTTTTCTCCGGAAACTTCGTCAGTTACACTTGCTCCAATATTAGCATTGATGCCATAATTGCCGAAGCGCTTATCAATATTTAGAATTGCGTCTGCATAAAAATTCTTGTATTGGGTAGTTTGTTTCAAGTAGTTACCATAATTCGAAGCAAATAAGTTACTGGATGAGGCTGAGATTTTACGCTCGTAAGTATCCTGTGAATTATCGACGCGCAGACGTCCTGTAGCTTGCATCCAGTCAGTTATTTTCCAGCTTAAATTAGCTGTAAACATATAACGCATTTTGTTGTTCTCGAAGTGTTCTCGATTAACAATCCAATATGGGTTCTGCATGGATAGGCCTTGTTCCCCATAAGTCCAGTTTTGGGTAGGGAAGTTACGTTCAGGGTTGAAATGCTCGTAAGTCTTGAATTTAGTAAAATCGTCAGATGGTGGAAAAAGATACAATGGAACCAATGGATTATGGGCTTGTCCTTGTACCATTAGATTATGATTGTTCTGAAGAATATAAGAAGCACTCATATCCAATGTCAATTTGTCTTTTATCAGTTCTGTTGTATTGCGTAGTGTGAAGTTATACCTGTTATATTTACTGTTTGGTATAATTCCTCGAGAGTTTGTAGACGAAGCCGAAAAATAGGTCTGGTTTCGGTCACTTCCACTTGTAACATTCATAGAATTGATCTCATTGAATCCTGTTTGGAAGAAATCAAGTGGGTCATAAGAAGAAGGCGTTGCCAATTTGTTTCCCCAGCTTTCATATACCAGATCATTTTTTCGTCCGTAAGTATTTTGAAAACGTGGCGTTACGAATGGACTTGTAAATTGTGTATTATTTGAATAATTGACGGTAAGTTTTCCTTCTTTACCCTTTTTAGTTGTAATTAGTACAACACCATTTGCTCCCGATACACCATAAAGTGCGGCAGCTGCAGCTCCTGTCAGTACGGACATTGATTCGATATCATCCGGGTTGATGCTCGAGATACCATCGCTATCACCTCCATCCGGCATTTCAAAAGAACCTTCCGGTTGTGTAGAGCGCATGGATGACAAGGGAATACCATCTACAACATATAGTGCATTGTTATCGCCGAACAATGATTTCGTACCACGCATGACGACACGTGTTGAGCCACCAATACCATTTGCACTTTGGTTGATGGTTACACCTGCTATTTTACCTGTCAGACTATTTACAAAACTGGCATCCTTTACGGCTGTAATTACATCATTTTTTACTTCCTGGACGTTATAAGTTAACGATTTTGTTTCTCGTTTGATACCTAAGGCTGTTACTACCACTTCTTCAAGTGTTTCCGTATCTTCCTTCATAACGATATCGTATGAAGTATTGGGAGATACCGTTAAAGTAATTGGCTTATATCCAACATACGATATTTCTAAAATATCACCTGTTGATGCTTTTAGCGAGAATTCACCGTTAAAATCAGTAATTGTTCCGTTAGAAGAATTTTTTATTTTAACATTCACTCCGATAAGGGCTTCTCCTTTACTGTCTTTTATACTACCCTTAATGAGTATATTTTCCGGAGCTATTGATTTGACGCTCTCGTCAGGAGATTGTTGTGTATTAGCACTATAGGCAAGTGCAGGCACTGCCAAATGAAACATTGTACCAACCAATAAAATGAGATTTGTTCTCATCTTAAAAGGGTATTTTAGGTTTAATCTATCTTGTTGAGATAGAACCTTGAAAGATGTTGTTTTTTTCATATAAAATAATAAGGTTACTGGTTCATGTCAAAGATTCAACTTTTGTTATAAACCATGTTGGCAAATAGATAAATGAGGAAGTTGTTAAGTCTTGGTTTATTCTTCCGGGCAGAGTATTAACTGTCGTCTGATCTCATGGGCTTTGTTCTTTTAAGGTTTTAGGTTGTTCTTTTTTTACTTGTTACTTTATGTGTTGATTTGTTGATAGTCTGTTACTTTATAGGTTGAATAGAGAATAGTTTTTAAATATATTTTATCTATAGTTTTAAGATTAACAAAATATAAATGATATGTTTCCTATATATTAAATATTTTTATTTATGCAAAGATAGAATTTTTTATATAAATGATACTTATTTTATTACTGAAAAATTATGGAGAGCTTACTTTTTTGTCTGTTGAAAATAAGATATTAATAGTAACAAGGGCAGATAGTCTTAAATTCAAAAACAGGAGTACTATGGGCAGCTGACAGGAATACCTTCGTTTAAATTCAAGTTAATATATAAATCTGAAATTAATTAAGATGGAGTGCAGAATATCACTTTTAGTAACAAATTGTTATAATATAGGCTAAAAACAGATATAGCTGGAAGATAAACAAAAAAGAGGCGCTTCTCACGAGGTGCCTCTTAAAGTTAGAGAGTTTATGAAAATATTGTTTTTTTTGTATGCAGTTTTTACATATTCATTGTTACTGTCATCTGCGGAACAAGAATATAATCTTTCTTTGATTCATTCCATTTATAGTATTGGATAGTAGTGCTCCCTTCATTGTATTGATATTTGATACACATGTTGTTACGCCATTCTCCCTTACTTGCGTCCCACTTTTGCAGTATGTTTTCAACAACTTGTTTCTGGTCGTTGTACTTATAGTTATATTTTTCAAAATTTGTCAGAATACCTTCATTCATTTTGTAGACGGTTTCAGACATCTTTACTCCATCTATTTCTTCAGTATTGTATATCAGTTCAGTTTCCGGACTGTTAGCAAAAACTGTAAGGTTAGCGGCAAAAACAAATACTGTTACAAATAAACTCTTGAGTAAATTCATCTTTTTCATATCTTTAAATTTTAAGGTGTTACTATCTTTTTGTTTTTAATTACGCTGCAAAGTTAGTAAAACCTTTTGATGTTGCTAACTTTTCGATAAGAAAAAATGAATATTTTAGCAATTTGTTAGCATTTAAAGATTCGTTAACAGTTTGGCTGTATCAATGTGCTTCCAACCAATTTTTACCCCAACCGCAGTCTGCTCGCAAAGGTGCTTTCATTTTGTAAGCAGCTTCCATTTCAGATATCACAATTTGTTGCACTTTTTCTTTTTCTTCGGGCACGACGCTGAAGTTCAATTCATCGTGTACCTGAAGAATCATTTTGGAGCGAATGCCTTCTTCCATGAACCGTTTATAGATACGGATCATTGCCACCTTGATAATATCGGCCGCACTTCCTTGTATCGGTGCGTTGATGGCATTGCGTTCGGCATATCCGCGGACAACTGCATTTCGTGAATTGATATCAGGCAGGTAGCGTTTACGTTTAAAGATTGTTTCAATGTAACCTTTTTCTTGTGCCAGCCGGATACTTTTATCCATGTATTCTTTTACATGCGGGTAATTTTCGAAATAGCCGTCTATCAGTTCCTTGGCTTCTTTCCGTTCAATGTTCAATCGTTCTGCCAGTCCGAATACCGATATACCATATATAATACCAAAGTTGGCAGTCTTTGCCTTGCTTCTCTGTTCACGCGTGACACTTTCCAGCGGCTCCTTATATATTTTTGCAGCAGTGGCTGCGTGAATATCCTGTCCTTTCTGGAAGGCTTCTATCATGTGAGGGTCCCCACTCAGGTGTGCCATGATACGAAGTTCGATTTGAGAATAGTCGGCAGAGAAGAACTCACATCCTTCATCGGGAATAAATGCTCGTCGGATTTCCTTTCCGTCTTCATTGCGAACGGGGATGTTCTGTAGGTTCGGATTGCTGGAACTGAGTCGACCTGTGGCGGTAACAGTCTGATTGAATGAAGTATGTATGTGCCCGGTTTTGGGATTAATCAATAAAGGAAGGGCATCGATATACGTACCCAGTAACTTCTTCAGTCCCCGATGTTCCAATATCTTCCCTACAATCTCATGTTTGCCGCGCAGGCTTTCCAGAACTTCTTCGGAAGTAACATACTGTCCGGTTTTGGTTTTCTTCGCCTTGTCTGTTATTTTCAGACGGTCGAACAACACTTCACCGACCTGTTTGGGAGAAGCGATATTGAACTCCATGCCGGCAAGCTGATGAACTTCTTCTTCCAGTTGTTGCATGCGTGCCGTAAAATGTCGGGAAGTTTCTTTCAGTGCTTCCGTGTCGATACGTACTCCATTGCGTTCCATATAGGCAAGGACCGGCACCAGTGGCATTTCGATACTTCGGAATAATTCGTCGACACCGTTTGCGACCAGTTCCTTTTCCAGTACGTTCTTTAACTTCAACGTAACGTCGGCATCCTCACACGCATACTTGTAGACCGAAGAAGGAGGGAGGTCGCGCATGTTTTTCTGGTTTTTGCCTTTAGGGCCTATCAGTTCCTCAATTTTTATGGTTTCATATTTTAAATAGACTTCAGCAAGATAATCCATACCATGATGCAGTTCGGGCTGGAGTACATAATGTGCAATCATGGTATCGAACATCGGACCGCGGACTTCAACACCGTAGTTGCCCAATACCAGCATATCGTATTTTATATTTTGTCCGATCTTCAGCGTTTTTTCGTTTTCGAGGGCTGATTTAAATTTATTAACAATTTTCAAAGCTTCTTCACGGTTCGCCGGAACAGGGACATAAAATGCCTGATTTTTGGCAAAACTGAAGCTCATTCCTACCAATTCGGCGGTTATCGGATCGGTTCCCGTGGTTTCCGTATCTAGACTGAAAAAATCTTTTGTAACGATATTTTGTAATAATTCGTCTATTTTATACTCTGAATCAACGAGTTGATAGTCGAAATCCAGGTCTTCTAACCGCGTGAGATTTGAATTTTTTTGCTCGCCTGCATTCTCGTCCGTAAAAAATCCAAAGAGATCGCTTTGAGAAGAGGCTGTTGGAGCCGCTGTTTTCTTCTCCGTTTTGAGAATACGGTCCAACAAAGTACGGAATTCCAATTCCTCAAAAATTTTGCGGAGTTCCTCCTCGTCGGGCTGTTCACGTTTCAGCGCTTCCATGTCGAGTGAGATTGGAACATCCGTTTTAATGGTAGCCAGGAATTTGGAGAAAGCAATCTGTTCGCGGTTGTTCTCTACTTTTGTTTTAATAGCCCCCTTCAGCTGGTCGGTGTTGGCAAGCAAGTTTTCGATGCTTCCAAATTGGGCGATTAACTTTTGGGCTGTTTTTTCGCCTACCCCCGGACATCCCGGAATGTTGTCGGCCGTATCACCCATGAGTCCCAGCATATCGATAACCTGCAAAGGTGATTCGATATCGAATTTGGCCTTGATTTCTTTTACACCCATTACTTCGAACTCCTTGTCGCCATATTTGGGTCGGTACATAAATACATTTTCCGACACCAGCTGACCATAGTCCTTATCGGGTGTCATCATATACGTGGTAATACCCCGTTTCCCGGCTTCGGTTGCAAGTGTTCCGATGACATCATCAGCCTCGTAACCTTGTACCTCGAGAATAGGAATACGGTAAGCACGGATAATATCTTTAATAATAGGAACAGAGAGGCGAATAACTTCGGGAGTTTCTTCGCGCTGTGCTTTATACTGCTCGAAAGCTTCGTGGCGGAACGTCGGTCCGGCAGGATCGAAGGCAATACCGATATGGGTAGGGTTCTCTTTTTTCAGGACATCTTCCAGAGTATTGACGAATCCCATAATAGCGGATGTATTGAAACCTTTGGAGTTGATACGCGGATTTTTGATAAAAGCATAGTATGCACGGTAGATAAGTGCATACGCATCGAGTAGAAATAGTTTCTCCATTCGTGTAAAATTATTAAGTTTTCTATGTAAAAGTACAAAAAAATACCGTATTCGCTGTTTTATTATTACTTTTGTACCCAAATAAATCTCCATGAATAAGTTAGAAGTAATCAAGCAACCCGTAGAAAAGGAATTAAGCGAATTTAAGGCTCTTTTCGACGCCTCACTGACAAGTTCCACTCCGTTATTGAATGAAGTTTTAGGCTATATCAAGCAGAGGAATGGAAAAATGATGCGTCCCATTTTGGTCTTGCTTATGGCAAAACTTTATGGCGGGGTAAACGATTCCACCTTACATGCTGCATTGTCGCTGGAGCTGCTCCATACTGCCAGTCTGGTACACGATGATGTGGTGGATGAAAGTAACAAGCGGCGGGGACAATCATCGGTAAATGCACTTTATGATAACAAGGTATCTGTACTGGTAGGCGACTATATGCTGGCAACCAGTCTGCGTCATGCTTCGTATACCAAACATATTGATCTGGTGGAGCTTGTGGCCCGCTTGGGACAGAACTTATCGGAAGGGGAGATTATTCAGTTGGTGAACATCAGCAACCACGATTTTTCAGAAGAGATTTATTTCGACGTTATCCGCAAAAAGACGGCAGCACTGTTTACGGCAAGTGCAGAAAGTGGTGCCATCTCGGTAAATGCTCCACAAGATGAAATAAAAAAGGCAGCTCTTTTTGGTGAGATGATCGGCATTGCCTTTCAGATAAAGGATGATATCTTCGATTACTTCGACAATGAGGAACTGGGCAAGCCTACCGGAAATGATATGATGGAAGGTAAGCTGACGCTTCCGGCACTGCATGTGCTGAATACCTGTGCCGATGAAGCAAAGAAAGAACTGGCGTTACGCATCCGTTCGCTTAGTGCGTCGAAAGAAGAAATTGCAGGTTTTGTAGATTATGTAAAGCAGGAGGGAGGTATCGCCTATGCGGAAAAGGTGATGTACGACTACCGCAACAAAGCGCTGGCTTTGCTTCCTGAATCGGCTGATGAAGCTATCCGTGCGGCACTTACTGCTTATATTGATTATGTGATTGAGCGAAATAAATAATACCTCCGTTCCTTTTTGTAATATAGATTTCAAAAGAAAGAGGTGACCACATAGAGATATCCTTTTACTTATGTGTTGTCTTTTCAGTAAAGACACTATAGGTAAAGGGATATTTTTTGTACAAAAGATTTTGGAATTTGTACAAATTTTCGGAAAATGTCGAGACGTTTTCAGGCATTTCTGTATATAACTTGGAAAAAATATCCTGATATTTTCACCAATATTTTACTTGAAGATAATTTTCTGTTACATTATTTCTTCTGCCTATCTTTGGTAAATATCATAGATGATGTGTCAATTTTCTTGCTAATACTTCTTCCTCTCTTTAGCCTGCCTTTCGTTTCTTGTATTTCTTTTATATAAAATGAAATATATCTATTAGTACTTTATAATTAATGTATACTATTTTTATTATATGTAAAGAAAATGTGATAAAAAACTTTGATGTTTGATAAAAAATGTATAATTTAAGCGACGATAGGCTATCTTGTTTTTACTGAAAAAGTTTTCACATTTTTAATATCTTAAATCTATGAACGATTCTTTCCGTTGGAGTAAGATGCAAATGATGCAGAAAGCTCTGTTTGTACTCTTGTTGGTATTGTCGGCTTGTACTGGAGAAGAGAAAGCGACGATACCCGATGAACCTGAAACTCCTGAAGCCAAGATTACGCTAGCCGAAGGAACTGATACGAATCCATTACTGGATGCTTCTGGTGGAGCGGTTACAGTACATTTTACGGCTACGGCCGACTGGACGGCTACAATAGGTAACGTGCGTGCTACAGGATGGGTTACAGTTTCTCCAGTTTCCGGAAAACAGGGAGAGGCATCGGTTACCATTTCGGTAGCAGCCAACGAAGGTACGGATGAACGCAGCGCTTCCGTTTTCCTGGAGTGTGGAGACAATAGGAAAACGATTGTCGTTTCACAAAAGCAGAAAGATGCATTGATTGTTTCGCAGCAAAGCTATCAGCTTCCTGCCGGTGAGTCGGAGATAGAAGTGGAAGTGGAGGCGAATGTTGCTTTCGAAGTAGAAACCTCGGATACATGGATTGAGCAAATCTCTACACGGAGTCTGGAAAAATCGGTGCTGGCTTTTCGTATATTGGCTAACGACGGTTACGACAAACGAAGTGGAAGTATCGTAATTAGTAGCGGAGAGCTGCGAGAAGCGGTACATATTTATCAGGAAGGTAAGGAAAAGGAGGTATTGCTTCTTTCAGATGACTTGATTGAAGTTGGTGCCGGAGGTGGTACGGTAGACGTACAGTTACAGTCGAATGTTTCGTATATCTGTAAGCCCGAAGCAGAGTATACGTGGGTGAGTGAACCGGCTTCGAGAGCAGTTTCTACCCATACGCTGCATTTCGAGGTACAGCCTAATGATACATACGATATGCGTGAGGCACGTTTTATTTTCGTTGATGAAACGGAAGCTGTATCGGATACGCTTACCATTCGTCAGTATGCCGTCGATGAGATTCTGGTTCCTTCAGATCCTGTCATCTGTGAGGCTGTGGGTGGAACCTTTTCCATCGAGGTCAGTGCCAATATCAGTTATACGGTAAAGACGGATGTCAGTTGGCTGAAGCAGGTAGCTGGCAGGGGACTGGAACAGTCAACTTTATATTTTAGTGTGGAAGAGAATACCGAATCGGTGATGCGTGAAGGCAATATTATCGTGACAGGCAATGGGGTTGAACGTATGATGAAGGTATTGCAAAAAGGAAAGGAAGAAGCTCCTTATCTGATTGTTTCGCAGGATTATTTCGATATTCAGGCAGAAGGTGGTACGGTTCGTTTTATGGTGAAAGGAAATGTACCTTATCAGGTGAGTGCAGGAGTAGACTGGATGACTCGGACGTTGTCGGGGGCTGCGGAAGAAGAGGTTGTGTTTACGGTATTACCCAACGAATCGACCACATCGCGTGAGGGAACCATCACGGTTACTTCGGAAGACGGTAGTCTGGTCCGTACGGTACGTGTGGTTCAAGAGGGCAGGGAAGAACTGATCTTGAACATAAGTCCGTCTTCTTTCTCTCTGACGAGCAACAGTCAAACATTGACTTTGTCAGTTGAGACCAATACCCGTTACCGTTTGTCAAGCAGTGCTTCCTGGCTGAGCAGCAACATGGCCGGCGTGGGTGAATGGAAGAATCCGACCTTTACGGTAAGTGCCAACGAATCGACCACATCGCGTGAGGCAACCATCACGGTCACTTCGGAAGACGGTAGTCTGGTCCGTACGATACGTGTGGTTCAAGAGGGCAGGGAAGAACTGATCTTGAACGTGAGTCCGTCTTCTTTCTCTCTGACGAGCAACAGTCAGACATTGACTTTGTCAGTTGAGACCAATACCCGTTACCGTTTGTCAAGCAGTGCTTCCTGGCTGAGCAGCAACATGGCCGGCGTGGGTGAATGGAAGAATCCGACCTTTACGGTAAGTGCCAATGAATCGACCACACCGCGTGAGGCAACTATCACGGTTACTTCGGAAGACGGTAGTCTGGTCCGTACGGTACGTGTGGTTCAAGAGGGTAAAGCTGTGTATTTGGAAGTCTCTCCTTCGAGCATCTCCGCAGCATCCGAAGGGGGGCGATTTGCCTTCACTGTAAACAGTAATACCCAGTATACATTGACCAGCAGCGATACTGACTGGATCAATATAGAGGGAAATATCATCATTGTTGCAGCCAATACTTCTACTTCCCAGCGAAAGGGGAGTGTGACGGTTCGGGCAGAGGAGCTTGTTCGTGTTATTGAGATTACTCAAGACGGTAAAAAAGAAGAAACTCCTTCGGCAGGCGGCAGCATAGAAGACTTTATAGAGAATGAAGAAGACTGGTAATAATCTTGAAAAACACAGTAAATTATGAAGCATATAACTCTTTTTTTAGGCATATTTTTGTTGTTGCTTGTAGGGTGTCAGCAAGATGAAGTGGTACCTTCCGGCAGTCAGGATAATAGTTTGAAATCGGTTCGTGCTACGACATCGGCAATTGTAAAGAGTCGTACTTCTCTTTCCGGTAATTCTGTGGTATGGAGTACGGGAGATGCCATCGGTATTTTCAGCAATACATCCGATTCGGTTGCCCGTTACGACCTGACTGAAATCTCAGGCGACGAGGCACAGTTTGAAAGCGACAAGCCTGTCAGAGGTAATACGTTTTATGCCTTTTATCCGTATGCGGCTGATGCTGTAGTATCTGGTGCGAGCGTTTCGTTCCGTCTGTCGGAAGAACAGCCGTTCGGTTTCGATAGCTTTGCTTCCGGTATATGTCCGATGGTGGCTCAGAGTACTACAAACTCTTTCCGCTTTTTACAGATTTGCGGACTGGTACGCCTGAACTTGAAAGGAAACATGCAGGTGTCATCTATTTCATTGTCGGGTAATAACGGGGAAGCTGTTGCCGGCTGGGGTTCGGTAGATATAGCCTCCGATGCGCCTGAATTCCGTGTTTCGGGAGGAGGGCAGGAGAGTGCCAGTGAAATCGTACTTCGAGGCACCAGAACCTTATCTCCTTCGCAGGCTACCTCATTTTATTTTGTAGTTCCTCCTCAGGTATTCAGTAACGGTATGACATTTAAGATTACTGGATATGTAAACGGTCAGCAGCGGACGCTTACCAAGGCCACAGAGCGTAGCATTACCGTAGGACGTTCTGTGATTACCAGTTTCTCGGCTGTTGATACCGACAATCTGCTGGAACAGGATGAAATGACAGAGAGAGATGCTCTGATTGCACTGTACGATGCGACAAACGGTGATGCATGGACGAATAATACGAACTGGTGTACGGATGCTGATTTGTCGGAATGGTATGGTATTTATACGGACAATAATGGTAAGGTAAGTTCGATTAGTCTGTCTTCAAACAATCTGACCGGAACTATACCGGATGAGATTGGAAATCTTGAAGCGTTATGGACCTTGAATGTGCCCTATAATCAGCTGACAGGAGAAATTCCTGCTTCCATAGGTAAGCTGACAAACCTTTGGAGCTTACATCTGTACCGAAATCAATTGACGGGTAGTATACCACCTGAATTGGGGAATATGAAGCAATTGGCCTATTGCTACTTGGATGATAATCAGTTGACGGGTACTGTACCCGAAACCCTTGGAAACTTGACAGAACTGGAATATATGAATTTTGGAGGGAATATGTTGTCAGGCGATCTGCCGCAGGCTGTTACATCCTCTTCCTGGTGGCAGAAGAGTGGCTGGGTTTGTATCGAACAAAATTCACCGGGTGGATTTAACTTCGATACATTTAACTTGTATATGCCCGATTTTACCGCAACTGATTATAGAGGAAATACGATAAATTCCAGTTCTATCGTTGCTTCTCATAAAGTGACGTTGTATTATATCTGGGCATCATGGTGTAGCTTTAGCAAGGCTTTTCATCCTACAGTATCGTCAATTTATCAGCGTTACAAGAACCATTCACTGGAAATCATCGGGCTCTGTAGCGATGGAACGGAGAACCCTGTAGATGCGGCCAATACAATAGAGAGTAACAATATGGAATGGCCTACGCTGATGTCCGATCCGGGAAGTATTTCATATAGCGGTTTTCCTACTATTATGGCTTTCGATGAAACGGGTAAGCTGATATTTCATAGCAGTGTAACGTCGAGAGATTTGCTTCCTGATTTTCTGAAAGGAATTTTGGGTGAGGGAGATTTACCTTATGAATCCTCCGATTATTCAGAAGACGGAAAGGTGTATACCTTGCAGCAAGCTTCAGAGGGAAACGGTATCAATGTGATTTTGATGGGGGATGCTTTTTCCGACAGACAGATTGCCGATGGTACCTATGAGGAGGTTATGCGGACAGCAGCCGATGCTTTCTTCAGCGAAGAGCCTTATACTTCCTTCCGGAACTTGTTTAACGTGTATTATGTGACGGCTGTTTCCAAAAATGAAGGATATATAGACGGTGGAAGTACGGCGTTTTCTGGCTATTTCGGTGAGGGAACTCACGTAGGAGGAGAGCACAACAAGTGTATGCAATACGCAGCTACTTGTCCGGGGATGACCGATCCGCTGATGAATGAGGTATTGATTATTGTGATGATGAATTCGCCTACGTATGCAGGTACTTGCTATTATGGAACAAGTACAGCTTATCAGGGAGATTATGGCAGGGGATATGGTATTGCATATTTCCCGATAGGAACGAGTGATGAAGACTTGGCAAGTGTGCTTCATCATGAAGCTGGAGGACATGGATTCGCTAAATTACTGGATGAATATTATTATGAGAGCAAAGGAACGATTCCTTCGAGTGAAATAGCTGATAATATTGACTCACGTAATCGTTACGGATGGGGAAGGAATGTAGACTATACGAGTGATCCGAACAGTGTGGTATGGAGTAAGTTTATATCCGATCCTCGTTATGCGAACGAAGGTCTCGGCGTTTATGAAGGTGCTTGTACGTACTATAAGGGAGCGTATCGTCCTACAGAAACCAGCATCATGGTGGGCAATGTGGGAGGCTTCAATGCTCCTTCGCGGGAAGCAATTTACAATCGTATTCATAAGTTGGCGTACGGTGAAAGCTGGCAGTTTGATTATGAAACGTTCGTCAGCTGGGATTTGAGCCGGCAGGGGCGTTCGCGCAGTGTACCGTCTCAGGTAAAATATAAACCGACAGCTCCTCCTGTTGTCTTGAATCAGCATTGGGAGAACGGACGACTTGTGGCAAATTAAAGCTTGAGGTTACATAAAGATCGAGGGCACGGAGAAACATATCCAATATGAATCTTCGTGCCCTTTTATTAAATCCCTCCGCCCGGTGAAGGACGTGAAGGGTAAAAACACCAGTTTAAATTAGAAAAACTTGGTTTCTTTGCCTATGATATCCGACAACAGCAGGTTGGCGAGGCGGCTTGTTCCCAAACGGAACAGCTCGTTGGTCAGCCATTCTTTGCCTAAGACCTCTTTTACGATCGTATAGTATACCAGTGCGTCATGCACGGTGTTAATGCCTCCAGCGGGCTTAAAACCTACTTTACGGCCGGTTTCAAGGAAGTACTCCTTGATGGCATGGCACATAACGTATGCTGCCTCGGGAGTAGCTGCCGGATTTTCTTTTCCGGTAGAAGTCTTGATGAAGTCGGCTCCCGAATACATTGACAGGATAGAGGCTTTCTTGATGTTTGAGGCACTACCCAGTGCACCGGTTTCCAGAATTACTTTCAAGTGCTTGTCTCCGCATACTTCCTTCAGCTCTTCTACTTCGTCGCACATACCTTCGTAATCACCGCTCAAGAATTTCCCTACAGAAATTACAATGTCTATTTCATCGGCTCCAGCATGAATTGCCATCGCTGTTTCAGCAACCTTTACTTCGATGAACGTTTGTGAAGAAGGAAATCCTCCCGAAACACAGGCAATGTTTACATTGTCGGCTTCCAGGGTATCGTTTACGATTTCGGCCATGTTGGGATATACGCAAATGGCTGCTACATTATCAAGTTCGGGATAGGCATCTACGAAGTCATTGACATGCTGTGTGAACTGCATGACGCTAGGTTCGCTGTCTGTACATTTCAGTGTAGTCAGGTCGATGCAATGGAGAAGGAATTTCTTAACTTCCGGCGTATCGTTTTCCTTTACGTATTTTTCGATGATATGGGCAGTTTGAGCAGCTACTTCTTCATCTTTCAGATTGGTGTTGTATTTGCTCAATGCTTCATCGTATTTGCTTGGTTGATGCAGATGTTCTTTATCCTCTTCTTCTTCACATCCGCAGTCGCAAGCGTCATCGTCGCAGTTGCATTCACATTCGTGGTCGTGATGATGTTCGTTCTCGCAGTTACATTCGTGGCTGTGGTGATGATGTTCGTTGCCACATCCACATTCATGATCGTGATTATACTTCATAATGTTTATAATTTGGGATTGTTTTTATGTCTTTCCTTATCTCGGCTGGTTTTCTTTTCCAGATTTTTCCGGAATGCCTCCGTCAGATCTACACCCGTCTGATTGGCCAGGCAAATCAGTACCCATAATACATCGGCCATCTCGTCGTCGAGATTATCCTTTTCTCCTGGTTTAAATGACTGGTCACCATATTTGCGTGACATGACACGTGCCAGTTCTCCTACTTCTTCTGTCAGTACTGCCATATTGGTCAGCTCGCTGAAGTAACGCACGCCGTATGTCTTAATCCAGTTGTCTACTGTTTTTTGTGCTTCTTCCAGTGTCATATTATTCTTTGTTTTTGGTGCCCATGCAGATGGTTACGGGGCCGTTGTTCAATAGTTCTACTTTCATATCGGCTCCAAATTCTCCGGTGCCTACTTGTTTTCCTAAGCCGATGCTCAGCTCATTGCAGAAATATTCGTATAATGGAATGGCTGTTTCATGGCGGGCGGCACGAATATACGAAGGACGATTGCCCTTTTTGGTTGAAGCCATCAGGGTAAACTGACTTACGACTAATATATCTCCTCCAGTATCGAGGATGGATTTGTTCATTACTCCGTTTTCATCGTCGAAAACTCTCAATCCGATGATTTTCTTACATAGCCAGTCGGCATCCTCCTGGTTGTCTGCTTCCTCTATACCTACCAGAACCAGAAAGCCTTCTTTTATGGCGGACTTGCATGTCCCGTTTATGGTAACGGATGCATGGCTTACACGTTGAATTACTACTCTCATGTGGTATATACTTTCTACAAAGATAGGAAATATTCAGTACAATATTAGAATAAAATTGAAAGAATGACAAAAGTCTAGCCGAAATTAATTGTATCTTTGTGGTATCGGAATTAGAGGAGTTTGGGTGATGAAATGAGTGGTATTGATAATAGTGGCAATGGCTCTGCGGAAAGATTTGGCTTATCTTTTTGCAGAGCTTTTCTATTTCTAACCAGACTTGATTCCAATGGCATGTTTCTTTATCTGTAGCCCATCGGCAGGAGGCTCTTTCCAGTCCGAATAACGGCTGAAAACGTTGCTTGTTGACGATGGGAAAATCTTCTTTTGGCTTTTCAGTCGGGGAACAGAAAGATAATTTATCAGAAAAGAAACTTAGAGCGATTCTTTTATGCTTTGTGCTGCACTTTCGCCTACTACTGCCGCCAGTTCTTCGAGTGTCGCTTTCTTGATTCGAGCTACACTTTTGAATTCTTTCAGTAGAGCTGTCTTACGCTTTTCACCAATCCCTTTTATGTTATCCAAGGCAGATGCAATTTGGCTTTTGCTGCGCTTGTCACGGTGGAACGTGATGGCAAAACGGTGTACCTCATCTTGTATGTTCTCCAGAAGATGGAACAGGGGAGTGCCCTGCTTTATACCAATCGTCATGGGTGGAAAGCCGAAAAGAACTTCTGATGTACGGTGTTTGCTGTTTTTGGCAAGACCGGCAATCGGAATATGCAGTTTCAGTTCGTCCTCGATAACCTGGCGTACGACTTCCATTTGTCCTTTACCACCATCGGTTAGGATCAGGTCGGGCAATTCTCCGTGTTCTTCCAAGATACGTGTATAGCGACGGCGTACCACCTCTTGCATGGAGGCATAATCGTCTGGTCCGACAACCGTCTTGATATTGTATTTCCGGTAATCCTTTTTGCTAGGGCGTGCCTTCTTGAAAACTACGCAGGCTGCAACGGCATCCGATCCTTGTATATTGGAGTTATCGAAGCATTCGATATGGACGGGCATTTTATCCATTTGCAACTGCTCTTGAATCTCTTTCAATAGTCGTACACTCCGCTGTTCTGGATTCAGCTTCTCCGCTTGTTTCAGACGGTCTACTTTATATTGTTTTACGTTGAGTAGGGACAGTTCCAGCAGGTGCTTTTTATCACCACGCTGAGGAATTGTAAAAGTGACATTATTCAGTTCCATATCCAGTTCAAACGGTACGATGATTTCGCGTGAACAACTTTTGTACCGTTCGCGCATTTCGATTATTCCCAGCTGAAGCAATTCTTCTTTGGTCTCGTTCAGCCGTTTCTTATACTCGAACGTGAAAGCCTGATTGATGCAACCGTTGGTAATATGAAGATAGTTAATGTAGGCTGTGTTGTCGTCCATTTCGATTGAAAATACATCGATGTTATGAAGGACAGAGCTGACAACCTCGCTCTTTGAACGGTAACTCTCTATCAGCTCGTATTTCTCCTTTATCTTTTGCGCTTCTTCGAATTTCATATCTTCAGCCAATGTCATCATTTCTTTCATCAAGGCATCGCTGATAGCTTGCGTATTTCCTTTGAGAATCTCTTTTACTTGAGCGATATTCTCCATGTATTCATCGTGAGACTGCATGCCGATACAGGGGCCTTTGCAGTTTTTGATATGATATTCCAGACAGACATTAAACTTCCCTTGCCGGATGTTTTCGGGAGTAAGGGCCAGATGACAGGTACGAAGAGGGTAGAGTTTCTTTATCAGGTCGAGTACGGCTTGCATGGAAGGAATGTGGCTGTAGGGACCATAGTAAGTTGAACCGTTTCGAATGATCTGCCTTGTCTTGAATACCCGTGGAAAATATTCGTTGCTTACGCAGATGGAAGGGTAACTCTTGTCGTCTTTCAGCAACACATTATAGCGAGGCTTGTATTTCTTGATAAGATTATTTTCCAGCAGCAGGGCATCTTCTTCTGTATTGACGACAATGTATCGGATGTCTGCAATCTTGCTGACGAGCACACGAGTCTTGGCTGATTGGTGCTCTTTCGAAAAATAGGAGTATACACGTCGTTTCAGATTCTTTGCTTTGCCTACATAGATAATCACACCTTCTTTGTTCAGGTATTGATAAATACCCGGACTGCTTGGCAGGTTTAATACAATTCCTCGGAGATATTCGTTTGTGCTCAGTTCTTCCATATTAGCAATGCTTATGAATAGAGGTTATAAAATAAAGAATCCGGTAGACGCTTTTCGTATGTACCGGATTCTGTTTTGTGATTCTACCCAACGGGTAAAAGAGTTTTTCTTAAAGCTGCAATAGCGTTGTTACTTCTACATCGTCGGCAAATGCTTTTCTTCCGTTTAATGCTCCCAGCTCAATTACAAAGTTTACGAATGCCTGTTTGGCTCCGCATCTTTTTACCAGGCGGTAAGTAGCTGCCATTGTTCCTCCGGTTGCCAGCAAGTCATCGTGTAACAGAACTACGTCGTTTTCATTGATCGCATCTTTATGGATTTGTATCGTGTCAGTTCCATATTCTTTGGCGTAGGTTTCTTCCACAACTTCTGCGGGCAGTTTGCCCGGCTTTCTTGCCATGATAAAACCGGCTCCCAAGCGAGCAGCCAGTGCTCCTCCTAAGATAAAGCCTCTCGACTCGATTCCGACTACTTTGGTAATCCCTCTGTCCTTGTACATCTCATAGAGCTCGTCTATCATGCCTTGCAGACACTCGGGATTTTTAAACAGGGTAGTGACATCGTAAAACAGAATTCCTGGTATTGGGAAATCGGGTATTTCACGAAGGTTTTTCTTTAATGTTTCTTTATTCATATCCAGTGATTTATATTCGTTTCTTAAACTAGTTGTTTCACGTGAAACACGCTTGCTTATCGTCCTAACAGGACTAGTAAGACATTGATGTCGCTAGGTGATATGCCCGGTATTCGGCTGGCTTGTGCCAATGTTTCGGGATCTATCTTTATCAGCTTTTGGCGGGCTTCCGTTGAAAGTGAATTCAGACTGGCATAGTCGAATTTCCCTTTGATGCGGATAGCTTCCAGACGATGTATCTTGTCTGCTATCATTCGTTCCCGATCAATGTATCCTTGATACTTGATCAATACTTCTGCGGCTTCGATTGTCTCTTCTTTACGGTCGGTCACTTTGTCGAGCGCAGCCTGAAATGCGGGTACGTGTGGCGCTATGTTTTCGATCGTGATTTGCGGGCGGCTAAGTAACTCTATCAACTTGCAGCCATGGGTGAGTCGGGCAGTCCCGAGCTCTTCCAGTGCGTCGTTTATCTTATCAGCCTTGATCGAGTAAGTCTTTGCAAATTCAACTAACCGTTGTATTTCTTCACGCTTCTGGCAAAGTCTGTCGTAACGTTCCTTGCTTGCCAGTCCCAATTTATAGGAGCGTTCTGTCAGTCGCATGTCGGCATCATCCTGGCGAAGCAGGATACGATATTCGGCGCGAGACGTGAACATTCTATAAGGCTCGTCTACTCCTTTTGTTACCAGGTCATCAATCAGTACGCCGATATATGCTTCATCACGGCCTAATACGAAAGGTTCACCTCCGTGGCAGTTGATGTGAGCATTGATGCCTGCAATGATTCCTTGTCCTCCTGCTTCTTCGTATCCGGTCGTTCCGTTGACCTGTCCGGCAAAGAATAGGTTCTTTATGATTTTCGACTCCAGTGTGTGCTTTAGTTGGGTAGGGTCAAAATAATCATATTCGATGGCATATCCCGGACGGTAAGCTACGATATTTCTGAAGCAAGGGATCTTTTTCAGGGCTGCAAACTGAATTTCCATAGGCAGCGATGAAGAGAATCCATTCAGATAAAGCTCTCTGGTTGTTTCTCCCTCCGGCTCGAGGAATAGCTGATGTTGCGGCTTGTCGGGGAATGTTACAATCTTTGTTTCGATGCTTGGACAATAGCGGGGACCGATACTTTGAATCTGCCCGTTGAAAAGGGGAGAGTCTGCCAGTCCGCTGCGTAATACCTCATGTACTTCTTCGTTGGTATAACATGTCCAGCACTGCAATTGCTTCAGTTGTCTGGGCTCGCTGATAAACGAAAAGCGGTGAAAGTCGTTTTCTCCATCCTGCGTTTCCATCAGACTGAAGTCTACGCTTCGTGCATCAATACGGACAGGGGTACCTGTTTTCATTCTACCGGCTGTGATTCCATGCCGGGTGATGGATTCTGTCAAATGATAAGAAGCGGGTTCTGCACAGCGACCTCCGGCAAGCATTTTGTGACCGATATGCATCAGTCCGTTTAAGAAGGTACCTGCTGTCAGAACGATACACTTTGCATGAAAGGTTACTCCCCAGCAAGTGACCAGTCCGGTAACTTCACCGTTCTCAACGAGTAATTCTTCTACGGTATCCTGCCAGATATGAAGGTTAGGAATATTTTCCAGTACTTCACGCCATGCCCAGATAAATTTGCCACGGTCGCACTGTGCACGGGGGCTCCACATGGCCGGTCCTTTAGAGCGGTTCAGCATACGGAACTGAATGGCGGTACGGTCGGTTACCAACCCCATATATCCTCCCAGTGCATCGATTTCTCTGACGATTTGACCTTTGGCGATACCTCCTACAGCAGGGTTACAGCTCATTTGTCCGATCTTGTTCATGTCCATTGTTATCAGACATGTTTTCGATCCGAGATTGGCTGCTGCTGCGGCGGCTTCACAGCCGGCGTGTCCGGCTCCTATAACAATAACGTCATACTTAAAGTCCATTAATCTCTTGTTTTTATATCTGGTGCAAAAATACGAAAAATTAGTGGCTTAGCTTAGATTCAGTTCGTAAAAAGAGTTATAGCCGGAGGGGGAAGGAATAAGAGGGTAGCTGTTTTTGAAAGGATAAAATGAAATCCGCCGTAGTCTCTTTTAATTTGTGGCGATGGTTTAGAAAAACATCGCCATGAATTGAAAGAAACGACGGCGGAAACTTTAAGGCTCCTGAAGACAGGGAAGACAAATGATCCTTTTCCTGAAAGGATAGATGCCGTGAGCTTATTGGAAGTTCTTTAGTAAATCGAGTGCTTTATTTTCGGCTGCTTCCATGATTTCTCTTTCTCCCGGACCTTTATCATTTATTCCGCAGAGATGAAGAATGCCATGAATAATGACCCGGTGCAACTCTGTTTCGTAGGTAGCTCCGAATTGCTCAGCATTACTTCGAACCGTATCAAGACTGATAAATAAATCGCCGGAAATACGGTTTCCCTCGCAATAGTCGAAAGTTATGATATCTGTATAATAATCGTGCTGAAGATACTGGCGGTTTACTTCCAGAATCTTTTCATCTGAGCAAAAAATATAGGCTATTTCACCTACCTTCTTTCCATAAGTTTCGGCAACAGCCTTAATCCAGGCAGTCGTTTCGCGTTTCTTGATAGCGGGCATTTCTACCCCTTCTGTTTGATAAGTTATCATATCTATATCAGTTAAAGAATAAATAGCAAATAAAAATAGCTGCGATGATTCCGGCCAGGTCGGCAAGCAATCCGCAGGGGACGGCGTGGCGGGTACGGACAACTCCAACACTTCCAAAATAAACAGCAAGGATGTAGAACGTCGTATCGGTGGAGCCTTGGAAAATACATGATAACCGTCCCACGAATGAGTCGGCTCCATACGTGTTCATGGCATCTACCATCAATCCGCGCGCCCCACTGCCACTTAACGGCTTCATCAGTGCGGTAGGCAAGGCTCCCACGAAATCACTATTGATACCACATAAATTGACGACTTTAGCGATGCCTTCTATTAAATAGTCCATACATCCGGAAGCACGGAAAACACCAATGGCAACCAATATGGCAACGAGATATGGAATTATGCGTACAGCTGTAGTAAAGCCTTCTTTGGCTCCTTCTACGAAAGCATCGTATACATTGATTTTCTTTCGCATGCCAGCTACGATAAATCCGATGATAATGACGAACAGAAATACATTGGCTGTCGTAGTAGAATAGATATCGATTTGCTGGCGCGACAATGTACTGAAGAAATAGATGATTCCAGCTATCACGAGGCTTGTGCCACCCAAGAACAAGAGGATTGTCCGGTTCAGCAGGTTGATACGTTGGTACAAGCTTACAGCAATGATACCGGCAAGTGTGGAGAAAAATGTCGCCAATAGAATCGGAACGAATACATCCGTAGGCTGGGCAGCCCCCAGTTGGGCACGATATACCATGATGCTGATAGGAATCAGGGTGAGTCCTGATGTATTTAATACCAGAAACATGATCATCGGATTACTTGCCGTGTCTTTCTTTGGGTTCAGCTCCTGTAATCCTTCCATGGCTTTCAGCCCCAAAGGGGTGGCAGCGTTGTCGAGCCCTAACATATTGGCGGCAAGGTTCATGAAAATACTTCCTGTCACCGGATGTCCTTTGGGAATCTCAGGAAACAATTTGGTAAATAGCGGACTTAACAGGCGTGAGAATAATCCGATAACTCCTCCCTGTTCTCCGATACGCATAATACCCATCCAGAGTGACAATACGCCGGTAAGTCCCAAAGAAATCTCGAAGGCCGTTTTCGATGAATCGAACGTAGAATTGATAATGGCTGGAAAGACTTCCGTATCTCCTAAAAACAAGAGGCGTACGACTGCAACAATAAATGCGGTCAGGAAAAAAGCAATCCAAATATAATTTAAAACCATGTGAAGTCTGTTTGAAGTATTAATAATCTTTACCGGACAAAAGTAAAGAATTAATTCAGAAAATGATAACTTTGTTCTTATGAAAAAACTTCAGTGGAAATATATTCGTTGGATAATACTCGTTTTACTTTTGATGAGTATATTTCTGTTTCGGTTTGTATCCGGTACAGGTGAATTTTACGCTCGTTCTATTTATCCGGTAATTTCCTCCTGCTTATCTCGGATTGCTTCCTGGTTTCCATTTTCCCTTTGTGAAGTTTTGGTGATAGTAATGCTTGTATGTTTGCTGGTTTATCCGTTTATTGCCAGGCGTAGAAATAGAAGATGGAGGTGGATAGCTGTTACTGAAGTGGAAATTTTGTTATGGATGTACGTCTGGTTTTATTGGGGCTGGGGGATCAACTACTTTCGCAATGACTTTTTTGAGCGGGCAGGAGTTACACCTTGCACTTATGAAGAACAACGTTTCAAACAATTCCTTTCGGCGTACACAGATAGCCTGAATGCTGCATTTAGTCAAGAGGTATATGTTTCACAACCCGCTTTGGAACAAGCCATCAAATCGGTTTACGCAAAAATACCCGAAAAGTACGGACTGATTCGTCCAAAAGATTTTCAACATCCGAAACGTTCTTTCTGTAATGCGTTGTATTCAGGAGTTGGTGTTTTAGGATATATGGGACCGTTTTTCGATGAATCGCATGTGAATCATGAACTGCTCCCCGTTCAACGTCCTTTTACTTATGCGCACGAGCTTGCCCATTTGTTAGGAGTGAGCAGTGAAGCGGAAGCCAATTTCTGGGCTTACCAAGTTTGTATTCATTCTACTGATGCAGGTATACGATATAGCGGCTACTTTGGATTGCTGCCTTATGTAGTAGTCAATACTCGTGGGTTGCTTAGTGAAACAGAGTTTAAGAGCTGGCTCGATACAGTCCGTCCGGAGATAATAAAACAATTATATGATAAGGAAGCATACTGGGATGATCGTTATAATAAATTATTAGGTAAATTGCAGAATGTGGTTTATAACTGGTACTTGAAAAGTAATCAGATTCCTTCTGGGCAGAAAAACTATGCGCAGGTTATCGGTATGATTCTTTCCTTGCCAACAAACTGGTGGAAGTAACCCTCTGAGATTTGAAAAAATCGGGAAGGAGCTCAGCTTTGATACTTTTTCATGAATTATGAATGGTTTGCCTTTTCTCTATTTGTCGTTTATTTAGGTTCTAATTTGACTTTTTGTTTTCTATATTGGCTTTATGTTATTTCTTTTTGCGTGATAATGTTGTGTTTCCCTGTCTTTTTGAGTATAAAATCTTGTATGTATTTACGTGCAAAATAGAAAAATATCTGATATTTTCCTTTTTGGTTTATGCTCTTTTGAGTAAAACAATAAAAAATCCGCTTCAAGATAACTAAAATTTTCCTGAAACGGATTTTTTAAGGTTTATGATAATAATATAAAGTCTTATTGTGGATTTTGTTCCATGTTAGGGTTGGCATCTATTTCAGATTGTGGAATAGGGAGAGCAATGCGGGGATCGTTGGGTTGAATCGTTTCCGCGTTCAATGTACTCAGTGTACTTAAATGCCATCCACTCTTACGGACAATCGGTTGCTTGTTGCGCAGATAGTCGAAGAAGATTTGTCCTTCGCCGACCAGTTCTTTCCGGCATTCTTTCAATACTCGTTCGATGGTGAATTCGGCTGCACTGACAGATTTATCCGGATTGGCACGACTAACGATCTGATTCAGGAAGCCTCTTGCCGGTTCTAAGTATTCACCTCCTAATTTTACACCTGCTTCGGCTGCATTCAGATATACTTCCGACAATCGGATGACACTGATATTATTATCTTTTGGGTCGCCGCTCTTTCCGGGGAACTTGCCGAGGAAAACCTTTTGGTTGCGAGCTGCTTCGGGCAGACCTTCATTATTTTCAATCAATGATAACTGTGTAATGCAGTGACGGACATCGTTCGGATCTTCATCCAAGAGATTTAAGAATTCTTCTGTAAGAATAAGATTGTTCCAGTCGACTCCTTTTTCTTCGTTAGCGTAAACCATCGGGGCTCCTTCGCCACCGGTACCGCCGCCCCATTCCGAAGGTTCGGTTGTACTGATATAGAGTTCAAAGAGTGCTTCCGACTGAAAATCTTTACCCCATATAGTAGGATATTCATCACGCGTATAGAGTTGATACAATCCTCCGTTGTTGTTGATGACATCGGTTGCAGCATCGTATGCCTCCTTGTTTTTACCCATATCGAGATACACTCTTGAAAGTAAAGCTTGAGCTGCCCAATAGTTAATGTAACCGTCGGTTTTTTCTGTGCGCAAGTTTGGCAAGGCTGTGGTAATATCTGCAACAACCTGCTCATAACATTCGGCCACTGTATTTCGTTTCGGCTGATGGGCAGGTTCTTCCGGTTTCAGTTCGATAGGGACTCCTAAGGAAGCACCGTTATCATTCATGTAAGGCATACCGAACAATCGGGTCAGATTGAATAAAGCCAGTCCTCGTAAGACTAAAGCTTCTGCCTTTATACGGTTCAGCTCTTTGGTGTCGCTGCTTTGTACAGCTCCTTGTTCTATTTTTTGAATAAGGTTGTTTGCCTGTCGGATAACCAGATAAGGACGATTCCATGGAAGCGTTATATTCAGGTTATCGGTTGCCAGCACATTATATGTATAATAAGGAGTGACACGTTTACCGGATGCTTTGTTTTCTCTTGCTTGTACATCCATGGCGCGGCAATCACCGTAATACCAGTAATTATCTCCATAATAACTATGCTGTGACGTTTCTCGGTAAACACCATTCAGTGCAACCTTGGCATCTTCCAAAGTGGTAAAAGCCTGGTCGGTTGTGACAGATGTGGAAGGGTTCAGATTCAACCAGTCTTCTGAACACGAAGTTCCCATCACTGAAACCATTGTCAATAGGTAAATATATATTTTCTTCATATTATATGATACAGCGTTAATGATTTTAGAATGTTAATTGAACTCCGAAACTGAATGTACGCATAGGAGGTGCCTCGCAATATACCTCTCCGTTTACAGGAGTTTCCGGATCATATTGTTTCCATTTAGCCCATGTCAACAGGTTGCTTCCGGAGAAATAAACACGTGCTTTACTGATGAGCGCCTTGTTTGTCCATTGATCGGGCAATGTAAATCCAAGAGTCAAATTCTTTAGTCTTAAATGGTCAGTACTATGAATGTAACGTGATGAGTTGGTTACACTTGCTTTCTCTCCAAAGACGAACCGGGGTACATCTGTCTGGTCTCCAGCTTGCTGCCAGCGATCCAGCGCATATACTGGCAGATTGTATCTGGAAGTATAAATAGATTCAGTTCCATTCTCAATACTTGTTCCTAACTTATCGTATGAATAGCCTCCCAAAGAATAGGTAAGTGTAAAGCTTAGATCCAGCCATTTATAGTTTAGGATGTTGGTCAGACCACCTGAAACTTTTGGATTGACCGACTTGTATGGAATGCTTTCTGCTTCATTAGGGTTGGTTGTCAGGCTACGGTCGATGGTACCATCTTCATTGACCGTATTTTTATAGTATTCGGCTTTACCGTTCTGAGAATTAACTCCGGCAAACTCTTTTACATAAAATGTATAATAGGGTAGTCCTACTTTATGAATATACCAGGTCCCTTCAATTGTCTGGTCAAGTTGACCGTTTAGCGAAACAATCTTATTTCTATTATGGGTAAGATTGAATACGGTGGTCCAGTTAAAATCGTTGGAAACAAAGTTCAGTGTACGAAGTTCGAATTCTACACCTTTGTTGTTAAGTTGTCCTACGTTAGCCAAGTAACTGGTAAAACCAGTCGTTGCACTAATCGGAAGATTATAAAGCAGGTCTTTGGTATCACGGTTGTAATATTCCATACTTACGAAAATACGGTTGATAAAAGCAAAATCCAATCCGATATTCAAGTTGTAATTCTTTTCCCATCCTAAGTTTGTATTAGGTTGTGATGACTCATATGAGCCGGACGCTCCCATGTAGTTCTGTCCGTAGCTATATAATCCCATATATCCGTAAAGAGAATTGGGCTGGTTTCCGTTGACACCATACGAAGCACGAATTTTCAGGTCATTCAGAACCTTTTTAACTGGTTTCATGAATGCTTCGTTGCTAATGTTCCACATACCCGAAACAGACCAGAAGTTACCCCATCGGTTGTCGGGAGAAAGGCGTGAACTACCATCGCGTCGGAAGCTGCCGGCCAGATAGTAACGGTCATCGTAATCATAGTTCAGACGTGACAAATAAGAAATCATGCGGTAGTCTTGAGTAGAAGAAATGAAGCTGTTCAGTACGGCTGCATTATCTGGCTCAGTCAATATATCTGAAGGCAGTTTCGACTTCATACCCGAGGCTTTGTCGGTTTGGTAGTTTTCTATTTCGTAGGCAGCCAGTACATCCAAATGATGTTTATAGGCAAAGGTACGCACATAATTTATCGAAGTAGATGAAATGAACTTACCATATTCGATAAATCCTTTTGCGGTCTGTGCATCACTACCACTTTTAGGTCCTGCCGAACTAAGCGGATTATAATATCGGGAATCTTTCTGGATAGTATAGTCATAACTGATTGTTTCTTTCAGTTTTAAGCCTTTCAGAGGTTCTATGCTTGCATATCCGGTAGAGAACATACGAGTCATGCGTACCCGGTTATAGTCGGTCATGATATCACGTAATGGATTTAGTGTGCTGCCTTCGTATGCACCGATGTAGTTTCCTTCTTCATCGCGTACAGTCATCGAGGGATTCATGGTCATAGCCACGCAAAGGAACGGATTGATAGCAGAGCCTCGCTCTTCATTCATTTCCTGATTCATTTGTGTGAACATCATGTTGGCACCTACCTCTCCATATTTTCCGACTTTTTGTGTCAGGTTCAGACGAGCGGAATAGCGGTCGAGGCTGGAGTTTTTGGCCAGACCTTCTTGTTTATTATATCCTAATGAGGCATAATAAGTGGAACGTTCGTTACCACCCGAAACAGAGGCTTCATAATCTTGTTGAGTAGCTGTACGTAAGAGTTCCTTACGCCAGTCGGTATATCCCATAGAGGGTACGTATGCATATTGGCCAATTTCCTGATCCGCATAGTCGGTAGGAGATGTCATGTTTTGATCGATAGCGTAATTAACCAAGCCTTCATATAACAATTCCCTGCGTTGGTCGCCGTTTAGAGTTGGACGGAAGTTGACTGCGGCATTCGAGAAACCACCTGAAACATTCAAGGTTACTTGAGCCTTTCCGGCACTACCTTTTTTAGTCGTGATAAGAATGACTCCATTGGCAGCTCTCGAACCATAAAGAGAAGCGGCTGCTGCATCCTTTATGACTGTAATATTTTCGATGTCGGAAGGATTCAGTGTACTCATGATATTGGTCTTCGAGTTGTTCATATAAGCAGCATCCGAACCTCCGGCACTAAGGCTTCCAGAAGTAACCGGAACTCCGTCGATAACGAACAACGGTTCCTGAGAGGCATTGAATGAACCCATTCCTCGAATACGAATATTTTGATTGGCACCTGGCTGGCCAGAACTACTTGTAATGTTGACACCGGTTGTCATACCTTGCAGCTTTTGTTCTACACTCATGACGGGGATATCTTTCAGCATATCTGCCTTTAGTGTATTAGCTGATCCGGTGAAAGAAGATTTGGTAAAGTTACCATAACCAGTTACAACAACTTCATCCAGATTCATCGATTCTGGCTCCATGACAATATTCAGTACCGAATTTTTGCGTGGAACATGTACTTCCATGGTTTTCATACCAATATAAGATACGATCAATGTCTGGTCAGGTTCTACCTGTAAGGTGTATTTTCCGTTTACATCGGTTATGGTACCAACATTTTCATTACCTTTTATTGAAATAGAAACTCCTATTAATACCTCTTTTTCATCTGCGGAAGTAACGACTCCAGAGATGGCTCGTTTTTGCGCAAATAGCTGTTGAGTAACTATACAAAATAAGGCAAATGTGAAAAACAGTTTAAACTTTTGTTTCATTCTCATAATTATTCTTTTTGTTGTAATCTATTTAGCAATAATTACGCCAATTTTATTTTATATATAGATTGAATATATAATCTTTTGATTTGTAGCGATATATTGCATTCTATTCCCATGATGTTCTTGATAAAGATTGTAGATTTTTTACTCATTTTTGAGTAATGTTTCCACATGCTTTTGATAGAAAAAAGTGACATGTCAGGATACAATTAAGGACCGATTCTATTTGGAAATAGGGTAAAGAATGGGACAATGCTGTAAGAATATGCATCAAAAACGTTGAAAGTGAATGACTCTTCGGATAAAAAATTGTATCTTTACCCCCTGAAATTTCATACTATAACGAACAGATGGCTATTATCATTAAGAAAGTAAGCTCCAAAAAGGAGTTGCAGACATTTATTCGCTTCAATTACGAATTATATAAGAATAATCCTTATTCCGTACCCGATTTGTACGATGATATGCTGAATACTTTCAGCCCGAAAAAAAATGCAGCATTCGAGTTTTGTGAAGCTGATTATTTTCTGGCTTATGAGGGAAATGAGGTCGTAGGAAGAGTCGCTGCTATTATCAATCATCGTGCGAATGAAACTTGGAAGAAAAAAGAAGTTCGTTTCGGATGGATTGATTTTCTTGATAAACCGGAAGTCTCTGAAGCGTTGCTCAATGCTGTAGAAGAGTGGGGAAAAGAACGCGGAATGGAAGCTATTGTCGGTCCGCTTGGCTTTACTGATATGGATGCAGAAGGTATGTTGATTGAAGGTTTTGATCAGTTAGGTACTATGTCAACCATTTATAATTATCCTTATTATTCGCAGCACATGGAACGGCTGGGGTTTGAGAAAGAGGCTGATTGGGTTGAATTTAAGTTGACTGTACCCGATAAACTGCCTGATAAGTTTGTTCGTATTTCGGAGATTATTCTTGAAAAATACAAATTGAAAATCAAGAAGCTGAAACGAGGCGAAATCAAGAGTAAAAATTACGGGCAAAAGATTTTTGACCTGATAAATGAAGCTTATGCCCCTCTGTATGGCTATTCGCAGATGACTCAGGGACAAATCAATCAGTATATTAAGATGTATCTTCCTTTGATTGATTTGCGTATGGTTTCGTTGGTAGAAGATGAAGCGGGCAATTTAGTGGCTGTGGGTATCTCTATGCCTTCTCTTTCGGAAGCTTTGCAAAAAGCCAAAGGCAAGATGCTGCCCTTCGGATGGTTCCATTTGCTGAAAGCATTGTTTATCAAGAAGCCTAAAGTGCTCGACTTGTTGCTGGTTGGTGTAAAACCTGAATATCAGAGCAAAGGAGTTAATGCTTTGCTGTTCTATGATCTGGTTCCGATTTACCAGCAGATGGGATTTAAGTATGGTGAAAGTAATCCTGAACTGGAATTGAATAAAAAAGTACAGGCACAGTGGGGAGCTTTTGAAGCGGTTCAGCA
>FR887833.1:41553-47997 GCA_000432735.1 Bacteroides sp. CAG:443
AGCTTTTGAAGCGGTTCAGCACAAACGCCGTCGTGCTTATAAAAAACTATTGATTACAGATAACAAGAAAGAAAACTAGTCTATCGTTTACGTTAGCCTATGGAAGAAGAATACAATGAACAAATAACGAATCCCGTTTCGTATACTGAAGAGAATATCCGTCATTTAAGTGATATGGAACATGTCCGTACTCGTCCGGGTATGTATATCGGGCGTTTGGGTGACGGTTCTCAGGCAGAAGATGGTATCTACGTGTTACTTAAAGAGGTGGTAGATAACTGCATCGACGAGTTTAAGATGGGAGCGGGAAAGCGTATTGAAATACAGGTGGAAGACAACTTGCGTGTTTCCGTACGTGATTATGGGCGTGGTATTCCATTGGGAAGTCTGGTAGATGCTGTTTCCATGCTGAATACAGGTGGTAAATACGATACAAAAGCTTTCAAGAAAAGTGTCGGCTTGAATGGAGTAGGTGCCAAAGCTGTCAATGCATTGAGTTCTCGTTTCATTGCGCGCAGTGTACGCGATGGTCAGATGCGTGAAGCTATTTTTGAAAAAGGAGAATTAATCAGTGATACAACGAAGGCTACAGACGAGGAGAACGGTACTTATATTTTCTTTGAACCAGATAATACCTTATTCTTAAATTATCATTTCCGGCCGGAATATATCGAAACCATGTTACGTAATTATACGTACTTGAATACAGGGTTGTCGATTTATTATAACGGCCACCGTATTGTTAGTCGTAATGGTCTGGAAGACTTGTTGAACGATAATATGACTTCGCCGGGACTGTATCCTATTGTTCATTTAAAAGGTGAAGATATAGAGATTGCTTTTACTCATAGTCCGCAGTATGGGGAAGAATATTATTCATTTGTCAATGGTCAGCATACCACTCAGGGAGGTACCCATCAAAGTGCTTTTAAAGAGCATATTGCACGTACCATCAAGGAATTTTATGGTAAAAACATGGAGTTTCAGGATATTCGAAACGGTCTGGTCGCTGCCATTGCGATTAATGTGATAGAGCCAACTTTCGAAAGTCAGACCAAGATTAAGCTCGGTTCGTTGACGATGGCTCCAGAAAAAGATTCTGACGGCAATCCTTATCCACTGTCGGGTATCAGCGTGAATAAGTTTGTTGGTGACTTCGTAAAAGAAAATGTAGACAATTATTTGCATAAGCATCCCGATGTAGCCGATGTTTTGCTTCAGAAGATTCAGGAGTCGGAAAAAGAGCGTAAGGCTATAGCAGGCGTGACAAAGATAGCACGTGAACGTGCGAAAAAGGCGAATCTGCATAACCGGAAATTGCGTGATTGCCGTATTCACCTGAATGATCTGAAGGGGACGAAAAAGGATGAGGAGAACGATCCACGTCTGGAAAGTTCAATCTTTATCACAGAGGGAGATTCCGCAAGTGGTTCCATTACCAAGAGCCGCGATGTAAATACGCAGGCGGTATTCAGTTTGCGTGGTAAGCCTTTGAATTCGTTCGGCCTGACCAAGAAAGTGGTATACGAAAACGAAGAATTCAATTTGTTGCAGGCTGCCTTGAATATAGAGGACGGTTTGGACGGATTGCGCTATAATAAAGTAATTGTAGCTACCGATGCCGATGTGGACGGTATGCACATTCGTTTGTTGATGATCACTTTCTTCTTGCAATTCTTCCCCGATTTGATAAAAAAAGGACATGTCTATATATTACAGACGCCGCTTTTCCGTGTTCGCAATCGTAAAAAAGGAGTATACGAAACGATTTATTGCTATACCGACGAGGAAAGAATTGCGGCTATCGAGAAGCTTGCACCGAATCCGGAAATAACCCGATTCAAAGGATTAGGAGAAATATCACCAGACGAATTCCGTAATTTCATCGGCAAGGATATGCGTCTGGAGCAGGTTTCATTGCGTAAAACCGATGCTGTGAAAGAATTGCTGGAGTTCTATATGGGAAAGAATACAATGGAGCGCCAGAACTTCATTATTAATAATTTGGTAATAGAAGAGGATTTACTGAGCTGAAAAAGGCGATAGATTCTCGATTTATGATTGTGGCTTAAATGAAAAGAGCAATATTTCCAGGGACATTCGATCCCTTTACAATTGGACACTTTTCGGTAGTGAAACGTGCGCTGACCTTTATGGATGAAATAATTATCGGTATTGGTATCAACGACAATAAAAAGACTTGGTTTCCAACGGAGAAACGTGTTGAAATGATAAAAAAACTCTATGCTAATGAACCACGTATTCAGGTGGAGGCATACGATAATCTGACTGTAGATTTTGCACAGAAAAGAGATGCGAAATTCATTATTAGAGGTATACGTACCGTACACGATTTTGAATACGAGGAAACCATTGCCGATATCAACCGGAAACTTGCCGGCATCGAGACAATTCTGCTTTTTACCGAACCGGAACTGACAGCTATCAGTTCTACCATTGTGCGTGAATTATTGCAGTATGGTAAAGATGTGACGCCGTTCCTGCCTAAAGGACTGGATATTAATTTATGATGAATACAAATTTTATGAAACAACGACTTTACTTAATATGTTTGTGTACACTGATGTTGCTTGGCTCGGTGAGTGCACAAAATAAATTGCTCAATTCTCCTTCACGCAAGCTTCAGTTGGCCGAATTTGCCATCTCAAACTTATATGTAGACAAGGTGGATGAAAACAAACTGGTAGAAACGGCTATTGTAAGTATGCTGAATCAGCTGGACCCTCATTCTACTTATTCCGATCCGGAGGAAGTGAAAGAACTGAACGAACCATTACAGGGAAATTTCGACGGCATAGGTATCCAGTTTAATATGGCTACCGATACGCTGTTTGTTATCCAGCCAGTGTCAGGAGGGCCTTCCGAAAAGGTAGGTATACTGGCGGGCGACCGTATTATAGAAGTGAACGATACGGTAATAGCCGGAGTGAAGATGAGTACAGAAGACGTGATGCGCCGTTTGCGTGGAAAGCGTGGTACCGAAGTAACGGTTAAGGTAATGCGCCGGGGAGTCAAGGAATTGCTTCCGTTTACGATTAAGCGAGATAAGATTCCTGTATATAGTCTGGATGCTGCGTATATGGTCGACCGCAAGATCGGTTATATTCGTGTAAATCGCTTTGCTGCTACTACGGGAAAAGAGTTTGCTGATGCACTTCATCGGTTGCAGAAAGAAGGAATGCGTGATCTGATTCTCGATTTACAGGGAAACGGTGGAGGTTATCTGAATGCAGCTATTGAATTAGCTAATCAGTTCTTGGGCAAGAAAGAGCTGATTGTATACACAGAGGGACGTCGAAATCCGCGTGCAGAGTTTGATGCTGAAGGAAATGGCGATTTTCTGGATGGCCGCCTGATTGTATTGGTTGACGAATTTTCTGCTTCTGCAAGTGAGATTGTTACAGGAGCTTTGCAAGACTGGGATCGTGCTATTGTAGTCGGTCGCCGTAGCTTTGGTAAAGGACTGGTTCAGCGTCCTATTGATTTACCCGACGGTTCGATGATTCGTCTGACGGTAGCACGTTATTATACCCCTTCCGGACGTTGCATTCAGAAGCCATACGAAAGCATAGAACAGTATAATAAGGATCTGATAGACCGTTACAATCGAGGTGAAATGTTGAGTGCTGACAGTATCCACTTCCCTGATTCCCTGAAGTATAAAACCTTAAAGCTAGGACGTACCGTTTATGGAGGCGGAGGTATTATGCCCGACTATTTCGTCCCGGTAGATACTACGATGTATACAGATTATTATCTGGCTTTACGCGATAAAGGAGCTATTATACAGATGAATTTGAAACTGGTAGATACGCATCGCGAGGAATGGTTGAAAGAATACAAAGATTTCCGTCATTTCAATAAAGATTTTGATGTAACTCCTGCCATGCTGGAAGAATTAAGAACTCTTGGTGAGCAGCTTGGAGCAAAATATGATGAGAAGCAGTATCAGACAGCTCTTCCGTTGATAAAGGCTCAGATGAAGGCATTGATAGCCCGTGATTTGTGGGATATGAGTGAATATTTCCAAGTAATGAACTGCATGAACAATAGTGTACTTAAGGCTGTGGAATTATTAGAAAAGCCGGGTATGAATTTCCCTGAACGGAAATAAGCTGATACCTTTATGGTCAACAGATAACATGGCAAAGCCGTTTCAGCAATCTAAGATGATGCTGAAGCGGCTTTGATCGTTTTTATTTGTCAGACGTTTGTGTGTGAAAGTAAGAAGTTACCTTTATGGAACGCAAGTTTCTGCTTTGAAAGGGCATTCTTTATTTTCATATTCTATCCTTTCATGTGGGTCGTATGTCCGCAAAAGAATAAGAAAAATTCCTTCTTAGCACTGTTTACGATGAATATATTAAAGAATTATTTCCGTAATCCTTGTATTATCTAGGGAAAACTTCTAATTTTGTATCGTATTTTAGTGTATGTGGTAAGAAATTTTAGTTCTAACAATTAAATAATTTAAATTCAATCATTTATGTGGTTAAGTAATTCATCTATTGGAAGGAAAGTGGTGATGAGTGTAACTGGTATCGCCCTTGTCCTGTTTCTGACATTTCACATGGCGATGAACTGTGTTGCTTTGTTCTCGGGCGAAGCTTACAACATGGTTTGTGAATTCCTGGGTGCTAACTGGTATGCACTGGTTGCAACTGTGGGATTGGCTGCCTTGTTTGTAATTCACATTATCTACGCTTTCTGGTTGACAATGCAGAACCGTGCAGCTCGCGGTAGTGAACGCTATGCTGTAAATGCTCGCCCGAAAAATGTGGAATGGGCTTCTCAGAACATGTTGGTACTGGGTATCATCGTTATCCTGGGTCTGGCTCTTCACTTTATGAACTTCTGGTACAAAATGCAGTTCGCTGAAATCATCGGTAACCCAATGATGGGTGGTCTTCATGCAGCCGACGGTTATGGCTATATCATGCAGACTTTCTCTAATCCGTTGTTCTTCGTGTTGTATATCATTTGGCTGATTGCTTTGTGGTTCCACTTGACTCACGGTTTCTGGAGTGCAATGCAGACTCTGGGCTGGAACAATACGATTTGGATTAACCGCTGGAAATGCATCTCTAACATCTATTCTACTATCATCGTTCTGGGCTTTATGCTGGTAGCTATTGTATTCTTCCTGAAGAACATGATGGGGTGTGGTGCTTGCTAATTTAAGTGTAACTGATTTAAACTGAAAAAACATTATGACTAAGATACTTGATTCTAAAATTCCTGAAGGCCCAATAGCTGAGAAATGGACTAATTATAAGGCTCACCAGAAATTGGTAAACCCGGCTAACAAACGTCGTCTGGACATCATTGTGGTAGGTACAGGTTTGGCTGGAGCATCTGCTGCTGCTTCTCTTGGTGAAATGGGATTCCGCGTATTCAATTTCTGTATTCAGGACTCTCCACGTCGTGCACACTCTATTGCTGCACAGGGTGGTATCAATGCTGCTAAAAATTACCAGAATGACGGTGACTCTGTTTATCGTCTGTTCTATGATACTGTAAAGGGTGGTGACTACCGTGCTCGTGAAGCAAACGTTTATCGTCTGGCTGAAGTTTCAAATAACATTATCGACCAGTGTGTTGCTCAGGGTGTTCCTTTTGCTCGTGAATACGGAGGTACATTGGCTAACCGTTCTTTCGGTGGTGCTCAGGTTTCTCGTACATTCTATGCTAAAGGTCAGACTGGTCAGCAGTTGCTGCTGGGTGCATACTCTGCATTGAGCCGTCAGGTAGGTGCAGGTACAGTAAAACTGTATACTCGTTACGAAATGGAAGATATCGTAATCGTAGATGGACGTGCACGTGGTATCATTGCCAAGAACCTGGTAACAGGTAAGCTGGAACGCTTTGCTGCTCATGCAGTAGTTATTGCTACTGGTGGTTACGGTAACACTTACTTCTTGTCTACTAACGCAATGGCTTGTAACTGTACAGCTGCAATGTCTTGCTACCGTAAAGGTGCCTTCTTCGCTAATCCGGCTTATGTACAGATTCACCCGACTTGTATTCCGGTACACGGTGACAAGCAGTCTAAACTGACTTTGATGTCTGAATCTTTGCGTAACGATGGTCGTATCTGGGTTCCGAAGAAATTGGAAGATGCAAAAGCTTTGCAGGCTGGTAAGATGAAACCGACAGATATTCCGGAAGAAGATCGTGACTACTACTTGGAACGTCGTTATCCGGCATTCGGTAACTTGGTTCCGCGTGACGTTGCTTCACGTGCTGCTAAGGA
The DNA here is from genome assembly GCA_000432735.1 of Bacteroides sp. CAG:443. Taxonomy (GTDB): domain Bacteria; phylum Bacteroidota; class Bacteroidia; order Bacteroidales; family Bacteroidaceae; genus Phocaeicola. The sequence goes on from FR887833.1 coordinate 47,828, forward strand.
ACGTTGCGACCACGGTTACGGTGTAAACAATACTGGTTTGGCTGTATACCTCGACTTCTCTGAATGTATCGAACGTCTGGGCCTGGATGTTGTTCGTCAGCGCTATGGTAACTTGTTCGATATGTACGAAGAAATCACCGACGTAAATCCGGGTGAAGTAGGAAAAGAAA
>FR887834.1 GCA_000432735.1 Bacteroides sp. CAG:443
TCTCAAATTATATTTCAATTTGAGACAGCCTCTCTGTAAAATACAGAAAATATATATCAATTTTTTTACTTAATCATGTCGAATCCGCAATATGGAACCAAAGCCTTCGGAATACGAATGCCTTCAGGTGTCTGGTTATTCTCCAACAGAGCAGCTACAATACGAGGCAAAGCCAGAGCTGAACCATTCAGTGTATGGCAAAGTTCCGTTTTCTTATCAGCATTACGATAACGACATTTCAGACGATTAGCCTGATATGTATCAAAGTTAGATACCGAACTAACTTCCAGCCAACGTTTCTGAGCTTCTGAATACACTTCAAAATCGAAACACAAAGCTGCCGTAAAGCTCATATCACCTCCACACAGACGAAGGATACGATAAGGCAATTCCAGTTTCTTCAGCAAACCTTCTACATGATCCAACATTTCCTGATGAGATTGTTTAGAATGTTCCGGCTTGTCAATACGTACAAGTTCCACCTTGGAAAATTCATGCAGACGATTCAATCCACGCACATCCTTACCGTATGAACCTGCTTCACGACGGAAACACTGTGTGTAAGCACAATTCTTAATAGGTAACTGTTTTTCATCCAGGATTACATCACGATAAATATTTGTAACAGGAACTTCTGCCGTAGGAATCAAATACAAATCATCTACGTTACAATGATACATCTGACCTTCCTTATCAGGCAACTGTCCGGTACCATAACCAGAAGCTGCATTTACCACCGTAGGAGGCATAATTTCTTCATAACCGGCAGCACGGGCCTCATCGAGGAAGAAATTAATCAATGCACGCTGCAAACGAGCACCCTGACCTATGTAAACAGGGAAACCAGCACCTGTAATCTTCACACCCAGGTCGAAATCAATCAAATTGTATTTCTTTGCCAATTCCCAGTGAGGCAGTGCATCTTTAGGAAGTTCAGTTTCCATACCACCCATCTTTACGACTTCATTATCTTCAGCTCCAAATCCTTCAGGAACTTCATCGTAAGGAACGTTAGGAATGGTGTAAAGCAGATTCTGCATATCCTCAGCAGCTTTATCCATTTCTACCTGCAAATTCTTGCTTACTTCCTTGATCTCTGCTACACGAGCCTTAGCTGCTTCAGCTTCATCCTTCTTGCCTTCCTTCATCAAAGAACCGATATTCTTCGAAATAGAATTTATTTCAGCAAGATTTCTATCTAATTGATTTTGCGCATTACGTCTTTTATCATTCAACTCAAGCACTTGTGCAATAGCTTCTTTGGCATTGGCAAAATGCTTTTTCTCCAATCCGCGAATTACCTTGTCGGTATCTTCTGTAATTTGTTTAATAGTAAGCATATCTTTTCTACTTTTTGAACTCTATTTTGGTTGTGCAAAGATATATTATTTATCGGAATACATGCAACATAAATTCCGATATAAATCCAATATTTAACGGCAAGCCTGACGAATACGCACTAGTTTTACCAACAAATCTTCCAACAAATCAAGTTTCAGCATATTTGCGCCGTCACTTTTTGCGACAGAAGGGTCTTCATGCGTTTCCATAAACAAGCCATCCACGCCGACAGCCACACCTGCTTTCGCTATTGTTTCAATCAACTGAGGCATGCCTCCCGTAACACCTGAAGTCTGGTTGGGCTGCTGAAGTGAGTGAGTTACATCCAATACAACCGGATGACCGAAAGTCTGCATCTCCGGAATACCCCGGAAATCGACGACCAGATCCTGATAACCGAACGTCGTTCCACGCTCCGTCAGCATCACCTGATCGTTTCCTGCCTCCACCACCTTATCAGCTGCGAAGCGCATTGCCCCCGGTGAGAGGAATTGTCCTTTCTTTATATTCACAATCTTGCCTGTCTTCGCCGCAGCAACAAGCAAGTCCGTCTGCCGACACAAGAAAGCCGGAATCTGAAGTACATCCACATATTCGGCAGCCATTGCAGCTTCCGTTGCAGCATGTATATCGGTAACCACAGGTACTCCAAACGTTTCACGCACCTTAGCCAGAACCTTCAAGGCCTTTTCGTCGCCGATACCCGTAAACGAATCAATGCGTGAGCGGTTCGCTTTCCGGTATGACCCCTTAAATATATAAGGTATACCCAACTTATCAGTAATCTTTACCACGCGTTCTGCTATACGCAAAGCCATGTCTTCTCCTTCAATCACACAAGGCCCTGCCAGCAAAAAGAAATTATCGCTTTTCTTTAAATCAGAAATAGTCTGTATCATAATTTTATCAATTCGGAATTATTAATGTCAATGCTTCGGGAGCAATGGTTATTTCTATCGGGAAATGACGGTCGAACCAGATACGTCCGTCGAGGCTGATTTCGGCATTCTGCGCACGCAATATCTTCACCTTGCGGGTACGGTACGGCTTTACAATCTTATGATTCAGTAGACGTCCCTGCTGCATCATCCACAACCCGGAAATCAACTGCCGCAGTTCCGGACGATAGACAAGAGAAACATCCAGCCATCCATTATAAGGAACAGCACTTGGTGTAAGTCCATATCCACGAGCGCTGCCAATCGCAACCGCCATCAGACGACCACGTATATGTTCATCGTTTACTTTCAGATGCATACGGTGCAATTTACGTTCGAAAGCGACCAGGAACAAAGAAGCCAGATAAGAGAACAACGGTATTCCCCAAAACCGGCGTGTCTCGTTCGTAATAAGGACAATACGTGCCCCCAAACCAATGTAAACCGCATTCAGGAAATAACGTGTCTGATGAGTTTCTCCATCGAAATAATTAAAGACTCCTACATCTACCTTTCTGAGTCGACGATTAATCAGCACATCCACGGCTCCCTTAAAGTCATCGGAATCTAGTCCCCAGTATTTGGCAAAATCATTTCCGATGCCATTAGGTATGATGCCGAACGCAATTTCGTGCTTGTCGGCAACATCCGAAAGCATGATACCGTTTATCGCATCGTTTATCGCTCCATCTCCTCCCACGATTACAATTGTACGATAACCATTGTTCGCCAGTGTGCGAGACAATCTCTCCACCGACCCGAAACCTTCCGACTGCACATAATCAAACAATACTCCACGACTTTCCATATAGCCGCGAATTTCCTTCCAACGCTTCTGTGCTTTCCGGCTTCCAGCTTTTGGGTTATATATCACTCCCCAACGAGTAGGTTCCACTGCCATGTCTTTAATCTTTATTGAGTAATCCGATTATTTCATTCACTTTCTCCTCCATCGGACGAGTTGCATCTATCCAGTGTATGGTAAATCCACGACGTTCCATTCCCCGGAACCACGTCATCTGCCGTTTGGCAAACTGATGAATGGCAATTTCCAACTGATGATACATTTCGTCGTACGTCATCTGTCCCGTTACATACAGGGTAAGATACTTATACTCCAGTCCATAATAAATAAGGTCATCCGGATGAATTCCTCCATCGATCAGTGCCCGCACTTCATCTACCATGCCCTCATCCAAGCGTTGTTTCAAGCGTCTGGAGATTTTTTCCCGACGCAGGTCACGGTCAATGTCCACTCCGATAATCAAGCTGCGGATATCAGGGAATTCACGCGCCTCCACCGGCTGATGCAAATAATACTCTTCTATTTCAATTGCCCGGATAGCCCGTTTCGCCGTATCCACATCGGTTGTATTATGCAACTTTTTATAAGAAGCTAGAATTGCAGTCAGTTCTTCAAGCGATTTGCCAGCCAATTTTTCCCGCAATTCAAGGTTTTCCGGCACCGGCAACAGTCTGTATCCTTTCAAGACCGATTCCAGATACATTCCCGTACCTCCGCACAACACAGGCAACAAGCCTCGCGAACGCATATCTTCGTACGCCTTCAGAAAATCGCGCTGAAACTCGAACACATTATATTTATATCCCGGTTCCGCAATATCAATCAGGTGATAAGGGACACGATAACCATCTACTACGTAATCGGCAAGATCCTTTCCCGTACCCAAGTCCATACGCCGATAAACCTGACGGCTGTCGCCACTAATAATTTCAGTGCGTAACCGTGCAGCGAGAGCCGCAGCCAAAGGAGTTTTCCCAGAAGCAGTAGGACCAAGTATCGTAATCAGATCAAAATTCATACCTTAACTTTAAGATGTTCCGACGACAAAGATAACCTTTTTCTCAGACACAAGCAGGATAAAAGCTGCAAGTTTTTACAAAGTGAATCTTAATTTCCATCCACACTCAACAGATTTACCATCTGTCTGACAACATAAGGTTTCCATTCTTCCAGAATATCCTGAAAGTCCTCTCCTTCCTCCATCATTGTTTTTGCAACTAATTTCTGTGAGACAAAAGGGAAAGTCAACGCACTGTAGAAAGTCAGGAATATGATCCGAAGAGGAACCCTGCGCAGTCTTCCATTTCTCATTTCTTCAAGCAAACACCCTTTCAGCTCATCGAACAAGTGTCCTACCTTCAAGCTGAGCAAAGTTTTGAAAAGAAAATCTACGTCGCGATCTATTTCCCTCAATATAAACAGAGGCAAATAAGGGTTTTCTTGCAACAAACTGTAATACACATCGACAATTCGTTCCACACGTACCGGCAGAGGCAAGTCCTTACACGTAATAATATCCTGAAATTTTGGTATGATTGCTTCTACAATCATACCAAATACAGCCTGAAACAGCTTGTCTTTCGTTCTGAAATAATAATGTAAAGCCGGCCGATTCATACCTACCCGTTCTGCAATCTCGCTCATGCAGGCATCGGTATATCCTTTTTCCATAAACACAGCCTTAGCTGCATCAAGTATCCGTGCCTCCACACAAGAGGCTTTTGCTTCTTCAGCCATCATCATTCCTTTCCTCACTTTAGATGGTCTACAAACAACAGCAAACGATTGGTTATATTCACATCGCTCACTCCACTATCGAAGTCCAAGGACAAAATGTTCATTTCCGGGAAGAAATATTTGATTCGTTTCTCTACACCCTTCGACACAATGTGATTGGCTATACAACCAAAAGGTTGCAAGCTGACTACATTGAATATACCTTGACGGGCATACGACATGATTTCTGCCGGAAGGAGCCAGCCCTCGCCGAACTGTGCATTCAGCGAAATGACCTTGCGTGCGTCGGCAGCCTCTTCGAAAATATCCTTAAACGGAATGAAATAACGGAACTTCATTCCTGCCTTGTTGAATTTTCCGATCTGCTTGTTGATTATCTTGTAAGCCGATTTATAAACAAAATCGGGCATGGCACTCTTCTGAATGCACGATTCCACCCGGACTTTCCGGTTGACAAAGTTCTGCATGAAGAAATCTGTCAGCACGGAAGGAACCACTTCTATACCTTTCTCCGTCAGCCAGCCTATCACATTTTTCTGAGCAAAAGGATTGAATTTCAAGAAAATCTCGCCCACGACTCCTACCTTCGGGCAATTCATATCCCGACAAATAGCGTTAAATTGCTCAGCAGCCACAGACAACAAGTCCAACAAGTCCTTAGAGCGTTTGTCCCGTATCAAGCCTTCAGCCTGTTGCAGGAAATCATCACGCAAACGGGCCGCCTGTCCTACCTCTTTTTCGCGCGCAGCCGCCGCATAATAAAACTTCGAAATGCAATCGCTGTACAAGATAGCGCGTAAAGCAACCGGCAGTATCTTTATCCAGTTCACCTTCAATCCGGGCTGCTTGTTCTCCAGTGAGCTGCCAAATGTCAGCGATACCACCGGAGTATGAGGATAGCCGGCCTCCTCCAGCGCCTTCTTTATCAACGAAACATAGTTGCTGGCACGGCACTGTCCGCCTGTCTGCGTCATGGCTACGACAGTTTCTTCCGGATTATAACGGCCGCTCTTAAAGGCCTTGACCACATCGCCCACTATCAACGTTGCCGGATAGCAGACCTCGTTATTGGCATATTTCAGTCCCCACTCACAAGATTCAGCGTTACTCAAGGCCAGATTCTCCACATCGTACCCTGCCAAACGCATGATAGCCGGAATAAGCGGAGATATAAAAGGAGTAAAATATGGTACCAGAATCTTCTTATTCTTATAATGATCTTTACATTCCGAAACAGCGACAGCCGTGTTCTGCTCCTTTCTGCCCGCTCTGTGCTCATGGAACAGCTTCATGCTTTCTATCAGCGAGCGGATTCTCAGTTTCATGGAGCCCACATTATTTATATCGTCGAGTTTCAGCAGCGTAAACGTCTTGCCATTGCGAATCAGCACATCCCGCACTTCATCTACAAGGAAAGCATCCGGACCGCAACCAAAGGACGTCAATTCCACAAACTGAACGTCATCTCCCTGAGCGGCACACCACTGTGCAGCCTCCAGAATCCGGTTCGGATAAGACCACTGGGCCAGGAAATGCACATTCTCAATCTTCTGACCGTTTTCACGAACAATGTCGTCGGATATGACATCAATGCCCATATCAGCCAGCACATCCGAGATTTTATGCTGAATCAGCATATCGGTATGATACGGACGTCCTGCAAGAAGTACCACCATGTGGTTCTGCTGGCGGGCATTTTCCAATACCTGCTTATTGTGAGCCACCAAAGAAGCAGCATAATCCTCCTGTACTTCTGTGGCCTTTGCGAAAGCTTCCTTTATCTGTGACTCTTCCACTCCCAGACTCTTCAAGTAGTTGCTGCATTGCTTATACAGCAAATCTTCGTCTTTAAACGATATGGCTGGAGAATCGATAGGAATACCAGACGACTGTACACTTTTTACGACTTCCGAGTAGCCGGTCACAACAGGGCAGTTGTAACTGTTCTGCTCTTTTCCTTTCCGTTCAAAGATGACAAACGGCAGGAAAATCCGGTCGACCTTCTGCGCTATCAGGTTTTGCACATGACCATGAACCAGCTTGGCCGGGAAACAAATATTATCGGACATCACCATTCGGGCACTCTGTTCATAGCCTGCATAAGTCGATTCGCCCGACAGACGGACTTCTATTCCGCAAGCCGTCAGCAAGGTATGCCAGAACGGGAAATTCTCATACATGTTCAAGCTACGGGGAATACCGATCACCATCCGCGGTTTTTCGGGCACGGTCTTACTGCGTCCGAAGAGAAGTTCATTCTTGAAGCGGTAGATATTTTCGCCCGGCTGCTCCTTCGAACCGTTGGTAAAGACCTTTTCGCAACGGTTGCCTGAATAATAGTTCTTACCGTTATCGAAACGGTAACGGAATACCTGACACTGATTATCGCATCCCTTGCAATGCAGCAGATGAGTTGAATAGTGTGCCTGAGAAACTATTTCGTCCAGAGAAACCGAAGTATTGCAATGTTCCCTTGCATAAATGGCACAACCAAAGGCTCCCATCAGCTCCGGCATGTCGCACCGGATCACCTGAGCTCCGGTCAGTTGTTCCAAGGCACGCACCACGGCATCGTTGCGCATGGTTCCACCTTGTACCACAATATGCTTTCCCAGTTCCGAAACATCTTTCAGTTTCAGCACCTTATACAAACAATTCTTTACAACAGAATAAGCAAGCCCCGCAGCAATATCATCTACCGTAGCACCTTCACGAAGCACTTGCTTTACCTTCGAATTCATGAAAACCGTACAACGTGAACCCAGATCGCACGGTTTCGAAGAACGGCAGGCAGCCTGTGAAAAATCGTGTGCCGTATATCCCAGCGTATTGGCAAAAGTTTCGATAAACGATCCACAGCCTGAAGAACAAGCCTCGTTTATTTCAATACGGTCGATGATGCCGTCGTTCACAAATATGGCTTTCATATCCTGTCCGCCGATATCCAAAATAAACGAAACGTCTTTATCCAGATAATGGGCTGCCACATAGTGCGCTATCGTTTCCACAATGCCGGCATCCAACTGGAAGGCTGCTTTGATTAAATCCTCACCGTATCCGGTAGAGCAGCTTCCCTTGATATTCAAGGTTGTCTGCGTTTTCAAACACTGTTCTTTCAGAAGGTTCAGTCCCTCCGCTACCGTTTCGATGGCATGTCCGCCATTGGGTTTATAATAAGTAAACAAGATATTGTCGTCCGAATCGGTCACTACAATCTTGGTTGTCGTAGATCCGGAATCAATACCGATATATACATCTTGTACGCCGGGCTTCAGTGATGCTCTACCCAGCTTATTTTTTGAAATCTGCTTCTGCCATTCTTCATAGCTCTTCTGACCGGAAAAGATCGGCATCAAGCCGCTGCACTGATTGTATGCAGTCGATGTTTCGGCAGTCAGCTTGGTTATCAGATCGGAAAGTCTATATATCCTACAGTCTGCGTGTGCCGACAACGCCGCTCCGGTAGCCGGAAGCAACGCACCATTTTCCGGCAAAATAACATCCCCTTCACTCAAATGCAGATACTCCATGAAAGCCTTGCGCAAAGCCGGAATGAAGGTAAGCGGACCTCCACAAAACAAAATCGGCGACTTGATATCCCAGCCGTGAGCCAACGTAACGACGGTCTGGACAGCTACCGCATGAAAAATAGAAGCGGCAATATCTTCCCGACTTACATTCTTGGCAACTAAGTTCTGGATATCTGTTTTGCAGAAAACACCGCAACGTGAAGCGATCGGATAAATCTGGGTAGCTTTTAATGCCAGTTCGTTCAACTGGTCGACAGTTGTTCCCAGTATGACAGCCATCTGATCGATAAAAGCTCCGGTACCTCCGGCGCAGTTACCGTTCATACGCAAGTCGGCCGGCTCACCATGCTTGAAGAATACAATCTTTGCATCCTCACCACCAATATCTATCATGGAAGCAACAGACGGATAATCCTGCCGGATGGCTTGAGTGGCAGCAACGACTTCCTGCACAAACGGAAACGCATACTGCTCCGACATTCCCAGTCCCACCGAACCGGTTACACAGACGCTGACCTCAATATCTCCCTTCTCTATTAATAACTCTTTCAAAGTTTCGGCGACAACTGCTTTTGCTCTCGCATTGTGTCTTTTATATCTCGAGAACAACAGCTTTTTCTCTTCGCCCAATACAACAATCTTTACCGTTGTAGAACCTATATCAATACCTACCTTAAACATATTTTGACCTGTTTTACATCATAGTCAGACGCAAAAGTAGAGAACATGTTTTATTCTGAGTTACGAGCCAAGCAACAATTAACATTATTTAATTCTATAAACAAAAACAGATAAACCTCCTTAACAGATACGAATGACCAAAAAAGAGTACGGTCTTTTTAGCCTATCCATTCTTTCCGATGTGAAGCATGACAATATAGTTAGTTATAAGCAAATGGGAAGCAGCAGATTATACACAGATGCTTTTCAAAGGAATGAAAGATTTACAACAAGAACAAATACAATTAAATAGGATAAAAACCACGATACGATTCATAAAATCTGGAGAGGTTGTTTCCAAAATGTCTCGACGTTTTTTTATTTTTTGTACAAAAAATAAAATCTTTTGTACAAATTTTCCAAAAAGGAAAGGATGCCTTTCCGGGGTTCTCTAGAGAAAAAAAATAAATGTCCTTCGCCTCTTTTACAGCCTTTCGTATTTTCTATAAAAAGCGTGCAAAAGAAGTGAAGGACATTCCTCCTATTTCCAATAATAATTAGCGGTTAGGTGTATCCCAGACCTTTGTTTCACTGCACTGGATGTCTGTCCACTGGTTGCCGCACTTCAGCTTGAAATCACCTTTCTCCAGACGCCACTTGCCGTCGTAACCAACAAAGGCAAGGTCACTTCCCTTCAGCTTCATCGTCACGGTCTTGGTCTCACCCGGATTGAGTGCTACCTTTTCGAAGTTGCGCAGGCGGATATTGTCGGGAGTGCTGCTTGCAACCAGATCCTTGGAGTACAGCAGCACGCTTTCCTTTCCGGCCACTTTTCCGGTGTTGGTCACGTCGACACTTACTATCAATACGTCGTCGGCAGTAAACGACGGCTTGTCGACTTTCAGGTTCGAGTAGCTGTAGGTAGTGTAACTCAGTCCGAAACCAAATTCCCACTGCACGTCCATTACGGCATCGTAGTTGTAGTTTCCACCCATCTGTCCCATGTTTTCGCAAGGCTTGTAGTCGTAGTTGGCAAGGGCGTTAACATACTTAGGATAGGTGAAAGGCAGCTTTCCGCTGAAGTTGGCATCGCCGGCGAGCAGGTTAGCAAGCGCGTCGCCACCGTAGTTGCTGGGTAACATCACGTCGACTACAGCCTTTGCCAGCGGAACGATGTCGTTGATGATGCGCGGACGGCCTTCATTCAACACAAGGATGACGGGCTTTCCGGTTGCAGCCAGCGCCTTTACCAGATTACGCTGGTTTTCCGACAGCGTCAGGTCGCTCAGG
>FR887835.1 GCA_000432735.1 Bacteroides sp. CAG:443
GTAAGCACTCAATTTAGGGCATCCCCCTTTGAAAGGGCACTTTTGAGTGCCCTAAACCGAGTTTTGTTAATTAATTAGCTTTGAATTTAACATTGGCCGGCAGCCAAAGTGATTTTGCCAGGAACCATGTTAACATAATCCCTGCATCCGTTAAAGATATTTTTGAAAAAAGTTCCGATGAAGTTCCAGACAGAACTGCCATGAAGCTTTACCGTTCCTATTACACTATGGTAAGTCGCAGCCATCTCAGCGCCTGCATCACTACCGTAATGAAGTGAATTGTTGCGTTGGGTAGTCAGCTTCCGGATGGTCCGTTCTGCCAGATTGTTGTCTATCGGAAGATCCCCATCGTCCAGAAAAGCAAATAGTTCCTTCCAAAACTTCTTCAAGTAATTAAGAGCTTCTGTATAATACTGGCTTCTGAATTCCGAATCCTTTGACAGTTCACTCTCCAACAGGCTGCGCAATTCTATCAGGTGTTCCTTCGTTTCCAAGCTTTGCCTTTCCCACAGCCT
>FR887836.1 GCA_000432735.1 Bacteroides sp. CAG:443
ACAAATTCCGAAAAGTTTTGTACAAAAGCATGAAACAACAGCAGAAGAAACCGAAGGAAATACGAAAGAAAATTTTCCGAGGCACCGCGTAATAGTACGGTCCGGAACAGAAAATGATGAAATATTATGCGGAAAAGGAAAGATTCAAGTACAATACAGAAGAAAGAAACGGGAAAAAATACCGGATATACTCTGCAGAACAGATAGGCGAAGAAACAAATTTTTCAAGTTCACCACCCCACTATGCAAAAAATGTATAGATAATAAAGTCGAAACAAGTCAAGATGCAGTAACGGACTCCAAACAATCCCGACAGATACATTCTGAAAAAGCAACGAAAAGTGTGTATTCTAAAAATTCTACGACTACAATAAACAAGCAGCTTTCCTGAACTTCCAATCCTGCTCCAACAAGAAAAGCAAAAACTCCTCCCCTGTGGAAACGACAAAAAATATCCGAGTAAAGAAGAAAACAAGCACACCTCAACAAGACCGTGAAGGGCTAGTTCCACCATTTCAGGTACCTTTTTAAAGAAAAAACACCTGTTTTTGCCCTTCACGCCCTTCACCTGTGCATAGAGAATCACTATTTTTTAGTTTATGATATTTTTACAGGATTAATCATCAGTCCCCATAAAACACTTTCTTTTATTAGGAAGTATCGTAAAATTAACAATGCTCTCTGGAAGAATGAATTTATTTCCGAAAGTTCCGACTGACTCGGTAGGTTCATGTATCTAACCTAATAAATATACAACAACAAAAAGTTACTGTGAAGGGCGTGAAGAGCAAAAACAGGCATTTTTTTCTTTAACTACAGATATTAAACCTTTCATTCAAGAAAAAATCGTTTTCAAACTCCCAACAAATCATACTTTTATAGAGAATAAAAATTTAGTAGAAACAAATAGACATAAAAAAAGGAGTACCGCTGTACTCCAACCTTTGTTAACCTTAAATCTAATACTATGAAAAACACAGTGTAAAGATACGGACATTTAGAAAACAAGCAAAAAAAAGAGTGATAAAAATATGCTTTATAACACGTTTTAAGAAAAGCCTATCTTTATCACTCTCTTTTTAACAATTAACCTACAATCCGAGCTTGGCAGAAATTTCCAACATCTTCTTGATAGGCCGAACTGCCTTTTCAGCGATTTCATTATCAACTTTTACTTCAGGCCACTCGTACTTCAATGTATTATACAATTTTTCGAGTGTGTTTAAACGCATGAAGTTACATTCATTGCATGCACAGGTACTATCTTCAGGAGGAGCCGGAATAAAATTCTTATCCGGGCATTTTTTTCTCATCTCATAAAGAATTCCACTTTCTGTAGCCACGATAAAGTTTTTCTTGTCACTTGCCATGGCATGTTTCAACAATCCGGCTGTCGATCCTACCTTATCGGCCAGTTTAGCTACTGCTCCTTTACATTCTGGATGTACTAATACATCCGCATCCGGATATTGTTTCTTCAACTCTATAATCTTTTCAACAGAGAATTTCTCATGTACATGACATGCTCCATCCCAAAGTAACATATTCCGGTTAGTAATAGAGTTGATATAATTTCCTAAATTCTTATCCGGACCAAAGATTATTTTTTGTTCTTTTGGAAAACTTTCTACTATTTGCTTTGCATTGGTAGAAGTCACAACAACATCAGTTACGGCCTTTACAGCTGCACTGGTATTGACGTATGAGATAACCGTATGGTCTGGATGTTCTTTGACAAACTGAGCAAATTTATCTGCCGGGCAACTGTCGGCAAGTGAACATCCTGCATTCAGGTCAGGTATCAGAACCTTTTTATCAGGGCACAATATCTTTGCTGTTTCTCCCATAAAGTGTACTCCACACATTACAATGATATCAGCATCGGTCTTTGCTGCCCACTGGGCCAGTGCAAGACTATCGCCGATAAAATCGGCTATTTCCTGTATTTCGTCAGCCTGGTAGTAATGCCCGAGGATGACTGCGTTTTTCTCTTTACGCAACTTGTCAATTTCAGCTTTCAAATCGAGAGCCTTATCTACGGGTTCAGTCACATAACCCTTTTTCAACCATTCTTCTTTATTCATTATTAGATTATATTTTTTCTTCTTTTTTGAAAGAATATATGATAGTTATAATAGGGCGTTAATTATGTTAGTAAAAAGAATACCAGATTTCTTGTTTTTTAGGTTATAAATATTCGATAAGGAGATATTAGATAGCCATTAACAAGCTTATATCCTGATATTATTAGTTTTACTGTTTCTATTAACCATTTGTTGATATATCGCAAAGTTAAAAACTTTCCACTTATTTACTTCCGATTTTCAGCTAAAAAATATGTTTAAACTACTGATGAAACTTTCTGTTAAGTTTCTTGTATTGTTCTTTTTCTGGAAGTTATAATGTTTTCATTGGATAATGCAAGATTTATTTTTCATTTTCTTTGATTTGGTTTTTTACACCTTTTCCACCGTTTTCAACAAGGTTATAAATATAGTTTCCTATCTTTGTGAACGGAATAAAGAGTAAATTATGTCTGAATTGAGAAAACTGAAAATAACCGAAATGCACCGTCTGTCGGTTGAAGAATTTAAGGAAGCAAGAAAACTTCCGCTGGTAGTGGTACTGGACGAAGTACGTAGCCTGCATAATATAGGGGCTGTTTTCCGTACATCGGATGCTTTTTTGGTTAATTGTATTTATCTGTGCGGAATTACGGCTACACCTCCTCATCCGGAAATGCACAAGACAGCTTTGGGAGCAGAATATACAGTCGACTGGAAATATTGCAAACGTACGCAAGATGCTGTAGATGAGCTTCATGCAAATGGATATACAGTATTGGCCATCGAGCAGTGTGAAGGTAGTACCATGCTGGATCAACTCGTTCTGGATGCTGATAAAAAGTATGCTATTGTAATGGGAAACGAAGTGAAGGGAGTGCAGCAGGAAGTAGTAGACATGTGTGATGGGTGTATTGAGATACCTCAATATGGTACCAAGCATTCACTGAATGTTTCGGTTACCGCAGGTATTGTTCTATGGGAATTTGCCAATAAAATGATGAAATAAGTATAAGTAATACCTTGTTCCTGCTACCGGAGGAATAAGGTATTATTCTTTGTTGATAACCTTATTGATAACTTGTTAATTTATTGATTATCATTATAGTTATAGTTGTCCGTTTTCTACTAGTGTAACAACTCTTTCTATCATCTTGTCTTCATCGTCGGGATGATATTCTTTTTTCAGGCTTGCTCCAAACAGAGCTGCAAATGTCTGATAAAATCCTGCCTTGAACGGTCCCATAAATGCCTTTACCAATTGGTAGGAAGACTGGTTACATTCCCTGTTTACTAGCTTAATCAGTAATTTCCCTTGTGAGAAAGTGAGTTTTTTCATTCGAGGCGTATATTGTTCCTTCAGACCTTTTTCTACCATCTTAATATGGCGTGTACGGGCTTTTTCATTGGGAAGAGTCTGTAAATATTCGTATGTTTCAATCACAGCCCTGTTTATTTCCTTTGCCAGGGGAAGTGTTTTCTTTACATCTCTGACTAACTTGTAGTAATATTTCTCTTGTTTTTTGTTTTTAAATCTCAGTCTTGGGTATACATATATGTTTTTTAGCGTTATACAGGGTATAGTATCTCCCTGGTATACACAAACGGGAACCATATATCCCTTGGTGTTCGATGGAGAATGCTTTTGTGCATTGGCTTTCAGTGTAAAAGCAACCAGCAGAAATAGTAATATGTATACACTATTTTTCATGCTCGCAAAAATACGCATAATAATGAAGCCATGTCTTGATAATACGAATTTTTAACTTATAAAGGTTGTTGAAAAGCTGTGAACAAGGTGTTAATAAAGATATTTATACTCTGTATATTAATTAGTTATTCGGTTTTTGACTTACAAGCTCAGTCTAATTGGGTAGAATGGAAAGAAGATATTTCCGAGGCAGAAGATATTAGTAAATGGCAAGAACAGTATGAATCTCTGAGTGAACTGACAGAGCATCCTTTCAATATCAATACAATTACCAAGGAACAATTGGAACAATTGCCTTTTCTTTCCGATAAAATGATAGAAAATATCTTGTATTATATATATAAATATGGACCGATGGTGAGTAAGAAAGAACTGTTGGGAGTAGAAGGAATGGACTGGCAAACCAGAAAGTTTCTGGAAGATTTTATTTATATTGGAAAGTCTGATAAAGAGGAAGATAAGTTTTACTGGAAAGACGTGTTGAAACATAATAAACAGGAGTTGTTAACACGTGTGGATATCCCATTGTACATGAAATCCGGCTATGCTGATTATGATAGGGAAACCTTAGAGAAATATCCCAACCGTAAGTATTATGGAGATCCGGTTTATCATAATCTGCGTTATCGGTTTCAGTTTCGAAATCAGCTATATATGGGATTTACAGCCGAGAAAGATGCCGGAGAACCTTTCTTTAGTAAGTACAATAAAAAAGGATATGATTTTTATGCTGCTTATGTATTCTTACAAGACGTAGATAAGCTGAAGGCATTGGCGATAGGTAATTATCGAGTGAACTTTGGATATGGACTGGTTATCAACACGGGAGGATTCAGTCTGGGAAAATCGGGATTGTCGGGAAGCATGAATCGGTTGGGAAAAGGAATCTCCAAATATAGTTCTACAGGAGAAAGTAACTATTTACAAGGAATAGCTGCTACTTATACATTGAAAAAACGATGGACTTTATCTGCTTTCTATTCGTTTCGTAAACAGGATGCACGAATAGAAGGTGTGTTTATAAGATCGTTGAAAACAGATGGATATCATCGGTTAAAAAAGGATATGGAAAAGAAGAATACAATCAATAATCAGTTGGTTGGTAGTAATTTATCATATAATGGAAAGTTGTTTGAACTTGGTTTAACAGGTGTTTATACTGTTTTCAACAAAGTGTTGAATCCTGACTTTCGTCCTTATAATTTATATTATCCTCGTGGACGATATTTTTTCAATGTCGGAATGAATTATAAAATCTTTTTCCACCAATTTATTTTTTCAGGAGAAACCGCTTTCGATAAATCGGGTAAGGTTGCTACACTGAATATGTTGAGTTATTCACCGGCTGTTCATACAAGTTTCTTACTTATTAACCGGTATTATGATAAACGATATCAAGCTATTTATGCAGATGCTTTTGGAGAAAATTCCAAGCTACAGAATGAAACGGGTATTTATATAGGGCTGGAATCCAGTTTCTTCAGCAAGCTGAAGATTGCATGTTATGGCGATTTCTTTCATTTCTTTTATCGAAGATACCAAGTGGATAAAGATCATACATCCGGTTTCGATGGTTTATGCCAGTTGAGTTATTCACCTATTAATTCACTGGTTATGTTGATAAAGTATAGCTATAAGAATAAAGCGAAGAACTATACTTCAGCCGATGAGAAAAAATATGTATTGCCTTATATTCGCCAGCGTCTGCATTATCAACTATCGTATAAACCCTGTGAAAAATTCTGGTTGAAAACTGCAACCGAGTACGTGCATACAGCTTATAAATTCGGATCATCTTCGAACGGAGGTTTTATTAACGGGACGCTGGGTACAAGCCTATCTTTTGTACCAGTACAGATTTTATGTAGTGGAGCCTGGTTTCGAACACAAAGTTATGATTCACGTGTTTATATGTATGAACCGGGCTTATTGTATGCTTTTTCCATACCTTCCTTTTATGGAAGAGGCAGCCGTTGGTCAGTCAATTTGAAATACAGTTATAAGAATCGGTTGATAATTCAGGGAAAATGGGGACTGACTTATTATAAAGATCGTGATCGGATCAGTTCGGGAACAGAAGAAATACAAGGAAACCGTAAGTCTGATATACAATTACAGCTGAAAGTGAAGTGGTAATAAGAATATATTATGTACTTTTGTTCGTAAACTAAAACTAATACGACTTATGTCAACAGTTATTTATCCTTCTCCAATATTTGGTCCCATTCATAGTCGGCGACTGGGAGTTTCTTTAGGAATAAACCTGCTTCCTGCCGACGGTAAGTTTTGTACATTCGATTGCATTTATTGTGAATGCGGATATAATAAAGATCATCGGCCGAAACAGAAACTTCCTACTCGCGAAGAAGTACGTGAAGCCTTGGAAAAGCGTTTGATTGATATGCAGGCCAATGGTCCTGTTCCTGATGTCTTGACGTTTGCTGGCAATGGAGAACCTACCGCTCATCCGCATTTTCCGGAAATCATAGAAGATACCTTGGCATTGCGCGATAAGTATTTTCCGAATGCAAAAGTCAGTGTGTTGAGTAATTCTACGTTTATTCACAAGGAAAAGGTGTTCGAAGCATTGAATAAGATCGATAATAACATATTAAAGCTCGATACGGTGGATGCGGAGTATATTCAACGGGTAGACCGACCTACCGGAGCTTACGATGTAAACAAGATTATCGAAGGATTGAAAGCCTTTAAGGGTAACTTGATCATTCAGACCATGTTTATGAAAGGCAAAACCGACGAAGGTTTGGATATAGACAATACTTCTGACCGTTTTGTATTGCCATGGCTAGAAGTTGTAAAACAGATTGCTCCCCGTCAGGTCATGATTTATACGATAGACCGTGAAACTCCTGATCATTTCCTGCAAAAGGCTACACACGAAGAATTAGATCGTATTGTGGCATTGCTTAAGGAGGCAGGTCTGAATGCTACGGCATCTTATTAAAAAGAAAATATTTGAGTATTGAAAGAAGGCTATCTCAAAGAATGTTTGGGGTAGCTTTTTTTCGTATGTGGACGGTTTCTTCGCGAAAAGACATAAAAAAAGGAGTACCGCTGTACTCCAACCTTTGTTAACCTTAAATCTAATACTATGAAAAACACAATGCAAAGATACGGACTTTCTGGAAACAAACAAGCGAAACTTATTAAAATCTATGCTTTATAACATGTTTTAATAAGTTCCGCTTATTCGCTAAAAGGTTTTAACACTATGGCCCTTACTTTTTAGCCTTATTGAACTCTGCTATTTCTTTTGTAGCGACTTCCAGTGCTTCGTTAATGTTACTGCAAATGTTTTCTTTACCCAGCAATTCATAGAAGCCGGATTTTTCGAGTACGGTATGTACACGTTCGTTTACTCCCGAAAGAATGATATGTATATTTTCCTTTTGCGACATTTCACACAACGTTGTCAGGTTGTGGATACCTGTAGAATCGATGAACGGGACTTTACGCATACGGATGATACGGATTTTCGGACGATCGCCCAGGCGTGCCATGATTTCTTCAAACTTGGTAGCGATACCAAAGAAATACGGACCGTTTATTTCGTATACTTCTACGCCGCTGGGGATGATAAGATGTTCTTCGTGTACCTCCAGATCTGATTCTTTATTCGGGTCTATTTCATCGGTGATAACAGAAATCTGTGTGGTTTCCATTACACGTTTCATAAACAGTACGCAGGCAATAACCAAGCCGACTTCGATTGCTACCGTCAGGTCGAAGATAACGGTAAGGAAGAAGGTTATCAACAAGACCGTAACATCCGATTTTGGGTTTTTCAACAATCCCTTGAAAACACGCCAGCCGCTCATATTATATGATACGATGACGAGAACACCCGCCAGACAGGCCATTGGAATATATTGGGCAAGCGGCATCAGGAATAGTAGAATCAGTAACAATACTACCGCATGAACGATACCTGCAACCGGTGATTTACCTCCGTTGTTGATGTTGGTCATGGTTCGGGCAATAGCTCCTGTAGCCGGGATTCCTCCGAAGATAGGAGAAACGAAATTGGCTATACCTTGTGCAATCAATTCAGTATTCGAATCATGACGGTCGCCTATCACACCATCAGCCACCGTAGCCGAAAGCAAAGATTCTATCGCTCCCAGTACGGCGATGGTAATAGCAACTGGAAAGAGGTTCTTGATAGCTTCCCAGTCCAATGCCGGTACGGCAGCCTCAGGAAGCTGTGCCTTGATACTGAAGCGGTCACCGATCGTATCGATACAAGTGATTCCTCCATACATTTTCAACAGATATACGCCGACTGTTACCAGAATGATGGCAACCAGAGAGCCGGGGATTTTTTTCGAGAACTTAGGAGTGATGGCGATGATGAAGATACTTACCAAACTGACGATCACATTCCACCAGTTTACAGTGTCGAAATGATGAAAGTATAAAATCCATTTTCCAATAAAGTCGCCCGGAACCTTTTCACCTCCGAACTGCAAACCGAAGATATCTGCTATCTGAGTTGTAAAAATAGTAACGGCGATACCACTGGTGAATCCCACAATAATAGGATAAGGAATAAATTTGATGATTGTACCTAACTTGAATATGCCTAATAATATAAGGAGTACCCCTGCCATCATAGTAGCCACCATCAGTCCTTCGATGCCGTATTGCTGGATGATGCCGTAAATGATTACGATGAAAGCGCCGGTTGGTCCTCCAATCTGTACCTTACTTCCTCCTAAAAATGAAATGATGAATCCTGCTACAATCGCTGTGATAATACCTTTCTCAGGGCTTACTCCTGAAGCTATACCGAACGCAATGGCAAGAGGCAATGCTACTATACCTACGATAATACCTGCCATGAGGTCGGTAGTAAAGTCTGTTTTCGTATAGTTTTTCAACGTAGAAAACAACTTTGGTTGAAAATCTAATTTTACCATATATCCGTTTTGTTATAAATTATAAAAAGAAGTGCAAAAGTATATATTTATTTGAACATTTTACCTGATAATAAGGTTATTATTTATATTAGCAGATGATTTTTATTAATAATGCTTAAATTAAAAATTGTAATGATTACAAATTTGGGTAAAAGTATTATCTTTGTAATGTCAAATCAGGAATATACATTGTTTAACCAATTAAATAACTAACGATTATGGGAAAAAGTATCAAAGGAACAAGAACTGAGAAGAATTTAGGCATTTCATTTGCTGGTGAATCACAGGCAAGAATGCGTTATACATATTTTGCAAGTACAGCCAAGAAAGAAGGCTACGAACAGATTGCTGCTATTTTTACAGAAACAGCCGATCAGGAAAAAGAACATGCTAAGCGTATGTTCAAGTGGCTGGAAGGTGGCATGGTAGAAATTACGGCAAGCTATCCTTCAGGAGTTATCGGCACAACGCTCGAAAATCTGAAAGCTGCTGCTGCCGGTGAAAACGAAGAATGGTCTTTGGACTATCCGAAATTTGCAGATATCGCCGACGAGGAAGGCTTCCCTGCTATTGCCAAGATGTATCGTGAAATCGCTGTTGCCGAAAAGGGACACGAAGAAAGATATCTTGCTCTTGCAAAGAATGTAGAAGAAGGTAAGGTATTTAAGAAGGACGCTGAAGTAGTATGGCAGTGCCGTAACTGCGGTTACTTATATGTAGGTACGGAAGCTCCTGAAATTTGTCCTGCATGTTTGCATCCACAAGCATATTTTGAAGTTAAGAAGAACAATTATTAATATAGGGATATGCACAAGAATGGCGCAGGACTTAATATTACGAGTTCTGCGTTTTTTTATGCCTGAAAAAATACCTATTTTAAGGTATTGTGCTGTCTTTCAGAATTTCTGATTTTTGTAATCAGAGAAATCATTAATCTTTAAACGGAAAAGAATATGAAAATTAAAGCAATTATAGGACGTGAAGTACTCGATTCACGTGGAAATCCTACCGTAGAGGTTGAAGTAAAGCTGGAATCAGGTGTAGTAGGACGTGCTTCTGTTCCTTCGGGAGCTTCTACCGGCGAGAATGAAGCGTTGGAACTTCGCGATAAAGACCCTCATCGTTACGGTGGAAAAGGTGTGTTGAAAGCTGTTGAAAACGTAAATAAGGTGATTGCTCCGGCATTGGTGGGCTGGTCTGTTCTGGAACAGCGGGCTATCGACAAGAAAATGATTGAGCTGGACGGAACAAAAACTAAATCAAATCTGGGGGCAAATGCCATACTGGGTGTTTCGCTTGCTGTGGCAAAGGCTGCTGCCAATTACCTGAATATTCCGTTGTATCGCTATATTGGAGGAGTAAATACATTTGTGATGCCTGTTCCGATGATGAATATCATCAATGGAGGTTCGCACAGTGATGCTCCTATTGCATTTCAGGAGTTTATGATTCGTCCGGTAGGAGCACCTTCTTTCCGTGAAGGACTGCGTATGGGAGCCGAAGTTTTCCATGCTCTGAAGAAAGTATTGCACGACAGAGGCCTGAGTACAGCCGTAGGCGATGAAGGAGGTTTTGCTCCTGCCCTGAACGGAACGGAGGATGCGCTGGAGTCTATTCTGGCGGCTATCAGGCTGGCTGGCTATGAACCGGGTAAGGATGTGATGATCGGTATGGACTGTGCTTCGTCTGAATTTTATAAGGATGGCGTATACGATTATACAATCTTTGAAGGTGAAAAGGGAAAGAAGCGTACATCGGATGAGCAGGTGGCTTATCTGGAAGAACTTATCAGCAAATACCCTATCGACTCCATCGAAGACGGTATGAGTGAAAACGACTGGGATGGCTGGAAGAAACTGACAGAACGTATCGGAGGACGCTGCCAGTTGGTAGGTGATGACTTGTTCGTTACAAACGTAGAATTCCTTTCGAAAGGGATTGAACTGGGATGCGCCAACTCTATTCTGATTAAGGTGAATCAGATTGGCTCATTGAGCGAAACACTCGATGCCATAGAAATGGCTCACCGACACGGATATACTACGGTGACTTCCCATCGTTCGGGAGAAACGGAAGATGCAACTATTGCCGATATTGCCGTTGCTACGAATAGTGGTCAGATCAAGACCGGTTCCTTGAGCCGTTCGGACCGTATGGCTAAGTACAACCAACTGTTACGTATCGAGGAAGAGTTGGGCGATTTGGCTGTTTATGGATATAAACGTATAAAATAATAAAAGTTAGTCATATTTGCATTTCTACACTGTGAGGCTGTTGTTTTCGGGCAACAGCCTTTATTTTTTTGAAAAAGATGGAGGCTTTTCTACGATCTTTTGTACAAACGATATTGAAATTTGTACAAATTCAAAAATCTTTTGTACAAATTCTATGTAAAACATCAGCAGGTTTACAATGGGATGTCTGGGTAAATAAAGGAGAAAAAGAGGGCTTTAGAGCATATAAGGCCAGTTTTAGTCATATTTTGACGAAAAAATGAAGAAAAATGAGAAAAAGTTAGGCAGAATATTTGGAGGTTTCAAAAAAAGTCGTACCTTTGCAACCGCAATCGAGAGAGAAAGCAACAAAACAAAAAACTTAATGGTGCGTTAGTTCAGTTGGTTAGAATACATGCCTGTCACGCATGGGGTCACGGGTTCGAGTCCCGTACGCACCGCTCTTTTAGAAAGAGAAATTTGGAAAGCTCTGATTCTATTAAGAATCGGGGCTTTTTTATTTATATATTCTTTTGTTCTTCCGATAAACATACCTTCTGCATTGCATAAGAAATATAGCGTTGGATTGGCTGTCTACATATAACAAGCAACTTTTTCAACAGCATAATAGGTCTTTTGTTAATAAGCATTTCTATCTGAAAAAATCAGGTTCAAAAAACACTTTTCCCTGCTTTTCTTGTCTTGTTCGATAAATCGGTACTATCACAAAAATAAAATCACCTCGCCTATTGTGTATTTCAACTGTCATTTTGGACGTTTCAACGGTAAAAGATGGAAATAATGCTGTAGAGAAATTAACTTTGTAATAATTATAAATTTAGTATTTATCACTTATGTTTGCAAAAATCGTACATTTCTCAATCCGAAAGAAGTTGTTTGTGGTGCTCACCACCTTGCTGCTTCTGGCGGGCGGCATATACTCCATGCTGACACTGCCCATTGATGCCGTACCCGACATTACGAACAACCAGGTGCAGATTGTTACCGTGTCGCCCACGCTGGCTCCGCAGGAAGTGGAACAGCTGATTACTTTTCCTATTGAAATAGCCATGAGCAACGTGATGAACGTCGAAGAAATTCGTTCCGTATCGCGTTTCGGGCTGTCACTTGTAACGGTCGTTTTCAAGGAAAGTGTTCCTACCTTGGATGCCCGTCAGCTGGTTAATGAACAGATACAAATGGTTTCTGGCGAGATTCCGCCGGAACTGGGTACTCCCGAACTGATGCCTATCACCACCGGTCTGGGAGAAATTTATCAGTATGTACTGAAAGTCGCTCCGGGGTATGAAGATCGTTACGATGCCATGGAACTGCGTACGATACAGGACTGGATCGTAAAAAGACAGCTTTCGGGTATTCCCGGCATTGTGGAAATCAACAGTTTTGGCGGTTACCTGAAGCAATACGAAGTGGCTGTCGATCCGGATGCGCTTTATTCGCTGAATATTACTATCGGTGAAGTGTTCGAAGCCTTAAGCCGTAATAACCAGAATACAGGCGGTAGTTATATAGAAAAAGTGAATCGTGCCTATTATATCCGTTCGGAAGGTATGATTAACAACCTGCACGATGTCGAGCAGATTGTTGTAACTAACCGTGGCGGTATACCGGTACACATTGGAGATATCGGTCAAGTACGTTTTGGAGCTCCCAAGCGTTTTGGCGCCATGACCAAGGATGGTGAGGGAGAATGTGTGGGCGGTATTGCCATGATGCTGAAAGGTGCCAATGCGAATGTCGTAACCAAGGAACTGGAAAAACGGGTTGCCAAAGTGCAGCAGATGTTGCCCGAAGGTATATCGGTAGAACCTTATCTGAACCGTTCGGAATTGGTAAACCGAAACATATCTACCGTTATACGCAATCTGGTGGAAGGAGCGATTATCGTATTCCTGGTACTGATCGTTTTCCTGGGCAATGTACGTGCTGGTCTGATTGTTGCTTCAGTCATTCCGCTGGCTATGCTCTTCGCCTTTATCTTGATGCGTATATTCAATGTCTCGGCGAACTTGATGAGTCTGGGTGCCATCGACTTTGGTATTGTGGTGGATGGTTCCATCGTTATTCTGGAAGGAATTCTGGCTCATCTGTACGGACGAGAATTGAGAGGACGTACCTTGAGTCGTGAGGAAATGGATAATGAAGTAGAAAAAGGTGCTTCACGGGTTGTAAGAAGTGCTACGTTTGCCGTACTTATTATTCTGATTGTATTCTTCCCTATCCTGACATTGACAGGTATTGAAGGAAAATACTTTACCCCGATGGCCAAGACACTGGTATTCTGTATCATAGGTGCTCTGCTTCTGTCGGTTACCTATGTACCGATGATGGCTTCTCTTTTCTTGAGACGGACTGTAACGGTAAAACAGACACTCGCCGACCGTTTCTTCGAGCGTTTAAACAGAGTTTATCAGCGCGTGCTTCATTTCAGTCTGGCCCATGTATGGGGAACTATTTCTGTAGCTTTCATAGCTTTGCTGCTTTCGTTGCTGCTGTTTACGAAATTGGGTGCCGAATTTATCCCGACGCTGGATGAAGGAGACTTTGCCATGCAGATGACTCTTCCAGCTGGCAGTTCGCTGAGCAAGAGTATCGAGGTGTCACTCGAAGCGGAAAAGAGATTGAAAGAACGTTTTCCGGAAATCAAGCATGTAGTGGCTAAGATTGGTACCGCAGAAGTGCCGACCGATCCGATGGCGGTGGAAGATGCGGATGTGATGATTGTGATGAAGCCTTTCAACGAATGGACTTCTGCTTCGAGCCGTGCGGAAATGGTGGAAAAAATGAAAGCATGTCTGGATTCGGTGAAAGGTGCAGAATTCAACTTCAGTCAGCCTATCCAGCTTCGTTTCAATGAA
Organism: Bacteroides sp. CAG:443; assembly: GCA_000432735.1. Taxonomy (GTDB): domain Bacteria; phylum Bacteroidota; class Bacteroidia; order Bacteroidales; family Bacteroidaceae; genus Phocaeicola. The sequence continues at coordinate 13,807 of FR887836.1, forward strand.
TTGATGACAGGTGCCAAGGCTGATATTGCAATCAAACTTTATGGAGAAGATATGACTGAATTATACGATAAAGCCCGTGAGGCTGCTAAATATGTAGAAAAGGTACCGGGAGCATCCGATGTGCTGGTAGAACAGGCTATGGGATTACCTCAGCTGCTGGTTCATTTCGACCGTGCTAAGATTGCCCGTTATGGTATCGATATAGAAGAATTGAATGCCGTTATCCGTACAGCCTATGCAGGTGAAACGGCAGGTGTTGTTTTCGAAAATGAACGACGTTTCGATCTTGTAGTTCGTCTGGATAAGAATAAAGTAAGCGATTTCAATATCGATAAGTTGTTTGTCCGTACCAAAGACAATATTCAGCTTCCAGTAAGTGAAGTGGCCAGCATCGAACTGGTAAACGGTCCGCTCCAGATAAACCGTGACGCAACTAAACGACGCGTAGTCATTGGTGTGAACGTTCGTGATGCTGATATCCAGCAGGTGGTTCAGCAAATCAAGGAATCGCTCGATAAGAATGTCAAGTTAAAACCGGGTTATTACTTTGAATACGGTGGACAGTTCGAGAATTTGCAAAATGCTATCAGTACACTGACGGTAGTTATCCCTATCGCCCTGATGCTGATCCTGCTGTTGCTGTTCTTTGCATTCCGGAGTGTCATCTATTCACTGGTTGTCTTCTCTACCGTACCTCTTTCACTGATTGGTGGTATCGTAGCCCTGTGGCTACGTGGATTGCCCTTCAGTATCTCGGCAGGTGTAGGTTTCATCGCACTCTTCGGTGTGGCTGTATTGAACGGTATCTTGATGATTAACCACTTCAACGACATACGTAAGCGGAACCAGTATCATTTGTGTACCGACCGTATCATTGCAGAGGGTTGTCCGCACTTGCTTCGCCCTGTCTTCCTGACCGGACTGGTGGCTTCACTGGGCTTTGTGCCGATGGCTATTGCAAAATCTGCCGGTGCCGAGGTACAGCGTCCGCTGGCTACCGTAGTGATTGGTGGACTGATTGTCTCGACTATATTGACCCTGATTATCATTCCAGTTTTCTATCGGTTGGTGAACAGTATCGCCGTAAGACAATTGCGTAGAAGAAACCGTTTGTCTTTGCGTAAAGCTGCTATGGTAATTGCTTTGCTTGTAGCCTTTGTACCTGCCGTACAGGCTCAGCAGCGCATAACGCTGGAACAAGCTATCGAAACAGCTATGACTAACCATCCACGTCTGAAAATGGCAGAATCTGAGATTGAGCGGGCACGTGCCTCGAAAGGAGAGGCATGGGACGGAGGAAGTACTTCTTTCAGCTACTCTTGGGGACAGTTGAACGGTGCCGAACGAAATGACAATGAATTGTCTGTAGAACAATCCATCGGTTCTCTGCTGACTCCTTTCTACAAGAATGCATTGGCTAATACGCAAATCAACAAGGGAGAAAGCTATCGTGACATGGTGAAAAAAGAAATCACGGCAGAAGTGAAGCGGGCATGGGCCTATTACCAATATGCTTATCAGTTGAATACCTTGTATAGTGGACAGAAGGAACTGGCCGAACGACTGAAGAACAGCGGGGAGCAGCGTTATGCTCAAGGTGATATCGATCTGGCCGAACGCAATATGATGACAGCACTGGCGGCCGACTTGTATACGCGCTGGATGGAATCTTCGGAAGAACTGACACTGGCCGGACGTCGGTTTACATGGGCTTGCTATAGCAATCAGGTTCTGCTGCCTGCCGATACGTCGCTGGCAGTCATGCCGATACAGACAGATGGTCTGTCGTTGTCTTCCCGTCATTTGAACTACTTTGAGGCTCAGGTGCAAGAGAAAAAGAATTTGCTGAAGATAGAACGTAGCCGTTTCTTCCCGGAATTTTCTGTAGGCTATGTGCGCCAGAAGATAGCACCGCTTACCGGATTGAACTCATGGATGGTGGGAGTATCGTTCCCGGTGCTGTTCTTTCCGCAGCATAGTCGTACCAAACAGGCTCGCATCAATTTGCGGATAGCCAACTGGGAGGCAGAAGACAACCGTCGCCAGTTGTCGAATAAGGTTAGTGAATTGCAGAGCCAGCTGGTTCGTCAGCGTGAGCGACTGACTTACTATCAGGATGCGGCTATCAAGGAAGCAGAAGCTTTGCAAAACAGCGCACTGAAGAAATTCCAGGCAAACGAAACCAATATCAGTGAATTTATCCAGAGCCTGAATGCTGCCCGTGAAATCAAACGAGGATATATCGAAACGGTTTATGCCTATAACATTACCGTACTCGAACTGGAACTTTATACCGAATGAATTAACGACCCTATACCAACTTTAAAAACTTAGAGAAAATGAATAAAATAAATCTGATGAAACAACGAATGATTTACTTGATGCTCGTGTTAATGGCAGTATCTTGTTCAAGTCCTTCGAGTCAGCAAACCACCGAATCTGCTGATACGATACAAACGGCAACAGACAGCATTTCAATGTCTGAAGTAGATGGCGTAAGCGGAGCTACCAATGTAGCCAATCCGCCATCGTTCAACGGTATCATCATGATGCCTCCTCAAAACCATGTGACAGTAACATTAGGTATGGGAGGTTCTGTGCGGGATATCCGTGTATTGCCGGGTGAATATGTACGTAAGGGAGAAGTTATCCTGACGTTGGCCAATCCGGCTTTCATCGAACTTCAGCAATCTTACCTTGATGCTGCTGCCCAGACCGAGTATCTGAAAAAAGAATATGAGCGTCAGCAGAAACTGGTTTCCGGTGAATCGGCTTCACTGAAGCGTATGCAGCAAAGCAAGGCCGACTATCTTTCTATGAAGAGCAAGATGGAAGCGGCTGCTGCACAGCTTACGTTGTTGGGAATTGATACCTCTACGCTGCTTCAAAAGGGTATTTGCACTTATCTGGGAGTGCGGGCTCCCCGGAACGGTTATGTGACTAATATGGATATTAATGCCGGAAAGTATTTTGCGGCGGGCGATCCGGTGTGTGATGTCATCGATAAAAGCAAGCCCATGTTGCAGTTGACTGCTTACGAAAAAGACCTGGACAAGCTACAGCCGAATACACAATTCACATTCAAAGTGAACGGAATGCCTGACACAACGTTTACGGCCGAACTGGTTTCAGTCGACCAGATGGTAGACAACGTGAATCGTTCCATCAAAGTTTATGCACGTATCCTGCAAGCCTATCCGAATTTCCGTCCGGGAATGTATGTGGCCGCCAAGATAACGGATAAAAAACACTAACTTTGTTGCATGAAGTTGTTTCACATCCATAAGAGATTTTTTCTGATGCTGAACGCCATCTCTATCCTGGTGGCGTTCCTTATGCATCTGCCCGAACTGATTGCACTTTCCGATCCTGTGGCAGACGGTCGTTTGTTTCCGGATGTTTATTGGGTGAATGTGAGTTCCGAAATACTGTTTACTTATATTTCTATCCTGCTGCTCTTTTTCCTGAATATCAGACTGATGATACCGACTCATCCGGTAGCAGACTTAGGATGGAAAAGAGTTGCGATAACTTTTGTAATCACCTTGGTGGCATGTAACCTGTTGGGAAAAGGTTTTGTGTATCTTCACCAGCATTTCGATGTTCCTGCCATTACTGCCATGCTGCATCATTATCTGCATCCTTTAAGAGATATTCTGATAGCCTGCATCGTGACCGGCACTTGTTATCTGGATTACCAGAACCAGCGTAGTCGGAGAATGCTGCTTGAGAATGAACAGTTGCGTACGGAAAATCTCGTCAATCAGTACGAAGCCTTGAAGAGCCAGCTTAATCCACACATGCTCTTCAATTCGTTGAATACATTATATTCACTCATCAGGGAGTCGCCCGATAAGGCACAGAACTATCTTCAGGAACTTTCTCGGGTGATGCGTTATACCTTGCATGACAATCTTTCGCATACGGTAGCCTTAAACGAAGAAATGAGTTTTGTGCGTTCGTACATCTATTTGTTGCAGATGCGTTACGAAGACAACCTGAACTTCGATATTGATATTCCACAGGGGCTGTTGCAACGACAAGTTCCTCCCATGGCAGTGCAGATGCTGGTGGAAAATGCGGTAAAGCACAACGAAATCAGCAACCGAAACCCTCTTACCATTCGCATCTACGCTGAAGGAAAAGACCTTTGTGTCAGCAATCGCATTCAACCGAAACTGTCGGACAGTAGCAGTACCTGTATCGGACTGGCCAACTTGTCGAAGCGGTATCAGTTGCTCTTTAAACGGGATATTACCATCGAGGAAAATGAAAAGACTTTTAAAGTAACTTTGCCACTGATATGAAAACCCTGATTATAGAAGATGAAAAAGCGGCTCTTCGTAACCTGAAGGCAGCCATGAAAGAAGTCGATGCTGACTTTGAGATTGTAGGTGAAACAGACAGTGTGACAGGAACGCTGGAATGGTTTGCCTCTCATCCCATGCCCGAATTGGTCTTTATGGACATTCATCTGGCCGATGGCTCTGCTTTCGGCATTTTCGAACAAGCCGATATTACCTGTCCCATCATCTTTACTACCGCTTACGATGAATATGCCTTACAGGCATTCCGTGTGAACAGTATCGCTTATCTGCTGAAGCCTATCAGCAGTTCCGATTTACAAAAGGCCATCGATAAGCTAAAAATGCTGGAAGGCGCTGTTCAGCCAACTATCGATTTTCAGGCCGTAATGCACGCCTTAAAACGAGAAGAAAGCTACAAGACACATTTTCTGGTCCCTGTAAAGGGCGATCGTTTTGTTCCTGTCAGCGTGGAACAGATTTCTTACTTCTATATCGACGGAGGGGCTGTAAAGGCGGTAACACAGTCTGCCGAGATGTTCGACTTCCAGCAAACGCTGGATGAACTGGCCGAACAGCTCAATCCCCGTCAGTTTTTCCGTGCCAACCGTCAGTATATCATTGCGCACAAGGCTGTCACGGGAGTGAGTTTGTGGTTTGGCGGTCGGATGGTCTTGCAACTTACCCCTCCTACCGAAGAAAAGGTGATCATCAGCAAAGCCCGTGTATCAGCTTTCAAAGACTGGTTCTGAGCAAAAAATGAATCACCACCGATTATCAGAAGAACAGAAGCTGGTTCTGTCCTGTCCGAATAATCAGTGGTGATTGATAAAGCTGTTTATTTATAGAATTTCGACATCGGATAAATTCCGACAGGATAGCTTGTCTTGTTTTCGATGTTTTTTACTAGTACAGGAGTTTCTCCGCTACAGTCGTATACCAGCAGGTTTCCGTTTGAAATAGTTGTTTCATAATATTCATCCGAAACGGCAACATAAAGATACTTCTTTATCGGATCGGCTATAGCATTGCAGTTTAAATATTTGGCATTCGGAGCATCCTTTGTCAGGTCTATGATATTTTCCTCCACTTTCCATGTCTTGAGTGAAATACGGCTGACGCTGGTTTTTCCGGCACAGAAATAAACATAATCTCCCGCAAGAGCAATGCCCGGAGTATCGAAGAACTCGGCTGATATGTCGGCCGAAACTTGTTTTTCCTTTACGATTTCCCAGGTATCAAGATTTACAAATATAAAATAGCTCTTAGTAGATCCCGAACGTCCGCATGTGGCAATCATGATTTCACGCTCTCCTGTCTGGCATACACCACTGATGAATTCTCCTTTGAGATCTGGCAAGATACGGGTTGCCTTGTTTTCTCCTTTTTTAAACTCCAGCAGTCTTGTACTGGCCCAGAATCCTCCTCCACCGGTATATATATAGTCGCCAATGACAACCATACCTTGAGTGCCGGCAACAGCTTCAATTGTATTTCCCTGATTACCGAAATGGTAGGAATCTTCTACTATATTTAGTTCTCCGGTCGTACTGTCAAATCGGAAAAGTGCTTTCTGGTCTGAGAAAAATATGTTTTTTTCGTCGATGACTACAATATTTCTTAGTGGAGTAACTAGTGGAAGAAATTCATTTTCGTCTAATGAACCTTCCGGACGAGGGTATTTTAGTTCGTCGAATTTAAATGCTTTCTCCCGTTTCAGTGTCACGGCATCGGCTATTACCAGTGTGCCGTCACCTTCGTGTTTCTGATATACATCCTTATTGGTGCTGAGAATATAAAGTTTCCCGTTATGCATATAGAGGTCTTGTCCCCCATGACCGAAAGCCGATCCGTTGACTTTCTGATATACATTCTGTTCGATATTTCCTTCGGGAGTAATGTAAGTCAGTGAACTGTTTTCTATTGCAGCTCCCTGATTGAGAATCAGTACTCCGTCAGGATCAGCATATCCTCCCAGATATGCAGGAGGTTCGGGATTGGTCGAAGGTGGTTGTGTACCCGGATCTTCCGGGTTGTCCGAGCATCCTGAGAAAATCAGCAGTCCGCAAAATGCCGGAACGATGAGGTTATTCAAGAGTTTCATAATTCAATGTTTTTAAATTTACTGTTTTTATTTGCCGGGTGCAAAAAAGAATCCGGCAGGGAAGTTCGTATAGTTCTCATATTTGGCAGCAGGATTTTCTGCGCTATTGTTAAAATCGAAAGACCAGATTGTATTCTGAGTATACTGGGCAAACGATTTGATCGTGTTGATATATACATTTCCTGTTACAGGATGAACTCCCAGTCCATTATAAAGCAATCCTGCATTGTTGTCGATGGCAGACAAGTCGGTTAAAGTTTCTTCTGCATCAAGACCGGATGCAGCATTAAGTGATTCGTCTTCATCGAATCTGAGGCGGTAAATTGTTGTGCCATCTGCATAATAAATGTTGTTGTCATAACTTGCAAATGCTACTCCAGAGCTTCCTACACTCGGTTTTACATTGATCTGGCGCTGTATTATTTTTTTGCTTTCAACATTGAATTTGTTCATGGCCGATTTTCCGAATCCAAAAGACATTACCCAGATATCTCCGTTTTCGGCAGCTTGGATGCCCAAAACTTCATTGATGGAGATCTCTACTCTATATGGGAAATTTATTTTGGTCGCATTGTCGTTTTCCGGAGAAATTTCTATAATACCGTTTAACGTACCTGCTTTGTATGTGTATACTTTACCGTTCATTGTTACAAAACGACTTTTGGGAGCATTGTCGGTTCCGCTGACGAAAGTTAGTTCTTTCGTGTTTGTGTTAAGGCGGTAAACTCCTTTGTTGTCGCGGATATATACATGTTCCGCATCGAGTGCGGCAATATGTGTAGGCCAGTCGAGAGTAGAAAGATCACTTCTGCTGAAAGCCATTTCCTTTTTAAGTGTCTTGGCATTTACGACAATAAGCATACCGTCGTTTTCGAATTTTGTACCTACGGCATTTTCGTCACCGTTTTGAGTGATTATATAAATTTTGCCGTCACAGAAAGCCATGTCTTGAGCTACATTACCCAGTTCTGTGCCATTGACTGTCTTATAAGCATCGTCGAAAACATATCCATCCGCAGTAATGTAGGTCAGTGAGCCATTTTCGGTTGTCATGTTACCTTCATTCAGAATGAATGTACCTTTTGTGTCATCGAAGAAATTCAAGCATTGGAGAGTTATTTCCTTCGATACTTCTTGTGCGCTTGCATTGGTTGCGGTAATGATAAGAGTTGCTTTCGATGCAGCTTCAGAAGTAGCTTTTATATTGATGCTGTTTTCGCTTTCCTTTACCTCCGCAGTCCATCCTTCTGGCAGCGTATTGGTAGCGATAGACTTGATGTTTTTTGCCGTATACTCTAATTTGAAGGTTTGATCGGGTACGATAAACAGAGGTTCTGTTTCGCTGATTTCTGTTACCAGTTCAAATTCCGGAGCCGGCTCGATGACTGCTTTGTCATCATTACTACAACTGCCGGTAAAAAGACATAGAGTCAGCAGCAATATCCCGAATAAGATATTGGTCTTCATAAATTTAGTTCTTTTCATTTTCAAAAGTTTTTAGTAAGTTGATCATTAATTCTTTATAGTCTGGCTTTTTATGCTTACATTGGTCAGGTGCAGGTCGGTTACTCCCATGACTTCCGTCGAACATTCACCCAGCCATCCGTTTTCCTGATTCACTCCTGTATGTATGCGGATGAAGTCAACTCCCGGAAGGTTTGCCGGCTGTCCTTTCGAGTCTACCGCCCAGTCGATGTCAATAGCCGATGCATCCTTGTCGTTCAGTTCATTGTCCGCATAGCCGTAACCGAAGCGGTAAAGAGCGAAGTACGTACCTTTTCCACTCTGGTCTATTCCGTTTTGAGGAAGACGTGTTCCGGCAAACGTAATCTTGTCTTCTTTTATCCATTGTGGAAAATAAGACTGCAAGTGAGTAGCGTTCATAGCCTTGTAGCCACTTCCCCCCTGATTATCTTCCCAGCGGATATACTGCTCGGTAGGAGCTCCGGGTTCTGCTGACGGACGGTAGTAAGTTATTTCATAATCCAGTATCGTTTGGGTATCGTTTCCTGCCTGAGTTGCCAGATCAATCCAGGTTTCTTTTCCGTCAGGGTAAGAACTTCCGGCAATTTCGTACCATCCGTCGTCGGGAAGTCCGTTTCCGTTTGCATCATAGCATACCTGAATGACTCCGGGTTCACTACTTCCATAATCCGATGCTCCGTTGGCATAAAACGCGTTTCCCAATACACGGAAGTCGCATAAACCGGACTTGTTTTCAATGGTATGGTCGAATCCTACAACGATATATCCGCCGAAGCCTCCCAGTGAAACCATACCCATCTTGTTATTTCCGATAGCTTCGAGTACTTTACGGTTCATATCCTCCTGAGTATCTCCTTCCTTGTATTCAGGAAGCTGGTTGACAAACTGTCCGACAGCCGGACGGAAATCGAGTACACGGGTTATGTAAGGTGATTTTTCACCTGTTGTCGGTGGAGTTTCCGGATCATCTGTATTACTACAAGATGTAAAAACTCCGGAAAACATGATAAGCGAGAAGCTTATCGCCCACATGGATTGTAATGTGAATTTTTTCATCTTTAAAAACGTTGAAGTTATTTATTGATTAATAGAATTTTTCTGTCGAAAAAGCGATGTGTGCAGGAATGTCGCCGGTACGGACTTTCCACTGGAACTTGCCTGCCGGCGAAAAACAGTAGAGATATCCCGGAGTGACATAGTTCGTGGCATCGCATACATATATTTCCTTGGTTTCCGGATTGACGGCAAGTCCGTAGGGCAATGTGATTTCCTTTTCCGTTCCGTCAGTTATGAAGCTGTGTGATACGATTTCCTGTTTTTCCGTATCGTAGACAGCATACGAAATCTGGTTCTTCCCTGTGTTGTAGTTCCATTCGGTGCTGATGGTGTACAGCCGGTTATCGTCCATGCACATTTCGCTGGCGGCGATACCCAGCTTGCCGGTTACTTTTTCCGTATGAGAGTCGATGACATAGATGTCAGATCCTACACCGTAATAATCTCCGCGTGAGCTGACATAAATCCGTCCCTGCTTGTCTATTTCCATTCGGTGCAGATTGATAGCCACATCAATCGTGTTGACTACCTGAAACGATTGTAGATCGACTACCGAAACCGTACGGTCGTAATTGGGGAAACGATATCCACCGGAATTTGCCACATACAGCCGTCCGTTGTTGATAACCATCTCTTCCGGTTGATAGCCAACCACTACTTCCCGTGTAATCTGAAGTGTTTCGAGGTCTATTTCCACTACTTTTCCCGGGCGTGCGTTCGGATCTATCTGTACCGGACCGGCATACGAGCTGACATACGCCTTGTCGCCGTTGAAAACAATGTAGCGGCAGTTAGGAATAGTCACGCTGCCGATATGCTCTGCCGTGTGCACATTCATCACCTCCACAAAGTTGGAACAGTTCACTACGACATACAGCCGGTTGCCGTAAATGCCGATATCGTTGCCCACATCCCCAAGCTCCTTCACCACATCAGGGTTCCGTTCCGGATAAATATTGCGGAAATAACTTCCTGTACGTGCGTCAAAATGATCGATTGTACACTTGTTGCTTCCCATATTCCCTTCGTTGACAAGAAAGAATCCTTCTACAGACTGCGGGTCCGAAGGCATGGTGACATATTCCACTTCCGAACGAATCATCGGAAGTTCCTGACGGCATCCGCTCAGGAAGCATAAAATCAGGCAAACGGTCAGGTAAAAACGATAGTTGTTCATGGTCCGAATGATTAAAAGTTATATTGGGCAATCAGCTTGAAGTTGGTGCCGGGCATCGGATAGCAGATCACCACCTCGTACTGCTGGTTCAATAAATTGTTTACTTCCAGCGTCAGCTTCAGGTCTCCCTTCCACACCTTCAGTCCTTTGGAAACCGAAAAGTCGCTGGTATACCACGGCAACTGGTAATTATAAGGGATATTGGCCTGCGAAGAATAACGTTCTCCGGTATAGATAAAGCTGTAATTTGCCTCCCACGAGCGCCATTGCAGGTTCACCACGGCCGAACCGCTGTGCCAGGGGATGTACGGAATCTGTCCTCCGTAAAACTCACTTTTGGGGTCGGTAAAGTCTTGTGCCCGCTGGTACGTATAATTGATCCGGTTGCTTACCGTCAGGTCACGCCCGATCTTCCAGCCGGTCTGAAGCGCCACGTCCACCCCTCTGATTTCCACATTGCCCAGATTGACCATCGTCCAGCGGAAGAAATTCGACGTAGGAGTGGCCACGATTTTATTCTCCACCTCGTTGTAGTACACATCCGTCTGTACTTCCAGCGAGCGCAGCCACGTACTGTTGAAGGTACGGCTGTACGTAAATCCTAAGTCGTACTGCGTAGTGAACTCAGGTTCCAGGTTGATATTTCCGATGAACGTATAATACAGGTCGTTCAGTGTAGGCATGCGGAAGATCCGTTTGTAGAAACCTCTCAGGTTGAGGCCGCTTTGCGGGAAAGGCCTCCACGACACGAAAAACGAAGGAGTAAGCTTCTGCTTGTCGGGAGCAGGCGTGCCCGAGCTCGTATCGTGTACAAACGTTTTGAGCAGACTTGCCTGAAGTTCCACCTGCTTGAAGCGCATAGCCGTAGCGATGGAGGCCAGCAGCGTATGCCGGCGCGGATACACAAAGTCGCGCAAGTCGGCATTCAGCAGGTTGAACTGATAATCTGCCGAAAAGCTTGCCTCCCACCACGGAAACAAATTAAAGCGGTTGGCTACCGATGTGTATACTTCCTGCTGGTAATAATGGTTGTTGACATACATCAGCGACTCGTCTTTCTTGGGGTCGGCCAGATAATGCAGGTAGTCGTATGCATATTTCGCATTGGCAAGCAGGCTGTACCACTGTGTAAAGTCCTTCTTGAATGTACCCTGAGTAAAGAAATTCGTATCCCATTGGCGATCCTCGTGCGAGAACTTGTTGCGGACGATTGCCCCCGGATATCCACGTTCCGAGTTGTACAGGTAAGCCTTCGCCTTCCAGTATCCCTGCTTGAGCTGTCCGAACAGCCCTCCTTCCACACGCAAGGCATTCAGGTCGCCGTTCTGCCGTACCGCCGTCGTATCATATCCCTCCTGCATGCGGTAAGTAAACTTGTATTTTCCCGACGAGTGAAGATACTCGGCACTGAACGAACTGCTGATTCGTTGTCCGAGCTTTTGCTCCCACAGAACGGAAGGATTTGCCACACCAAACGAGCCCGTCTTGAACGAAGCCCTTACGTTATACTTCTTTCCTTCCTCGAACTGAGGCGTCCGTGTCTGCAAATAGATGGAGCCCGACGAGCCGAAATCCTTTGCCGGCTGGAAAATGGCACTCTTCTGTCCGTTGTACAGCGTGACAGACTCCATGTTGTCGAGCGAGAATCTTCCCAAATCGACCGTACCGTTTTGTGCGTTTCCCAGCTCGATGCCGTCGTAGAACACACCTACATGGTTGGTTCCCATACTCCGGATATTCACCGTTTTCAGTCCCCCTACTCCTCCGTAGTCCTTGATCTGTATGCCGGAAAAATAGCGCAAGGCATCGGCCACGTTGTGCGAGCTGAGCTGATGTAGCTGCTTGCCCGATAATTCCTGTACCGGAAAAATCTCTTTCTGTACGGCACGCGCTGTCACAACAACCTCGTTCAGATGTTGAAGGCTGTCCAACTTGTTTTGTGCATGTACCGGTACACAAATGTTTATACCCCACACCAGCAGGGTAAACATTACCGCATAGTAAAGTCTATTAAGCATTATGTAAAACGTTCAACCGTCCTATCCCACGAGTTCGGTTAATTAATAAAAACGATGGCAGGTCTTCTGACTGACTCACACGCTTTGACACCTTCCCGGTTTTATCCAGTGGCAATGAGTAATTGTCAACGTGCTTGATGAGCTTCACAGCAGCGGGACTGTTCGGGACTTTCACCCGATTCCCTTTTAATCCGTCGGGTCGAACCAACCTTCCGGAACCAATCGGTGGCAAAGATAGTTTATTTTTTCTGAATTTTAATACAGTTTTGCTATTTAAGAAATGGTTTTTGTATACTCCTTTCGTTCAGGAGTTTCATGAAATATCAAAAAAAAGAAACAGGAAAAAGAGGAAGTTCGGGCAGGAAGATGCAGAGAGCCTGTCTGATTCGTGCTGACGTTTTTTTATTTTTTGTACAAAAAATAAAAACGTTTGTACAAATTTTCAGCGACTTCTGAAAGCGTTTTTCTCAGGGTACCGATAATTTTAGTAGTTTTGCCCTGATGAACCATTAAATATATGCATGTATGAAAGAAATAAATGTATCGGAACTGAAAGATAACATGTTCGACGCTATCAGCAAGGAATGGATGCTGGTAACGGCCGGAACACAGGAAAAGTTTAACATGATGACGGCAAGCTGGGGCGGAACCGGTGTTTTGTGGGCAAAGCCTGTAGCCTTTATTTTCATCCGTCCCGAGCGTTATACCTACCAGTTTATTGAAGAGGGAGAAACGCTTACTCTGTCTTTCTTAGGCGAAGAGCATAAAGATATACATAAAATCTGCGGTTCCAAGTCGGGACGCGACATCGACAAGGTAGCGGCTACCGGACTGAAGCCTTTTGCCACTCCCGGAGGAAACATTGCCTACGAGCAGGCACGTATGGTACTGGAATGCAGAAAACTGTATGCCGATATGATAAAGCCCGAGCAGTTTATCGATGCCTCACTGGTAAGCCGCTGGTACGGTGAAGGACATGGCGGATTCCATAAAATGTATGTCGTAGAGATAGAACATGTATGGGTGAAAGAGTGAGCATAATGCTCGTCAGAATTCCATGATAAACTCATCCAGCGAATCGTTTTCGTCCATACCCATCTTGTCGTGTTTGAGGCGGTTTTTCCGTTTCTTCAAGGCGACCTTGCTGGTGTCGAGCAGGTAAAGCATGTTGCTGTTTGAGATACCGATTTTGATAAGGCAGCAAAGCGAGATGTCCGCCTTTGTCAGTGTCGGGAATTTTTTCCAAAGCCGGTCGGTAAAGTTGTTGTAGCAGATGTTTATAACTTCCGCCAGATTGTCCTGTTCCTCGTCGGAGAGCACTACCGACCGGCTTTGTATTTTATCCTGCTGGCTCATTTTATTGAGCTGTTCCATTTTTCTGATGATTTCGCTGTGGCGCAGGATTTCCTTTCTCATGGCAGCCTCCTTTGAAGAGTATTCGCTCCTCATCTTTTCCCTTTGTGAAAGTTCTTTGTCCAGAGCTGTTTCCTTTTCGATAATTTTTTCCTGTGCAGCATGCAGGTCGATGGTTTTTTCTTGCAGTTGCAGCCTCATTTCCTTCATCAGGTCGTCTTTTGATCGCATCTGTTCTGCCAGTTTACGCTTCTCTTCCCTGCGTTTATAGAAGAATATGACAGCTACGGTCAGTACCGCCATGCAGATGGCTATCAGTGATATATACAGTCTTTGCCGTTTGATTTTCAGCAGCTTGTTTTCACTCTGAATCAAGGAGTAGTCGTATTTGTGCTGGAGGTTTACTACTTTAGACTCCAGCCTTTTTTGATAGATGGTATCCAGCAGTTCGGCATACCGCTTGCTGTATTCCAGCGCTTTGGGAAGATTTTTTATTTTTTCTTCGTATATACTCCAGTTTAAATAATGAGTCGCTTTGAAATATGGATCATAATCTCTCGTATCTTTGCTTAAATAGAAGTGTGCCGAATCGTATTGGTTCATCTCCAGCAAGATTTCTCCCTTGTTATTCCATAACGGATATAGCTCGGTGGAATCCTTTGCGAGCGATAAACTGCGGTTTACCAGTTCCAGTGCCCGTTTGTAATCTTTTTTTTCTCTTGCCGTTAAAGATAAACAATTTAATAGGTAGTTATAATATGTCATTTTTGAAGATGTAGATAATTTTAATCCCATATTAAACAGACTGTCTGCGCAATCATATTTTCCTGTTAACAGACAGCACCATCCCCATTGTCCATATAAATCAATTTGTTTTAAGGTATCTTTCAGTAAAATAGCATATTTATTTGCCGTTTGATATTTTTCGATTCCTTTATTCTCGGCATCTTCATCGCTTAGTAAATTAGCCCAGTGTAAATTGAGCAGGAACTTGAATTGATTGTTTTCTATATTCCGGCTTGCTATATTCGCCTGCTGGAAATACGAGAGTGCTTTTTCCTTTTCATCCGAATCCCTGTAATACTGTGCCAAATAGAAAAGTGTCCATGCCTTGTGCAGGGAGTCGCTGCTTGTCCGGTAGTATGCTTCCGCTATCCGGAGTAGTGAATCGCTTTTCACCGGAATGTAGTTTTTATATTGTGCCTGTGTGAATAGCAGTGCATGGAGTGCCTGTTCCTCTTTACGTAATTGCGAAATGGATGGCATGTGTTGTAGTATCTTCCAGGCACTGTCGGGTCTTTCATACATCAGTTGCTCAATCTGCAACAGTGAAGCATTTATCTGGTGTGTCCTTTTCTGGTAAATGCCGAGTGAAAGGGCGGCTGCGGTTGCTGCTATGGTGACAATGATGATGAGTGTTTTATTTTTCATACAGAATGTTTGTAAGACTATTACAAATATAAATAATTTGATTGTTTTATCGGTGAATTGCTAATAGATTATTCGGGGGATAATAGTGGGATAAACTGCCTGCTGTTTTATTATGTCTACCTTTTTTCTTTATTAATTTTTATATTCCATTTATTATCAATGTGTTATGATTTTGTATATGTCTACCTTGTGTCACCCTCTTTTCTTTGTATGGTGCTTGAATCTGCTGTACCTTTGTAATAGCGAAAATCAATAATTTAATGTTTATGAAAAAGATATTTTTATTGTTTATGGGTTTAGTTCTTTTTTCAGACTATGCTTTTGCAGATAAAAACATAGAATTGAAAACCAATGAATCTCCAGTTTCTGTTTCTCAAAATCAGATTCCTATTAATGCGACACAATCTTCTACGGCTATTGATATTTTATTTTTGAAAGGGGCTGTATATAAGGTTATCGTTACTGGTGCAGAGGGTATAGTCTATCAAAATGAGATTACAGTTAAGACATTCGATACTGTAATAATAGATATATCCCAATATAAATCGGGGAATTATAATATTTATTTCTATGATAAAGAGGGAAATGAAATTACCGGAGATTTTGTATTGTGATTGTTTATTGTTAATTGTTATCTTAAATATAATTATTTATGAAAAGATTATTTTTTTTGATAGTTAGTTGTTTATTCTTTTTTGCTTGTTCAAATGAAAAAGATTCTGTTTTGGAACCAAAAGTGGATGATTTATCTGTTGTTGAAGAACTGAATACTTTGAGTGAATTTAATGATTCTATTTTAAAAATTAAGCCTGAAAGTAGAGGTATTTTGGGACGGTTTATTGCTATAATAAGTGCAGATGCCATTGGTGCTTATACAGGTTTTAAAGCTTCTGTTGGGGCTGCAGCTCTAATAACAGCTATGACTGGGGGAGTAGCTGGACCTGTCACGGGGGCTGCTGTATTGACTTCTACAGGGGTTATATCTGCTGGAGCTTCATATTCTGCATATTGTGGATGTTCAATGGTTATGCCTTATTTAGATGTATTAGAATCTTATAAAGAAACTGTTATAATAAATTCTTCTGTGATGAAGAATGATGACATCCAACCGTTAGAAAGGATATTAAATGAAGATGAATGTCATACTATTTCATTATTACATGATTCTATAGTTGGCATAGCTTTAAATGCTTCAACAAATTATTCCTCTAGAGGTGTTTATGATCCAATAGATGATTTAGGTACTGATGTTAAGCATATTGATAATTATAATAGCTATGGAATTCCTTTAATAACTGATAACATACAGTTAGATTTAATCAATCAAATAGATAGTACTTTAATAGATTTATATCGAAGTAATGATTATGAAAAGGTATTAAGTAATTTTGTAGAAAAAGGCATTGTTTCAATAGATAGTGAGAGAATAATGGATTTATTCTTTCAAGCTGTAAATGGATATGTTGTTAATGAACAGGATTTAGAGGTTATATTGTATGAATATAGAAAGGTTGTGTCTGATTCACCTAATTTAACTTTAGAAGATAAAAACTCCTTATTAATAGCATTTGCTATTATGCAAAGTAGTTTTAATTATTGGCAAACTAAAATTTAAAAGTGAAAAATTAAAATATGAAATTATAGATCTAAGATTAGATAGTTTAAATATATAATTCTTTATATATATTGTTTTT
>FR887837.1:0-137 GCA_000432735.1 Bacteroides sp. CAG:443
AAGTTTACTCACATAAAAAACATGTTATACATGGTATTCCTTACGTTCGGCTCTTAACCGCCGGAGCCTCTGCTCCGGGTTTTCCTGTATTCCTTCAACCATCATCACCAGATCGCGCCACTCCATGGGATAGCTGT
>FR887837.1:285-15073 GCA_000432735.1 Bacteroides sp. CAG:443
CCGATGAAGATGAAGACATCACCGTTCCTCACTTCACTGTTCATTTTCTCATGTACCACTCCGCATAGCGAACTGATACCCTTGCGCATATCTGTCCTGCCAGGACACAGGAAGTAGCGCATCGTGTCGTTCAGGTTAAACATGACCGTTTCGAAGACTTTGGGTAAATATTTCCTTCAGCAAATCTTCAGAACCGCTCCCGAAGTGGGCACGAAGTCCATTGGGAAACAGCAGCGCAACACCATGCGGCAATTGTTCTTCTTGGGAAGACTCCGTAAATGCCTGTTTAAAACTGATAGGAGCCAACTCGTGTTTGATACTGCTCCTGTCAACGGAACATTTTCTACGCCAGTAGTGATAGGTTGAATAACTTACACCTATCTGTTGAAGGTACGACTTCAACGGCAGCTCGCTTTGTTGCACCTGCAATTCTAATTCTTCAAATTCTTGTCTGTTCATAATAATTGAGGTTTGATTGTATTCACTGCCGCAAAGCTACAACCAAACCTCAAAGTGTAAAAGGTGCATTTCTTCGAATGCTTACTTTTAATCACTTCGTATAACACCATTAAACAACCGGATCTCTTGTAGCAAATATCTATAGGCTACTCCATAATACAATAATCTAACCTTTAAAGTAGAAAAGCAAAGCCAATCAATCGCAGCTAATTCTATTGCCCATTAGACGAATTTCGGATGAGGGTAAACATATCTATCTGTGTCAATGTAAATGATAAAAGAAAAGCGGAAAACAGGTATTATCCCATTTTCCGCTTCAAGAAGATTGATATTATACTTTTTATTTTCTATTCAATTCAGATTAATCCAGACTGATATAAATTATCTGCCTTTCCGACTCAACCAAAGTTGATTCATTTCCTCCAAAGTCCGCCCCTTCGTTTCGGGTACCCACTTCCAGACGAAGAAAGCAGCAATCAAACAAATTACTCCATACAATGAATAAGCAAAGAACGGACTAACCTCATACATAGCCGGGAATGTAGAGGACACAAGATAATTGAATATCCACTGGAAGGCTACGGCAATAGCCACAGCTTTGCTTCGAATAGTGTTAGGGAATATTTCGGCAATTAATACCCATGTAATCGGCCCCCAGGACATCATGAAAGCTGCCGAATAAACAATGATACACAACACAGCAATAATACCATTAATATGGAATTCATCGCAGGCAGCAGTACCCAGTGCTCCGATAGCCATGCCTATAGATCCGATGATAAGTAACGGTTTTCTTCCTACTTTTTCGACGGTGAAGATAGCGACTAAAGTAAATGTTATGTTCACTACCCCCATAATAACCGTCTGCATCATACCGTCTCCACCACCACCAATCTTTTCAAAGATACGTGGCGCATAATACAGCACAGCATTAATGCCGATAGCCTGCTGAAATACGGAAAGCAAAATACCAATAATAATTACAGAGACTCCATAGGTAAACAATTTTTCCGTTTTCTCGGCAGTAACAGATTTTATATCAGAAAATATTTTCTTAGCTTTTTCCGTACCATTAATACGCTCAAGGACATAAAGAGCTTTCAGATCATTTCCTTCCATAACCAAATAACGGGGAGTCTTTGGAACAAAGAAAAGCAAAATGGCAAATACAGCTGCCGGATAAGCCTCCGATAAGAACATTTGACGCCAGCCATCGGATACCAGCATTTCTTCAGTCATGCCATCTTTAATCATATAATTCACAAAGTAAACTACCAGCATACCAAAAATCACAGCAAACTGATTGCACGAAACAAGTTTACCACGAATTTCCGAGGGAGCCACTTCAGCAATATACATCGGACTGATGGCTGAAGCTAAACCAACTCCGACCCCACCGAGAATACGATAAAAATTAAAAGCCAGAATCAATGAAAAAGAAGTATCACCTTTTTCAAAAAAGATAAATTCTGGATAATATGAGCCTAACGCTGACAAGAAAAGCAATACAGCCGACAAACGTAACGAATTACGCCGCCCCATACGAGAAGCACATACCCCAGAAATGGCTCCACCAATTACACACCCGATTAAAGCACTGGAGGCAGTAATGCCATGCCAAAATGCATTCAACCCTAAATGTTTCTGAAGAGCTTGCTCAGCTCCAGAAATAACAGCGGTATCATAACCAAACAGAAGACCGCCCAAAATGGCCACTAAGACCAAAATAACCAAATACAAATTACTGTTTTTCACGATATTAAATTTATAGTTTTCGTACTAGCGACGAAAATACAAAATCTATTCTTTCATCGTTATTCCTATTAAGTCTTTTTCACATAGTAATACATATTTCATCATATTACAAACGAGTTTCTTAACTAATCTAAGCGCAAATGTATTACATTTGGAACTCTCATGTAAAAAAATTATATTTGCTACAGATTATAAAGAGGAAGTATAAATGAAACGAATAAACTCATTGGAGTCTATACCAGAAAACACCGATATGCTGACAGGTATTGACCTCATAGGCAATATTAAACAGTTATTCAAGAATCCGGTTCAAATGCCTGGATGTCTTTTCTTACTATGCATCCGAGGTAATTGTACAATCACTATACATCTGAACAAATACAAACTAGAAAAAAATACCATCGCCATTGTTTTCCCTCATCAGTTTGTACAAGTAACGGAAGAAAGTGAAGACTGTAGATTTGCCTTTATAGGATTTTCTCAGAAGCTGATTCAAAGCCCTCCTCTGTTTTCGCGTATGATCGAATATACTCCGTCTATATTCGAAGAGCCTGTTATTGAGTTAAGAACCGATGTGGCAGATATCTTTTACGAATATTTCAAACTATTAATGAAAGCCATACGGCTACCAAATGCATTTGTCAAAGACGAACAGGCACATCTCATCTTCAGCCAGCTCATCATGGGACTGGGGAACATCTATAAACAGAGAGATGGTAACGAGCGCCCGCGTTACAACCGTAATCAGGAGATTGTAAAACAACTGATACGAATAGTCATACAAAACTATAAGTTAGAACGTAATATCTCATTTTATGCAGAGAAAATGCACTTATCGCCTCAACACCTTAGTACAACAATAAAGAAAACTACAGGAAAAACACTGACGGATATTATTTCAACTTTTGTCATCCGAGATGCACAGGCAAAACTCCGTTCCACAGAACTTACCATCCAGGAAATTGCTTATTCGCTCAACTTTCCTGACATCTCTTTTTTCGGAAAATATTTTAAACGATATACAGGTATGTCGCCTAAGCAATACCGAAACATGGAATAGTTGGATAGACCAACTATTCCTCTATAATTTTTACATCTGTAATATCTTTGTTCCTCTTGTGATAATAGAACAAAAGGCGAACAAGATCATTCAATGCATATATAATCGATGAAACTCCCAAAATTATGAACGGAACGGTAGCCGCCGTAAACGGATTGAAGAGAATGACAATACCGGCAGCCAGAATCAGAACCGATATCAAATAAAGAAAAACAGGGACTTTTACTACTTGACGAACCGATATAAAATTTATCAATTGCGATAAACTGCCTAATACCAGAAGTACTCCCAACAGGTACATCAAAATATTGACAAAGAACTCAGGCATAATCATCAGCCAAAATCCTAGCAAGGTACTGCCTAATGCAATAATGGGAAATGTTCTTTGTACTTCCGCATTCCTACGCCGAGAAAAAGCATAAGAAAACAATCCCATCAAGCCGGGCAACAGAAATAGTACTCCTACCGTAATGACTAAATAAATAATGGCAGCTTCAGGCCATATCACCAGTAATATTCCGATTACCAGTGCACACACGCTGCTCATGGCAGCATAACTCAATGATTTCATACTCCAGCTAAATTGATTCTAATACGAATATATCTTATTTTTAGTATATAAACAAATTTCGGAACCGATTTGCCTAATGCTACAACGAATTTTCCTGCACATCCAAAGTATTCGCTTCCTACATATAAAAAACAATTCCACTTTTTACCTCACTTTAGAGAAACGGCCAGGCAGAAGAAAGATCTTCCTTCGCCAGAAACAGACTCTTATCAATGGTAAAAGCAAGAGTCTGAACAAAACATAGGAAAAAGAAAGAATACAGCCAACAGCAAAGAAATTGGTACTTTATATATTTTTTTAGCAAAAAAGTTCCCTTTTTATTTGAATATTTCAAATTTGTCTTTACTTTTGCAAGTGATAAAACAAATAAAAGATCACATTTATGAAACAGATAATGGTAAATACATTCTTTTGGTGGCGCCTCTTGCAACTTCATAAGTCGTAAGGGAACATCAGTCGTGTGTATATATACCATTTAATTTTAGTAATAAGATATAGCAAAAGGCTGTCGTAACTTACGACAGCCTTTTTTGTTTTTACCCCAATATATAAACTATTATGAAAACGTATCAAGTAGACAAGAATGGTTTTTACGGCGATTTCGGCGGAGCATATATCCCTGAAATCCTCTACCAATGCGTGGAAGACCTGAAAAACGCATATCAAAAAGTTCTGGATTCTGAAAGTTTCAAGCAAGAGTTCGCACAGCTTCTGCGTGACTATGTAGGACGCCCTTCCCCCCTATACCTTGCAAACCGTCTTTCTGAGAAATATGGATGCAAGATTTACCTGAAAAGAGAAGACCTGAACCATACAGGAGCACATAAGATAAACAATGCCATCGGACAAGTACTGCTGGCGCGTCGCATGGGAAAGAAACGAATCATTGCCGAAACCGGGGCCGGACAACATGGAGTAGCTGCCGCTACCGTATGTGCCCTGATGAACATGGAATGTGTCGTATACATGGGTAAGACAGATGTAGAACGTCAACATATTAATGTAGAAAAAATGAAAATGCTGGGGGCTACCGTACGCCCAGTAACCTCCGGCAATATGACCCTGAAAGATGCGACAAACGAAGCTATCCGCGACTGGTGCTGTCATCCCGAAGATACTTACTACCTGATCGGCTCAACCGTAGGTCCACATCCTTATCCAGACATGGTAGCGCGTTTGCAATCTGTCATCAGCGAAGAAATCAAAAAGCAACTCCAGGAACATGAAGGACGTGATTACCCCGACTATTTGGTAGCCTGCGTAGGTGGAGGAAGTAACGCCGCCGGTACGATTTACCATTATATCGACGATGAACGTGTCAAGATTGTATTGGCCGAAGCTGGTGGAAAAGGTATAGACAGCGGAATGTCGGCCGCCACAATCCACTTGGGACATTTAGGCATTATTCATGGCTCGAAAACCTTGCTGATGCAAAATGAAGATGGACAAATTATTGAGCCCTACTCTATTTCTGCAGGATTGGATTATCCAGGAATCGGTCCTATGCATGCCAACCTTGCCAAACAGCACCGTGCTACAGTATTTGCCATCAACGATGATGAAGCTATCCGCGCCGCTTACGAACTGACTCGTCTGGAAGGCATCATTCCTGCACTGGAATCGGCACATGCTTTAGGGGCCCTCGACAAGTTATCGTTTAAACCCAGCGATATAGTAGTACTTACCGTGTCAGGAAGAGGCGATAAGGATATACAAACTTACTTAAACAATGCACCGACCGATCAAAAATAAAATTAGACCATTAAAGTTACAATACAATGACAACATATACTTATCATACCGCACATAAAATGATGTTAGGCGACCTTCATACGCCAGTCAGCACGTATCTGAAAGTACGTGACCTTTTTCCACAAAGTGCACTTATGGAAAGCTCCGATTATCACGGAACAGAAAACAACCGTTCGTTCATCGCTTTCAATCCGATAGCCAGTATCGGCATCAACCACGGCATAGCTACGGCAGTTTATCCTGATGATACACGCGTTGAAACAGCACTAAGCGAGCATTTCACGGCAGAAAACGCCATCAACGATTTTCTTTCTCACTTCAAGGTAGAAGGAGAATATGCCAATTACTGCGGCCTGTATGGATATACGACTTTCAATGCTGTACGTTATTTTGAAAATATCCCTGTAAAAGACAGCCGCGACCCCAAGAACGACGCACCCGAAATACTTTACATCTTATATAAATACCTGATTGTCTTCAACGACTTCAAGAGTGAAATGGTACTTATCGAAATGCAAGACGGTGAAGACAACAATCATATTCACGATATAGAAAAAGCTATCAACAACCGGAACTATACGACTTACGACTTTTATCCCATAGGAAAAACCACCAGTACACTGACCGACGAAGAGCATAAGGCCAATATTCGTAAAGGCATTGCACACTGCTTGCGGGGAGATGTTTTTCAGGTAGTCCTTTCTCGCCGTTTTATCCAAAAATTCCAAGGCGATGATTTCAAGCTATATAGAGCTTTAAGAAGCATCAACCCGTCGCCATATCTGTTCTATTTCGATTTTGGAGGCTTCCGTATCTTCGGTTCATCTCCTGAAACGCACTGCAAGATAGAAAACGGACAAGCTACCATCGACCCGATAGCCGGTACTACCCGCCGCAGCGGAGACAAAGAAACAGACAATCAACTGACAGCCGCTCTGCTTGCAGACCCCAAAGAGAATGCCGAACACGTCATGCTGGTCGACCTGGCACGAAACGATCTAAGCCGCAATTGCCACAATACTCATATCGAATTCTATAAAGAACCACAATATTACAGCCATGTTATCCATCTGGTAAGTCGCGTAAGCGGTACACTGGACAAAGAAACGAATCCCGTACGAGCATTCATCGATACATTTCCGGCCGGCACACTAAGCGGAGCTCCAAAAGTTCGTGCCATGCAGATCATCAGTGAAATAGAACCACACAATCGAGGTGTATACGGGGGATGCATCGGTTTCATCGGTTTAAATGGAACACTGAACCAAGCAATCACTATCCGTACATTCGTAAGCCGAAACAATGAACTCTGGTTTCAGGCTGGAGGCGGTATCACGGCACTGAGCAATGAAGAAAACGAATTACAGGAAGTTAACAACAAGCTGGGGGCATTGAAGAAAGCCATCCTTCTGGCAGAAAAATTATAAAACGCACTTGAACAATGAAAATAGTTATCATAGATAATTACGACTCATTTACTTATAACCTGAGTCACTTAATCAAAGAACTGGGAGCCGATGTAACAGTGTTACGCAACGACTGCTTTCAGATAGGAGAATTGGAACAGTTTGATAAAATCGTATTATCACCGGGACCGGGCATACCGGAAGAAGCCGGCCTACTGCTGGATGTCATTCGAAATTACGCCGAACGCAAACCTATATTGGGAGTTTGCTTGGGAGAGCAGGCCATCGGCGAAGTATTCGGTGGCAAACTGACCAACCTTTCAACCGTATATCACGGTATACAGAGTCCGGTTACCATTACGGTCGATGACTATATCTTCGACCAACTTCCCCGCGAAATTCCAGTAGGACGTTACCACTCATGGGTTGTCGATACAGACGGATTTCCGGACTGTCTGGAAATAACAGCTGTAAGTAAGGAAGGATACATCATGGCATTGCGTCATCGCAACTATGACATTCGTGGCATTCAGTTCCATCCGGAATCCATCCTTACTCCCGATGGCAAACAAATGATGCAAAACTGGTTAAATCACTAAAAAAGGCTATTACAATGAAAGAAATACTTATACGACTTTTTGCCCACGAAGAACTCTCTCACGAAGAGGCATACGAATTGATGAAGGGCATTACCCGAGGCGACTATAACGAAGCTCAAATAGCATCACTACTTACCGTATTCCAAATGCGAGGAGTAAAAGTTAATGAATTGACCGGCTTCCGTGAAGCCCTGTTGGCAACCCGAATACCTGTTAATCTATCCGATTTCGAACCGATCGATATCGTCGGCACGGGAGGCGACGGAAAGAATACATTCAATATCTCAACCTGTGCCTGCTTCATCGTAGCCGGGGCCGGATACGCTGTAGCCAAACACGGCAATTACGGTGCCACTTCAGTAAGCGGCGCCAGCAACGTAATGGAACAGCACGGAGTAAAATTCACCAACGATGAAAGTAAACTGCGACGCTCCATCGAAACATGCGGTATGGCATACCTGCACGCCCCTCTCTTTAATCCTGCCATGAAAACCGTGGCTCCGGTACGAAAGGCCCTGCAAGTACGTACCTTGTTTAATCTCCTTGGTCCGCTGATCAATCCATGTTTGCCTGCTTATCAACTATTAGGAGTAGCCGATCTTCCACAGATGAGACTTTATACCAATACGCTGCAACGATTGAATATCGGGTTTGCCGTGGTCAACAACCTCGACGGATACGACGAAATTTCTCTGACAGACGAATTTAAGATCATGACCAACCGCTACGAAACAATTTACCGTCCTTCCGATTTAGGCTTCACCATAGCAAAAAGAGAAGAACTCTACGGAGGAAACACACCGGAAGAAGCTGCCCGGATATTCGACAACGTGTTACAAAATCGAGCAACGAAAGCTCAGACCGATTGTGTACTGATCAATGCCTCATTTGCCATACAAGCACGCGATCCGCAAAAACCGATTGAAGACTGCGTAGCACTGGCTAAGGAATCATTGGAAAGTGGACGAGCATGGAATACGTTCTGCAAATTCGTCAGCATAAACAGCTGAAAACATCAGCACGTTTTCATTAAAACATCACCACATTTTAAAAAAACATCACCATGAATCAAGACATATTGACCGACATCATCGCACATAAACGAAAAGAGCTTGTTACCCAAGAGGCGGCTGTATCAATGTCACTTCTTGAAAGCCATATCGGAGACATTACAGCAAAATATAGCATGAAGCAGAGCCTTCTGTCCTCATCAACCGGAATCATTGCCGAATTTAAACGTCGTTCTCCGTCAAAAGGCTGGATCAACCAAGAAGCAGATGTTTCGGTTATTCTCCACAACTACGAACAGGCCGGAGCGGCTGCCCTTTCCATCCTGACAGACGAAATGTTTTTCGGCGGTTCTCTGAAAGACATTCGCATCGCCCGCCCGACTGTAAACCTCCCGATCCTGCGCAAAGACTTCATCATCAGCCGATACCAACTGTTACAGGCAAAGGTCACTCAGGCTGATGCTATACTATTGATAGCAGCGGCACTCACACCTGATGAATGTAGATCGTTGGCTCACGAGGCTCACAAACTTCAACTGGAAGTGTTGCTCGAATTACATCGGGAGGAAGAGCTGGAATATATCAACGAGTATGTAGACATGATAGGTATAAACAACCGCAATTTGGGAACCTTTCATACCGATACGGAAAATTCGTTCCGCCTCATCGAAAAACTTCCCAAGGATAAGGTACTGGTATCGGAAAGTGGGATCTCACAGCCGGAAACAGTTGCCAAATTACGTGAAGCAGGCTTCCGAGGCTTCCTGATTGGAGAGAATTTTATGAAAACCGAAAATCCGGGAACTGCATTAAGTCAGTTTATCCATCATATTCATTCCGCCTTATGATTGTAAAAGTATGTGGTATGCGACACCCCGACAATATTCGGGAAGTGGAAAAGACCGGAACCGACTGGATGGGATTCATCTGTTATGAACGCTCCCCTCGGTTTGTTTCATCAGCTCCCGCCTACCTTCCCGTCCGTTCAAAACGTATCGGAGTTTTCGTCAATGCCGATTATCAAACAATCACTACACGAGCTAGGGAACTGAAACTCGATTACCTGCAACTGCACGGATCGGAATCTCCAGCTTTCTGCCAGCGGTTACATACAGAAGGATACAAGCTGATAAAAGCATTCTCCTTCCGCAAACCTTCAGAACTGAGTCGCACAGATGAATATGTATCGTATTGTGATTATTTCCTTTTCGATACGCCATGCCATGGATACGGAGGCTCGGGACAGTCATTCGACTGGGACATTCTGAACGGCTATCAAGGTAATACTCCTTTTCTGCTGAGTGGAGGCATCCGTCCCGAAAGTCTGGAAGCATTATCCAGCTTTCATCATCCAGCTTGGGCAGGTATTGACCTGAACAGTGGTTTCGAAACGGCTCCGGCAGAAAAGGATGTGACAGCACTCCAAAACTTTATTCAACAATTCAGATTATTAACCAACAAATAAAACAATACAACTATGAATCGTATCAATGAATTATTCAACCGCAAACAACACGATATACTATCATTATATTTTTGTGCCGGAAGCCCGACACTTGAGAGTACAGCAAGCATCGTCAAGACATTGGAGCTGAAAGGTATTGACATGATAGAAATAGGAATACCTTTCAGTGATCCGATGGCTGACGGTGTGGTCATACAGGAAGCCGCAACCCAAGCTTTACGAAACGGAATGACACTCCGAAAGCTTTTCGAACAACTGAAAGACATCCGTCGTGAAGTAAACATGCCACTTATCCTGATGGGTTACTTAAATCCCATCATGCAATACGGCTTCGAACATTTTTGCCAGAGCTGTCAGGCATGTGGAATAGATGGCATTATCATCCCCGACCTTCCTTTCAAAGACTATCAGGAAGAATACCGTCCCATAGCTGAACGCTATGACCTGCGCATCATCATGCTGATAACTCCCGAAACAAGCGAAGAACGTATCCGCGAAATAGACCAGCACACCGATGGATTCATCTACATGGTCTCTTCGGCTGCCACTACCGGAGCTCAGAAAAATTTCGATGAGCAGAAACAGGCCTACTTCAAGCGAATAGAAAATATGAAACTACATAACCCTCGTATGATAGGTTTCGGTATATCAAACAAACAAACTTACGAGGCTGCCGCCTCACATGCTTCTGGATGTATCATAGGCAGTAAATTCATCACATTATTGAACGAAGAACAAGGAGATGCTGCAAAAGCTGCCGACCGCCTGAAGAGTTTGTTAGCACAATAAAAAGTGAAAGCCAACAAGTCTAAAAACATAAAAGAGTGAAACTATACAAGGGTATATACAATTGATTTATCACATAAAAACAAGCATTTTGTTATTTTATTAATTCAATTTTTGCATAGTTAAAACTCTTTTATGTATCTTTGTGACAAAATAAGCAATAGACACGAACATGATTAAGCCAGATTATCCTTCCGTTTTGCTAATTTACACTGGAGGTACGATTGGAATGATCGAAAATCCGGAAACTGGAGCGCTGGAAGCTTTTAACTTCGACCAACTTCAAGAAAATGTTCCGGAATTGAAACGTTTTAATTATCGTATATCGTCTTACCAGTTCAATCCTCCCATTGATTCATCTGATATGGAACCTGCCTTATGGAGCAAATTGGTAAAGATTATTCATTACAATTACGATAACTTCGATGGTTTCGTCATTCTACACGGAACAGATACCATGGCTTATACAGCGTCGGCCCTCAGCTTTATGCTGGAAAACCTAAGCAAACCTGTCATCTTGACAGGAAGTCAGCTTCCTATCGGCGTACTGCGTACCGACGGAAAGGAAAATCTGATAACCTCTATCGAAATTGCCGCGGCCAAACATCCGGACGGACGAGCCATTGTACCCGAAGTATGTATCTTCTTTGAAAATCTATTGCTGCGCGGAAATCGTACGACAAAGATCAATGCAGAAAACTTCAATGCTTTCCGTTCGTACAACTATCCCCCTTTAGCTACTGTAGGTATACATATAAAGTATGAATACGACCGCATTCGCAAAGCTGACCCTAACCTGCCAATGCATCCACATTACGTGTTCGATACAAATGTACTGATTCTAACTATTTTCCCAGGCATACAAGAAAATGTAGTCAGCAACATATTCCAAAGTCCAGGCTTGAAGGCTGTAGTCCTCAAAACATACGGTTCGGGAAATGCTCCACAAAAGCCCTGGTTTATCCGCCTGCTAAAGGAAGCGACGCAACGAGGCATTATTATCGTGAATATCTCCCAATGCCCTGCGGGAATGGTGGAAATGGGACGATACGAAACAGGATTACACTTACTCGATGCCGGAGTGATCAGTGGATACGATGCTACAGTAGAAAGTGTACTGACCAAGCTGATGTTCCTGCTGGGCCATAACCTGAGCCCAAAAGAAGTACGTACCGAGATGAGCCGTTCCATTGCAGGAGAATTCTCAAGACCCGAGTTGTAACATTTTCGTAACATCTATTTCATCGTGACGAAACAAAAAGATACCACCTTTGCACCAATCAATAATAAACAAAGCACTATGAACAATTATCGCATTCTTGTTGTAGACGATGAAGAAGACCTTTGTGAGATTCTGAAGTTCAATCTCGAGATGGAAGGATATACAGTAGATACAGCCAACTCTGCTGAAGAAGCGCTTAAACTGGATATCAAACAATACAATTTATTACTTCTAGATGTTATGATGGGAGAAATATCCGGTTTTAAAATGGCACGCATGCTGAAGGCGGATAAAGATACGGCTGAAATACCCATTATTTTTATCACAGCAAAAGACACAGAAAACGATACAATTACCGGATTCAACTTAGGAGCAGACGATTATATCTCCAAGCCGTTCTCTTTGCGTGAAGTAATCATGCGTGTAAAGGCTGTATTACGCCGTACAGCCAGCGTACAAGTAAAGGAAGAAGAACAGCTACAATACAAGGGACTTATTATCAATATACCACAAAAGAAAGTAACAATAGACGGCGAAGAAGCGTCTCTCACAAAGAAAGAGTTTGAAATTTTACTATTGCTGTTACAAAATCAGGGACGAGTGTTCTCACGTGAAGATATTCTGGCAAAAGTATGGCACGAAGAAGTATATGTACTCGACCGGACCATCGACGTAAACATTACTCGTTTGCGCAAAAAGATAGGGAATTACGGTAAATACATAGTAACCCGCCTCGGATACGGTTACTGTTTCGAATGTGAATAATTCATTAAAAGGCCATCATGACTAAACTTTCATACCGCTTACTACCCTTCAGCAAACGGCTGTTTCTTTCGGTTGTCACACTGTTTCTTGCCTTTGCTGTCTGCTTTATGCTGTTTCAGTACCAGCGCGAAAAGTCTTATAAGAGCGAATTACTGAACACACAGTTGCAGAATTATAATGCACAATTATATGATTTTATCAACGAAAACGAGAATTTCAGCATAGATACCTTGCAACACTACGTCACTACGCATATGATACCCAACCTACGGGTAACCCTCATAACTGCGGAAGGTGAAGTGCTTTATGACAATACCCAGAAGGATATAAGTCTGTTTAAGAATCACAGCTCCCGAAAAGAGGTACAAGATGCCCTGATGTATGGCAGCGGATATTCCATCAGCCGTTATTCAGAAAGCCTGAACGGAGAAGAATTCTTTTATTCTGCCCATTATTATCCATCCCAGCAACTAATTATACGTTCCGCACTTCCTTATAATGTAAGTTTAAGTGAACATTTGCGTGCGGACTCTGGATTTGTCTGGTTTACGATTATCATCAGTCTGGTACTGATGACTCTTTTCTATCGTTTTACGCATAAATTGGGGACTTCTATTACTCAGTTGCAACAGTTTGCCCTGAAAGCCGACCGCAATGAGCCGATAGACCTAGACATTTTAGAAACATTTCCAAAAAATGAACTGGGAGAAATCTCACAGCATATCATTAAGATATACAAACGTCTTCACCGGGCAAAAGAAGCCTTATACATTGAACGTGAGAAATTGATATCTCACTTACAAACCTCACACGAGGGATTAGGTGTATTCACCCGCGAACGAAATGAGATTTTAGTCAATAACCTATTCACTCAATATGCCAATACCATATCCGACCACAATCTGGCATCTACTGAAGAGGTATTTTCCATTCCGGAACTGGCACCTATTACCGACTTCTTAAACAGAAACGAAGGAAATTTCCATAAAGAAGAAAAAAGATTTTCGTTGCATATCGATAAGAATGCACGTTCGTTTTCCGTAGAGTGCATCATCTTTCAGGATCATGCCTTTGAAATTTCCATCATCGATATCACTCAAGAAGAAGAACAGGCACGATTGAAACGACAACTTACCCAGAATATCGCACACGAACTGAAAACACCGGTAAGCAGTATACAAGGTTATCTGGAAACGATTCTGAACAACCCGAATATTTCTCCTGAAATAATGCATACGTTTCTGGAACGCAGTTATGCACAAAGTAACCGACTTACTATTTTACTACGTGATATATCGGTACTGACACGCATGGACGAAGCTCCTCATCTGGTAGAAATTGAAACTGTAGACCTGAGCAAGATTATAGAAAACATGTTGAATGAAGTTGCATTGAACCTGGAAGAAAAACAAATAAAAGTGGTCAACAAACTACCATTCAACTTGAAACTGGAAGGAAACAGTTCACTGATTTATTCTATTTTCCGCAATCTGATGGACAATGCCATCGCCTATGCAGGAACAGGAGTAACAGTTACAATCAACTGCTTCCGCGAAGACGAGAAATTCTATTACTTCAGTTTTTCCGATACCGGAGTAGGAGTGCCGGAAGAACACCTGAACCGTCTATTCGAACGTTTCTACCGCGTAGACAAAGGACGCTCACGAAAACTGGGAGGAACTGGTCTGGGACTTGCCATTGTAAAGAACGCTGTTCTTTTCCACGGAGGAACAATCTTCGCCAAGAACAATCCTCACGGCGGATTGGAATTTGTCTTTACCTTGCAAAAGAACAAAGAAAATTAATTTAAGGACGTATACTCTATCTGTTGAATGTACTCAAAATTCCCTTGTCAAGCCTTTATTACTATAGGACATGACAAGGGAATTTTTTAATTTAGGGATATTCAGTAAATGTCCCCAAAATAAGATGGCATAT
>FR887838.1:0-1511 GCA_000432735.1 Bacteroides sp. CAG:443
GTCCAACTTTTTGGGGTCACTTCACTTTTAGTAGGAGATTTTATGTTACCGGCACATACTGCCTCTCTGTTTATCAGCTTATTTTACAATTTTCACCAGAATCGTCTTGCCGTCCGGTTCACCCTTGGTATTGTAAGTTTCCGATTTTACCAGACCGATACCTTCGGCATACCATTCAGTCACACGGATGGTTTCCGATTTCAGCACAATCTTTGTACGCTTCAGGTATGAAATCTTGATACAATCGAACTTACCAGCCGTCGTGCTGACCTGTTCCGTTCCCATGTAAGCCGCTCCCGAAATAGTAACCTCATTCTTCAGCATGTTCGAAATCAGCGAATAAGAACGGTCGGGAATGGTTTCGCCTGCCTTCGACTGATTCTTGAGAGTGAACGAATTATCTCCTTTCAGCTTCAAATCTTCAGCCAACGCCTGACGTGCCTTCGAATCATATTTCGCCGGATCGGAATCCGATTTGATATAAGGACCGTACATCAAATCCTCCTGACAGGTAGTCACGTTCCCGTCGTAGCTCCAGTTATAGAGCGTATAGCTGGTATTGTTCTTTGTCTTGTTGGTTACAATCTTGGCAAAGTACTGTGCACTTGCTCCTGAAGCATTGTTCACACCATTATATACTGTAACCGTTTCGTTCGACAGGCTCTGTCCTGCTTCGTCATAATTTACGTAATGCAATTCCGTACCGTTCGTTGTACAGAAATATTGTGCCTGCATGGTATGACATGCCAGCAAGGCAACAATGGCCAACAGCATCTTTTTCATAAGTTATCTTTTTTAATTTCACAGCTTTATTGTCGTGCAAACATACGAATTTCTTTCCAGCAAACATATTCATTAAGTTAATTTTCTACGTATCTTTGCAACACATTAACATAAAAAGATAAAATTATGGGCTTATTATCATCCTTATTCGGAGGAAACAAACCGAGCGAAGAACAACAGGCTAAACAAGATAAAAAGAATTTCGAAATCCTGAAATACGACGGCATACGCGCACGCAACATGCATCAGTTGCCTTATGCCATCAAGTGTTTCGAACAGGCTGTGGCACTGAACGATGAACCGGAAACCTTGCAGCTGCTTGCCAGTGCTTACGTGGAAGCCGGACGCATCGACGATGCACGTATCACGCTCGACCGCCTGATTGATGAGACCCCCGACAACATAAAAGGACTGCTCTCGCTGGCCAACATCTGCTACATGCAGGAAGATTACGAAAGCATGAACGATGCCTGCCAGAAAGCCATCCATCTCGACGAAACCAATGCACTGGCCTACTATCTGGCTGCCAAGGCTGCACGGGGCATGAAGAACGACTTGCAGGCTATCGTCATGCTGACCAAGGCCATTGCCCAGAACGAAGAATACGGGGCTGCCTATCTGCTCCGTGCCGAGGTATTGTGGGACATGCGTCAGGCAAAGGATGCCATGGACGACGTGGAAAAGGTACTCTCTCTTACTCCCGAAGATGAAGACGCTCTCCTGCTGAA
>FR887838.1:1536-41034 GCA_000432735.1 Bacteroides sp. CAG:443
CTCTCTCCTGCTGAAAGGAAAGATACAGGCAGCACTCGGCGAGGTAAATGAAGCCTACACCTGCTTCGACCAAGTGCTGGAAGTCAATCCGTTCAACGAAAAGGCTTACCTGCTGAAAGGAGAAATGCTGACCGAGCAGAAAGAATTCGACAAGGCTGTAGAGCTGTATACCGAGGCCATCGAACTGATGCCCCAGAATGCCGTACTCTATCAGGAACGAGGACGCATCCGCCTGTTGAAAGGAGATAAAGACGGATCGGTAGACGACATGAAGAAAGCCATCGAACTAAATCCGGAAAACGAAAAACAAATTACCGGAAATTACGACAATTTCAAACAAAACTCTGCCCCAGGAATTTATTAAATCCCAACCTGACCATCCTTACAATAAAACAATAGCCCTATCATCCCCCAAATGGAGGTTGGTAGGGCTATTGTTTTATTAATCTTTATGTCTGTGACGGTTACTTTTCTAAAGAAAGAGACTGAGTACTCCAGTTATACACTACCGTATATACCGTATTGATAGTAACGGTTTCATTTTCCTCCGTACCCCATTCACCCTTCAAAACATTTTCTTCCGAATCTAAATTGGTAACAGACAACTGATAGCTGAAAGAAGTACCGTCTGAATGAGCAAAATAAGCAGTTTCCCCATTTGCCAGCGATACGACTCTTTCTCCCGAAGTGACCGTAAAGCTATACTCTTGTAACCAATCGCCCAGCACTGCCGAAAGATCCAGACTTACAGCAAAAGTAATCATAGGAACCTGAACCTTCAATCCGGTTGTTTCTCCCTTCTTTACGGAAAAAGGTACTTCCTTATAATACACGGGCTCACCTTTTTCATCGTTCGTCCAGTTCTTTTCCGTACCATAGTTCGGACTGTACACTTTCAACATATAATCGTCCGCGGTAGCCAGCTCGATCTTATCCTGCATATCTTCGGCCGATAATGTACGGAGCATCTCCTCTCCTTTCCACAATTCAACCGTCCAAGTGATGTCGTCTGCTGCCCGTGAAGCAACTTCTGTGTTTGTCTGTGACTGAATCTCTATTCCTCCAACCGACAAGAATCCTTCGCCGGAGAGTACCGTATCGTTTTCCTGCTGGCAACTAATCAGCAGGAAAACTCCTAGTAAAATATATAATATATTCTTTTTCATTCTACTTCCTTATTTGTTATAAATTAAAGAAAATGAATCCAACCAGAACTGACTACCGACCAGATAGGCATTAGAATACCAGTCCCAAATAGATGCATCTCTAAATTTATCTTCCAAATGATCTTTATCCTCCTTTATACCAGACTTAAAAATAATTCGTACATGAGTTATCGGAAGATATTTACATTCATCATTATACTCCACATCAATAGTGCTTGTTGTATAACTACCAACCGTTTCTCCTGAAGTTAACTCAGCATGACCAATCAAAGTTTCAATTCCATCTGATATATTTACCAAAGCTATTTCCACAAAATATTCATCACCATTATAGGGAGCAGCCTTATAAGTAAAGCTCAAAGATGTAGGTCGTATTGAAGCAGACTTTGCATAAATAGTATCATTAGAAGCCTCATAATCACCCACGCAAACTAAGCCTGCAGATACATGATTAATAACACTGCCAGACTTATTTCCAAAATCACAGGTATTTCCAGCCCCCCATCCTATAGTCATAAGATGTGCGACAGTACTTCCATTTTCAGTTATGGGTAATGTACTTGATTTAGAGACATAAAATGCATTTGCACCATCTGAATGACAGGTCAATGTATTTCGAGTTCCAATCCATCCACCATTAAAAATATATAAAGGATTATCTTTTTTAGGATAAGTTGTACTATACCCCTCATCCAAAGTTGAATTTGGAATAGATAATGCCTCATAAGTTTTTACCGCCACAGTCTCACCATAAATCACGCCACGATAAACTCCACGAATATAATAAGTATTTCCAGGCAACAAATCTGCCTTTCGTAAATCTTCTCCCAAATCAGTCCATCCCGTTTCACCATCCGTACTGAATTGATATTTCATTTTCTGACCTAACAATTCATAATTTCCAGCCTTTACATCTTCAGCAGACAAAGGACTTACCGTAAACTCTTTCGTCCAAATATTTCCCGGATAAGCACTGACACTAAACTCCGGCTTATTACAAGTAAGCGTATACACCCGGTTAGCCGATGCATCCTCGCTTGCCCAACGATTATTAGCCTCAACATCCACTTCTACCGTCGATGCAACAGTAGTACCTTTATCCGTCATCAGTTGAGGGACCAACGAGGTAAAGTCGAGAGCAGCTTCCGTTGCTCCGATTTCCGGCAATGTAATACCCAATGCTGTTTCAACGGCTGACTTGTCTTCCGCATTCGACAACAAATATTCCTTGCCCTGTTCCAGTCCCGCAAACTTAGCATCTGCTGAATTAAACTTCAGTTTCAAATCCTGCAAACCAGACGAAAGTTTCAGACGAATAACAGCCGATTTCTTTTCTGTTTCGGCGAACGACAGTTCATTGTTCACAAAATCGTCCGACTCCAACTTCGGCTTTGGCAAATATTCCACAGGAATCGTTTCTGAAATAGAAACCGTTTCTGTTTCCAGCTTCTCAATGGAAATACCTACACCTGAAGTAATATTAGATTCATCCAGTCCCAATGTTACTTTTACATGAGTCTTTACCGGAATATTCGAAAACTGTTCCTGATCAGGTACATCGTAAGTCACTTCTTTTCCGGTTCCCGACAAAAGTCCATGGAAAACAAGCTTCACGGACGAGCCGGCACGGAAATAAGCACTTTTCCCTGAATCAGCATCCAAATCAACAGATTCACTGCCAACCGAAACCGTTACGTAATAAGATTCATACAGTTTATCCAGACTGGTCTTGTTATAAATGACAGACAACAACGAATTGGCCACAAAACACGGAATGGAAGCCGAAGTCATCTGTCCCTTTATCACTTCCTGTCCTTCCAAGGTTCCTGCATAATAAGGCGCATCCAGCGCAAGCACCGGATTGTCACCATACGTAGCAGTCAAATCGTACGTACCTTCCTCCAGCAAGATAAATTCCTTACAACTGCCTTTATAAGCTGACTTATCCGTACCACTATATACGACTTTCAACTGAAACATCTCCGTTACCGGATCTTCCAGTTCAGAAGGAGCTGTACGCGAATAAGCATGGTGTTCCTCATCTGTCAATGTAATAAGTAATCCCGTTTTGCCAGACAAAGCAGTTTCTTCATCCGACTGACATCCTCCCAGTACCATACATAGTACCAGCAAACACAAGCAGCCCATCCATTTCATATATTCAATAACCGATTTATTCATAACCTAATTCAAATTCATCTACCCATAAAGTACTACCATCACCTACCTGACCGATGACTTTTTTACCAGCAGCATCAAATTCACCACCATAGCGACTGGAAGTTGCCACGATAGCGATCTTTGCAGGCTTCGATTGTGTATCACTATATTCAATATCAAACTCAAATTTCGTATAAGCAGTTACCGTTTCCGAACCAACAAACTCACCATAAGCAATTTCCTGACCGGATGCATTCCATAACTTTAAATAGATATGACATTGATCTGTTTTCAGATTTCCAGGAACAGTACCATCATTACTAATAGGCATCGGTTTATACTTATAATACCCACTCAACTTAGTAGGACGAGCCCCTGAATAAGGACGTCCAAACGACGGGCTGTCTACAGGCTTTCCTATATTCGTTTTATAGGTTCCGATAAATAAGTTACCAGCAGCTGCTCCTACCAACACAATATCACCATACGTATACATCTTGGCAGCTTTTCCTTTATAAGCATCACTACCTGTAACCGGTACCGTACTCGACTCCTTATAAATAGTAACCCCTTCATTTCCGGTAGCCCAATAAGCCTGAGGATCATCATAATTATCGGCAACAGGATTCGGATACCAAGTTTTTCCACTCTGTGTCCACGTATCGAAATTCATATTGGGAAGAGTCACAATCGTTTCCGTCTGGAAAGAATATGCCTCGCC
The DNA here is from genome assembly GCA_000432735.1 of Bacteroides sp. CAG:443. Lineage (GTDB taxonomy): Bacteria > Bacteroidota > Bacteroidia > Bacteroidales > Bacteroidaceae > Phocaeicola. The sequence continues at coordinate 5,584 of FR887838.1, forward strand.
TTCACTACCTCCTGCAAGTGCACGTACTTCGTAATCTGTACCACTTTGTAATCCGGTAAGTTCAGCAGAATAAGAAGTATTTCCTGTTTTGGTAATAGCAGAAGCATCAAGCTCAGTCCATTCCTCATTACCCTTTACACGATATTCCACCGAAACATTCGTACCCGCACGGAAACTCCCGCTGACATAGGCTTTGGTAGCCCATGCATTTACCTTTTCTACAGAAGCCGCCACCGATGATTTCTGCACATCGACTGTCCAGTCGCATATATATCTGCCGTTTCGATAAGCCTTAAATACTCGCGGACGAGTAAAGTCCGTCACTGTTTCTGCTGGCGGATCAAGCACAGTCTTGGAACCTTCCAGATTCAATTTTTTAATCTTGATATTCCGGTAATCAGCATCCTCTGTTACATAAATAATAGCAATATGATTATGCACATCCAGCAAAGGTGCCGTTCCTGACTGATCTTCCACTTCAATAGTACGCTCTATTTCCTGAGTAACAACAACTTTCCACCAATAATTTTGGTATGTTTTCAGCAAGAAACTTACCGGATTGGTAAAATCGACAGCCGTATTGGCATTGGCAGGAAGTTCGTCCAACGAATTAAAGCTGAAATTTGGAAAACCATTCGGCTTAATACAAGCAGCCGTATCCGGATAAATTAAAGCCTCTGTATTAGCAACCAGCTTGGTAATCGGCAAACTATCAATAAAAGCGTCTTCGCCTATGGTAAGCTCGATAGTGCGAGCCTGATTATTGAACACGGCTTCTCCCTGCATTCCGTCCACCTGAATTTCCTGAATAACACCTTCAATATAAGGATAAGGAATGTCATTCTCAATACACGAAGACATGTTCAGTAACAAGAGTGATATAAAGCTAAACTTCAAAGCTTTTATAATCATAATTTGTCAATTTAAAAATAAGTACAAATACCTATATTAATAGAAAATATATTAATCTTAAAATCCGCCGAACTCTGACGATATGAGCCATGTTCTACCTGATTGGTAGTCTGCTCAATCCACTTGAAGTCCAGACCAACGACATTAATCGACACCTCGACTGCCATATTGTTCGTAACGAAAGCTGTCAAACCCGGCGCCGCACCAATCTGCAAACGATGAGAAGTTTGATAAGTACCCGTTGCTTTCTCATCCGACCCAGACAAAGTTTTTCCCTGACCATATCCATACGTCAGACGAAGCTCATTGAAAAAGCCAAAAACTTTACTGTTTCCAAGTCCCATATAAGTACGCAAAAATCCGGCAGCAGTATATTCATGCTCCAGATACTTATAATCGCTGATATCGAATGTCAGGTCATCACCCAAATCAAGATTAATGTTACCAACATCTGCATAGGTACGGTTATAGTTCAGACGTACCCCGGCAGCAATGTTATCCCGGAAAAAATATCCCGCATACGGACTTACCTTAAATGTATAGCCTTCGCCATTTACATCGTCCAGTATCAGAAACTTATAATTGTCGCCCGACAATTCGGTATACGAGAAAGTAACACCTCCCATCCACGAACCTTTCGGTACAAACAAGGAGGGCTTTATATTACGATCATAACCTTTTCGTGCGTAAACCGAAGTTACGCACAAAAAGGTTAATAATAGAATGAAATATTTCTTCATGTAAAATATCAATAGTATGACAATTCAAAATCATCTACCCAAAGGGTACTGCCAGCTCCTACCTGACCTACTACCTTACTACCTTCGAAGTCACCACCGTAACGACTAGAAGTAGCAACAATTGTCAGTTTGGCAGGACGTTTCTGAGTATTACTATAATTAATGGTTATTTCAAACGGAGTGTATGTATCAACAGATTCAGAACCAACAAATTCACCGAAACCAATTTCCTCACCGTTCGCATCCCACAAACGAATGTAAATGTTACATTCATCAGTTGTAAGTGTACCCGGTTTAGAACCATAGTTGATTGCACAAGAGGTATATTTGTAATATCCTGAAAGTTTTACAGGACGAGCCCCTGCGTAATCACGACCAAAGCTCACACTGGCAGACGGATTGAACATATTGGTCTTGTAAGTTCCGATAAACAAGTTACCGGCAGCAGCACCAACCATCATCACACCATCAATCGTAGTCATTTTGGCAGCTTTTCCGTTACGAGCTTCACTTCCTTCTACCGGAACCGTTGTAGCATCCTTAATAAGAGTTACTCCAGAGTTACCTGTAGCCCAATAACTATCGGAAGCATCGGCATTGGCATACCAGTTCTTTCCGTTTTGAGTCCATGTATCAAAGTTCAGATTCGGAATTTCCACATACGATTCTGTAGTAAACGTACAAGTTTCGCCTGTCTTATCTCCACATACAATATAATATTCGTATGCTGTACCAAAATCCAGCGGAGCAACCTTTGCAGAATAATTCTTCGTTCCTTCTTCCTGAACAGCTTCTACTGTAATCCATTCAGATTCGGTTGTTTTCTTATAACGGAACTGTACCGGAGAAGTTACTTCTGCTAAGTTACAAGAACCCGACAGATAAGCGAATCGTCCCCAAACTTTTGAAACGTCGTTACGAATATCATCAGTAACCATATCCGTGCTTTCCTGCTTGGTCGGAACCATTACAGTTACATCGTACTGATGAATGGTCTGATCTACAGAAATATCGAATCCGGCATTACCTTCCGTGATATCCAGATTCACCTTATAATGATAGGCAGCTTCGGCTTTCGAAGTGATTTCCTGAGAGAAAGATTTTCCGTTGCCAAAATCAACTTTTACAGTCAGTGCCTGACCAGCCTTTACATAAGCGGCACGTGTTTCATCCTCACCAAAAGGAATGCTCAGTGCATCGGCACCTTCTACATAACAAGTACAACCACCAAAAGTAGACTTGAAGCTTTCTGAACGGTTTACCGAAACCATTGTCTGTGCCAGCTTACAAGTAATGCTTACAGTTTTTGCCTTGTTTGCTTCAATAGCCACACTACTTTGTCCTTCGTAATAAGGTTGTGCATCAAATCCCTGAGTTTCTATAGTTTTGTCTGCCGAATATGCCTTTACGGTATAAGTAGCAACAGGCAATATAACATCGTCAAGGTTTTTCCAATCATCGGCATGCTGCACCACCGCATTCGATGCATTCAATATATCTACAGCTATTGTTTCCGATGCAGTAATATCAGCACGAGTAATCACACTCTTGTTGACATCGACGGAAGACAACTGAAGATAGCCATATCCTTTGGCTTCATCTATTTCTGACTGACAGGAAGATGCTAATCCTGCCAAAAGAAATAAACTGGTAACTAATATATTTGTTTTCATTTATCTCTATTTTTAATTCTCTATCCTTACAAGCAGGATTATTATTCGGTTACATTCACAGTTAAAGCTCCTTCCTTAGTTTCATTACCATCGGAAATAGTCAAATTAAACACGTGAGAGCCAGTAAGATTACTTTGAGGTAACATTCCAACTAATGAAGTTACCTCAAATGTATAAGATGTCAATGTTCCGGCATGCAACTGAGCATAAACTTCTTCAGATATTAATCCTAAGTTAAGTAAATTATCCTTAGTATCATCTCTGCCTTCCAAATTACACAAATCAAAAGGTTCCGCCAAGTTCAAACCAGCCAATAAAACAGGAAACATTTCATTATCACTTTCAATTGAAACGACCAATGATTTTATTCCATTTTCTGAAGCCATATCGACTTTAATTGTAGGAACAGTTCCTGTAGTAGTTAGATTATATGTTTCCGGAATACCCGTAACAGATAAAGTACCGGTAGTTGGCTCATCACCGCCTTCACCACCTTCTCCCGGAGTTTCCGGACCTTCATAAATAATATTGCCTACAGGAATTTCGATTGTTTCACCAACTTCGGTAAATGTCAGATCGACTGTAATGCCGATAGAAATATAAGAATCAGTAGAACCTTCTTCTGTCAACTGGATATTGAAAGAATCTCCTCCTTCCAAATCAGATACACCACCTTCAGCATCAGCCGGTTTCTGGATTGTAGCCTTCAGTTCAACAAAATTTCCTTCTTCTGAAGTTGCCTTGATAGAAGCATTCAAAGTACTCTGATGTTCCGGAGTCTGGAAATAATACTTTTTACCAATAGAAGTCTTATCGAACGTCTGACTGGCACCGTCTCCATTGTCGATAATCACAGCGTAATCGTCTTTAAAGGCTTCTTCAAACGAGCTGGTCAATGACAATGAAACTTCCACACAAGCCAGCTTACAAGGCAGATCAACACTTGTTGCAACTCCTTTTTTTACAGAAAATGTCTGCTCACCCTTGAAATAAGGACGTTCGGATACAGTTACATTTTCTCCTTCATAATTGTAAGCCGTTACAGAATAGTCACCTTCGCTCAACGGGAGAACAACTTTTCCGCTTTCATTCTTCAGTTCGCTGACCTTACCCTTAGCAACTTCTTCCTGAGTTTCCGTATTTGTTACAACCAAAGTATAATTGTCAACATTGATATCTTCTTCATCAAAATTTCCGGTAGTAGTTCCGCCATCAACAGTTGTACTAGCACGGCTTACAGTAACACCGTTATAAACGGATGACAATCCAAGCTCCAGTGTGCCTGCATTCTCGCCAGCTTCTCCCTTACCCAAAAGTTCATCACGCATTTCGCAAGATGAAAGACTTATTATAAGGCCTAAAAGCCATATTAAACTCTTATATTTTTTCATTTTACTCGTATTTTATTTTAACTTGGAATGTAATCGCCTGGGATATCAACTGTAACATCTTCTTCTGTTACACCATCATCTACAATAATATCCAATCCTAACTTACCCCCCTGAATTTCTGTTTCATCAGGTTTGATAGTCAGGGTATAAGAATAACAAGGTTTCAGATCGACCACCTTTGAAGTTTCGAAGCCATCCACAGATACCGGATCGCCGTTCTTGTCAGTCAACGCGAAAGTTAAAGTAGCCTGTACCCCCTTATCGCCGGTTTTCAAATAAAGCTCCTGACCTGCATCCGCTTTATCCATTTCCCAAGCCTCATCCATATAGCTTGTCATGATAGAAACTGTACAATTCTGGAAATAATCCTCAAACTTTCCATCGTACACAACTATCATTCTTGCATTAGCAGGTTTACATACGATAGATATAGTTTTCTTATCGCCCTGAGATACAGTAAACGTTTCACTACCTTTTACATACAATTTATCGTAGCCCGCAGCTACATCCTCTCCATAGTAAGCAGTCAGTGTGTAAGGAACTCCAAAATCCACACTTTGCTCCAGTTCCAAATCCTCATAAAGTCTATCCGTGTAAACAGGCTCTTCCCCTTTATACAAGGACACCTTATAATTGTTCACGTTCTGATAAGCGCTCTTATCTACTGAACGGCTGTAAGACAGGTCTGTCGACAAATCGACCATGATACTGCCTTGTTCTGAAACACTCTCTTTTCCTTCCTCATTCGAACAACTGCCTAAGGAAGCCAGTAATACCACTGAAGAAAGAATCTTTAAATAGTTTTTCATTTTCATTCAAATAATTATTAATTTTTCAACGTGCAAAGTAACTGAGATTTCACAAATCTGGAAAGGTCTTTTTTTTTTATTTTTGTTCTATTTTTTACTTATTCCGATAAATTCATATTCTAAACCAATGAAAAACCTACTACTTACGTTTTTACACATAGTCTATTCTTCAAAAAAAATAAATATTTTAAAATAGGTTTCTATGTTCAAGATACTTTTTTCTCTATATTTGTAACTATTCAATAACACAAAAAAGAAGCTATATGAAATTCAAAAACATTTTAATCGGAACCTTTTTATCCCTTTTTACCATCTCCTGTATTCAGGATGAAGCGCTAAACGTGGAAGCAGCTATTGACGGGTGCAACGGCTCTAATATTCAATTGATAAATATCAACGATCTAAGCAGGGAAATCGACGTATTCGTTTTCGAAGGAGCTGACATAACGGCGCAGGAGCTGAACTTTACACTACCCGACGGAGCAACTATCTGCCCCGAAAAGCCTCAAAGCAATGACAATCCACCTTTCTATGATTTCAGCTCTGAAAAGAACCGTAAGTTCACCGTTACTTCTGAAGATGGAAACAATAAGGCTACTTATACCATAAATCTATATACAATAGAACTTCCATTGAAATACTCGTTTGAAAACTTGAAAGAAATAAATCCATACCATATATTTTACCTGACTGACATAAGCGGACTCATGCAATGGGCAAGCGGTAATCAGGGATACAAATTATGCGGAATGGCAAGCAATGCCATGCAATATCCTACAGTACAAGCCGATGGAGGATTCTCTGGAAAATGCGTAAAGTTGGTGACACAGTCTACAGGAAGTTTCGGCATGAACACAATTCCCAAGATGCCAATTGCAGCTGGTAACCTTTTTATCGGATCGTTCGATATAGCATCTGCTATTCTTGCTCCCCGACAAGCTACAAAATTCGGATTTCCATTTACACGAAAACCTATAAAGATGTCGGGCTATTACAAATATAAACCGGGAACCACACTCACGGATCAAAACGGAAATGTAATTCCAGACAAGACGGATACCGGTGATATCTATGCGGTATTGTACGAAGCGCCTAACAGTGATTTCTCACTTGATGGTGATCTATTTACTGCAGACAATGAGAAAGCTAAAAATATTGTACTGCTAGCGCGCATAGACAAAATGGAAGCAGCCGACCAATGGACTAGATTTGATCTGGATTTCAAGCTTCAGAACAATAAGACCATCAACGAGGAAAAATTGAAAGCAGGGAAATATAAATTGACCATAGTTTTCTCTTCCAGTATTCAGGGAGGCTATTTCGAAGGAGCCATAGGTAGCGAATTATGCATCGATGAGGTAGAAATAACTTGTGAATAATATTGATCCTACAACCATCTGAACTGATTTATTATGAAAAAGTATATCATCATCTTGGCTGCAATGCTTACAGCCGGAACGAATTTAGTGAAAGCACAATCGAGCGAACACAAAGGATTATTGTGGTCGTCACTGCACGGATTAGACTATGAATTCAAGGCAGGTGTAAATATTGGAGGTACTTCTCCACTCCCTCTCCCCAAGGAAATAAGAGGTCTGGACAGCTATTCTCCCGGGCTTGCTATTACTCTGGAAGGAAATGCTACCAAATGGATTGATGCCAGACAGAAATGGGGAATAAGTCTTGGTTTACGCCTTGACAGCAAGAATATGAATACTCGCGCCACGGTAAAAAACTATGGTATGGCTATCTTTAACGATACAGGTGGAAAGGTAGAAGGCCTCTGGACAGGTGGAGTAAAAACGAAAGTGAAAATGTCGTATATCACTGTTCCTCTACTGGCTAACTATAAAATAAATGACCGCTGGAAAATCGTAGCCGGACCGTATTTCTCATATATGATAGACGGAGATTTCTCGGGAGATGTTTATGAAGGACATTTACGTACGCCTGATGCTACAGGAAGCCGCATCGACTTTGAAGGAGAAAATTCTGCTGCCTATGATTTTTCTGATAAGCTGCGCCATTTCCAATGGGGAGTTCAAGTGGGAGGAAGCTGGAAAGCGTACAAGCACCTCACCGTACATGCCGACTTGACGTGGGGACTGAATGACATTTTCCAGAAGGATTTCAAAACGATTTCGTTTGCCATGTACCCCATTTACCTGAACTTAGGCTTCGGCTACGAATTCTAATATTAATAATAAGGAGTATAACAATAAAATAGCTCTATCAAATTCCCTTGAGGAAAATGATAGAGCTATTTTTATCATAGGAAGGTCTACTTCAATTATGAAATAGATCCAGACTTATCAAAAACGATAACCGACTGTTATCAAAAATGCAAGGTTCTTATTGTTTTCATCAACCCAGCTGTCCTTTATCATGTTGGTAAATCCATACTGACCTGTCAGGTTCAACAAATATCTATATCCCAGTTCAAAACCTACTCCATACTGCAAACCTACAGCAAAACGGTTCATCATGGCTTCATCGGCTCCATCTATTTTCTTAAACAATTTGGTACCAACTTCAGCACCACCGTCTTCAACAGTCATTTTTCCTCCCAAACCAACGCCTACATACGGACCTGCATTGATTACGAAAGTATTTCCTTCACTGATAGGAAGTTTTACAGCTGCAAGCAAAGGGATATCCAGATAAACAGGGTTAAACTTAGCTTTTACTCCCTCAACAGATTCCTTACAGCCTTTGCTTGTAAAATTCAGACCTGTCTGAAAGGCCCACATATCCGTAATAGCATAGTCCATTCCCACACCTACCGAGTAGCCGATCTTTAAATCTGCTTCACTGTTAGTGATGTTTGCCATAGACATACCAGCATGTACATCGAATTTTGCCTGGGAAAATCCAGCAAGCGTACATAGTCCTAAGACAACGGTTAATAATAATTTTTTCATAGCGTTCATCGTTTTTTAAGGTTCCTGCCCCCTAAGAATCCTAGGTTGTTTTATGGAGTGTAGGGGCATCTCCTTTTACGGTACACTCCTGTTTGTTTTGTGTCTTTAGCAAAGTTATAGAAATCTTTTAGAATAACAAATTTTAAATGAAAGAACTGACGCAATCACAAACCATTTTACATAAAAAAGAACCCATCCATTATCTGAACGGGTTCTGACATGAAAATCTATTTTATAGTTTAACTTTTTTCTTTACAGCCTTCGATTCATTATGCAGTCGGTCGAGTGCCGTCACTACATAACGGTATTTGGTCTTACCATTCTCATAAGGAAGTTTATAGAACGTATCGTTGGTTATGGCAACAATGTGAGAAGGATCATTCAGGTTCACTTTTTCCTTGTTGTCGAAACGATACACTACATACTGCACAGCCCGATCCATTTCATCCTTCGCTTTCGGAGCTGTCCAGAAAAGAATATAACCATCGGCAGTCCAGATTGGCTTCATTTTTTTAACCTTTTCTGGAGCTTTATTGTCTATAAAAGGAAACGTAGGGACCAGCGCCGGATATTTATGATAAACATTAGCCAGCATATTACGGTAATTGCCTTTATTCTCTACTACAGCCGCAGCATACCACTGACAACTACCCTGCACGGTAGGGAACATGCGCTGCAACTTGTACTTGGCAGGCATCTGGTTCTGAGAAGGATTCTTCGGGTCTGCCTTTGTTACTGTGCGTACTACATCCTGTCCAATAAACAGCGGACGTGCTGCCGAATTGCGTGCCCACCAGCGAATCAATTTATCATAATCGGCTGCCGGATGACCAATTTCCCAGTAAATCTGCGGAATGTTATAGTCCACCCAGCCATTGTTTACCCACAACAATACATCGGCATACAAGTCATCGTAGTTCTGGAGTCCGTTTGTATCACTACCGTTCGGATCAGATTTCTTGTTACGGTAGATGCCAAAAGGAGATACGCCAAATTTCACCCATGGCTTGCAACTGCGTACCGTTTCATGTATTTCCTTTATCAATACATTCACATTATCTCTGCGCCAATCTGCCTTATTGGTAAATCCGCGTCCGTAGGCAGCAAAGCTGACATTATCGGGAAAATCTTCTCCCGGAATGGGATAAGGATAGAAGTAGTCGTCCATGTGAATGGCATCAATATCATAACGGGAAACAATATCGCGTACTATTTTGCATATATAGGCTCTCGATTCAGGATAGCCCGGATCGAAATACAACTGTCCGCCGTAGCGCACAAAAAGTTTGGGATATTTGTTGTAAGGATGCATGGGAGACAAGGCAGTTGTACCTTTTGTCTGTGCCCGGTAAGGATTGATCCACGCATGAAGTTCCATTCCGCGTTTATGACATTCTTCCACCATAAACTGGAGAGGATCCCATCCCGGTTGCGGCGCTTTTCCTTGCAGTCCGGTTAGAAAACGGCTCCACGGTTCGTAAGTCGACGCATAAAGAGCATCACATTCAGCACGAACCTGAAATATCACAGCATTGATGCCTGCCCCTTTCAAGTTGTCCAACTGACTGATCAGGGTAGCTTTCATCTGCTCTGTCGGCATACCTTGAAACTGCCCGTTCACACATTGTATCCATGCACCGCGAAATTCACGCTTTGGATATAAAGTCTGCGCCTCAACGCTTCCGGCAATCAGCAAAAGCATTGCCAGCCAAACCAATAAAACTTTTGATTTCATATTTTCCATTCAAATTATAATCGAGAGGGCAAAGATAACAAAAAATAATCACCTGCTTTCTTTTTATTAAATCGTTGCAAAAGAATATTGTTACATGAGATAGCATTTTGTTTCGATAACAGAGTAAAGAGCGATGCATTTACCTAATTTTGCCGGTAAAGAATGAAAACTTCTTTAAAATATATCACTATCTTTGCCTATTGAAACTAAACGATTCTAAGCATGTCTGACAGCAAATACATATCTATAAAAGGTGCAAAGGTAAACAACCTGAAGAATATCGATGTTGATATACCTCGCAACAAGCTAGTGGTCATTACCGGATTATCAGGTTCAGGAAAGTCTTCGCTGGCTTTCGATACCTTGTATGCCGAAGGGCAGCGCCGCTATGTGGAGAGTCTTTCCTCGTATGCTCGCCAGTTCTTGGGACGCATGAGCAAACCCGAATGTGATTTCATCAAAGGTATTCCTCCAGCCATCGCTATCGAACAGAAGGTCATCAGCCGAAATCCGCGCTCTACGGTAGGGACTTCGACGGAAATATACGAGTATCTCCGTCTGCTTTTCGCCCGTATCGGCAAGACTTATTCTCCTGTAAGCGGGCAGCTTGTTAAGAAAGACAGCCCGGAGGATATCGTAAACTGCATGCTTTCGTATCCCAAAGGTACACGTTATACGGTACTTACTCCTATCATTCCACGCGAAGGACGCAGCGAGGCCGAACAAATAGACATGGACATGAAACAAGGTTTTACCCGTCTGGAAGTGAACGGTGAAATGGTACGTATGGAAGAATATCAGTACAATCCTGCCGATACCGTATACCTGCTGGTAGACCGCATGAGCTGCGACGATACGAAAGATGCCATCAGCCGACTGACTGACTCTGCTGAAACAGCAATGTACGAAGGCGACGGAGCCTGCCTGCTGCGCTTCTATCTGCCCGACGGTACAACCAAACTGCATACATTCAGCACGAAGTTTGAGGCAGACGGCATGAAATTCGAAGAGCCGAATGACCAGATATTCTCATTCAATTCTCCTATCGGTGCATGTCCTACGTGCGAGGGGTTTGGAAAGATTATCGGCATTGATGAACATCTGGTAGTTCCCAACCGCGCCCTGAGCGTTTACGACGGTGCAGTCATGTGCTGGCGAGGTGAAAAGATGAGCGAATGGCTTACCGAATTCCTGCGGGAAGCGCCGGCTCACGATTTTCCGATTTTCGAACCATATTATAATCTGACTCAGGAACAGAAAGATTATCTCTGGCACGGACCACGTGATAAGGTGTGTATTGATTCATTCTTCAAAATGCTGGAAGAGAATCAGTATAAAATACAATACCGTGTAATGCTGGCACGCTATCGGGGTAAGACTACTTGTCCCGAATGTCACGGAAGCCGTTTAAAGAAAGAAGCTCTTTATGTAAAGGTGGGAGGACGTACTATCGCAGAACTGGTGGAAATGCCGGTCTATCAGTTGAAGGAGTTTTTCCGTACCTTGAAACTGGATGAGCACGACCAGTTGATAGCTCAGCGCCTGCTGAACGAAATAAACAACCGACTCAGCTTTCTGCTCGACGTAGGATTGGGGTATTTGACTTTGAACCGCCTCAGCAATTCGCTTTCAGGTGGTGAGAGCCAGCGCATCAACCTTGCCACCTCGTTAGGTAGTAGTCTGGTAGGTTCTCTTTATATTCTGGATGAACCGAGCATCGGTTTGCATAGCCGCGATACGGACAAACTTATCAAGGTACTTCGCCAGTTACAGCAATTGGGCAATACAGTTGTGGTTGTAGAGCACGATGAAGAAATCATCCGTGCTGCCGATTACATCATCGACATAGGTCCTAAGGCCGGCCGACTGGGTGGAGAAATCGTTTATCAGGGAGATATGAAAGACCTGAAACCCGGAAGCAACAGTTATACGGTAAAATATCTGCTGGGAGAAGAAACAATCGAACGTCCGCAGACTCACCGTTCATGGAATAACTACATAGAGATAAAAGGTGCAAGAGAGAATAATCTGAAAGGAATAGACGTACGTTTTCCGCTCAATGTGATGACGGTTGTAACCGGAGTCAGCGGTTCGGGTAAAAGTACGCTGGTTCGTGATATTTTCTACAAAGCATTGAAACGGGAATACAGCGAAAGCAGTGACCGTCCGGGTGAGTTTGTCTCTCTGGAAGGCGATATTCAGATGGTAAAAGACATAGAGTTTGTCGACCAGAATCCGATAGGAAAGTCATCACGCAGCAATCCTGTAACTTACATCAAAGCTTACGATGAGATAAGAAAACTGTTTGCCGACCAGCCTTTATCCAAACAGATGGGTTATTCGGCCGGATATTTTTCTTTCAATACCGAAGGAGGACGATGTGAAGAATGTAAAGGAGAAGGAACCGTTACCGTTGAGATGCAGTTCATGGCCGACCTGGTACTGGAATGTGAATCGTGTCACGGCAAACGTTTCAAAAGCGATACGTTGGAAGTACGGTACGAAGGGCAGAATATTTACGACATTCTGGAGATGACAGTCAACCAGGCCATCGAGTTTTTCGACAAGCACGGACAAAAAAAGATAGTAAAGAAACTTCAGCCTTTACAAGAGGTAGGACTGGGATATATCAAGTTAGGACAATCGTCTTCTACCCTTTCTGGAGGAGAAAACCAGCGTGTAAAACTAGCTTATTTCCTAAGCATCGAAAAGTCGCAGCCTACTATCTTTGTATTCGATGAACCGACTACCGGACTTCATTTCCACGATATCAAAAAGTTGCTCGAAGCTTTCGATTCGTTGATAGCACGCGGACATACTGTCGTTATCATCGAACATAATATGGATGTCATAAAATGCGCCGACTATGTAATCGATCTCGGTCCGGAAGGAGGAGATATGGGAGGCAATCTGGTGGTTTGTGGCACCCCCGAAGAGGTCGCTCGTTGTGGAGCATCGTATACAGGGCAATATTTAGCCGAAAAGATGCAATAAAAGACTTATTACAGACAAAAAGAAGTACAGAAAAGATTTTTTTTGAACTTTTTTATAAAAACAGCAAACAATTCTTATTTGTTTGCTGTTTTTAGTTTTTAGACTTAACCTAAAACGAGAGATCTTATGAGAAAAAAATTGCTTTTAATCTGTACTTGCCTCTTCGCTTGTATCAGCATAGCGATGGCACAGGTATCAACGGTGACAGGAGTTGTCACTTCAGAAGAAGACAATCTCCCAATTGTAGGAGCTTCTGTTCTTATCAAAGGAACCAACACAGGAACAGTGACTGACATTGATGGAAAATTCACACTTGGCAACATTCCGGCAGATGCCAAGAAGGTAATTATCTCGTTCATCGGTATGCGTAGCCGTGAACTGGATATCAAGCCGGTATTAAATGTAATATTACAGTCAGATACAGAGGTATTGGACGAAGTTGTGGTAACCGGTTACGGCGTAACCAAGAAAAGCACATTTACAGGAGCTGCCAACGTGGCAAGTCCTACGACCCTAGAATCTCGTACGGATGCCAACTTTATGAAAGCATTGGAAGGAAGCATGCCGGGGGTACAGATGAACAACTCAACCAGCATGCCGGGTGCTCAGGCAAGTGTCTACATCCGAGGCGAAAGTTCCGTGAATTCGGGTACACAGCCTCTTTACATTATCGATGGCATGCCGATGAATTCGGATACGGATGCCGCATCGTCCAGAGACAACCGCGCATTCAACCCGCTGGCAAATATCAATACAGCCGATATAGAAACCATTACAGTCTTGAAGGACGCCAACGCTACGGCCATCTACGGTTCGCGTGCGGCCAATGGTGTGATTGTCATCACAACCAAAAAGGGACAGGAAGGTGCCATGCACATTGACTTGGACATCAAACAGGGATTCACAACCATTGCTCCCAACAACTTCTCTTTCTGCAACGCACAGCAGACCGCCGACATGTTTGCAAGAGGTCTGGTAAACAGCAACCCCGAGAAGTATACTTATGAATCGGCTATGGCCAAGATCAAATCGGATTATAACTGGGACGGTATCCAGAACTACGACTGGATTGACGCCATCACACGTACCGGATATTATCAGGACTACAACCTCAGCTTCAGCGGTGGAAACGGTAAGACACGCTACTACGCCAGTGTAGGTTACCTGAATCAGGAAGGCGTAGCCATCAACAGCGGTATGAAACGATACTCTGCCCGCCTCAATCTGGAAACATCCTACAAATGGTTCAGCTTCGGGTTCAATACCTCGTTCGCGCTGGCCGACATGGATGTTTTCTCACAGTCAACCGGAGGTTCTTTCTCGAACCCGTTTGTCAGTGCTACACTGAAGGCAACCCCTCTTGATCCGTTCTACAACGAAGACGGTAGTTATAACACCAGTATCTCGTACAACCCGCTTGCCGTTTACGACAAGGATGAAGGAGATATCTATAACACCAAGACAACCACCATTAACCTGAACCCGTACTTTGCCATCGACTTTGGAAAAGGTTTTATTCTGAAAACCTCATTAGGTATTAACTCGTACGGCACACGCCAGTACGATTTCTGGAGCTGGTACAACAATCAGGGAGCCAGCGACAACGGACGTGGTATGCAATACAATTCGAACACCACCACCATCACATGGACCAATACCCTGAACTGGATGCATACTTTCAACGAAAAGCATAACCTGAACATCATGCTTGGACAGGAAGCACAGTGGAAGAACTACTGGAATGAATCGTATGCCGGAATCAACTTCCCGCTGAAAGGATACCGGGAACTGAATATGGCTGGTTCTTCTTACGGCAATCCGTCGTACGTTACCCGTCAGGCACGTCTGGCTTCTTTCTTCATGAATGCAAGCTACGACTATCAGGGCAAGTATTACGGACAGGTAAGTTTCCGTCGTGACGGTTCGTCCGTATTCGGCAGCAACAACCGCTGGGGTAACTTCTGGTCAGTAGGCGGCAAATGGCGTATCTCCGAAGAAGAATTCCTGAAAGACAATGACCTCTTGACCAACCTGGCACTGCGTGCAAGCTACGGAACCGTGGGTAATCAGGATATTGACTGGTATGCGGCCCGTGGTTTCTACAGCGCCGGATACAATTATGACAGCACACCGGGTATCGTTCCTGTATCGTTGAATCTTCCCGACCTGGGATGGGAAACCAGCAAGAAGCTGAACATCGGAATCGACCTTACACTTGCCAGAAGATGGAACCTGACCATAGACCTCTACAACGAGGCAACTTCCAACATGCTGTTTGAGCTGCCTATCTCTCAGGTTACCGGTTTGAGTAAAGTATACCAGAACATCGGTTCTATGAGAAACAGAGGTGTTGAAATTGGACTGAACGGTACCATCCTGCAAACCAAGGGATGGACATGGACTGCATTCGCCAACGTTACACTCAACCAAAACCGTGTTACGAAACTTTCTGGAGGAAAACCGATTGAAGGTACCTATACCATCCAACAGGAAGGCTATCCTTTAAGACAATTCTATATGGTAGAATATGCAGGTGTAGACCCAAATACCGGAAATCCGTTATGGTATAAAAATGAAACAGGCGACGAAACCACAACCAACTGGAACGAGTGTGCCAAACGTTACCTCGGTTCGGCCGACCCTAAGGCTTATGGTGGTTTCGGTACACGCGTACAATGGAAGAACTTCGACTTCTCGGCCGACTTCAATTACCGACTGGGAGGAAAAGTCTATGCCGTTTCGAACCGCTTCTTCAACGCTGCGGGAAGTCAGGGAAACGTCACTCCTACAACTTATCTGTATGAAAATGCATGGACCGAAAACAACCGCTACACCAATGTTCCGAAATATGTATACGGAAACACTTCCGGAGAAAACAACCATTCTTCACGGTTCCTGTACAGCGGAAACTTCCTGCGCGTAAAGAACCTGCAACTGGGATATACACTGCCTAAACAACTCTTGAAGAAAGCGTTGATAGACAACATGCGCATCTATGTATCCGTAGACAATATCTATACATTCAAAGCAAAGGATTTCGTTGGTTACGATCCGGAAACATACACAAGCGGATTGATTTCATTCCAGTATCCATCTACACGAACATTCCTTGCCGGAATTACCCTCGGGTTTTAAATAAATATGTTTAACGAATCAAACAAGAACAAAATATGAAGAAGTTTATCACTCGCCTGCTTATCTGTTCGGCCCTGGCCGGAAGCTTTGCCTCCTGCAACAGTTTCTTCGATACGGAATACAACGAAGGAATAGACGTTGACAACGGACTGACAAGCGTAGACAACCTGAAATATGCCCTGAACGGAACTTACTATCAACTGTTCGCATTCTATTTTGCCGGAAACTATTCGCTTACCATCGGTGACATGGCCGGTGACATGGCTTACCTGAACGGCTCTGCCAACCACTGGATGACCATCAACCATTATAGCATAACCCCCGACGATCCCTACTTGAGTGGCATCTGGAAATATGGATACAAGGTAGTAGACAATGCTTCACGTATCATCAAAGCGGGAAAGGAACTGGAAGCAACTACTCCCGATGCCGACAAAGCTGCATTGAAACAATATATGGCAGAAGCCTACGGACTGAGAGGATATGCCATGCTGTCTATGACAAATGTATTTGGTAAACAGATTAAGGTAAACGGAACGACAGACAACAGTGATGCCATCGGTGTGGTGATTGTCGACGAACCGGTCAAAGCCTTTGAGGATGTCAGCCGTTCTACCGTAGGACAGTGCTACAAAGCCATACTGGATGACTTTAGCAATGCTCTTAACTGCTACAAAGAAAGCAAAACCGAAGGAAGAGGTACCAACCAGTATCTGTCTGTAGCAGCCATCGAAGGCCTGCTGGCACGTACTTACTTGTATCTGGAAGACTTCAGCAACGCCGAGAAATATGCATCGAATGCACTCCAGCACTCAGGAAAGAAAGTTGTAGCGTATACTATAGACGACTACAAGAAACTATACACAAGCGGAGACAGCAATTTGGAAAGTATCTTCCGTCTGGCCATCGATGTAAACAACAACTGGTCTGCCAATGCTTGTGGAAATGTATGGACTACCTACGGAGGTCTGCCCAGCCAGCGCATGCGTAGCCTGATAGCAGACACCGACTGTAGAGGTTCTCTTTATCTTCCTACCATCAAGAAAGGTTCATATACCCAGTTACAACACGGAGGTAAATTCTGGTTCGGAGGAGGAAATGCATCATACGCAACCAACTACGTCGTCAATGCCCCCGAAATGGAACTGATCATCGCCGAATCGAAACTGCGTGCTGCACAGCCCGACCTGAACGGTGCCAAGGAAGCGCTGCTCACTGTTGCCAAGAGAAATTCGAAGATTACCAGTACCAACGATTTAGGTAATACGAAAGAAGAAGTATTCGCATTCCTGAAGGATGAACGCGCTCGCGAATTGTTCCAGGAAGGTTTCCGCTTCTACGACTTGCGCCGCTGGGGTGAAAAGGCTGATGTATATGCCAACGTCGAAGACCAGGTTTCGTACAAATATACCAACTTCGATATTGCACAGTTCTGCTTCCCTGTACCAAGCGATGAAATCAATGCCGGATTTGGTATCAAACAGACACCGGACTGGAACAAGTATCTGCCGAAATAAAGTCACTTACTTAATAACATTGAACAAGTAACCCTACTCTATAGACCAGACATCGGTTATAGTGTATAAATCATTCTTTAAACTGCTTCGACAAAATCCTGAGACACTGAATATAGTGGAATACAAGGATATCATCTGTCGAAGCGGTTTTTTCTTTTTTATGGGAATTGAAATTATTTTTTTCGAAGACACTTCCACCCCCTTATCCTAAATTCTTGTTATCTTTGCTATCAAAGGGTTAGTAACACATTTAATACTATTAAGACATGAACAGAAAACTTAGCACACTCATGGGGTTGGGAATGTTCTTGTTCGCAACTCCACTCATGGGACAGCAGTTCCCTTATCAAAACACCAATCTTACTCCTGAAGAAAGAGCATCCGACTTACTTGGACGACTGACTTTGGAAGAAAAAGCCGCACTCATGCAAAACGCCTCACCTGCCATACCACGACTGGGCATCAAGGCATACGACTGGTGGAATGAGGCACTCCACGGAGTAGGACGGGCAGGCATCGCTACCGTATTTCCGCAGACAATCGGAATGGCAGCTTCGTTCGATGACAATCTGATATATAAAGTCTTTACGGCTGTATCTGACGAAGCCAGAGCTAAATACACAAAATTCAGCCAATCGGGCAATCTGCAACGCTATCAGGGACTGACATTTTGGACTCCCAATATCAATATATTCCGCGATCCCCGCTGGGGACGAGGTCAGGAAACCTACGGAGAAGATCCCTACCTCACCAGCCGGATGGGAGTTGCTGTAGTCCGTGGACTTCAGGGACCAGCAAACATGAAATACGACAAGCTGCACGCATGTGCCAAACATTACGCTGTTCACTCTGGACCCGAATGGAACCGACACAGTTTCAATGCTGAAAACATTGCTCCGCGTGACTTATGGGAAACTTATCTGCCTGCATTCAAGGCATTGGTAGAAGAAGCAAATGTCAAGGAAGTGATGTGCGCCTACAACCGTTTCGAAGGAGAACCTTGCTGCGGAAGCAACCGACTATTGATGCAAATACTGCGCAACGAATGGAACTATAAAGGTATTGTGGTATCCGACTGCGGCGCAATCAGCGATTTCTGGCACAAAGGTGCTCACGAAACTTATCCCGACCAGCAGACAGCCAGTGCGGGAGCCGTACTGAACGGTACCGATCTGGAATGTGGAGACAATTACAAATCACTGCCTCAAGCTGTCAAAAAGGGACTGATAAACGAAGAGCAAATCGACGTTTCCGTCAAACGCTTGTTGAAAGCCCGCTTTGAATTAGGCGAAATGGACGAACATGTATGCTGGGACTCTATCCCCTACTCGGTAGTAGACAGCAAAGAACATAAAGATCTGGCACTGGAGATTGCACGCAAGAGTATCGTTCTGTTGCAAAACCACAATCACGTGTTGCCGCTGAAAAAAGATATGACCATCGCCTTAATCGGACCGAATGCCAACGACTCCATCATGCAATGGGGAAACTACAACGGATTTCCTTCACACACTACAACTTTATACGAGGCTTTGAAACAGCGTATTCCGGCAGACCGGTTGATTTACGATCTGGGGTGTGACCGCACCAACGACAGCAGTCTGGAAAGTGTTTTCGGACAATGCAGCATCGATGGTAAGCCCGGATTCAAATCGACTTACTGGAATAACATCAAAATGGAGGGTAAACCCGCAACTATTACATATACAAATACCCCGTTCCACTTCACTACACTGGGAGCAACCGTTTTTGCAGCCGGTGTAAATATCCAGGATTTTTCGGCACGCTATGAGTCAGCTTTTACTGCACAGCAGACAGAAGATATTGATTTTCATTTCGAAACAGAAGGAGCCATCCGCCTCAGCATAGACGGAAAGGAAGTAGCCAAAGGAGTCTTTCTGAAAAACAACATGAAACTGTATACCCTGAAAGCCGAAAAAGGAAAGACATACAACATTCAAATTGATTTCGTATTCTTCAGCAACGACCGGGCAGCTTTACTGAATTTCGATATGGGACGCCCTGTTCCTGTTAATCTGCAAGCTTCCATCGACAAGGTAAAGCCTGCCGATGTAATCGTGTTCGCAGGAGGTATCTCGCCTTCACTGGAAGGAGAAGAAATGCCTGTTAGTGCAGAAGGCTTCAAAGGCGGCGACCGTACCAGCATCGAACTGCCGGCCATACAGCGCCGTCTGGTCAGCGAACTGAAGAAACTGGGTAAGCCCATTATCTTCGTCAACTATTCCGGTTCATCTGTCGGACTGGAACCCGAAAGCAAAATCTGTGATGCCATTCTTCAAGCATGGTATCCCGGTCAGGCAGGCGGCACGGCAATAGCCGATGTACTGCTGGGTGAATACAATCCTTCGGGCAAGTTGCCTGTTACTTTCTACAAGCATACCGACCAGCTTCCCGACTTTCAGGATTACTCGATGAAAGGACGTACCTACCGCTATATGACCGAAGCTCCCCTATATTGCTTCGGACATGGATTAAGCTATACACAGTTTGAATACGGAACGGCTTCTTTAAGCAGCAATACCATGAGCAAAGGCAAAGAAGTCACCCTTACCGTTCCCGTAAGCAACACCGGAGAAACAGACGGTGAAGAGGTTGTACAAGTATACCTGAGTCGCCCAGACGACAAGGAAGCACCCTCACACACTCTCCGTGCCTTCAAGCGCGTATCTGTTCCCAAAGGAGAAACCGTCAACGTTAACTTTACACTTAACGACGAAACCTTCCAGTGGTTCGATACCAGTACGAATACCATGCGTCTGGTAAACGGCAATTATGAACTGCTCTATGGTGGAACTTCCGACGTAAATGCTTTAAAGAGAATAAGTATTCGTATTTCCGAATAAAGATACCACATCGGCAATTTAAGTACGACACAGAAAGACATATCCGGACAGAGTTATCATCTTGACAAGTAAGAGATGAACGGCTGATAACTTTACCGGATATGTCTTTTATTTTATTCCGAAGTCTTTCTAAAAACGTCCTGACATTTTCTGAAAATTTGTACAAAAAAAATTTTTTTTCGTACAAAAAATCAAGCAACGTTCTGCTTGTTCCTTCAAGAAAGCCTTCAAAACTCCGTAAGTTCTCGTATGAATTATGTATTTTTGTGTTCAGACAATCAAAATACACATATTATGATAAGACCAGTAACGCTACAAGATGCCCCTGATATTGTGGCAATCTACAACGAATACATTGCACACAGTACGATTACTTTCGATATGAATCCTCTGACTGCGCAGGAAATGCAACAGCGGATATCCGAAATCTCTCAACGATATCCTTATTTCGTATACGAAGAAGACGGAATAGTAGAAGGGTATTGCTATGCACATGCGTGGAAAGAAAAGGAGGCCTACAACCGCACACTGGAAACCACCGTATACCTTTCACCCGCATTTACAGGAAAAGGTATCGGCAGAGAACTCATGCAACGGCTCACAGACGAGTGCAGACGTCGCGGCGTTCATGCCCTGATAGCTTGTATTACCAGCGAGAACACCGCCAGCTGCCATTTCCACGCATCCTTAGGATTCAGACAAGTTTCTTCTTTCAAGGAAGTGGGCATGAAGTTCGGACGATGGCTTGATGTAGACGACTATGAACTGATTCTGTAAGACGAGATACATCACCAGATACTGTCGGGATACAAAATCATATCTTTTGCCTTTCCCTTTACGGTTATTTCCGGACGTACAGCAGCAGCTTCCTCCTCGGTAAGCAATCCTTTGGCACAGAGTCTTCTGGCAATCAGGTGAAAATATCCTTCCTGATTCTCACGCAGGGTAGCATCGGCATTGAACACCGAACGGAAATGCTTGGGCTTCGGTACAATGGAAGCCAGAAAAATAGCTTCTTCCACCGTCAGGTCGGAGGGCTCCTTGTCGAAGTAAAAATGAGAGGCTTCGCATGCTCCGTAAACCAAAGGTCCCCACTCCACGAGGTTCAGGTAGACTTCGTACATGCGCTCTTTCGAGGTAAGGTGCTGATTCTCTATCAGCCAGACGATGAGTGCCTCCTCCAGTTTGCGGGCAATGTTCTTATGACGGTTCAGAAAGACATTCTTCACCAGCTGCATGGTGATGGTACTTCCCCCGCGCGCAAAGCGTCCTACCTCCAGATCGTAAGCCAAGGCTTCCTGAATGGCTCCCGGCAGAAAGCCCTGATGATAATAGAATCCACCGTCCTCCGATTGCATAATTGCCATCTGAAGCAGAGGAGAAATGCGGTCGAGCGGACGGAAATTGGGATTCGACGGACCAATGAAGAACGTTCTTACGGGCCGGTCGTTCTCGTATGCGGTATATTCAAACTCACCGTTCATCTTGGTGAGCTCGCTTCCTCCCAGACTTTCGATACGGAATCCATGCCCACGCAGGTCGGAAGAAAATTTCAGACTATCCAGATGATTGAAATTCACATCGAGCAACAAATCATAACTCAGCTTGCCCGAGGTACGAATGCCTTGCACATGGCGGAACAAACCTTTCGGCAACGAAGCAAACAAGTCCTCTGCCGGAAACGCAGGACGATGGATGCTTGCCGTATAATGCCACTTACGGTCTTTCTCAGCCCGCAGGTAAGGATGAAAATTCAGGCGGTTGAATATCACGGTAGACGCACTGTCCAGCTCAAAATAGTTGTCGCCTACATGACAGGTATACTCCAGCTTTCCCTGATCCAGATCGATGGTATCGGGAGAAAGTGCTGCATGATACACCTCCAGTCCGTCGACAGAAGCCATGCCTTCCAGTGTCAGCGGTGCAGAAGCCGAAGACAACTCCGACAATTTGAAAGCAATGGAATCGAATTCCACCGTCGCATTATAATGAGGGCGTATATATGGAAGCATTACTTTCTCATCCTCATCGGCAGAAGCTATGCTGCCTTCTATCAGACGCATGCTGCGTGCCAGCGTACCTCTGACCTTCCATTCACGCTGCATAGCGCCTTCTTCTACCTGAATAGCGGAAGCAAACTGGCTGTTCGTAAGAATAAGTTCGGGAATCAGAAAGCGAGTTTGCAAGGAATCACGGCGTGCCGTCACCTTCAAGTTATGCAACTCTCCGTTCTCGGGCAGCATCCGGAAAATCAGATGAAGTGTCTGCTTTACCCGTACATCGTATCCACCCAAAGCATTTGTCTCCGTATCCGAATCATCCTTCTCTCCGTCCTTCTGACGAAACAGAAAGTCATAATTCGAAATTCCTCCTTCCTTTACGAAAGAAAGTGTCATGCCTTCCACATCGACCTGACGCACCGATATTTTTCCTCCCAACAACGAAAGCAGACTGAGGTCGACCTCCACTTTGTTGAGGTTCAGCAACGTATCCCGATCTTCAGGAACAACAGTCAGTCCTTCCAGACGGACAGTAGAAAGAGAAGGCATAGTCAGTTCGCGATAAGCAATCTGTAATCCGTAATTCTGTCCCAGCATTTCCAGTTTCTTCCCGGCAACATGCCGCAACAGGGCTCCCCTACATAAGAAGAGTCCTGTTCCTGCCACAAGCACAACCAATATTACTCCTGCGGCAATTCGTTTAAGTACTCGGCTTTTCATAATATCTCATTGATATTTGCCGCAAAATTACGCTTTACTTACATCTTGTGCAAGAAAGATTTTTCTTTTGTTTGCTTAACCTGCTTTCCTCCTTCCTTTCCATTCGGGCGTACCGGACGACGGTTGACCTTATGTTCTGAATTAGAAGGACGTGTCACCCTGTTCGGAGCCTTATCGGCAGGACGGGAGAAACCCGGACGTGCCGGACGACTGTTTCCCGGTTGAACCGGTCGCTTGTTGTCGACTCTAGACGGACGCTTCTCGGGTTTAGGAGCAGGTTTGGGCGCAGGCCGTACACTACTTCCGGGACGATAAGGCGGACGAGCTTCGGGACGGTGTGCCGGAGCTCCCGGTTTCGAAGGACCAACCGGAGTAAAATGGTATCCCGGATTCTTGGCCGGACGAGGAGCTATGAAGTCGTGCTTTCTGAACTCCGGACGGCTATGGAAGTTTCCTCTATATACGGGGTGCTGGTACCGGCCGGCATAATGCGTACGGTAAAAGCCCGTGTTCCGGTAAAACCGTCGGCTGTGAGCTCCGCGATATGTCAAGTAATGTACCGGACGTCCGAAATAGAAGAAATCCCTATTGGGATATACTTTGTACACACGCAGGTAACATACATTGTTCAAAGCATAAATCGGACGGAAGAAATATTCTATTGCCAAGAATCGTGCATAAGCAGAGCTGGAAAGTACCCAGCGCAGGTCATCGTTTCTTTCATCCAAATATCGGTAATACGCATCAAGAGCGGCAGCATCGGCACAAGCCATCCCTGTCAGATAAGGATCTACTCCACTCAGAAAATCGAAGTTTATTTCAAACAAATCATTGTACTGGCTCTGATTCAAGTTCAGTTCGAAAGCCATACGGTCTGTCAGAAAGCGGGCATTGACACGAATATCGCCAAAAGAAGAGGCACGTGCCGACAAAAAGCATGCACAAAGCATGAAACAAAACAGTAATGTGAACTTTCTGGTTTTCATATTCTATATATTTTTCTGATTTCCTGATACAAAAATAGGAGGATAAAAATCCTCCTGCAACGGAAACTTTCTATTTGCCAATAGGGAGTTTCCTATTTCTTTTAGGGATAATCACCTGCGACGATGCTTGCGGTGCTGTTTGCGACGGCGCTTGTAAGCCAGTACACGCCGACGTATCTGCCAGATACTCAGCCCGGCTACCACTACGAGAATCAGAATAACAATGCCGCTGTTCAGGTTATCACCCTTGATACGCGACCATATCTCGAGCACGTTTACCGTCTTGTCGCCAAAATCGCGTATCATGGAACAACGGTTTACGATGGAGAGATCCGGATATTGTGTATTGCGCAATTTTACATTACGCCCTTCCGGTCCGAAGAAATAGCTGGCATCCACCGTTTCGGTAAGTGTGGTATCGATGCAAGCCTCCATGATTTCGGGAGCCGCCACCGCACTGACATACCCATTTTCTTCCATGTTGCGCAAAGCAATATCAGGACGACATAGGAAGTTGATGAAATAACTTGCCGCCTTCACGTTCTTGGCATACTTGGGAATCACCCATCCGTCGTACCAGATATTACTTCCTTCCTTGGGAATGGAGTAAGCCAGATGTACACCTACCCGCTCGGCTTCTTCAATTGCCCACTGTGCGTCACCGCTCCAAGTCATGTTTATCCACGCCTTCCCCTTGGTCATCATCTCCTTTCCGAAGTCGGCTTCCCAGCCCGCCACATTCGGTTTCAACAGCTTCAGGTACTTTTCTACCGTATCCATGGCGGCAGGAGAATAATCGTTCATCAGTTCGGGAACAGAAATCGTACCATCGGCAAGTTGCTTGCGATAAGCATATAGCATAGCCGTACCGTAAGCATCCCGGTAAGCGTCCTTCATCAGAATACGTCCCGCAAAGCGTTTGTCCCACAGACAGCCCCATGTCTCCATATCCTGAGCAGTTACATACTGCGTATTGTACAGCAATCCGGCAGTTCCCCACATATAGCATACCGCATACCGGCTGGCCGGATTCTCCGTGGTACCCAGTTTATCTATCTGACGGCGGATATAGGGAGAAATTCCTTTCATGTAGTTGGGTGAATGTGCGAATACCGTATCGATAGGCAACAGCAATCCCTTATGCAACATACGTTCGATGATGTATTCCGAAGGACATACCACATCGAAATCCTCATGCCCCTTTTCAATCTTGGTAAGCATGATTTCATTGATATCGAAGGTCTGATACACGATACGTATATCCTCTCCGGTCTGTTCCTTGTAATATTGCTGAAAATCTTCCAGCACCCCTTCTCCGATATAGTCGGCCCAGTTGTATACTTTCAGTATATTCTGACGCGATTCGTCGGCATTATAGCAGCCCGTCATAGCCAGACAAGCCCACAGGCATACGATAACTTGATAAAATCTTTTCATTCTACGTTTCGGCACACGGCTTTATCTCTGCAAAGCCTTATTTCTTCGGAGCCTTTCCGGCTCTACGGTTAATAATAATCAGCAAGATTAAGATAACGACAAACGTCAGGGCGGACAGCGGACGAAGCTCCGGCGTCAATCCTCCCTTTCGGGCATCGGCATAGATATAAGTAGAAAGTGTTTCCAATCCCTGGTTTCCGATGGTAAACACGGTTACGGCAAAATCGTCGAATGAGATAGTCAGTGCCAGCAGAAAACCGCTGATCATACCCGGACGTATCTCAGGGATTATCACTTTCCAGAGCGCCTGCATCGGAGTTGCCCCCAAATCGAGTGCTGCTTCATACAGGTTCGGGTTCATTTGTTTCAAGCGAGGAAGCACACTCAGCACCACATAGGGCGTACAGAACGTAATGTGAGCCAGCACAACGGTTGTAAATCCCTGTGTAATGCCCAGCGAAACGAAAAGCAGGAACAACGAAATACCGGTTATGATATCACCGTTCAGAATAGGAATCGTATTGATAAACCCTATGGCTTTCCGGCTGCGCGCACGCAAATTGAAGATACCGATGGCAGCAATGCTCCCCAGCAAGGTAGAAACCGTAGCTGCAATCAGGGCAATGGCAAGGGTATTGATGCAGGCGTTCATCAGTGAATGATGTGCACCGGTATTCATCAATGACTCATACAGCTTGAATGAAAAGCCGGTCCAGTTGCCCAGCACTTTCGCCTCGGTAAACGAATAAATCACAATAATCAGAATAGGTGCGTAAAGCAATATCAGCAACACCCACAAATATGTCTGCTCGATGACTCTTCTTACCATACGCCTCCTCCTTTCTCCGACTCGTCCTTATTCTCGGGAGCGAACAAGGAAGTGGCGGCAATCAGGAACAACATGATGAGCGAAAGCGCCGCTCCGTAGTTCCACAAGCTGTTGTTTATATTCTCCTGTATGGTTGTTCCAAAGAGTTTGATGTTGTTCATTGTCAGCAACTCGGCAATGGCAAAGGTCGAAATGGTAGGCATGAATACCATCATGATACCACTTACTACCCCCGGCATGGACAAAGGAAAAATCACTTTCCAGAATACTTGGAAAGAATTGGCTCCCAAATCCTGCGCCGCCTCGATGTAACTTCTGTCCATTTTCTGCAAGGTATTGTAAATAGGATAAATCATAAAGGGAATGAAATTGTATATCATACCGAAAATAAGCGCTCCTTCGCCCAGCGGCAGCCGGCAAAAGTCGAACAAGGCGACCGTAGCGAGCGTACGCACCAGGATGTTTACCCACATCGGAAGGATGAACAGCATGATCAGCGTGCGCGAATAACTCAGATTCTTGCAGTTGTTCAGAATCCATGCCACCGGATATCCCAGCAAGATGCATCCCAGCGTGGTAAGAATGGCAATACCGATAGAATAGACAAAGGTATTGACCGACTCCGAATGAGCAAAAAACTTGCTGAAATTGGCCAGCGTAAGATGTCCCATGTCGTCGGTAAACGCATATACCACAATCAGTAACAGCGGGATGATAACAAATATGACCGAAAAAATGAGATAAGGCAAAACCCAACTCTTGCGCGAAGAGAAAAAATGTTGCAATTTCTTCATTATCCTTATATTAACAAATTACACGAATAGCCTCAGCAGGAATGGTAATACCCACGCGGTCACCGTCGTCCCACACATCGTTGGTATCGACAAAAACATTTTCGTCCCAGTCGGACAAAACCGTGAGATGATAATGGTTTCCCTTGTAAAGAATGAACTTCACCTCTCCGGTAAGCATTCCATCTTCTTCATTGTCCTGCAAGATTACCTTGTCGAAATCTACTTCCACCTTCACGTGCTTCCAGTCGCGTGACGAGTCACTCATATCCACCCGCGGACATTCGAACTCGCAACCGAGGAATTCCACGTGTGTTTCGTCTATCATCGATGCTTCGAACGTATTGCATATCCGCTCTTTCTGCATGATATGTATGTCCATCGGCTTGATGAGCAGACCAACTTCCGAACCTGCTTCGAAAGCATGATAGTCTTGTACCAGAAATTCATAATCGCCTACAGCCACTGCCATCTCGTAATGTACCCCCTTGAAGATGCACGACTGCACCACACCACGAAGCTGTGCCGCATCGGACACGGGGAAAATATACAAGTCTTCCGGACGGATTACCACATCGACAGGAGCATTTTCGCCAAATCCCTTATCCACACATTCAAACTCCCGTCCGCAGAAACGTACCAGACAATCGCGCACCATCGTTCCGTTCAAGATATTGCTTTCACCGATAAAATCGGCAACGAACGAATTGATAGGCTCATTGTAGATATCGGTCGGCGTACCGATCTGCTGAATCTTTCCTTCGCTCATGACCACAATGGTATCGCTCAGCGTCAAAGCCTCCTCCTGATCGTGCGTAACATAAACAAAGGTGATGCCCAGACGGCGGTGCATTTCCTTCAGTTCCATCTGCATATCCTTACGCATTTTCAGGTCGAGTGCTGCCAGCGGTTCGTCGAGCAACAATACTTCCGGCTCGTTTACAATGGCACGAGCGATGGCAACACGCTGCTGCTGTCCACCCGACAACGAGTTTACGTCACGGTATTCATAGTCGGTCATGCCCACCATCTTCAATGCCACCTTCACCTTTTTCTCCATCTCCGCCTTCGGCATTTTCTTCAGTTTCAGTCCAAAAGCAATGTTATCATATACATTCAGGTGAGGGAACAGCGCATATTTCTGAAACACCGTATTCACCGGACGACGATGAGGAGGAGTCTGGGTGATTTCTGTCCCATCGATATACAGCTCCCCTTCCGAGGCAGTCTGGAATCCCGCAATGAGTCGCAGCAACGTTGTCTTTCCACATCCAGAAGGACCGAGAATCGTCACGAATTCCCCCTTGCGGATAGACAAGTTAATATGGTCGAGTGCCGTCTTTTCACCAAAGAATTTCGACACGTTTTTTACTTCGATAATAGGTTTATTGTCTTGTTGCATAAGCATGTTCTGATTTCAGCCCGCAAAGGTACACATTATTATTAACTTATCTCGTTAAAAAGGAAGAGTTTTGTACCTATAATAAGATAAGCTCAGAAGGTTTTTCTGAAATCGAACATCAAGTTCAACTGTAAGCCTTTATCACCTTTCTTTATGCGAATATTACCAGGCTGACTATTTGGTCCCTGTTGTTCAATAGGCTTAAACGAACAAATGGCTGGGATATCAAGCAAAAAAGAAATATCTCCTTCAGGAAAATCAGGCATTGTCTTTTTGGCACTATATTTTGGCTCCACAGGTGTAAAGATACGGTAAAAGATTCCATCTGTACGCGAGTAAATCGTAAAGGGGACCTCATCACTTTCTAAAGTGGCCCAGTATACATTGGCATGATAACCTTTAAATTCGGGATACACCAGATTGTCATAGCTTTCACCAGTTATGGTATTATTGTATTCCTTATGCCAAATATTGTAGTTGGTACCTGCTATTCGATTTTTCCAGACACGATAAGGTCCTCTTCCCATCCACTTCATGCCCTTGCAATTTTGCTCCGGATAAGAAAACGTAATTCCAAGATTATAAACCTCCGTATCCATAAAAGCATCATCAAAACCACCTCCTCCCGAGGCACGGTTCAACAGTACAGCATCCATATAGAGCAGCCCCTGAGGAGTAAGTCGCCACACTATCGAATCGGCTCCACCCTTATAATGAGCACAAAACACAGCCCCGTCTGAATCCTGACGTACATAGCTCTCGGCTGGCTGATAAATCATTTTCATGCCTACCGCCACCGGACCGTCCGTAAAGGGAACTTCTTGTCCATCCGAAAGTATACGGGCAATCATTCCCGTACCAGCATCAAAGGTAATGCTGACTTTATCGCTTTTCAAGATTATCTGTTTGCCATCATTGCAGACTGATACCGGACCAGAAGATGCCGACCGACAAGTATGAGATAAATGGCTATCAAAATATTGACTTGCCAGATGGATAGGGTAAGTCCATTCACAGATACTGCGTTTTTCTTTATCGAATGCTTCCAACTTCAGTATATCTCCCTTACGAAAAGAAGCAGGCAGAGAAAAATGTGCCTTTCCTGTTTCTCCAGGAGCTATAGAAGAAAGTACAACCTCTCCGCTGGCAAGCACACGTGAATGTGCCCCCTGCATAGGAGTATCACATGCAAGTACTTTATAAGTCATCCGACAATCTTTCAAATTGGTATAAGTATATTCGTTTGTAACAAAGAAACTTCCGTCGAAATGATCCGTAATAAGCAAAGGTTTTATCTGCACAGGCGACCATTGTGACCTGATAGCATAAAAGCTACCTTCTTTTTCCCTCCTCGGACCAACTACTCCATCGGGAGCATTCGAACCGTCGGAATCGAGCATTCCTCCCCGGTCGGAACGCTTGGGAGCCTCATCACTAAATGCCCAGATAAAGCCTCCGGCAAACATAGGATTGGTCATCCACCTGTCCCAAAAATCGCGCAGTCCAGCTCCTCCGCCCTGATCGTACATTGCATGCATAAATTCTGTAGGCATAAACACTTCATACCCATTGGTAAATCGTGCCACCCCCGTAAGATAAGCTGGATAGTGATGCGTATCAAGCCCGTTAAAATCGGCCCACGGATGGATAACATGACGTTGCTGATACTTATCGTAATCAGTAAAAAGAACATCGTTCGCCGTATTCCATCCACCTTCATTCCCATTACTCCACAAAATGACAGACGGATGATTTACATCACGTTCCACCATTTCCTTTACCAGCCGTGCACCAGTTTCCGTATCATAACACCCATGCCATCCGGCAAGCTCATCAATATAAACCAATCCGAGAGAATCGCACATATCGAGAAAATGTTCATCGGGCGGATAATGGGAACGTACAGCATTCATATTCATTTCCTTGATAAGCAAAGCGTCTTGCAGGCTCATTGCAGCACTCGTTGTCCGTCCACCATCTACTGAGAAAGAGTGGCGGTTAATGCCTTTCACCACCAGCCGTGTTCCGTTCAGATAAAGTCCGTCTTGCGGAAAAAACTCGATGGTCCGAAATCCCGTTCGCACCTCACGTTCCTGAACTATTTTCCCTTCACGGTCTTTCAATATCAAACGTACTCGATAGAGTTCGGGCGACTCCGTATTCCATACCTTCACATCGTGCCACCAGGTTTCGACATTCGTTTCTTTTCCTGCACAACTTATCCGACAGGTCATTTCTTCCTTTCCTTCATCAGTTTTCAGAAACTTGCCATCTTTTAATCCTTGTACCGATATAGACAAAAAATAGCCTTCTGAATCACCACTCGTACGCACCGAAGCGCGGAAATGTCCATCGGCACGGGCATCAATTACAAAATGTTCCATGGATACTTCAGGAACAACTTCCAGCCATACCGGACGATAAATTCCTCCAAACAACCACCAATCCGCACGACGTTCTGCCGCATTTACCGATTTGTTAGCCGACTGTTTGGCAACTTTCACTTCAAGTTGATTTTTCCCTTCTGTATTTAACAGTGAAGTAATATCGTAAGAAAAACGGTAAAAAGCCCCTTGATGAATATTTCCCGCAGGTTTTCCATTGATCAGCACTTCTGCATCGGTCATGATCCCGTCGAAAAACAACTTGACACGATCGTTTTTCTTACACTTGGGAGTCTGAAAGTAATAACGATAGATACCGATTTCATCGCTGGGTTTTGCCCCTTTCACCATATAATAGCGCCCATAAGTATATTCACCAAAGCCCTGCAACTCCCAGCAACAAGGTACTTCGATGGGTTTCCATTTACCAGAATTTAGACCCTTGGTACAGAAGAATTGCCATGTACGGGTATTGTCAATACCTGTACCCGACAAATAAATCCGTTCGGGGTGAGGGGCTTGCGCCTGTATATTTAAAACCGAACAAATACCCAAAGCCATTATAGCATGACGAAAAATGTGTTTTTTCATACCCAAATACCTGATTTAGATTTGTTGGAACAAAGATAGAGATTCGGCAAAAGGGAAGAAATGGAAATTAGTACACATAAATGAAAATTTATGCACGACAGCTATTATCAGATACATACAGAGATTTCTGTCGAAGCATGACGCCCTTTCTCTAAAAATGTCTCGATGTTTTTTTATTTTTTGTACAAAAACAAAAAAGATTTGTACAAAAGACAGAAGGATTTCGGCGAGACAAAAAAATTCCTCACTTCCTTTTCTGACAATCTTCGGCATTTGTTCCGAAAAACGTAACAGGAAAGGAAGTGAGGGAAGTATTCCTTCTTATCGGATGGTCACCATAGTAGCTCCAAAACCGTATTCACGGAAAGAAGCATCCTGGCTGGGATAATTCTTATACTTGCGTTTCAGCTCATCCAGAATGGCACGGCGCAACACACCATCGCCTTTGCCATGGATAAAGACGATCTTTTGTCCTTTCTTATTCTTGTATTCTTCCAGTGTTTTACGAAATACATCCAGCTGATAATTCAGCATTTCGGCATTTCCCATACCGGTCGTATCGTCCAGCAACTCGTGGATATGCAAGTCGACTTCCACGATATCATTTTTCACCTTATGCTGTTTCTTCTGCAACTTTGCCGGAGCGTCGGATGCACTTTTCTGCAACAAGGCTTCCTTGATGTCGTTGGCCGAAACATATACCTGCTTCACTTCTTCATCATCGCGTACAATGTCGTACACCAACGCCGGTTCTGCAAAGAAATCGGTCTGCTGGAAGGTATGCAGTTTATAGAACTTTACGGTATCAATGCGCACTTCCGTATTGACCGCATTCTTCAACAGAAATGTACGGTCGTCCTTGTAAGCCAGCAGTTGTACTGCCACATGCTCCATACTGTTCAACGCACTTTTATCGAATTCTTCCAGATGCATTTTCATGTTCGGCTTGATGGTACCGCGACTACGCAATGTCCAGCTTTTGCCTTCGGCCGACAAATAGAGGTAATCGATGAAATAATTGCTGTCGTTTACCAGATAAGCGTCGAAAGCTGTCGAGGAAATTGCCTTTACATCCTGAGGCACGTAAGCCAGATATACGTTCAACACATCGTTTCCACGTATTTCCGGAGCACGGTATGTAATCGGTTTTTCTTCTTCCACTTCCTCTTCCGGTTGCGGAGCTTCAGGCTTTTTGGCCGATTTAAGGGGAATATTGTAATCGTCGGTCTGAATAACGACACACTCTTTTATCAGCATCGGAATCTCGAAGCCATCGTCACCTTCTACCAATGCTACGTCTTTTCCTTGAAATCCTCTCACGATACCGCCTCCCACTTCACTGAGGAAACGGACTTTATCTCCTATTTTCATCGTTTTATCCTCCTTTTTATTTATAATAAAACTGCTCTATATAAAAAAGAACTTCAGTTGCATACTTTAAGTAAAGAACCTTTACCTTCATTCAAAATTCCTCACAAAAATATGTAGTGCAAAGATAATGGTTTTATTCCGAAAACAAAAGATGCAATCCGGTTGCCTAAAAAGCAGCAAATTCACTGCTGGCAAAAAAATTATCCTCTAAACAGAACGTTTTTCTCATACTGGTTTCCTGACTCCTACACTTCCAGACGCCCTGTCCATCTGCACAAATTTACTTTTCAGTTTCTCAAGCCAGAGCCGACAAAGAGCAAATTTTCGAGGAGCTATACGCTGATACCCGAAGAAATTCTGTAATTTTGCACCCACGTAAATCATACTACTCAACGCTATGACAGAAACTAAGCACATAAAAATCAGCGATTATAATTACCCGTTGCCTGATGAGCGTATCGCAAAATTTCCGCTTCCGGTACGCGACCAGTCGAAACTGCTCGTATACCAACATGGAAAAATCAGTGAAACAATCTTCACTTCTCTGCCCGATTATCTGGAACCGGGCATGTTGATGATATTCAATAACACCAAAGTGATTCAGGCTCGTCTACACTTCCGCAAGGAAACAGGTGCACTGATTGAAATCTTCTGCCTGGAACCTATCCAGCCGAATGATTACGCATTGAATTTTCAGCAGACCAGTCACTCAGCATGGTTATGCATGATCGGTAACCTGAAGAAATGGAAAGAAGGTGCGCTGCATAAGGAAATGACGGTAAAAGGCAAAACAATCACGCTGACAGCCCAACGTGGTGCTTGTCATGGAACAAGTCATTGGGTAGACTTTACATGGGATAATCCGGAAGTTACTTTTGCCGACATCCTCGAAGTGTTTGGTGAACTACCTATTCCTCCCTATCTTAACCGCGAAACGCAGGAAAGCGACAAGGAAACATATCAGACGGTTTACTCCAAAATAAAAGGTTCGGTGGCCGCTCCTACAGCCGGATTACACTTCACCGAACGAGTATTGTCTGCACTGAAAGATAAAGGTGTCGACTTGGAGGAAGTTACTCTTCACGTAGGAGCCGGAACGTTTAAACCGGTCAAGAGTGAAGAGATAGAGGGACACGAAATGCATACCGAGTATATCTCAGTCAACAAGACTACCATCGAGAAACTGATTGCACACCATGGAGAAGCTGTAGCAGTAGGAACCACTTCCGTACGCACGCTGGAAAGTCTATATTATATAGGTGTAACAATCAGCCAGAATCCGGATGCCAGTCAGGAAGATCTGCATGTAAAGCAGTGGCAACCTTATGAATCGACTCCCACTCTTAGAACGACAGAGGCTTTGCAATGCATTTTAGATTACATGAACCGTCACGGGCTCGATGCGCTTCATACCAGTACACAAATCATCATTGCTCCGGGATATGAGTACAAAATAGTCAAACGCATGGTTACGAACTTTCATCAACCGCAAAGTACGTTGCTGCTACTTGTTTCAGCTTTTGTGAAAGGTGACTGGCGCAACATTTACGACTATGCACTATCGCACGATTTTCGTTTCCTGAGCTATGGAGATTCATCGTTGCTCATTCCCTAAAATCTTTTCTTTGACCTAAATCAAGAAAAGAGGCCATTGCCCGTTTTTTCTTGCAAAAACGCATAATGAATGAACAAAAACGTGTAATTTTGTGTTGTAAAACATAAAACAAGACTAACACTAACTAAAAACAACTCTCCTAAAAAGAGAGCGACGAAACAAAAAGACTCGAATTTATAACACAAAAACAAGGAAAGGATAACATTATGAAACAAGTAAAAAATCTATTCAAAGCTATTAAAAAGAACTTGAATGCAAGTGCAATGGCAATGTACGGTCAGTATACGCGATAATATACTCCGTACTGTTTATTAAGAAAATTCAACACATCATCCATAATTAAGGGACGAAGGGTTTTTAATAATCCTTTGTCCCTTTTTTCGATTTAATAGATTTATCAATCTTTCAATACAAAACTCAAATCTGTCAGAAGACAACTTAAGAAAGTGATTGCTATCAAGTTCTTTTTTTTAAGCTGGTGAAACTTTATGCGTAACCCCATTCATAATCGGGTGAGTCGATTATACCTTTCTGCTTCAAGCTTAATGGAACTTCACACCGGATTTATTAAGCTTTGATTTCTTCAATTTTACAAGAAAACGGCTCAATGTAAAAACCTGAGGGGTAAATCCGA
>FR887839.1:0-40115 GCA_000432735.1 Bacteroides sp. CAG:443
GCCAGAGCCGCTTAGGCTGGGCTAATTTTTAACGAACTATTATTTAATATTATGGCAAGGAAATTTCTATTAACATTTATTTTATTGATAAGCTGTCTTAATGTTGCCCATGCACAGTTTGAAGAAGGGAAATGGTATCTGAATACTTCCCTTACAGGATTAGATCTTTCTCATAGCAAGTATGAAGGAACCAATTTCGGATTTCAAGTCGCTACGGGTACTTTTGTCTTGGATAATCTATCCATTCTGGTAAATTTCAAGGGTGAATATGTAGAAAATGGTATGGATGAAACCAGTGTAGGAGCTGGAGCAAGATATTATTTGTCGAGTTGCGGCTTGTATGGAGGATTAGGACTGGCCTATAAACATTTGTCGAATAGTGTGAATCGAAAGGATTTAGTCTGCTTGACCCCTGAACTGGGCTATGCTTTTTTCCTGAACGGGACGATTACCGTAGAACCGGCTGTCTATTACGATTTGAGTTTTTCAAATTGTTCGGAATATAGTAAGCTGGGTTTCAAGATAGGATTTGGTTTTTATTTCTGATTATAATATTTATTAGTAATGAAAAAAGTATTCGTGTCACTCGCCTTGCTCGTCGGAGTTTCGGGGAGTTTGTTTGCTCAGAAGAAAGGATTTGACTATAAGTTTTATGGTCAAGTACGTACTGATTTATTTTATAATACCCGGTCTAACTCCGAAACTGTAGACGGATTGTTTTATATGTATCCACTGGATGAAGTGAAGGATCCGAATGGGCATGATTTAAACGGAGTAGGAAATGGTAATTTTTACACGTTGTATACACGTCTGGGTGTCGATGTAGCAGGTCCTATGCTAGGAAAAGCCAAGACATCCGCAAAGGTTGAAGTCGATTTTCGCGGATCGGGTACAACCTATTCATTGTTTCGTATTCGTCATGTCTACTTTAACCTCGACTGGGGAAAATCTGCTTTACTGGTAGGACAGACGTGGCATCCGCTGTACGGCGATGTCGCTCCTGAAATATTGAATCTGAACATGGGAGCACCTTATCAGCCGTTCAGCCGTGCACCGCAGATTCGTTATCGTTTTACTGCTAAGAACTTCATGCTTACGGCTGCTGCCGTATGGCAGTCGCAATACCTGTCGGTAGGTCCGAAAACGAATACTCCCGGAGAAACAGGTACACAGAAAAGTCAGGAATTCATCAAGAAAAGTTGCATTCCTGAGTTTTATTTAGGTATGGACTACAAACGTCCGGGACTGATTGCTGGAGCGGGTGTACACGTGAGCTCTATTACTCCCCGTACGCAGTCGGAAATGACTGATGCAACTTACTTTGTCAATGAACGTGTAACAGGTGTCTCGGGAGAGGCTCATGTGAAATATACTCACAATGACTGGCTGGTGTCTGGAAAGACTGTACTGGGTACTAACCTTACTCAGACGAGTACCGTAGGCGGATATGGTATCGTAAGTATCGATGAAAATACAGGAAAACAGCAATATGCCCCGTTGCGGGTTTCTTCTACATGGGTGAATGTGGCTTATGGAAAGAAATGGCGCCCGGCCCTTTTCTTCGGTTATCTGAAGAACTTGGGAGCGTCGAAAGAAGTGGCTTACGGCACTCTGGGTACAGGAACCAAGCTCGACCAGTTGTTTACAGGTACAGCCGAACTGACTTATAACATTCCTCATTGGAAATTCGGTGCAGAATATTCTTTGTGTAATGCCTGGTATGGAGATGATTTTAATGCCAAAGCAAAGGCTATAAGTTCTCATTCGGTCATGAATCATCGATTTGTTTTTACTGCCATTTTCCAGTTCTGAGAGAATGTATCTATTATTATAGAGAAAAGTCGTTTTTGGCTGATTGCCAAAGCGACTTTTTTTATTATTCATATTTTGTCTTTTATCGGACATTTCAAATGTTATCAATAGTTTCTACAAGTTATTACTTCATTTGTAAATGACAAGATATTTTCTTTCCTTTCTCCTTTAAAGAAATCTATTTATGATCCTTGCTCCGGAAGATATATGCTCTTCACTATATTGGAATGAAGAATAAAAGTAAATAGCGATGAACTTATACTTGAGGAATATTGAAGTTGGTATAGTGAAAGTTTAGGTTATTTATAAACTTCAATGAATAGACTATGCGGCAAGTATATAGTGCTAGAAGTAGAGGATTGGCTACCAATATGGATGTTTTTTATTTTGTTTTCTATATGGATACAAAAATGTGAAGGTTTCTTTTAAATAGTGAACTAGGACAAGCTGTAGATAGACGATCTAATGCTTATCTTATACATTGTGTGAAGGTTATAGAATAAAGGTAGAATGTATTGACATTCTATAAAAAATGCATATTATTTGTGTGGGCGATAAACCATTTTGTGTCTGTGAACTTGTTTCCATGTAAACGTACTATTTTATATGGAGAGATGTATATTCAGACTTTATATTTGCATTTGTTCTATATCTAATAATAAATAACTATTAAAAACACAATGAAGAAAAAATTCTATTGTCTATGCATGGGAGCTTTGTTGGGAGTTTCTTCGCTTGAAGCTAAAGTGACTCTCCCATCTATTATTTCTGACAATATGGTTTTGCAGGCACGAACCAAAGT
Source organism: Bacteroides sp. CAG:443 (assembly GCA_000432735.1). Lineage (GTDB taxonomy): Bacteria > Bacteroidota > Bacteroidia > Bacteroidales > Bacteroidaceae > Phocaeicola. Next base: position 2,615 of record FR887839.1, read on the forward strand.
TTGTATATGGGGAAAAGCCAATCCGGGTGAAAACATATCAGTGATACCTTCATGGAATAAACAAAATGTCAGTAGTACTGCAGCGGGAGAAGATGGACGTTGGAAAATATATGTAACTACACCGGAAGCATCAGAAAATCATTTTTTAACGATTAAGGGAGAAAATGTGATTGTAATTCGGAATGTATTGGTGGGTGAAGTATGGCTATGTACAGGGCAGTCGAATATGGAATTTCCTGTAGCCCATGATCCAAAAGTCAAGTGGAAGACTGGAATGTCGGATGAAATGGAAGAAATGAAAGATGCAGATTATCCCGAAATACGTTTGTTTCATGTAGAGCATCAGTTAGCACACGAGAAAGAACAGGATGACTGTATTGGTAAATGGGTTGTCTGCTCTCCCGAAAATATACGTGACTTTTCTGCTGTAGGGTTTGTATTTGGTAAGAAGCTGTATAACGAACTGAGAGTACCTGTCGGGTTGATTCAGTCTACGTGGGGAGGTACACATGCTGAATCGTGGACTTCTATGGAAGTAATGAAAGATGATACTTTATATAGTGATGTCCTTCAGCAGTTTGCTTTGAAAAATATAAAACGTAATAAAGACTATTGTAAAGTACCTTCTACTCTTTGGAACGGAATGATAGCTCCTATTGCCGGGTATACGGTAAGAGGAAACATCTGGTATCAGGGAGAGTCCAATTCTATTCGTGCTGAAAAATATCAGCAGGTTTTCACTAATATGATAAATTCCTGGCGTGAACGGTGGGGGCAATCAGACATGCCTTTCTATTTTATGCAGATAGCTCCTCACTACAGACAGCCGGCTGAGATTCGCGAAGCACAGTTGAAGACTTGGCGTGAGAGCGGACTGAAAAATGTAGGAATGGCTGTTGTGGTAGATGCAGCCGATTCGACGGATATTCATCCGCGTAACAAACGTGTGGCAGGCGAACGTTTAGCTGCATGGGCTTTAGCTAAACAATATGGTAGAAAAGTAACTTATTCGGGCCCTGTATATAAAAAGATGAAGATTAGTGGTAATAAAGTTGTGCTGAACTTCGATTATACAGATGGTGGCTTGAAAACTTTTGATGGAGGTGATGTAAAAGGCTTTTTCATATCCGGAGAAGATGAACGTTTTTATCCAGCACAGGCTGTTATAAAAGGGAATAAGCTGGAGCTTACTTCAGATAAAGTGATGCATCCTATTGCTGTGAGATATGGTTGGGGAACTTTCTTCCGGGTAAATCTTTGTAATGGAGCAGGTATACCTGCAGTGCCTTTCCGTACCGATTGCTTTGCTCCCGAAAAGGCTTCGCGGAAATTTGCCGATTCAGAGATACGCCGTTTTCCTCAGGCATGGCAGCTGGATCATGGTAAACGTCTTTTCTTCGGGTATGCCCAGGGTGTAGGATGCTGTGCGATGCTTGACATGTGGAAAGCTACCGGTGACAAACGTTACTTTGATTATGTGAAAGAGTGGGGCGATACGATTATCAATGATAAGGGAGAGATCTATAAATATGATATGTCTGCCTATAATCTTGATTTTATCAATCCGGGAAAAGTATTATTCGATCTTTATCGTGAAACACATGATGTTAAGTATAAGAAAGCGATGGACGTGTTGGTTAAGCAACTGGAACGTCACCCTCGTACTTTAAAAGGTGGATTTTGGCATAAACTTGTCTATCAGCATCAGATGTGGTTGGATGGTTTGTATATGGCTTCTCCTTTTCTTGCTCAATATGGAGCGGAATTTAATCGCCCGGATTTGATTGATGAAGCAATAAAACAGTTCAGACTTTGCCATGAATATACGTATGATGCTCGGACTGGATTGTATTATCATGCCTGGGATGAAAGTAAATCTCAACGTTGGGCCGATCCTGAAACAGGACATTCACCTAATTTCTGGGGACGCAGCATTGGCTGGTGGTTTATGGCTCTTGTAGATGCTCTCGATTATATTCCTGAGAATCATCCGGGGCGGGTAGATATGATCGAGTGGGTTCAGGGACTTGCTGAAACGCTTCCAAAGTATCAGGACAAGAATGGCTTATGGTATCAGGTTATTGACCAACCTAAACGTGTGGGAAACTTCCCGGAAGCTTCTGTTACGAGTCAGTGTATGTATGCATACGCTAAGGCTGTAAATAAAGGATACATTGACAAAAAGTATCGGGCGGTAGCGGAAAAGGCTTTTAAAGGACTGAATGACAAATTGATGCGTGAAAATGCTGATGGCACTTTGACCTTGACTCGCTGCTGTCAGGTAGGAGGTTTGGGAGGTAATCCATACCGTGACGGAAGTTTTGAATATTATATAGGAGAGAAAATGCGTGATAACGACGCAAAGGCAACCGGTCCTTATATCATGGGATGTTTGCAATTAGGATATTAAAAGAATGAGTGAAAAATGAAAAGAGTAATTGTATTTTTATCTTGTGTGTGGCTGGCTATGAATGTGTTGCTGGCAGAGGAGCCATATAAATATGAGTATCTTTATAAAGATTTACCATTTGAAATACCTCGTGTAAAGGCTCCGTCTTTTCCTGATAATGAAATGAATCTGAAAGATTTTGGTGCGGAAGGCGATGGCGTGCATCTTTGTACAGAATCTTTTGCTAAGGCTATTGATGCTTTAGATAAAAAAGGAGGTGGAAAACTGGTAGTTCCGGCAGGTGTGTGGTTTACAGGCCCTATTGTATTGAAGAGCAATATCAATTTGCATGTAGAAAAGGGAGCTATTATTTTGTTTTCTCCCGATGTTGATTTATATCCGTTAGTAGAAACTGTATTCGAAGGACTGGATACCCGACGTTGCCAGTCACCTATATCTGGACGAAATCTGGTAAATGTAGCCATAACAGGTCAAGGAGTGATTGATGGAAATGGTCATTACTGGCGTCCGTTGAAAAGACAAAAAGTTACAGAAGGGCAATGGAAAGCGGCTACTTCCCGAGGAGGTGTGTATAAGCGTCCTGATTATTGGTTCCCTTATCCCGAAACATTAAAAGGGGATACTATTAGCAATATGAATGTTCCGCAAAATCTGAAGACAGAAGAAGAGTGGCAGAGTGTACGGCATTTCCTGCGTCCGGTTATGGTTAGTTTTATAGAATGTAAAAACGTATGGTTGGAAGGAGTCATTTTCCAAAATTCTCCGGCATGGAATCTTCATCCTTTGATGTGTGAGAATGTTCTGGTAGAAAATGTAGCAGTTCGGAATCCGAGTTATGCTCAAAACGGTGATGGACTGGATTTAGAATCCTGTAAAAATGCTTTAATAGTAAACTCTTCATTTGATGTCGGAGATGATGGCATTTGCTTGAAAAGCGGAAAAGATGAAGATGGACGTCGTCGTGCCCGTACTTGTGAAAATGTAATAGTAGATGGATGTACGGTATACAAAGGACATGGAGGTTTTGTAGTAGGAAGTGAAATGAGTGGAGGCATACGGAATATTTCTGTAAGTAATTGTCAGTTCTTGGGAACGGACGTGGGAGTACGTTTTAAAAGCAAACGAGGTCGTGGTGGAGTTGTAGAGAATATATGGATTCGTAATATTTCAATGATTGATATTCCGACTGAGCCTATAACCTTTAATCTTTACTATGGAGGAAAATCGGCTGTTGAGGTCTTGGAAAGTGGTGAAGTAATACCTGTAAAAGTAAATCCTATGCCAGTAGACGAGACGACTCCTTGTTTTCGTAATATTCATATAGAGTATCTTACATGCTCGAATGCACGTAGGGCCATGTATTTTAATGGAATCCCAGAAATGCCTATTGATGGGATTACTTTGAAACATATACGTATTAGTGCAAGAAAAGATGCTGAATTTTATTATTGTACAAACGTTGATCAAGAAGATGTAAAAATAGAGCTGTTAGTAAAATAAGGATGATATTTTCTGGTATGGTCTGAGCACACTGAGAAGTGTGCTCAGTTTTTTTTTGTTACATAAATATTTTTTTACTTGACTGAATATATGTTTACCTTTTGATATGTAGCTTATTGTATTATTAGCTATTAGTCCCTGTCTTGTTAATAGTAGTTATTTTGTTTCTATATTTCTACTATAGGATATTTGGGGATTTTAGTACAAATCTTACATGTTATTTTTGTTAGTACATTGAGAAATAGTTACATGTACGATATTCTATGGAATTGTATTATTTTATATTGGGTGATAGTAGTTGATATTATACATTTGTGATGCTTAAAAATTTAACTAATCATTGATTTATGTATAACTAATCAACTATGAAAAGCGTACAAAAATTTTTTTACTTATTAATTATTCTGTTAATAAGTTTTTCGTCGAATGTTCTTGCTCAGAACAGAACAATTACCGGTACTGTAAAGGATGCTAATGATATTGTTATCGGAGCTTCTGTTACAGTGAAAGGTCAGGCCTCTATAGGCACTATTACAGATATGGATGGTAATTATACATTGTCTGTGCCTATTTCGGCTAAGGAATTGACTTTTTCTTATATCGGTTATGAAACACAAAGTATAGCCATCAAAGGCCGTACTACTATTAATGTAACATTAAAGGAAAGCAGCCAGATGCTGGAAGAAGTTGTAGCAATCGGGTATGCGAAAGTAAAACGTAAGGAGCTGACAGGTTCTTCAGTTTCTGTTGGGGCAAATGATTTGAAGATGTCGCCAGTAAGTACAGCTGCACAAGCTTTGGCCGGTAAAGCTGCGGGAGTGAACATTGTTCAACAAAGTGGTGCTCCTGGTGCTGAAATTAATATTACGGTTCGTGGTGGAACATCTATTACGCAAGGCACTCAACCTTTGTATATCGTCGATGGTTTCCAGATGGAAAATGGCTTGCAGAATGTCGATATTAATGATATTGAAAGTATCGATGTTATGAAAGATGCGTCAGCTACTGCTATTTATGGTGCTCGTGGTTCTAACGGTGTTATTTTGATTACGACAAAATCAGGGAAATCTGGTAAGACTGAAGTCTCTTACAATGGTTTCGTAAGTTTTGATCATTTAGGGAAAAAATTGGACTTACTGGGAGTAGAAGATTATGTAAAATATCAGTATGAGTTCCAGTTATTGCGAAGTAATCAGAGTAGTTTTGCCAATTTGTTTGGTGGTAATATAAACGATGCAGATTTTTATTCTGGAGCATATAGCCGCATTCATAATGATTACGCGAGTCGTGAAGGTATTGACTGGCAGGACGAAGTTTTTGGTTCTACAGGTATTACACAAAATCATAATGTGAATATTACGGGGGGAACTGAAAAAACAAAGTACATGATTAGCTATAATTATACAGATGAAAATGGTATTATGGCAAAACATGATTATCAGAAGAACAGTATACGTGCTAAAGTAAATCATGAATTATGGAAGGGAGTTCGTTTTGATTTTTCTTCTACTCTTCAGATGACTAAAGTTGAAGGTGGTGGTAGTTTGGGAGGTAAGTTGAAACAAACTATTCTACAACCTGTGACAGGAGGTGTACAGTTTACTAATGAACAAATGCTTAGCGAAGATTTGTCGGATGCGTATTCTGATATGCCCGGTGCTGATAATTATGATATCAATAACCCGTTATTGGATAATGAGGCAATTGATCAGGAGAAATATACTCGTTTTGCTACTGTAAACGCAGGTATAGAAATTGACATCATGAAGAATTTGACATGGCGTACTGCAGCCAGCTACATGTGGCAGCAGGTACGTGAGGATTATTGGGATAATGGTTCTACTCGTCAGGCTGATGCCAATCAGAGTCCCTATGGCTACGGTTATCGCAATAATGATGAAAAATATTCATGGCAGGTGACCAATACATTAAATTATGCTTTCAGCTTAGATGATCATGCTCATGATTTTAACGTATTGTTAGGACAGGAAACCTGGTATACAGAGTCAATGAACTTGGATAATGAGTACCATAAATTTACTGATGGTAATTTTGGATTGAACGATGTAAGTATGGGTGAACCTTATACATGGAAATCTGGTAAAAGTCGTGAAGGTTTAGTCTCTGTGTTTGGTCGTCTCTCTTATAACTATAAAGAACGCTATTTATTTACTGGAACTTTACGTGCCGATGGCTCTTCTAAATTTGCAAAGGGCAATCAGTGGGGAATCTTCCCGTCAGCATCAGCTGCATGGCGTATTTCTGAAGAAGCATTTTTGGAAGATGTAGATTTCCTGGATAACTTGAAACTTCGTATTGGTTATGGAACTGCAGGTAACAATAATATCGATAATAATATGTATGCTACAAGTTACGGATCTGGTCATTATGGAATTAATGGAAGTGACTATATCACTTATGTACCAGGAACTACGTTGGGTAATTCTAATTTGAAATGGGAGAAGACAACAACAACAAACGTTGGTCTTGATGTTTCCGTACTTGGAAGCCGTGTAAATTTGTCAGTTGATTTCTATAATAATGAATCTTCAAATCTTTTGATTAAGAATAAAATACCAACTTCTACAGGTTATAGCGACCAGTATCAGAATATTGGAGCAATTCGGAATCGTGGTGTAGAATTGGTGTTGAATACAACAAATGTTCGTACAAAAGATTTTACTTGGAATACAGATTTTAATATAGCTTTCAATCGTTCGAAAGTACTTGAACTTTATGGAAATGAAGAAACTAATTACTTCATTCAGGATTATGAAAGCCGTATGGGATATAAAATTGAGGTTGGAAAGCCATTGGGACAATTCTATGGATTAGTTTATGATGGAATCTATACGACAGATGACTTTACTCAATTGTCAGATGGTACGTATAAGTTGAAAGACGGAGTTCCTTCTTTAAAAGGTTTCGACCGTTCCCATGTAAAGCCGGGTGATGCTAAATATGTTCCTCAGACAGGGGAGGTTGATGAAAACGGCAATCCAGTCTGGTCTACAAACGATCGTACAGTGATAGGTAATGCTGCACCTAAGTTTACTGGTGGTATGAACAATACATTCAGATATAAGGGTTTTGATTTATCTGTATTTATGAATTTCTCATTTGGAAATGATGTATTCAATATGAGTACTCAGCGCTTTATCGGCCCATATTTGTCGAACCAGAACTCTTTGGCAATAATGAACAATCGCTTCACATTGATTGATCCATCTACCGGTAAGGAAACTATGGATTTGGTACGATTGGCTGAATTAAATCCGGGACAATATGGTAATGACATCATGTGGAATATATCTGAAAATAATAAAACAGCTATCAGTGATCATAGCAGTTATTATATAGAGGATGGTTCTTATTTGCGTTTCAGTACGATAACATTGGGTTACACTTTCCCTAAAAATTGGATTCAGAATTTGAAATTAAGTAATGCGAGAGTTTATTGTACATTGAATAATATTGCTACCATTACGGGATATAGTGGCTATGACCCTGAAGTTTCGGCTGAAAGTGGTGCATTGACTCCAGGTATTGATAATTCTTCTTATCCACGTTCTAAGAGCTGGGTTATTGGTGTAAATTTAACATTCTAATTGCAATTAATGATAATTATGAAAAAGATAATAAATATTGTAGGCGTATCGGTATTATTGTTTACATGTGCTTCCTGTCAAGATTGGTTAGACATGCCTTCAGAATCGAAGGCTGATAGTTCTTCTGTTTTCGAAACTGTAGGACGTGCAGAAATGGCTGTTGTAGGTGCATATCCGAATATTCACACCCAGGAACTGGGATATCAGTTGCTGGAAGGTACCGATGAGGCTAGTTCTTCAGAAACAAATTCCAAATATAATGTTTCTAATTACGATTATACTTCTACGTCTTCTATGCTGAGTGGTACGTACAATGGCATGTATAAGGCCATTGAATATACAAATGTTTGTATAAAGAATATTCCTTTGATGAAAGTTTCGGAAAGTGAGCAGCCCAAATTGAATTCATTATTGGGGGAGGCCTTGGCTATCAGAGCATATGCATATTGGAATATCGTACGTTTTTATGGTGATGTTCCATATACTGAAATACCAACATCCGATTTGACGACATTCTCTTCTTCACGAGTAAGTCGTGATACAATTTATGATCATTGTGTCAGAGATTTGCAGCGAGCTGTTGAATTATTACCTTGGCAGAGTGAAGGCATGGTATCAACTCCAGAGCGTTTTACTAAAAATTCTGCTTATGGTATTTTGGCTCGTGTAGCTCTGTATGCTGCAGGATATTCTTTGCGCTGGGATTTGGGTACTGTTCCTTATAATGCATCTACAGTTCGCATTGCGCAACGTGAAGATAAAGCTCGAATTCGTGAACTGTATCAGATTGCAGCTGATGCATGTAAGGCAGTTATTGTCCAAAATGAAAATGGATTATTAGATAATTACGACGAAGTTTTTCGTGATTTATGTACAAAGAAGTACAATAAAGAAACAATGTTAGAATATGGATGGTATGGAGCAAATTCTTCTGATGTACGTACGGGTTATGTAAATGGTATTCCGACCAGTGGCTCTGGTGGTACTTTCGGTAAAGGTGGTGCACAAATGATAGTAATGCCTACATTCTATTTTGAATTTGATGAAGGTGACCAGCGTCGTGATGTTTCCATTTGTAATTATGGTTTGTATACAGACGGTACATATCAGATGAATACTTATATAGGTGCTGGAGTTGGTAAGTATCGCATCAACTGGTGTAAAAACAGAGGAACTTCTGACAGCCGGCGTGATATAAACTTTCCGTTGCTGCGTTATTCTGATGTATTGCTGATGTATGCAGAGGCTTTGAATGAGTTGAATAATGCTCCTACTGCAGATGCAATAGATGCATTTAAGCAGGTACGTATGCGCGCATTTAAAAATGATGAAACAAAGATTGGTACAATACCGTCCGATTATGAAGGATTTAAAAATGCGATAATACAAGAACGTAAGCTGGAACTTTCTCATGAGTCTCTTCGTAAAACAGATTTGACACGTTGGGGTATCTTGTATGAACAGCTTACTGCAGAAAAAGAAAAATTGTATCAGCTGGCAAATCGGGAAGGTAAATATGCCAATGTAGATGTATACCGTGCTTATAAGGGAGGTACAGCTGTTTATCAGGATCCTACTATTGCATTGCCGTATATTACTATTAAAGAGAGTGATTTTAAGACAATGGGGCTTACTGCCGATGAAATTGATAAACTGAATATATTGAATGATAACGTAAATGGAGGTTTTCTTGAAAAAGAATTTTATGAAGACGAAGCTGGTAATGTTTATTTCTCTAAAAATTCAGCTCCTTCTGGAACGAAACTGACTCCTGTTACTTATACCATTCTAAATATGTTTGGCTGTCATACCATTAAAAGTAAAGGAGGGTTGTATGTAGATTCTAATGTATATGAAGATAATACATTTATAACCAGAATGTTTTATGGATTGCAAAAAAATATGGTTGAAATATTGCCATTTAGTACAACAAGTATTATTGATGTAAATCCAGGATTGGCTGGTCAACAACATCCTTGTTATTAATACTATAAAATAAGATTTGAAAAAGGCAGGATTGGGAATGCATTCCTATCTTGCCTTTTTACGTTTTGTTTGATTTAACAATGTGATTATGGATATGTATTTAAAAAGGTTAGGTTCCCTGTTTTGCTTGTTGGGCATATTTGTCTATGTTCAATCACAGAATCTGGCTTTTCCAGGAGCAGAAGGTTATGGTAAATATACTGTAGGAGGAAGAGGAGGAAAGGTTATTAAAGTTACCAATCTGAATGATTCGGGTAAAGGTAGTCTTCGGGAAGCAGTCGAACAGTATGGAGCAAGGACTGTTGTTTTTGATGTGGGTGGTACAATCGAACTGAAGACTCCTTTACGTATTAACCATGACAGTATTACGATTGCAGGACAGACTGCACCGGGAGACGGAATCTGTCTGAGGGATAACCCTTTGATTGTTAATGCAAGTGAAGTTATTATTCGTTATATTAGGGTTCGGGTTGGTGATAAATATAAAACAGATGCTGATGGTATAGGAGGAGGACGCTATGGACAGCATCATGTAATATTAGATCATTTAACTTCAAGCTGGTCGATTGATGAATGTTTGTCGATTTATAAAACAAAAAATCTTACGGTACAGTGGTGTATGATTAATCAGAGCCTTACTTGTTCCGTTCATACTAAGGGATGTCATGGCTTTGGAGGAATATGGGGAGGTTATAAAGCTACGTTTCATCATAATCTTTTGGCTAACCATTCCAGCCGTAATCCAAGATTTTCGTCGGTAGACAGTACCAAAATGGTCGATTTTCGTAATAATGTTGTATTCAACTGGGGGTTTAAAGCTGCTTATGGTGGGGGACATTTTGGCGAGATCAATATGGTTGCCAATTATTATAAGCCAGGACCTGGAACCCAGTGTCCTAATAAATTGCTGGACGTAGCGGAGGATGGTACTGGTAAATATTATGTAAGCGGGAATATTTTAGAGGGGAATCCCACTGTTTCAGAAGATAACAGAAAAGGTGTTTTTGGAAAAGATTCACTTGCTTGTTTGGTTAAATGTCCTTTTGCCTATGAGCCTATAATGGAAGATACACCTCAGGAGGCATATCGTAAAGTTTTGGAGCAGGCAGGCTGTAGTTTGGTACGTGATGATTATGACAATGAAATTATCAGTCAGATAAAGCGTGGTGTTTCGCCATATGGAAATAATGGATTCATTGATACACCTGCTCAAGCTGGAGGATGGCCTGAGTTGCAAAAAGGGACTTCTTTACGCGATAGCGATAATGACGGTATGCCCGATAAGTGGGAAAAGGAGCACAATTTAAATCCGCAAGATGCAGGTGATGCTTCCTCTTTTACACTTAACAGATATTACACGAATATAGAAATGTATATGAATAGTTTGATAGAATAGCCAGTTGACTGGAATGAAATTTTTATCGGGAAGAGTGCAAATTTTGTGCATTTGTATCTTTTTCTATTAGAGTGTACATTATTCCATGTGATGTTTTGTTTATATGTTTTATATTCGCAATGTACATAAATGGACTATTAATTAACGTTCTACATATTAATTTCAAGAAGTAATTAAAATTCATGAAACAACTGATTTATTTAGTGGCAGCCCTGACTTTTACAGCATGTAGTGTAGAAAAGCAGGAACCCATTGATCGTTATAAGCTAGTTACCCGTAACAATCCTTCTGTGACGGCAGTAGATTCTCTTGCATCTTTATCTGTAGGTAATGGTGAGTTTGCTTTTACAACGGATATAACCGGATTGCAAACTTTTCCAGAGGTCTATAAAAACGGTGTTCCGTTGGGTACGCAGAGTCAGTGGGGATGGCATAGCTTTGCTAATCCGGACGGATATAAGCCGGAAGATGCCTGGAAGGAATACGATTTTGGTCGTGGACATAAGGAAATATACTCATGTCAGTTCAAGGAAAAAGGACGGCAGCGTGACGCTTCAAACTGGCTTCGTGCCAATCCTCACCGTTTGCATTTGGGAATTGTCGGACTGGAACTGGAAGAAGGTGTGACACCCTCTCAACTACAGAATATCCGGCATAATCTGGATATGTGGAAAGGTGAGGTAAGTAGCAGTTTCTCCCTTGCTGGAATCTCATATCATGTGCAGACGGTTTGCCATCCTGTAAATGATATGATTGCCTCAAGAGTTTCATCTCAGTCGCATCCGGATATAAAGTTTCACTTTCCTTATCCTACGGGTGGACATTGTGATGATGCTTGTGACTGGAATGCAAACGACAAGCATACTACGACTCTTGTCCGGCAAGACAAACAATCGGCTGTGCTGAAGCGTGAATTGGATACTACGACTTACTATGTAACTATTCGTTGGGAAGGTGAGGCTTCGCTGACTGAAAAAAGTAAGAACTATTTTGTTCTGACTCCTGCTGATACAGTTCTTGCGTTTACTTGCCAGTTTACTCCTGAGGAATCAAAGACTCCTGCTATTACATTTGCCGAAGTGGAAAAGGCATCTTCCGAATACTGGAATAATTTTTGGAACAAGGGTGGAGTAGTGGATTTTTCTCTTTGTACCGACCCCAGAGCAAAAGAACTGGAACGCCGTGTTGTACTGAGTCAGTATCTGTTAGCTATCCAGTGTGCTGGTTCCACCCCTCCGCAGGAAACCGGACTTACTTATAATTCTTGGTTTGGCAAGTTCCATATGGAAATGATTTGGTGGCATCAGGCACAATTTGCTTTGTGGGGGCATCCTGAGCTACTTGACCGTACATTGGCTTGGTATCATCAGGTAGAACCAGTTGCTCGTGAGATTGCACAGCGTCAGGGATTTGAAGGAGTACGATGGATGAAAATGACCGATCCAAGCGGAATGGAAGCGCCTTCTAATGTAGGTAGTTTTCTTATCTGGCAACAGCCACATCTGATTTATTTGGCAGAGTTACTGTATCGTGCCAATCCATCGGATGAACTGATAAAAAAATACAACGATTTGATTCAGGAAACGGCTGAGTTTATGTATTCGTTTGCTGTTTATGATAAAGAACACGACCGTTATATTCTGAAGGGAGCTATTCCTGCACAGGAAACACTGCGTGCTGCTGATACGGTCAATCCTCCATTTGAACTGTCATACTGGTTATTTGGCATGCAGACAGCACAAACTTGGCGTGAACGTGCCGGTATGCAACGTGTGCCCGAATGGGATACGCTAATAGAGAAATTATCACCCCTTGCCTATAATGAAGATAAATTGTATTTAGCAGCTGAAACAGCTGTCGATACGTATAAGGATATTCGTTTCACGTCTGACCACATGGCCGTGCTGGGAGCGGTAGGTATTTTGCCTATGAATAGACTGGTCAATCCCGAATATATGAAAAATACCCTGAACTGGGTGTGGGATAACTGGAACTGGAACAAGACATGGGGATGGGATTATCCGATGACTGCTATGGATGCTGCCCGTTTGGGTGATCCGGAAAAGGCGGTAGGTGCCTTGCTAATGGACAAGCGTACCAATACTTATCTGGTAAATGGGCACAATTATCAGGACGGTCGTTTGCGTATATACTTGCCGGGCAACGGTGGACTGCTTACGGCTGTAGCAATGATGTGTGCTGGTTGGGATGGTTCGAAGGGTGTTAATCCTGGCTTTCCAAAAGACGGTACATGGAATGTACGCTGGGAAGGTCTGAAGCCACTGCCATAATGAGTTGAGTTAGTTAATATATGAATTGACCGGAGGCATCATATTTGCATGCTTTCCGGTTAATTACTTTTTATTGTTTAGGAGTAAGTAAAATAATCAGCAATGAATAAGAATAACTTGTTTCCGTTTGTGTGTCTGCTGGCATTGGGAGTATTTTCTCTGCCAGCACAAATCAGACAGGCTAAAAAGATTGGCGATTTTATTGAGTCGACTTCTTATAATGAGCACAAGCGGGGAGCTGAACGTACGCTTCAGTATTATCCTGAAGGAGATGATTTTGTCTGTATAAACGGGAAAAATCGGTTTACGCGAGCCTTGTATGGAAGTTGGTCTCCTTTTCGCCTTGAAACAAGCGACCGTCCGGTATTTGCCGCATATGATAAGCGTAACAGCAAGCATATCCGTTTCCTTCTGCAAAGCAGGAATCTTTCGCTTGCTCTCGACTCTATTGAGTTTTGTGAAGCCAGATATACAGCTGGCAGGCGCACCTACCTGCTGAGAGATACAGCTTTGGGTAAGGGAGCGATTGTAATTTCAGTGTTGGCTTTTCCCGATTCTGATGGAGCAATATGGAAATTTTCCGCCAGAGGTTTAGCAGGCGATATGATTTTACGTTGTTTCATCTCTGAAATTCGGGCTAAGAAATTGAGCCGTAACGGTGATATGGGGGCTGACCCTCCCGGATGTTTCGAAGCTCCGGAGCATCCTGAAATGCAGAAGGAGTACGATTTAGCATTGACCGATGAGTCTTATTTGGTATTGGAAAATCTGGATTTGAAGCTCGTCTCCACTGAGGAAGGAAGGTGTTTGTATCGCAAGGCCGAGGACGCTCGGAAAGCATTGGCATCACGTATTCGTTTTTCCACTCCAGATCCGTATTTCAATACATTGGGAGGAACACTTGCTGTTGCTGCCGATGGAATATGGGATGGAGAAGTCTGGCTCCATGGAGCCGTAGGATGGCGTATGCCTCTGAGTGGATGGCGTGCAGCTTATGCGGGAGATGCTTTGGGATGGCACGACCGTGCTCGCAAGCATTTCGATGCCTATGCTGCTAGTCAGGTAACCGATGTGCCCAATACGATTCCGCATCCGGCACAAGATTCCGCTTTGCATCTGGCGCGTTCAGTCAAGGAATGGGGAACTCCTCAATATAGCAACGGATATATTTGCCGTAACCCTCGGCGAAACAATCAGATGCATCATTATGACATGAATTTATGTTACATCGATGAATTGTTGTGGCATTTTAACTGGACCGGTGATTTGGAATATGCTCGTCGGATGTGGCCGGTGATAACCCGTCATCTTGCTTGGGAAAAGCTGAATTATGACCCCGATAATGATGGATTGTATGATGCCTATGCCTGCATTTGGGCGAGCGATGCTTTATATTATAACAGTGGGGCTGTGACACATTCGTCTGCTTACAACTATCGAGCCAATAAGATGGCGGCGGAAATTGCAAGTAAAATTGGAGAAAACGCAGAACCATACCAGAAAGAAGCCGACCGGATTTTGAAGGCGATGAGTAAACGTTTGTGGCTGGCTGATAAAGGACACTGGGCAGAGTTTCAGGATTTTATGGGACATAAACGTCTGCATGAAAGTGCGGGAGTATGGACTATTTACCATGCTTTAGATAGTGAAACGGCTGATCCGTTTCAAGCTTATCAGGCTACTCGGTATGTCGATACACAGATTCCTCATATTCCGGTTGCCGGAAAGGGACTGAAAGATGAGGGATATGCTACGATCTCTACAACCAACTGGATGCCGTATTCATGGAGTATCAACAATGTAGCCTTTGCCGAAGTGATGCACACTGCACTTGCCTATTTTCAGGCAGGACGTGCTGATGAGGGATATAAATTACTGAAGAGTTCTGTGCTCGACGGAATGTATCTGGGTGACAGCCCCGGAAATTTTGGACAAATCAGTTTCTATGATGCTGCTCGTGGCGAGTGCTATCGCGATTTTGGTGATCCTGTGGGAGTTGCCTCGCGGGTTTTGATTCAAGGCGTATACGGTATTTTGCCGGATGCTATGAATGGTCGGTTGCTTATTCGTCCGGGATTTCCGTCCAGTTGGAACAAGGCTTCACTAAAAACGCCGGATGTGTCTTATAGTTTCTTGAGGGAGAAAGATACGGATACTTATCAAATTTGCCAGCATTTCGTTAAGCCGTTGGAAATAGGACTTCGGATCAAGGCTATACGGGAACAGGTTGCCTCGGTTGAAGTGAATGGTAAGAAAACAGTCTGGAGTTTTGTTGAAGCGGCCAGTGGTTATCCGGAATTACTTGTGCGGGTACCCGCTGTGGAAAAAACAAAAGTGAAAATTCGTTGGAAGGGAGAAGTTTTGCAGACTTTGACCGGCGAAGAACTGGAGGTTGATGCGGATGGACAGATTTTACTTCGTGCTCCTCATAGAATTGAGTTGTGCGAAATTTACGACCCACAGCATATTTTAGAGTCAACAAAAGTGGAACGGAAGAGCTACCATACAAGCATAAAGAAGGGTGAAGGACATCATACTTTTTTTGTCCGTACTCGTCAGGGAGACATGGACTGGTGGCAGCCGGTAAATGTCTTTATCCGGACTGTGCCTGCTGCGGTGAGAAAGGACTTTGCAGATGTTGACTCATCTGCCTGTTGCATGGTCAATATGGATCAATATCTGAACGATTCGGTGACTTCAATCTTTCATGAACAGTATTTTTCTCCGCGTTCTCCGTATACTACCTTACAACTTCCTATACAAGGAATAGGAGAATGGTGTCATCCTTTGTTGAGTGCTACGATAGACGACAGTGGTTTACGGAGCTTGATTCGGGATAACCGGTTCAACACTTCATTGGGAGTACCATTCCGCCTGATGAAAAAGGGAAACAACATTGCTTTTACATCGTTATGGGACAATTATCCCGACAGCATTTGCATACCGCTGGCAGGAAAGGCTTCGCATGCATACTTGCTGCTTGCCGGAAGTACGAATCATATGCAGTGTCATATTGCGAACGGCGTATTGAAGGTTCGTTATTCTGATGGTACATCTACAGAAATGGCTCTTACTAATCCAGACAACTGGTGCCCGATAGAGCAGGACTTTTATGTAGATGGAAAGGCGTTTGCTCTATCCGAACCTCGTCCGTACCGGTTGCATCTGAAAACCGGAAAAGTAAGTCGTGACTTGGGAAAGGAATTGGGTATTACAGGAGTGTACGGCCGTGAGATAGAAGGAGGAGCAGGAGTCTTGCTGGATATGCCGCTCGACGCAGAGAAAACGCTCGAGTCGCTTACACTCGAAACAGTAGCCAATGATGTGGTTATCGGACTGATGGGAATAACCCTGCAGCAATAGGCGGAAAATCTGCCCACAGATTAAAACAAATGTCGGCATGTTTTATAGAAACGTGCCGACATTTGTTTTTGTTTTTTGTACAAAAAACACCGGAGATTTGTACAAACATTTTTCGTTTTTGTACAAATTCCGGTCGCTTGTTGAGCAGGCTTCTACGAAAGTCTGCTGATATTTTCCTATTTTCTGCCAGATAGCTCTTTACTGTCCGGCGGAATCCTATTACTGTTTGCTATACTTTACCGGTATCAGGCGCACATTGCCGTTTAGTCCCGAAGGCATCGTGCTCCAGTTCTTGTAGTCCCCTTTCATATAGTTCAGTTTGGCCATATTGATATCTTTAAAGATACGCCACTCTATATTTTTACGGTCCATATCGGCAATACGGTTTGCCGGTAAGTTTGTTACTTCTACTTCTATCAGGTTTTTGCCGGGTTTCAGCCACTTGCCAGCCTTCAGTCTGAACGGAGCTGCCCAGACTGTGCCAGCATCGTTTCCATTGATACGTACACGTGCACTTTCACGAACATCTCCCAAATCCAGTATCCAGTCATCCGCTTCGATAGTAGGCAGTTCTATTTCAATAGAATAGCATCCGGTTCCCATATTGATTTTTGCTTCCGGCTGTTCCAGTTCTGTCCACGATATGGGAGAATCTATGTTGAACTGGCCGGTTATGGATGGCGTGCTTTCTACAAAATTTAGTTTCCATCCGTGATCCAGACTAAGGCTGTATGCCTGTTCTTTAGGATAATTCCACGCAGGTTCTTTGTCCAGTGGCTTATTGAGCGTTTGTATAATGAGGCTTTCACCCGATTTCAGTTGTAGGCGGACTTGCAATTTTCCGTTGTTCGTCTGACTTTGAGCTTTGCCTCTTTCTCCATTCATAGGATTGAAGAACATGGCAGCTGTTTCGGGAACATTCAGGGTTACCCATCCGTCTATATCTTTATCTTGAAGGCAAGATACAAAGTAATGGTGTCCTTCAGAATTCGAACGGCGGATAAACTGAAGTCCATACTGTGTTTTCAGTTCTTCTGCTGGAATTCCGGTTTGTGCCAGTGCCTGTTGATAATCGGAACCGGCAATGATTAGTCCTTTTCCGAATTCAAATTGTTGGGTATGTTTGAACGAGTCTGTAGCAGGAAGTTGTCTGACTATATGCTGAAATATTTTTCTGTTTTTGTTTAGTTCATGATATCCTGGTACATCTTCCGGGTATTGTTCAACAAATATTATGGTAGCACCCTGGCGTGCTAGTTCTGTAAGTTTTCTGAGTGTGGCGGCAGGCATCAGCCGGACAGCTGGTACAATCAGTGCTTTATATCGTGTCCCTCCGCTGGTGACGAGCTGCCTGTCTGTACAACGCGTAGTCTTGATGAATGCATCGGAGATGTAGTCAACGTCGTATCCTCCGGCAATGATCGTTTGGATAGTCTTGATAAATTTGGGGGCATACCGGTCCATCTTGTGAATGTCGAATGAAACAAGTCGTCCGGCAATTTCGTTCCATAAGTCGTAGATGGGCAGATAGACCAGAAAGTCGTTGTCGGGCTGTCCCATTTGCAGGAACGATTGGCAGCGGGTTATGTATTCGAAAAAAGCAGGGGCATCGCGCCAGATACTATTGGTTGGCGACATATTGATGCTTGCATAGAATAGCCAGCCGGGCCATGCTGCTTCTTGTGGAGAATACGGTGTGCCGTGAAAGAACATATGATTGACACCCGATATAAACATCAGATCCATGTCAGGCTTACATTGGGAAAGCGAGGTACGGAAATGCTCAGTCAGCCAGGTAAATGTTTCCGATGAAGTATAAGGTTTACCAGCAATGTGTGCAGCGGAAGATGCATATTTCAGCATTGAAAGATCTGAAAAGTTCGGTCGGGTGAGGGAGTCTTTACGCAGTCCCTTGATGTGAAAATCGGTCAGGCCGAACCCTTCGCATTCGGGAATGTCAACCGAAGCATACGTATCAATCAGGTTGGCAGGTGAGCCATGTGCCTGATTACGGGTTGTACTGCCATGCTTGTGTGCCCATTGTGTCCACTGGGTTGTGAAGTTATCTATCAGCATTTCGCTGACGGTTTCACGATAGTCGGATACAATGCGGCGGGTTGCTTCCGTACGTGTGGTATCCAGAAACTCAGGAAAGTGTTCTTCGAGCTTGTATCCTCTTCGACGTTCGAATTCTTCCAGCAAGTGGGGACTCCAGTCGGCTTTATAGACTTCATATGAATCGTTGAAGAATGTACGCGGGTAGGTCGCCTTGTTTTGTTGGAAGGCCTGATCGAATTTAGTGAAATATCCTTTAACTGCTTCCGGATTCAGATGGTCCATGACATATCCTTCTCCACCAGGAGCGGCACGTTTTACCTTCTGGAATGTTTTGCCGATAAATAGGGCAATCAGTTTCCATTCACCTTTTGGAGCATTCCATTTCAGCTTGCCGCTCTTGACTTTTGCTGTGAGGTCCAGGCATATACCTTCGGTGTTGTAAGCCATCAAACGATTTAGGGTGGCAATTTCGCGTTGTTTTTTTTCTTTGGGATTATTTATGGAGATATCCTGTACGATTTCTTTACCTCCGGTTACGCTGTATTGTTCGAAAATGGCTCGGGTTGCTGCATGATTCAGAGTAATGTCCGGTCCTCCAAAGGGCCATCCGGTTCCTGTGTTCATGTCGATTTCAATTCCATTTTTTTTAGCTTCGGTCTGTGTGTATTTAAACATTTCCATCCATTGGGGGGATAGGAACGGAATCTCTCTCTGTTCATTTCCTTTGACCCCATAGATGGGAGTTATTTCAAGACTTCCTATTCCTGCCGTACCATATAGGTTAAGGTTGTAAGAAAGGTTCTTCTTATCGACGGCACTTCCCATCCACCACCATCGGCTTCCGGGGCGTGCTTCGGATTTTATTTCGGGCCAGTTTTGTGCCTGTGCGGTGCCTCCTAAAAGCAGCAGGAGTGCCAGTATGTCGCTTTTTCTCATTGGTATTTATTGTTAGCTTGTTTGAATGAAACAAAATTAGATGCTTTATCGATAATATTCAATGTACAAAAGTACATATTCATAGAATATTGTATATCCCTTGCCTAAGTATGTGCGATTCTGTTTGCAGTATTTTATCTTTCTTGTATTTTTGTGTCGAATTTTATTATATCAAGTTATTTGTTATATATATGAAAAACCAAAAGATTTGGATATTGTGCTGGCTGGGTTGCTTGTTCTTTTCATTGTTTCCTGCTCGGGCTACAATAGAGCTTCGTAGTAAACGTCTGACTACAGCCAACGGACTAGCAAATAATTCCGTTCGATATATGTATCAGGACAGCAAGGGCTTTATCTGGATGGCTACACTTAACGGATTGAACCGTTACGATGGTAATTCGCTGATCACGTTTCGTCCGCAAAAGTCAAATGAAATTTCGTTGGCAGACCATAGGGTGAAGATGCTGGAGGAAGACCGTAATGGATTTTTGTGGATAACTACTACAGCCGATCTGATTAGTTGTTACGATTTGAAGCACGACTGTTTTGTCGATTTTACGGGGTGTGGTGAGTATCAGGACCATTATCGTGGCTTTTTTATGACGCAAGATGCTGTCTGGTTGTGGGGAGCTTCTGATGGATGTCGTAGGGTGACGTATCAGGAGGGTCATTTTTCTTCTATTGCTTTTACAGTACAGAATGGAGCACTGAAGTCGAATAATATACATTTTGTTCGTCAGTTTGGCGATAAAATTTGGATAGGAACGCAAAAGGGTATTTATTATTGGCAAAACAATAAGCTGATAGCTGTAGATGAAACTCATTCGTTCTGGAAGATATTGTCTTATGGTGACAGCTTGGCTCTTATTACCTCTACTGGAGAATTATTCTACTTTGACAAGGAAAATAATAGGCTTCAGTCTTTGGGAACACTTCCTCGTAAGACAAAGTCATGGTCTATGACCGGTTTGTTTCGTGTAGGATCCAAACAATATATTCTTACATCGGAGGGTACGTTGTGTCTGGATATGGTCAATTTAAAAGTTACATCTGCTCCTGCGTATTACAATATTCCTGAAGGTTTGGTGAAGAAGGATGAAAAGGGGGATTACTGGGTGTATAACCGGACAGGAAATTTGTATTATATTAAATCGGATACTGGCGAGAAGAAGGTGTTTAATGTGATGCCTTCCAGTAAACTGGGTTTTATAGATAAAGAGAGATATTATATCGTTCATGACAGTCGTGGCATTATATGGATTTCGACTTACGGAAACGGACTGTTTGCCTACGATGTGGCTACGGATACTATTCAGCATTTTACCTCAGAATCAGGTGTTTCGTCATTGTTGGCTTCCAATTATCTACAGTGTCTGATGGAAGATCGTTCGGGGAGTATCTGGGTCAGCTCTGAATTTGCGGGTATTTCCCAGTTAAGTATATTGAACGAAGGGGCAGCTCGTGTTTATCCGGAAAAGGATGTGATAGAAGACCGTTCGAATACGGTACGTATGCTTACCTCAACATCCAACGGTGATATCTGGGTAGGTACACGTACTGGAGGATTGTATATCTACGACTCTAAGTTTGAAGTTCAGAAGAAAAAATTGCATCATGGCATAAATATTTATGCGGTTTGTGAAGATAACAAAGGTAATTTGTGGCTGGCTACCCGTGGAGAAGGAATATGGATTGGCGATGTAAAATATAGATACGATAAGTTGGATGAAAAATCACTATCGTCCGATAATGTTTTCTGTATGATGAAGGACCGGAAAGGTCGTATGTGGATAGGAACATTTGGAGGAGGACTAAATTTGGCTGTTCCTACAGCGGATGGGAGATATGAATTCCGACATTTTTTTACTCGCACTAATGGACAGCGAGAAACTCGTTCTTTGTGTGAGGACCGTAATGGATGGATTTGGGTTGGCTCGAGTGAGGGAGTATTTGTTTTCAATCCTGATGAACTGATTGTTGATCCTAATGCATACAGGCATTATTCTTTAGAAAGCGGTGATTTGCAAAGTAATGATATCCGTGCAATTATGTGCGATCGGAAAGGACGGATGTGGCTTGCAGAATCGGGAGCTGGATTTTGTATGGCGGTGGTTGGACACGATTATAACAATCTGGAATTTACCCATTATACTTCACGCGATGGACTAGTCAGTAGCATGGTACAAGCGTTGGCAGAAGATGATGAGGGGATGATATGGGTTTCTACAGAATATGGACTTTCTTGCTTTAATCCAGATTTAATAACATTCGAGAATTATTTGTTTTCCGACTATATATTGGGTAATGTATATAGTGAGAATAGTGTTTTGAAACTTCAGGATGGACGTCTGGCCTTGGGAACCGGACAGGGTATTGTTTTGGTAGATCCTAAGCATGTTTCGGTAAAATATACTCCAATGCAGGTAACTTTTACTGATTTGAAGTTGAATGGTCTATCTGTTATTCCGGGTGCAAAAGATTCTCCTTTGGAGGCTTCGCTGGCATATGCAGAATCGGTGAAGTTGAATTATAACCAAAATTCATTTGTAATAGAATTCTCAACGTTTGATTATTCGGATGCGGGGCTGTCGAGGTTTATTTATAAGCTGGATGGATACGATGAAAGATGGAGCACTCCTTCTTCGCTGAATTTTGCGGCATATAAAAATTTGTCTCCTGGAACTTATCATCTTCATGTAAAGGCTCGGAATATGGCCGGAGTGTGGACTGAAGAATCTGTTTTGAAAATAGTAGTGGTTCCTCCGTTTTGGAAAACTACATGGGCGATGCTTATTTATGTCTTGTTGAGTATAGCTGCGCTATATATAGCTTATCGGATTATATCGAATATGAATACTTTGCGGAATAAAATAAAGGTGGAAGAACAGCTTACAGAATATAAACTGATGTTCTTTACAAACATATCGCATGAATTTCGTACGCCACTGACTTTGATACAGGGTGCCTTAGAACGTATTCATAGGGTGAAAAAAATCCCCGCTGACATAGCTGGTCCCGTACATATAATGGATAAAAGTACGCAGCGCATGTTGAGGTTGATTAATCAGTTGCTTGAATTCCGGAAAATGCAAAATAATAAATTGAGCTTGTCGCTGGAAGAAACGGATGTGATTGCATTTTTGCGTGAAATTTACCTGATATTCAAAGATGTGGCCGAATCAAAAAATATGGAGTATATATTTTCTCCCTCTGTTTCATCGTACAAGATGTTTATTGATAAGAACAATCTGGATAAAGTGGCTTATAATCTTTTGTCGAATGCGTTTAAGTATACTCCATCGAACAGCAGGGTAGAGTTTGTCGTTACGGTGGATGAGGAGAATCATAAGCTGATTATTAAGGTGATAGATACAGGTGTAGGTGTGCCGGTTGAAAAGCGTGGAGAACTTTTCAAGCGTTTTATGCAGAGTAGTTTCTCTGGAAGCAGCATGGGAGTGGGGTTGCATTTGACTCATGAATTGGTGCAAGTTCATAAGGGAACAATCACCTATGCTGAAAATCCGGGTGGAGGTTCTGTCTTTACGGTAGTGCTTCCCACCGATGCTTCTGTATATGACGAAAAGGATTTTTTGATTCCTGGCAATGCGCTGCTTAAAGAAGAGGAGGAAGCAGAAAGACAACATTTGCAGGAAATGCTTTCTAAGCAGGATGAAGAGCAAACAGATGAACATATATCTACAGAGCCCCTTAACAAACGGAAAATTTTGATTGTAGAGGATGATAACGATGTACGTGAGTTCTTAAAAGAGGAGTTAAGCCCTTATTTTGAGGTTGTGACGGAAGCGGATGGTATTTCCGGACTGGAGCGTGCAAAGGTGTATGATGCAGACTTGATTATTAGCGATGTCTTGATGCCAGGGTGTTCGGGATTTGAATTGACGCGTAAATTGAAGAGTGACTTTAATACAAGTCATATTCCCATTATTTTGTTGACTGCACTTAGTTCGCAGGATAAGCATCTGGAGGGAGTAGAAGCGGGAGCTGATGCCTATATCACAAAACCGTTTAGCAGCAGTTTGCTGTGTGCAAAGGTCTTTAAATTGATAGAACAGCGTGACCGTTTGCGGGAAAAATTTTCGAAAGATCCTCATGCCGTTCGTCCGGCTATTTGTACAACGGATAAAGATAAAGAATTTGCCGACAAGCTGGCAGAAACCTTGACTTCTCATTTGTCGGATCCGGATTTTTCTATTGATGACTTTGCATCTATGATGGGCTTAGGGCGTACGGTATTTTATCGTAAAGTGAAAGGAGTAACAGGTTATTCTCCTAATGAATACATACGCATTATGCGTATGAAAAAGGCTGTTGAACTGTTGTCTGAGGGTAAATATACGGTGTCGGAGGTAGCTTATCAGATTGGAATGAATGATCCATTCTATTTCAGTAAGTGCTTTAAGGCTCAGTTTGGTGTGCCACCTTCATCATATTTGAGAGGAGAGAAGGAGGAAGGAAACTGATGTTATTCCGATAAGTGACAAAAACTCCGGCAGGGTATATATATCTAACCCTGCCGGAGCTTTTTATGGATTGAATTTTTATTATCCCTTTTCGGGGTCGTGGCAGCTTATTGCAGTTTATAAATTTCACTTCCTGCAAGAAGGAAACATCCTGTACCGAAGTCATCAAAGTCGGGTTTGCTGTTATATGTTACTGGTTGTCCGTCTTTGGGCTCTTTGCCGGTACCTTGTACATAGCCAAGATAGCCGTCAGGATGTACTGCATCCTTAACCATAGCATTCCATGCCTTGAGAACTACTGGTAGGTATTCACTGCGGTCGAGGAAGCCGTTACGTATTCCCCATGCCATTCCATATACAAATAAGGATGTTCCTGTCAGTTCTTTACCTCCAAAATGGTTTGGATCGTGTAGACTGACATTCCAGAAGCCGTCTTCACGTTGACAGGCTTTTATTGCTTTGCTCATGGTAAGAAAGTCGTTGATATAATCTTGACGATGTACTTCATCCGACGGAATTTCGTTCAGAACGCGGACAAGGGCAGCATACACCCATCCGTTTCCGCGGCTCCAGTAGCAGTCTTCTCCGTTTGGTTCCTTGTAGGGAGGATCGAAATTCTGGTCTCTCCACCACAAACCATCTTTAGGGTTAAACATTCCATTCCCTCCGTGCTGATTTCTGGTATATTCGTACATCTGCCACATCTTGTTGAAATACTTTTTCTCTCCGGTCAACTTTCCCATCTTGGCGAAACCAGGCATTCCCATTTGTATGGCATCTATCCACCACCATTCGTTTATCTGTGGCGTATTGACCAGCATGTTAAGATTAGATTTTACGTTGAGCAG
Source organism: Bacteroides sp. CAG:443 (assembly GCA_000432735.1). Taxonomy (GTDB): domain Bacteria; phylum Bacteroidota; class Bacteroidia; order Bacteroidales; family Bacteroidaceae; genus Phocaeicola. The sequence continues at coordinate 27,492 of FR887839.1, forward strand.
GATTTCTGGTTTGGGACAGAGATTATACATATCTATATAAATCTGTCCACAAGCGTAATTGTCCGCATGTCGGGTTGTTGTTCCTCTCCACATTCCCCAGTTATGGTATTCTCCCCATTGGTAGGCATAATTGTAATATTCTGTATCTGGATAAACGGAATAAAGGGCAAGTAATCCTTCGTAGTATACGGTTCGTGTCCATATATTGCTTGGGCGTATCTTACCTTGTACAAAACTGGGGAGTCGGCAGTCGGGATTGTTTTTCATGTAGTATCTGTTTACTTTGATCAAAGTATTCAAGGTCTCTTTCTGATCGGGGAGATCTTGTGCATGCAATACATTTGATGTTCCTAAACAGAGAGCCAATGCTGCAATAATTAACTTTTTCATGGTATTTACTTCTTTGTTGTAATATTTGTTCATTTACAAAAATAACTGCCAGTTTTTATTTGTGAAATGGAAAATAATACAATAGTCTTTGATTTTATTCATTTTGTTTGTCTGGAGTGATGATTTATCTGAATGTACAAATTTATCTGGATAATGTATGATTTTCTATTTTTGTATGATATGTTTTTCTTTATTTTTGCGACTGTTGAAAGTTAAAAATGTTTTAATAAAGAAATGCTATGAATAATTTGTGGACAAAGTGTATGACTTTTGCATGTCTGGCATTGTTGACCTTACAGGCCTCGGCAAAAGATCTCTTTCCAGATGGTACTCCCATACCCGATTGGTTTCGGCAAGCGGAGGTTGCTAAATTGGAAGATTTAGGAAAAATCTATCAGATAACGGATTATGGAGTGATAAATGATAGTACAATTGTACAGACTCAGAAGATACAAGCTGTAATTGATAAGGCTTCTCTGGAAGGAGGAGGTGTAATTTACGTTCCTCGAGGTACATTTTTAAGTGGTTCGTTGTTCTTTAAACCGCAGACTCATCTTTATGTAGAAGCAGATGGAGTATTGAAGGGAAGCGATGATATCAGTGACTTTGCTGTCATTGATACGCGTATGGAAGGACAGAACTTAAAATATTTTGCGGCTCTTGTCAATGCTATTGGTGTGGATGGGTTTACAATATCGGGCAAAGGACGTATAAATGGAAACGGATTGCGTTACTGGAAATCATTTTGGCTTCGTCGTCAGGTAAATCCTAAATGTACAAACTTGGAAGAACTTCGTCCTCGCCTGGTATATATTGCTGATTCGAAGAATGTACAATTATCAGGGGTACGATTGGAAAATTCTCCATTTTGGACAACACATTTATATCGTTGTGAAAATGTGAAACTGCTGAATCTTCATATCTCTGCACCACACTTTCCGGTAAAAGCACCCAGTTCCGATGCTATCGATATTGATGTTTGTACGAATGTACTGGTTAAAGGTTGCTATATGTCCGTAAACGATGATGCTATCGCATTGAAAGGCGGCAAAGGTCCTTGGGCTGATCAGGATAAGATACATAATGGCTCTAACCGTAACATTATTATAGAAGATTGCATTTATGGGCTTTGCCATAGTGCATTGACTTGCGGAAGTGAGTCAATACATAATCATAACATTATTCTTCGCCGTTGTCATTTGGATGATGCGAAACGGTTGTTGTGGCTGAAAATGCGTCCTGATACACCTCAGAATTATGAATATATTACGATAGAAAATATCACGGGTACGGTAGGCAGCTTTTTGTTTGCAAAGCCTTGGAAGCAGTTTTTTGATTTGAAAGGATGTAAGGATATACCTTATTCTTGTGCCAGTCATGTAGTAATGCGGAATATTTCGATGGAGTGTGAGGTGTTTTTTGATGTAACACGGGCTGATGATCAATATAAATTGTCGAATTTTATTTTTGAAAATTTGGATTTGAAAGTAAAGACGAATCCCAATGTTCATATAGATTATATTGATGGATTTGAATTGAAAAATGTAAAACTCAATGGAAAGAAAGTAGAAAAGTAGTTTTTATAGGTATTAGTATAGATATAATTATCTAAAAACAAAAAACCGACTCTCGTTATGAGAATCGGTTTTCTGTATGTAAGGAATAATAGATTCAGTATTACAAGTTAACGCGTTTTTCCTGAATTCTAGCTTTCTTACCAGTAAGAGCACGCAAGTAGTACAATTTAGCACGACGTACTTTACCAACTTTGTTGACAGTGATGCTGTCGATAGCCGGAGATTCAAGAGGGAAGATACGTTCTACACCTACAGTTCCTGACATTTTACGTACAGTGAAACGTTTCTTTTCACCGTGACCTGAAATTTTGATAACAACACCGCGATACAACTGAACACGTTCCTTGCTACCTTCAACGATACGGTATGCTACTGTGATAGTATCACCAGCTTTGAATGAAGGATGCTGTTTGCCAGTAGCAAATGCTTCTTCTGCAATTTTAATTAAATCCATTTTCTTTTTTAAATTAAATTGTTTATCGTTACAACGCAACATATCAAGTAACTCTTCTTTGACAGCGATTGCGCGAAAGCGGTGCAAAGTAAGTGATTTTCTACGATATAGGCAAATGTTTCGGGGATATTTTGATACAAATCTTGTGTCCGTTTGCTTTTTTCCCTATATTTGGACAATAAATATGAATGATAATATATGAAAAAGTATGTGATTTACGCCATATTGGCTGGCTCTCTTGTGCTTACCGCCTGTAGTTCCAGTTATTCTTTGGTGTCGGTGGAGGGAGGAAGAGTGCCCATTACCAGTGTTTACGATGAGCAGCAGGATCAGGCTGCGTGGAGAATTTTACAGCCTTATCAGGATAAGATAGACAGTCTGATGACACCGGTCATCGGCCATTCAGCCCGGAAGCTTGAGGCATACCGCCCTGAATCTCCGCTTTCGAACCTGATTGCCGATATCCTTTGCCAGAGTGCGGAAGCCAAGTTGGGCACGAAGGTGGATGTCGGGGTGATGAATATAGGAGGCATTCGTAATATACTGAATGAGGGAAACATTACTTTTGGTTCTATTTATGAAATCAGTCCTTTCCAGAATGCATTGTCGGTTGTTGTCTTAAAGGGAGCAGATCTGATGGAACTCTTCAAGCAGATTGCGGCGGTGCATGGTGAAGGCTTGAGCGGAGCGCAGCTGGTAATTTCGAAGGATGGAGAACTGCTGAGCGCGAAGGTGGGAGGAAGTCCGGTCGATCCGCAGAAGGAATACCGGGTGGCTACCATCGACTATTTGGCAGAAGGCAATGATCATATGGAAGCTTTCAAGAATGCTGTATCAAAGACTGAGCCGCAGGAAGCTATTTTGCGTGACTTGTTTATCGATTATGTCAAGCAGTGTGAGGCAAAAGGTGTTTTTGTGAATGCCAATGTGGAAGGGCGTATTGTAGAACAATGATAAAGAATATTATATGAAAAGACTATATTTCATTTTATGGGTATGCTTGTTTTCCGGAGTGTTGGCTGCCCAGTCGACCAAGGAACTGTATTTGTTTCATACCAACGATATGCATAGCCGTGTAGAACCGTTCCCGAAAGATTTTCAGGATACGATGCTGGCTGATAAGGCGGGGCTGTTGCGCCGTGCCACTTTTATCAAGCAGCAGCGTAAGATTCATGAAGACTTGTTGCTGTTCGATTCGGGAGATTTCTCACAGGGTACTCCTTATTATAATATGTTCAAAGGAGAGGTAGAGATAAAGCTGATGAACGAAATGGGTTATGATGCGGGTACTATCGGAAACCATGAATTCGATTTTGGACTGGATAATATGGCAAGATTGTTCAAAATGGCTAATTATCCTATCGTCTGTGCGAATTATGATGTGACAGGTACGGTGCTCGAAGGACTGGTAAAAGAGTATACGGTCATTCAGCGTAACGGAGTGAAGATCGGCGTTTTCGGACTGGGTGCGCAACTGGATGGACTGGTGGCCTCCGAATGTTACGGGAATGTGAAGTTTGAAGACCCGGTTTCGGAAGCACAGCGCATTGCGGATCTGCTGCGGAATAAAGAGCATTGTGATGTGGTAATCTGTCTTTCTCATCTGGGATGGAAAGGCGAGCCGTATAGTGATATCGAACTGATAGAAAACACTCGTGGCATTGATGTTGTATTGGGAGGACATTCTCATTCTTACTTCGAGGGGCCGGAGTATTATAAAAATCTGGATGGAATCGAGATTCCGGTACAGCAGATGGGAAAGAATGGCGCTTTCGTCGGTAAAATGATCCTGAAACTTCAGAAAAATTGATACGGAAGGACTGGCACGAATTGAAAAAGTGCAAGTCGGAAGATTTTGTTGGTTAATTATAAAAGAGGGAGAAAGAGAATGAATAGACGTTTGGTTGGATTGCTTGTTTGTTTGTTGCTATGGATAGGGGCGCATGCTTCTTCTGTAAAGATACTGAAACAGATAGATGATACTGTGGCGTGTAACCACTGGGTAGAGGAACAACTTGCCCGCATGACCTTGAAGCAGAAAATAGGTCAGCTGTTTATTCATACGGTTGCCCCGATAACTACGCAGAAAAATAAGAGTAGCATCGAAAGTGCCGTTAAAGAATATGGCATCGGGGGCTTGCTTTTTTCGAAAGGTGAGTTGGAGAAGCAGGTACAACTCACAAACCAGGCTCAGCAGTGGGCCGATATTCCCCTGATGATTGCTTTTGACGGGGAGTGGGGGCTGGGTATGCGCCTGAACAATACTCCTGAATTTCCACGTAACCGGGTGCTGGGATGTATTCAGAATGATACCTTGATTTATCAGTACGGGAAGGAAGTGGCTAGGCAGCTTCGTGAAATAGGAGTACAGGTGAATCTGGCTCCTGTGGCCGATGTGGATAATAATCCGGATAATCCGGTTATCAATGTGCGTTCGTTTGGAAGCGATCCGAAACAGGTCGCACGTAAGGTGGTAGCCTATTCCCGCGGCTTGGAAGACGGAGGTGTGTTGGCTGTCTGCAAACATTTCCCTGGCCATGGCGATACAGACAGAGATTCACATCATGTATTGCCGGTGCTTAATTTCACTCGTGATCGTTTGGACAGCGTGGAGCTGTATCCTTTTCAGGAGGCTGTAAAGGCTGGAGTAGGAGGAGTGATGATAGGGCATCTGCATGTGGCTGAACTGGACAGCAAACCGGCGTCTATTTCTTCGGAAGTGATTACTTCGGTATTGCGCAATGATTTGAATTTTTCCGGGCTGGTATTCACGGATGCATTGGAAATGAAAGGCATTTCGGATAATGCAGATAATCTGTGCGTACAGGCTTTGTTGGCAGGAAACGATTTGCTGCTGGTACCACGGAACTTGAAAAAGAGTTTTGAAAGTATAATGCGTGCCGTTAAGTCGGGTAAATTGAGTGAACAGCTCATAACAGACAGGTGTCGTAAGGTACTTACTTATAAGTATGCTTTAGGATTAAAGCAGAGGCCGAGTGTGAAACTCGAAGGAATCGGGCAGCGTATCCATACGGCTGGAACAGACAGTTTGCTGGTTACTTTGGAGAAAGCTGCGGTAACGGTTCTGAAGGATTCGGCAGACGTGCTTCCCCTGGATTTGTCGCTGTCGGGAAATGTTCTGTTGAGCTTGTCTTTTTCCTTGTCGGATGCGTATCCTTTTTATAAGGAATTGAAAAAAACGGTTTCATTGGCTTGGCTGTATGGTAACACAGATTCTCTTTCTTTACAACAGCTTCAGGAACGTATTATTCCGGCTCAGCAAGTGATTGTCGCAGTTCATCCCAATAGTAATTTTCAGACATTTCTTCCGTTATTGGAGCGTTTGGCCCTCGATAAGCCTGTTGTCGTGGTGTGTTTTTCTCCTCAAAATACTTTGCAGGAGATGTCGGCTGTCTTGCGAAATGCTTCGGCTGTCGTACTGGCTCATACGGATAAAGAGTCTGTTCAGCGTTATGTAGCCGATGTCATGACGGGGCAGAAAGTGGTGAACGGACGACTGTCTGTTGATATGGCTGGATTATGGAAAAGCGGAACGGGTATAACGCTCGATCCGGATTATCCTCGTTCTTATACTCCTGAGGAACTGGGTATGGATTCCCGGGTATTGGCGACTATTGATAGCATTGCAAAAGAAGGCGTATTGGAAAAGGCTTATCCTGGATGTCATGTCCTGATAACGAAAGACGGTTATCCTGTATACAATAAATGTTTCGGCTCGTTGACGTACGATGGTAAAGAGAGAGTAAGGGAACATACGATATACGATCTGGCTTCGTTGAGTAAAGCGGCGGGGACCTTGCTGGCTGTTATGAAACTCTACGACGAAGGTAAGTTCGGACTGACGGACAAGGTGAGCCGTTATTTGCCGGCTCTGAGAAAAACGGACAAGGAAAATATAACAATTCAGGATTTATTGTTTCATGAATCTGGTTTGCCGTCGTATTTACCGTTTTATGAAGAGGCTATAGATATGAAGACTTGCAAAGGTGGTCTTTTCCGTAAGAAACCGGATGCCGGACATCGCTTGCAGGTCGCACCTAATATGTACGCATGTACAAGCTTTTCGTTTAAGAAAGAATGGGTGTCTACTGCTCCTTCGGAGGTTTATTCTTTGCAATTGTCCGATAGTCTGTTCTTGAACAAAGACTTTAAGCAGGCTGTTATGCGTGAAATAATCAAGGCTCCATTGAAAGGACATTCGTATCGGTATAGTTGTCTGAACTTTATGTTGCTGAAGGAAATGGTGGAGAGCATTGCAAAGGTTCCGATGGATGAGTATCTGGATAGTGTATTCTTTAAGCCTATGGGACTGATGTATACGTCGTATAATCCGTTGAAACGCTTTCCTAAGGAACAAATTGCTCCAACTGCCGAGAAAGATTTCTTGCGTGGAGGACCTTTGCAGGGGTATGTTCATGATGAAGCCGCTGCATTTATGGGTGGTGTATCAGGAAATGCCGGATTGTTCTCTACGGCACACGATGTGGCTGTACTTTTCCAGATGTTACTCGACAGAGGAATTTGTGGCGATCGTCGTTATCTGAGTCGGGCTACTTGCGATTTGTTCATTGGCATGAAGTCGAAAAACAGTCGCCGTGGCTTAGGATTCGACAAGCCGGATACAGAGAAACAGGATGAAAGTCCGTGTACTTTCGAAGCTCCGGCTTCTGTTTTCGGGCATACTGGCTTTACGGGAACTTGTGTATGGGCAGATCCGGATAATGATCTGGTCTTTGTCTTTCTGAGTAACCGTACTTATCCTGTAGCTTATGGACAGAATAATCTGACAAAGCTGGAAATCCGGTCACGTATCCAACAAGCAATGTATCAATCTTTAATGCATTGATGCTATTTAGACATGATACAAATTAGGGAAATAGTGTAAAGTAGATATTACAAATCTCATCAAAAAGATTACCTTTGCATCATCAAATTAGTACTAATAATAATTTAACTTTTACTACAATGGCTTACGTAATTAGTGACGATTGTATCGCTTGCGGTACTTGTATCGATGAATGTCCGGTTGGAGCAATCTCTGAAGGTGATAAATATTCTATCAACCCGGAAATGTGTACAGAATGTGGAACATGCGCTGATGTATGTCCTTCTGAAGCAATCCATCAGGGATAATCGACACATCGTCTTATGACAAAATTCATAATAGGTCATCTTTTATAAAGATGACCTATTTTTTTATGCCTTTCTAATACTGTTTCAGATTCTTTTCAGTTTTACATTTTTACTTTGTACCATAACATTAAATAAAATAGCTTATGACAAAATCACGATTATGGTTAGGTGCATGTTTTATGGCTGGTATGTTGTTTTTCACTTCGTGTAGTGACAATGACAAAGTATCTTTTCCTGATGGAACATCCGGCGATATTCCTGCACAAGTAATGGAAGCATTTAACGCTCAGTTTCCTGGGGCAAGCAATGTTGTGTGGACAACCAAGGCAGGCTATGCCGTGGCCGATTTCTATTGGGATGGTATGCGTTCTGCCGATGTTTCACGTAATCATACGGCCTGGTTCGCTTTAGAAAGTGGATTATTGGGTATGACTGAGCGTGACATTCGTTTCTCTGAATTACCGGAACAGGTTAAGTCTGCTTTTTATGCCAGTGAATATGGTCAGGCTCCATGGGTGGCAGATGATGAAGTGGATGTGCTGACAAGAAATGATGCGTCCGAAGTGCTGTATGTTATCGATGTAGAGAAGAAAGAGGGAGGCATAGAAACGGATGTCGATTTGTATTATACTTCAGAAGGTATTCTGGTAAAGGAGGTTATCGATGCGGACGATAATAAAGATTATCAGGAATATTTACCGCAAACTCCGTCGAATACGGTGGAAAGCTGGCTGAAAGAAAATTATCCGGATGCCAGAATCATTGACCTGGATAACGAAGATGGAGGTACGGAAGTAGAGTTTATTTCTGGGAACCTGAAGCATGAAGCTTTCTTCAATCGGGCACAAGCGTGGGTGTATACCAAGACTGAATATAAATTCAGAAATATCGATGAGGTGAAAGATATACCTTCGCAGGTTATTGTTGCCTTGAAATCTACAAGTGCTTATTTGGAAGGTGCTCATGTTGAGGAGGCGGAAAAATATGAAACCGAAGTATCTGGAACTTTCTATTGCTTTGAACTGGAAGGACGCTTTGACGATGATATAAAGGTTTATATAAGTCATGACGGAACTGTCCTGCAAGGGCGTCCCGATTTGGGCGGAAATAATTCTGAAAATACAGGTGCTGTAGTAAGTGATATCGAGCAGTTTATTCAGGAAAACTATCCGGGAGCTGTCATTATAGAGCGTGATTATGATGACGGATATCTGGAGGTAGATATTCGTCACGAAGGAAAAGAAAAAGAACTTCTTTTCAATGGCCGGAACGAATGGGTACGTACCTCCTGGGACATCAGCATCAGAGAACTTCCCTCTGCTGTGACGGCAGCTTTATCGGCAGAAGGTTACCGTATAGATGATGATGAGGCCGAAGTCGTAGAAACAGTCGATTCTTTCTGGTATGAGGTAGAAGTGCAGCGTAGCGGAGAAGAATTTAAAGTTTTTATCGATGCATCCGGTAGTATATTTCAAGTCTTGAAGGATTAAGATTTTCTCTATTCACCACAGGTTGTTCTGATATGATCAAGTTGATCAGGTGTTATTCATAGTATGATGTCATAACTTTGGTATATCAGAGCAGTCTGTGGTGAATATTTACTGCTATCATATTTTGTCATTGTTGTTAGTCTTCGAACAATTTACTTCTCGACAACAGGCAGGAACCTATTACACATGCCTGATCTTTCAATTTCGATAATACAATCTCCGAATCACGGCTCATCAGGCTGAGCGTATATTTTCTGACGGCAGATATGACTGGCTGGAGAAGAAAATCGCCTGCACGCGACATTTGCCCGCCAATAATGACCATGTCTGGATTGAATATATTGATCAAGCTTCCTATGTGGAATCCCAGTTGCTGTCCGATTTGTTCTACCAGTTCAATGGCAAGTAGGTCTTCTCGATTTACCGCATTGAATATATCATCGAGTGTAATGTCTTCTATTTTCTTTTCGGCCAGGATGATGGAGGTTTCTCCTGCTTGTAAATGTTCAATAAATTTCCTGTATAGAGCCGAACAAGATACCTCTGTTTCCACACAGCCTTTTTTCCCGCAATGGCAAATTATTTGGTTATCGTAGCCATACGTATGACCTACCTCGCCGGAGAAGCCGGATTTCCCTTTGTAAAGTTTTCCGTCAATCATGATTCCCATTCCCAGGCCCCAGCCGATATTAATGAAAAGTACGTTTTTTGCTCCTCTCACTACTCCTTTGATACATTCTCCATAAAGCATGGCACGGCTGTCATTGTCGATAGATGTATCGATTTTCAGGCGTTCGGTCAGAATTTCTGCAAGCGGGCGTTCTCCAAAATTGAAGAAACTATGGCAGTAACCTAATTCCGGATTAACTCGTCCGCACAGCGTAACATTGATATGAAGTATTTTCTCTTGATCCAATGTAAGCCCATTGATAAAGTTTTGAATGTAGCGGCATAACTCATCGATGCATTCAAGTGTATCCCTTCTCTCAAAAGGAATTCCCATTTGTAATTTCAGGATATCCCCTTTAAAGTTGATAATTCCGATATTGACACAGTTCCATGTCACGTCTACTCCGACAAAGTAGGCAGAATCTGTATTCAGTCCGTATAGAATAGGATGACGTCCGCCGCTGGTTTCCAGCTTTCCATACTCGTCGATGTAGCCTTGTTCGTACATTTCATCGACGACTTTCGTGACAGTAGGTATACTTAAGTCCATATCTTTTGCAAGATCGGTGATAGTAGAGTTCTCATTGTAGATGAGATAGGTAATGATGTGCTTCTTCATTACCGCCCCTTTTGATCCCTTTTGCAGTTCCTCTAATAATCGTTCTTTCATACGGATGTGGTTTAAAAATATACAATTAGTTAATTAAAAATTTTAAAAATCGAATGTAATTACTTATTATTATAGTTGCTTTTATCTATAAATACAAATATCTTTGTAGCGAAAACAATGAGAATATTAATTCTTGTTACAAATATATTAATTAAATCTGGAAAAACTATGAGAGTAATTATCGAATCTGACTACCAAGCTCTTTCTCAATGGGCAGCAAATTATGTAGCAAAGAAAATCAACAAGGCGAATCCTACAGCTGAAAAACCGTTTGTATTGGGCTTGCCTACTGGTTCTTCTCCTCTGGGTATGTATAAGGCTTTGATTGAACTCAATAAAAAAGGTGTAGTATCGTTTGAGCACGTTGTGACATTCAATATGGATGAATATGTTGGATTGCCGGAGTCACATCCTGAAAGCTATCATTCATTCATGTACAATAATTTCTTCAATCACATTGATATTCGCAAGGAAAACATTCATATTCTGAACGGAAATGCTGAAGATTTGGAGGCTGAATGTGCTAATTATGAAAAGCAGATTGAATCGTTTGGTGGAATCGACCTTTTCTTGGGAGGTATCGGCCCTGACGGACACATCGCTTTCAACGAACCGGGTTCTTCATTGGCTTCACGTACACGTGTAAAGACTTTGACTACCGATACAATCATAGCCAATTCTCGTTTCTTCGAAAACGATGTAAATAAAGTTCCTAAGACTGCTTTGACAGTAGGTGTAGGTACGGTTATGGATGCAAAAGAAGTACTTATCCTTTGTAACGGTCATAACAAGGCTCGTGCTTTGCAGCATGCTGTAGAAGGTGGTATTACGCAGATGTGGACTATCAGCGCCTTGCAGTTGCATCGTCATGGAATTATTGTTTGCGATGAGGCTGCTACCGATGAACTGAAAGTAGGTACTTACAAGTACTTCAAGGACATCGAGCGCAATAACCTGTAATTAATTTATAACAAAAGGAGAATTTTTTATGAGAACTAATCTTAGTTCACAGATATCTCTGAACAGAGTATCTACCAAATATTATAAGCCTGAAAATACAATAGAACGTTCTGTCCTGACGCGTTTCGAAAAGATTCCTACTAACATCTACGAAACTGCAGAAGAAGGCGTAGCGTGTATTGCTGATGAAATTATCCATAAGGTACAAGAACGTCAGCGCGACGGCAAGTTCTGTACAATTGCTATGGGTACAGGTGCATCACTTCGTCCGCTATTTACCGAGTTAGTACGCAGACATAAGGAAGAAGGAATCAGTTTCCGTAATGTTGTGGTGTTCAACTTGTACGAATATTATCCATTGCTTGAGTCAAATCATAGTAGCATCAATCAGTTAGAAGAATTGTTCTTGAAGCAGGTGGATATAGATCCGCAGAATGTTTTTACGCTAAATGGTAGTATTCCGCAGGACGGTGTGATAGAACACTGCCACTTGTACGAGCAACGTATCAAGACTTACGGTGGTATCGATATTGCTGTTATGGGAATAGGTCGTGAAGGAAATATCGGAATGAACGAACCTGGTTCTACAGCTACTTCTCAGACCAGACTGATTTTGATAGATTCTACTTCACGTTCTGAGGCTGCTCATAACTTGGGTATAGATAATCTTCCTCCATGTTCTATTACAATGGGTGTGGGAACTATCATGGAAGCTCGTAAGGTATTTTTGCTTGCTTGGGGTGAAGAAAAAGCTGATATTATAAAGAAGGCTGTAGAAGATAAGATTTCTGATTCATTGCCTGCTTCTTACTTGCAGATGCATCAGAACGCAACGGTCTGTATTGACCTTCCTACTGCTGCCCATCTTACCCGTATTCAGCGTCCGTGGCTGGTAACAAGCTGCGAATGGAACGATAAGCTGATTCGTAGTGCTATCGTTTGGTTGTGTTTGCTTACCAAAAAACCGATTTTGAAACTGACTAATAAGGACTATAATGAAAACGGTTTGAGTGAACTGCTGGCATTATATGGTTCTGCATACAATGTGAACATTAAGATATTTAATGATCTGCAGCACACTATTACTGGCTGGCCGGGTGGTAAACCGAATGCCGACGATACTTATCGTCCGGAGCGTGCAAAACCATTCCCGAAGCGTGTGGTTGTCTTCTCTCCGCATCCGGATGATGATGTGATCTCTATGGGTGGAACCATCCGTCGTCTGGTTCAGAAGGGACATGAAGTGTACGTGGTTTACGA
>FR887839.1:40120-50506 GCA_000432735.1 Bacteroides sp. CAG:443
TCTGGTTCAGCAGGGACATGAAGTTCACGTGGCTTACGAAACGTCAGGAAATATTGCCGTAGGCGATGAAGAAGTTGTACGTTTCATGCACTTTATCAATGGTTTCAACCAGTTGTTCGATGGCGAAAAGAATGAAACCATCAAGAATATGTACGCTGAAATCAAGAAGTTCCTGAAACATAAGAAGGAAGGCGATATGGATACCCGCGATATTCTTACTATCAAGGGGTTGATTCGCCGTGGTGAGGCCCGTACAGCTTGCACATACAATCAGATTCCGCTGGAACGTGTTCACTTCCTCGACCTTCCGTTCTATGAAACCGGACGTATCGAGAAAAATCCTATCAGTGAGGCCGATATCAATATCGTATTGGATTTGCTGCGTGAAGTGAAACCTCATCAGATTTATGTAGCCGGTGACCTGGCAGACCCACATGGAACTCACCGTGTTTGTACTGATGCCGTGCTGGCTGCTATCGACGAAGAGAAAAATGCCGGTGCAGAATGGTTGAAAGATTGCCGTATCTGGATGTATCGTGGTGCATGGGCTGAATGGGAAATCGAGAACATTGAAATGGCTGTACCGTTGAGTCCGGAAGAATTGCGTGCAAAACGTAACTCAATCTTGAAGCATCAGTCACAGATGGAAAGTGCACCTTTCCTGGGCAACGACGAACGTTTGTTCTGGCAGCGTAGTGAAGACCGTAACCGTGGTACTGCATCGTTGTACGACAGTCTGGGTCTTGCATGCTACGAAGCAATGGAAGCATTTGTAGAATATAAGCCTCTGTAAAAACTTGTTCCGGGCAGATGCCCGATGGAAATGTAGTTATATGATGAGGAATATTCAGTAGATATCCTTTAAAAATAAAGTGGCATATGAAGATGGCGAACTATAGTCATCTCATATGCCACTTTTTGTTGTAAATATATTGTGCCCAATAGATAAAAAAGCCAACTAATTCATGATGTTGGGAGTATGAATTAGTTGGCTAATTTGAACAATGTTTAGTCTATAAGTCTCTGTTATAGATAAAACTTTGTTACGTAAAAAGCGTTATTGAGGCAGGTACTTGTTCCAGTCCGGCGTCTGTGTGATACCAAATCCGGCATTGATTTCAGCATTTGGTATAGGGAAACAGAACTGTGCAATATCGAAGTTGGTATATTTGTACGAAACCTGATCTTCGACGTTGGCATATACATCAGCCTTTTCACCCCAGCGGCGCAAGTCGTAGAAGCGGAAACCTTCCTGGAACAATTCGCGAGCGCGTTCATCCTTCAGGAATGCGAATACTTCTTCTTTCGTATTACCCAAATCATCGGTGCTGGTAATCTGTGAGTTTCTCTTGGCAACAGTCAGCAGTGCTTCCTTGGCACCGTTCAGGTCGGGCTGTGCGGCACGCAGTTTCGATTCGGCGATGATCAGTTCCATTTCGGGGGCATTGACGATGTAGTTGGTAGCATATGCCGTATTTCCTCCTCCATACCAGAACTTACCACCGTATTGCAACTGAGTATATGAGCCCTTCTTTACAGTAGGAAGATAAAGAGAACCTCTACAGTCGGTTTCTGCTATCAGGTTGCGCATGCGCTGGCTTGGCAGACCTCCGTAGGTAGTCCATACGTTTCCACAGGAGTTGGCAGACCAGCTGTTGTTTACATCGATGGCCAGGCGGAAGATACTTTCCGAATTGCTGTCGCCACCTGTATACAGTTCCTTATACTCGTCTACAGTATAAGCTTCTACCTTCTTCCCTGAGTGCAGGAGTGCATTCGATGCATATTTCTCGGCGTTGCTGAAGTCTTCCTGATACAAGTAAGTACGTGCCAGCAGGCCTTCGATGGCTGCCACAGAGAGATACTGGTTGGTACCTCTTCCTTCGGTTCCACTTTCAGCATAACAAGTTAGGGCATTGTTAAAGTCGTCCAGTATAGCTTGATAGCATTGTCCTACGGTAGAGCGGCTGACTTCCTCGAAAGCTTTGACCGGTTCGTCGACAATCACCACACCGATGGCATCACTGTTGTCTGTCGTTCCGTTTACCTTAATCTGTTTACCAAAAATATTGGTCATATACAGCATGGCATATCCTCTCAATCCGTAGGCTTCTGCCATATATTGTTTCAATGCAGCTTTGTCGGTGTCGGTAACGGTTGCTTCCAGTTCTTTTCCAGCCTTGATGATACGTGAAGCATTATCTATTATTTTATAACCATATTCCCAAATACTGCTCAAGTATGTATCATCAGGGGTTACGTTATAGTGGTTGATGGTTATCCAGTGGCTGGCTGATCCATTCAGGTAAGCTATGTCACTAGCCATATCGCCGATGGTAAGTACATAGTTTCCGGCAAAATAGGAAGTGAATAATTGGTAATAAGTTCCGTTCAATGCATATTTTATGTTGTCTACGCTTGTCAGTCCGTTGTCAACGTCAACTCCTTCGTTGTATTCCGTGTCGAAGAAATTGCTGCAAGAAGCAAAGCTTCCGGCCAGGGCTGAACAGATAAACAGACGAGTGATAAACTTCTTCATATTTCGTTTTTATTTGATTCGTTAAACATATTTATTTTTAAAATCCCAAGGTAATTCCAGCAAGGAATGTTCGTGTAGATGGATACTGGTATGCGATTAATCCGCTTGTATATGTTTCAGGATCGTAACCGATGAAGTCCTTTGCCTTGAATGTATAGATGTTGTCCACCGATACATAGATGCGCATGTTGTCAATCAACGCTTTCTTTAAGATACGTTTAGGCAGCGTATATCCCAGCTGCAGGTTCTTTACGCGCAGGAAGTTTCCGCTGTACAAGAAACGTGAAGAATGGTTGTTTTCTCCGGAAGTGTTTCCATATATATACTTAGGAACATCGGTATAACGGTTGTTTTCGGTCCATGCATGTTCGTACAGATAAGTGGTTGGAGTTATGTTGCCTTTACTTCCGGCTGATAGATAAGAACGGTTTGATAAAGCATAAACTTTTCCTCCCAGTCTGTAATTGAAGTCGGCCGAGAAGTCGAAGTTCTTCCATTGTACGCGTGTACCGAAACCACCATAGGCCTTAGGATCAGCCGAGCCGAGGTAACGTTTGGTACATTCGTTCCAGTTGGTTGTGGTTTCGTTGCCTGTAGCATTTTTATACCATAATGGCGCACCCGTATCCGGATCTACACCTGCATATTCTACCATATAGAATTGTCTCAACGGATAGCCTTCCTGTTTGATGGTATAAGTATCTTCGATCGGTTTTCCACCAGAAAGCTCAGTGATTCTGTTTTGGTTGAATGTAACATTAGCGTATGCAGTCCATGTCCATCCCTTGGTTTGCAGGATGGTACCGTTCAGACCGATTTCAACACCTCTGTTTCTCATGGAACCGATGTTCTGGTAAACCTCGCTCAAGCCGGTAACCTGAGAGACAGGCAGTTCAAACAGCATATTGGAAGTAGCTTCGTTGTAGAAATCTACAGTCAGGTTCCATTTTCTGGCAAAAGTGATATCCAGTCCGATATTCAGCTTCTTGCTGGTTTCCCATCCCAGGTCGGGGAGGTTCAGTGATTCAGGAACGATACCCGGTGTGCTGTCATAATTGTATCCGGCGCTGTAGAAACCACGGGCCGCATACCAGTCAATATCCTGATTACCTACTGTTCCGTAGCTTGCACGCAGTGCCAGGTTAGTAAAGATTGCATTGTCTTTCAGGAATTCTTCTTCAGAGACACGCCATTTGCCACCTACAGACCAGAAGTTACCCCATCGGTTGTTACTGCCGAATACGGACGAACCGTCACGACGGAAACTTACCTGTCCGTAATACTTTCCCTGATAATCGTAGCTTGCATTTATGAAGAGAGAAGCCAGACGTGCCTGACGGGTAACGTACGACGGATTACCGTAAGAAGAACCAGCCATATTCAACTCCCGATAACCTCTCAATGGGAAATTGATTCCGGCATATTTTTCGTTCCAGTAGTTCTTCCACTGTGCTTCCTGTCCGAGCATGATATTCAGGTTATGCTTTTCGTTGAAGGTATGCATCCAGTTCAGAGTGTTGGTCCATGTAATGGTAGTGGTATTTGAATTGTACTGTGTACCACGTCCGTTGTCGCTGGCTCCCTGATTGTTGTACCAGCTCCAGAAATCGTACTGGCGTGTACCGTACGAGTTAAGACCTAATGAGGTTTTCAGGATAAAGCCTTGTCCAAAATTGATAGCAAAATACGGATTCAGGTTAATGGTAGTTGTTTTGGTATTATAGATATCTCCTTCATCCTCGTCGTATACGGCAAGCGGGTTATACATGATCCCCGTGTTATAGCTGCCGTCTTCGTTGTAGAATGGGTCGAGCGGAGTGGCTTTCAATGTACCACCTACAAACGGGTTCGAGTAAGAACCTCCGGTTGACTGTGAGAAAGCATCCATGTCGGCCAGCGCGAACGAGGTGTTGAATCCGAAGCTGAACCATTTGTATGATGTCTCGAGGTTGAGGCGGGCAGAGTATCGTTTCATACCGCTGTTGATGGCCACACCTTCCTGATTCAGGTAACCTACACTGGCATAGTAGCGTGTCTTGCCGTTTCCACCGCTGAAGCTGAGGTTGTAGTCCTGATAATATCCGGTACGTGTGATGGCGTCAATCCAGTCGTAGTTCTGGATACCGTCCCAGTTATAATCCGATTTGATCTTGGCCATAGCCGATTCGTAAGTATACTTCTCTGGGTTACTGTTTACCAGACCTTGTGCATACAAGTCAGCAGTCTGCTGTGCATTACAGAAAGAGAAGTTGTTTGGGGCAATGGTTGTGAATCCCTGCTTGATATCCAGATCGATGTGCATGGCACCTTCCTGTCCCTTTTTGGTTGTGATGACGATCACACCGTTGGCTGCGCGCGAACCGTAGATAGCCGTGGCGTTGGCATCCTTCAAAACAGTGATACTTTCTATATCGGCTGTATTGATATTTGCCAGCGGGTTGAATGCACGATTCAAACTGGCTGATTCTGCATCTGTATCTGAATTCATCGGCATGCCATCGATGATGTAAAGAGGCTGTGTACCCGAGTTTACAGAACTTTCACCTCGGATGTAGACGTTTGCTTCAGCACCCGGCATGCTGGTTGAGTTGTTCATCTGTACACCCGGCATGCTTCCTTCCAGTGCTTTCATAAAGTTGGCATCCGTATGTGATTCGAGGGTAGTAGGACTTGCCACGTTGGCAGCTCCGGTGAATGTACTTTTCTTGGTTACGCCGTAACCGGTTACCACAACTTCATCCAGCACCTCTGTGTCTGATTGCAGTGTTACGTTCAGTACCGGCTTGATGTCCAGTTCTCGGGTCTGCATACCGATGAACGAGATAACCACTTTTTTGGCATTTGCCGGAACATTGCCTAACGTAAATTTTCCATCAATGTCAGTCACTGTTCCTGTGTTGGTTCCTTTAATGAGAACCGAAGCTCCTACAATTGGGAGATTGTCTTCTTCTGAGATGACAACACCTGTCACCGTCGATACCTGTGCCATCGCTATGCTGATACAAGCGAAGAGGCAAGTACAGATTAAAAACAATTTTTTTTTCATAAATCTCTCGTTTTTAATTATTATGAGTATAAATATTTAGAATTGTATATAGGTCATTTGCTGTCTCTATAAAGAATGCAAAAAATCTTTTATAATTTCTTTTTACTTATGGTGTAATAACTCAGAAACTAGAGGGAATAGAAGAAAGGATCTCTCCATGATAATATTGGCTTTCGGCATGCGGAATCTCGAAAACCAGTGAATATTGTTTTGAACCTGATAAGTCGGTATAATTATTAACTTGCTGCGAGGTCTCTCTCTATCTTTGTCCCTTTTAATACATCTGCTTTCAGACATATGTTAATTAATTTTTGAGTTTCAATTAGCAACTTATAATAACGTCTTTTGGTATTGTTTTTATTCTTTGCTGGCAAAATTATAGATTTTTTTTTCTTTTTATACTATAAGTGCGACAAAATGTTATTGGAAAAGGTGATTTTTTTGAAATGATTTCTCCTTTCGGTATTTGTTGCAATAAAAAACGGTTCATACGGTAATGATATGAACATAGTCCAGTCTTACGGTGATTCCCATGCTGATGTATTGCTGTAGGTAAGGTAGGTAAACTATGAAATTTTGAGGATTTACTGAAAAATTAAGCCTTTTATGGATTATGAAGCCGACAATCTTCTTAATCCATAAAAGGCCGTTCTGAAAAATTCCGTTTCCCTTTTATGACTTTTTCTTCCTGATGACATATCCTGAAATCAGGCTCCACAGCGCACCTGCGCCGGCGAAAAAGATAAATATCAGCGTGCCTTTCCCCAATACCGTATAAATACGTCCCGTATGAACTTCCTGAGCGAAGTTCCACAACGACATGGGTAATGTTGCCATACTTTCTGGCATAGGCGTGAAATCACTGCCTTCTTCGTATTCAGTCAGACAGGTTTTTCCATGAAAATCACTACTATATCCGGTAATGGCATGACGACCGAAGGGAGGACCTGCTGCTTCGGAAGCCGTCTCTCCGGTGAAGAAATCAGTAATGCGGTTTGAACTTCTGTGCCACACATACATCCCGCTGAAGGACCCCGTAAGCCAGTTGCCTTGCTGGTCAGGCTGTAATACGTTCAAGCCCATGACACTGACGGGAGGAGTTTTTCGGACTTTTACCGGTATAGCCTGAAGTGATGTCAGTGAGTAGAACCCATCTGAAGTAGAAAGTAGCCAGTCGCCTTGCTGTTCGTCGTAGCGAAGCATCCGTAACTTGTCGTTCCATGCGTTGGAAGAGTCAAGCTGTGTGAAAGGAATGGCAGGCACTTTTCCGTACACTAGTGCCAGAAGCACCGGCGGACGCAGACTCCATCCGGTCACCGCGATGAAGAGTGTCAGCACGATGGTCTTTCTGCCTATCTTGTCGTGCCACGACAAGGATGTTTTCAGGAGAGAAATGCTTGTTTTTGCGCTGCGTCCTGCTTGTCTCATCCGACGAATGTACTTAGGCAGGAGCCAGTATGCAATGCCGCTTACCGAAAGAAGAATCAGGATAGCTGCCAGAACATCCATCAGCAACTTGCCGAAAATGCCAAACAGCTCGCCGCTGTGCAACAGCCAGACGGTACGGAAAAGTGATACCTTCCCGTCGTATCCTTCGGGAGCTTTCAGGGTCAGCTGATGAAAATGCTGATATGGACGGGTGGCATAATACAAATGAGAGCGACCGACGATAATCAGGCTGTCGCCACGGGTGGTAATGTCCGAGAGGCGTTCTTCTTCTTGCAAGGGCAGGGGGACTGCTTGCCAGCCGGATTGCCGGTTGTAACGGTAGAGCCTGAACTGACTTGCGGCAAATAAATCGCCTTGAGGAGTGATTGCCATTCCTCGTATGTTACGCCAGTCGACTCCGTGTGGAAATCCGCGATTGAAGTCATCGAACGTGGTTGCCTCGCTGTTCGTCAGGAAAATGCCGGCATTGCCATACAGCAACACGGCGCTGTCTTGCCCACACACACCGGGAGGGCAGGAGAGTGTTCCCCGCAACAAGCCGTTGTTCCAGTTGCGGTACCGGTAAGTTTCGGGCAGCCATCCCCGGCTGATCTGGCAATCGGAAAAGAGCTGTCGGTGGTTCAGGATAATGCCCGATACACAAAACAGGATGAGGAAGACGGCCATAATCAGTCCGAACCATTTATGATGTTTTCTCCAGGTCGATTTTTTCATTTCTTTCTGCTTTTAGTCGTTTCAGAACCTTCCCATAAGTCCTTGGATTCGTCGGGAAGTTGCTGATGTTTTTTGTACAAAAAATTTCAGGTTTTGTACAAAAACAAAAATCTTTTGTACAAATTTTCTCTAAAACATGCCGATGCTTTTTTGAACTTCCGCTCGTGTTTCGGATGTTTCATCGGCAGCTGTTGCAAAAGTTTGCTGCAAAAGTATTGGTTCTGACTGATTCTTGCAAATTCCTTTGACCCACTTTCATAAAGAAAACAAACAGGTCTCCCAAGTCATTAATGCTCAATCATTCTGCATAGCTTTGCGCTGTATCTCACTTTTTTGTATTATCTTTGCAGCCGATTAATTTTAAAATAGGTATAGAAAGAAATGATTACAGTTTCAAACGTAGCCGTTCAATTTGGAAAAAGAGTGTTGTATAATGACGTGAACATGAAGTTCACGAATGGTAATATATACGGTATTATCGGTGCCAACGGTGCGGGTAAGTCCACCTTCCTGAAAGTGATTTCGGGAGAGCTTGACCCCACGAAAGGAAGCGTGACACTGGGACCGGGCGAACGTCTTTCGGTCTTGAGTCAGGACCACTTTAAGTTCGATGCGCATACGGTGCTCGATACGGTGCTGATGGGACATACGGTGCTGTGGGACATCATGAAACAGCGTGAGGCTCTTTATGCGAAAGAAGATTTTACCGATGAAGACGGCATCAAGGCGGCGGAACTGGAAGAAAAATTTGCTGAGCTGGAAGGCTGGAACGCCGAGAGTGATGCGGCTATCCTGCTGAGCGGACTGGGAATAAAGGAAGATAAGCACTATACACTGATGGGCGACCTGAGTGGTAAGGAGAAGGTGCGTGTGATGCTGGCGCAGGCGTTGTTTGGAAATCCTGACAACTTGTTGCTGGATGAGCCTACCAACGACTTGGATATGGATACGGTAACCTGGCTGGAAGAATATCTTTCCAACTTCGAACATACCGTGCTGGTAGTCAGCCACGACCGTCACTTCCTCGACTCTGTCTGTACCCATACGGTCGACATCGACTTTGGTAAGGTAAATCTCTTTGCTGGTAACTACAGCTTCTGGTACGAATCAAGTCAGCTGGCTCTCCGTCAGCAGCAGAACCAGAAGGCTAAAGCTGAAGAAAAGCGTAAGGAACTGGAAGAGTTTATCCGTCGTTTCTCTGCCAATGTGGCGAAATCGAAGCAGACGACGAGCCGTAAGAAGATGCTGGAGAAACTGAATGTAGACGAAATCAAACCGTCATCGCGTAAATATCCGGGCATTATCTTTACCATGGATCGTGAGCCGGGTAACCAGATTCTGGAGGTTTCAGGACTGCGTGCCGAAACAGAAGACGGAACTGTTTTGTTCAGCGACGTGAACTTTACCGTGGAGAAAGGCGATAAGATTGTATTCCTGAGCCACGACCCGCGTGCCATGACTGCGTTGTTCGAGATTATCAACGGTAACCGCAAGGCGCAGGCTGGACATTATAACTGGGGTGTGACGATTACAACGGCTTATTTGCCGCTCGACAATACGGATTACTTCAACTGCGACCTGAATCTGGTAGACTGGTTGAGCCAGTATGGTCAGGGCAACGAAGTGGAGATGAAAGGATTCTTGGGACGTATGTTGTTCTCGGGTGAGGAAGTCATGAAGAAGGTGAATGTGCTTTCGGGAGGTGAAAAGATGCGTTGTATGATTGCCCGTATGCAGCTTCGTAATGCCAACTGCTTGATTTTGGATACGCCGACCAACCACTTGGATTTGGAATCTATTCAGGCATTCAACAATAACCTGAAGACATACAAGGGTAACGTGCTCTTCTCGTCACACGACCATGAGTTCATCGAAACCGTGGCAAACCGTATCATCGAGTTGACTCCGAACGGTATCATCGACAAGATGATGGAATATGACGAATACATCACTTCCGATCATATTAAGGAAATGCGTGCTCGTATGTATGGTACAAGCAAATAAACAAGTGATTCTCTAAATAGGAAACGGAGAAACGGAATCGTGGGTGATTCTGTTTCTCCGTTTTTATTTGGGCTTTCCTCGGAACCGAAACCTGTCCGATGGAAAATCTTTGGAAAAGTAGTGTGTCTGCGAACGAAAAACTATCCTTTCAAATATTCACTTCCAAAGGATAGCGGAAGCAAATCCTTGGTTCCTTCCAGCACATAAATGTCGTTTTTACTGTAAAGCAAGATTCGCATGGGCTGATGGAAACGCTGTTCGGTTTCCAAAAGTACCTGACGGCAGGCTCCACACGGCGGGATAGGCGACTCCAGAAAATCGGATTCATTGCGTGCGGCAATGGCAAGCGTGTCTACCGGCTGGTCGGGGTATTGCGAATTGGCATAGAAGAGTGTGGTGCGTTCGGCACATGTTCCCGACGGATAGGCTGCATTCTCCTGATTGGTTCCGGTTACGGTCACTCCGTTTGCCAGCAGAGCTGCTGCACCTACCGAGAAGCGTGAGTAAGGAGCGTAGCTTCGTGCTGTAGCTTCCTTAGCTGCATCTATCAGCTTGCGGTCTTTCTCATCCAGTTCTTCGTAGCGTAAGGCACGGATGTTTATTTCAATCTTTATTTCTTTCATATAAAATAAAA
>FR887839.1:50578-105411 GCA_000432735.1 Bacteroides sp. CAG:443
GTAGGGAAAAAAAGGGAGATTTCCTATCATCTGTGGTATTATTCGTGTAAATAGTTTATCTTTGCCCTGCTTAAATGTAAACGGAAAGAAAGATGAAACTATCTCATTGGTTGATATTTATAGGTTTGATGGGGGTTACAGTCTCCCTGTCGGCACAGAAACGTAACAAGGCGTACGAGGATTATATACATAAGTATCGGAGTATTGCGGTAGACGAAATGAAGCATTATCGTATTCCGGCAAGTATCACGCTGGCACAGGGACTACTAGAATCGGGAGCTGGAAAGAGCGAGCTGGCTCGGAAGTCGAACAATCACTTCGGCATCAAGTGCGGAGGCTCGTGGGACGGACGTACGGTGCGGCACGATGATGACGCGCGCAACGAGTGTTTCCGTGCTTACAAGCACCCGAAAGAATCTTATCGCGACCATTCCAAATTTTTACGTGCGGGGGCTCGCTATGCTTTTCTGTTTCGTCTGAAAATAACTGACTATAAAGGTTGGGCAAGGGGGCTGAAAAAGGCGGGCTATGCTACCGATCCGCAATATGCCAACCGTCTGATTAATATCATTGAACTGTATGACCTGGATAAATACGACCGGAAGGGGGGACTGGAATGGGCGGAAGAATTTCCGAATCCTCACCAGCCTTATCTGGCCAACGAACTGCTTTACGTCGTAGCTCGTCGCGGAGATACGTTCAAGTCACTGGGTAAGGAGTTTGATATCAGTCAGCGTAAACTGCGCAAATATAACGAACTGCCTAAAGATTATGTCTTCCGTGGAGGAGAAATTGTATACTTGGAGCAGAAGCGTCGTCGGGCTACCAAAGATCATATTGCGTATGTGGTACGCAGCGGTGATTCGATGTACAGCATTGCGCAGAAGTTTGGTGTACGACTGGAGCGTTTGTATAAGATGAACAACATGGATCCGGATGCTCCGGCACCGAAAGTGGGTGATATTCTGCGTCTGCGCTGATTAATTGCAGACTGCAACTGACTATATGGAAAAGCCCTGTCAAAACTCACATCAAGCAGAGTTTTGACAGGGCTTTTAGTTTGATAGATATGAATATCGCCGTTGTTACTTGCTGAACTCTTTATGGAATTCTACTACAGCTTCTATACCTTTGCGGAAGATGTCGAGTGAGAAATTTTCGTTGGGTGAGTGGATGGCGTCACTTTCCAGACCGAATCCCATCAAAACCGTCTTGATTCCTAAAATCTGCTCGAAGTCGCTGATGATAGGAATACTTCCTCCGCGTCGAACTGCCAGAGGTTTCTTTCCGAATGCTTTGGTAAATCCTTTTTCTGCTGCCTGATAGGCTGGGAGAGAAATCGGACATACATAACCTTCTCCGCCATGCATAGGGGTAACCTTCACTTGTACATAGTCGGGCGTGATGCTGTTGATGTAATCTACGAACAGCTTTGAAATAACTTCATGGTTCTGGTGAGGTACTAGACGACAGGAAACTTTGGCATACGCCTTCGAAGGCAGGACGGTCTTGGAGCCTTCTCCCGTATAGCCTCCCCAGATTCCGCAGACATCGAACGACGGGCGGCAGCTGTTGCGCTCCAATGTAGAATATCCTTTTTCACCTTTCAGTGCCTTTACGCCGATGGCTTCCATGTATTTTTTCTCATCGAAAGGAATATGAGCTATCATGTCACGTTCGGCAGCGGGTACTTCTTCCACATCGTCGTAGAAGTGGGGGATCGTAATCCGGCCGTCGGCATCGATAACTTGTGCGAGCATGCTGCACAAGGTGTTGATAGGGTTGGCAACGGCTCCGCCGAAGTGTCCGGAATGCAGGTCACGGTTTGGCCCCGTTACTTCGATTTCCCAGTAAGCCAGTCCGCGCAGTCCGGTTGTCAGCGAAGGTAGATCAGCTCCCAGCATGCTTGTGTCTGAAACGAGGATTACGTCGGCTTTCAGCAGTTCCTTGTGCTCTTTCAGAAACGCATTCAGGCTGGGGGAACCGATTTCCTCTTCTCCTTCGAAAATGAACTTCACGTTGTGCTTCAGCAATCCTTCTTTGACTACATATTCGAATGCCTTTGCCTGAATCATTGCCTGCCCTTTGTCGTCGTCGGCTCCGCGTGCCCAGATACGACCGTCGCGCACTTCAGGTTCGAAGGGCTGGCTCTTCCATAGTTCGAGCGGTTCGGCAGGCATGACATCGTAGTGAGCATAAATCAGTACGGTGGGCGCATCGGGACTGACACGCTTTTCGGCATAGACCAGCGGATTGCCTTGCGAGGGCATAATCATCGCTTCGTCTGCTCCTGCTTCTAGCAACAACTGGCGCCAGCGTTCGGCACAGGCCAGCATGTCATCCTTGTGTTGAGGCAAGGCACTGATGCTGGGTATACGAATCAGGCTGAAGAGTTCGTCCAGAAAGCGAGATTCGTTTTCTTTGATGTATTGTTTTATTTCCATGATGATGATTATAATTTTGAGGCTTTGTTAAGTAAATAGTAATCGAGCAGCGTCATGGCAGCCATCGCTTCCACGATGGGGACTGCACGGGGCAGCACGCAGGGATCGTGTCGTCCACGGGCTTTCAGGATGGTTTCGTTACCGTGGATGTCTACCGTAGGCTGTTCCATGAGTACCGTTGCCACGGGTTTGAAAGCTACGCGGAAGTAAATATCCTGTCCGTTGCTGATACCTCCCTGAATACCTCCTGAGCGGTTGGTGCGGAAGCCTATTTTTCCGTTGTTGTTGTAGAAGATATCGTTCTGCTGACTTCCTTTTAGTTCCATGTTGCTGAAGCCTTGTCCGTACTCAAATCCCTTTACGGCATTGATGCTCAGCATGGCATTTCCTAAGGCGGCATGCAGTTTTCCGAATACCGGCTGCCCAAGTCCGACGGGACATCCCTTGATGACGCAACTTATTACTCCGCCGATGGTATCACCTTCTCCCTTGATACGGAAAATAAAGTCGGCCATCTGGCGTGCTAGTTCCTGATCGGGGCAGCGCACCGGATTGTCTTCTATTGTTGTCAGGTCGTATGCCGTATAGTCTTTATCCAGCTTATACGGACCCACTTGCGAGGTAAATGCCGTGATACTGATACCCAGTTGGCGCAAGGCAAGCTTGGCCAGTGCTCCGGCTACCACGCGGGCAATTGTTTCACGGGCAGACGAACGGCCTCCACCCCGATGGTCGCGTACTCCATATTTCTGGGTATAAGTATAATCTGCGTGCGAAGGACGGTAAACATCCTTCATGTTATCGTAATCGTTCGAGTGCTGGTTGGTATTCCATATGGCAAAACCGATAGGACAACCCGTTGACACTCCGTCGTAGATTCCCGAAAGAAATTCCACTTCGTCGGCTTCCTTGCGTGCGGTTGTGATAGCCGATTGTCCCGGACGACGACGACTCAATTCTTTTTGTATAAATTCCATGTCGATGGCAATGCCTGCCGGGAATCCGTCAATCACTCCACCTATCGCTTTTCCGTGCGACTCACCGAAACTGGTCAGACGGAATATGTTTCCAAATGTATTGTTGTACATAGCTTCTTAAATGTTCGTTTAAAGTTAGAATTTGCTTCCTGCTCCTCCGCCGCCGAAGCTTCCTCCACCGAAAGAGCCGCCACTGAAGCCTCCTCCGCCGCCACTTCCTCCGAAGCCTCCTCCGAAGAACGGTCCGCCAAGGAAAGGCCCTCCGTTGCCTCCACGATGATGGAAATCGTCTTCGTCGCGTTTCTGCCGTTGACGACGAACCACATGTCCGCAATTGGTACATTGTAGTACGATTTCTTCCGTACGGATGCCGTTGATACGTGAAACGGTACGTACGGAAAGCTGGCGAAGTGTGTGTTTATGACAGAGCGGACATTTCTTGCGCTGGCGTACACTGAACCATAAAAGTGCAGGAACAATGACGAAACAGCATATCAGAATGACGAGAAGCAGGTAGCCGCTTTCTTCTTCCTGCCGGGGGACGGGAGGTTCTCCTGTGCCGTCCAACTGCCGGCTGACGGCCTGAATGCCTGCCAGCATACCGGCATCCCAGTTGCCTTCTCCCAGATACTTGTTCATGTATCGCACTTGTATCTGTTTGCAGACCGCATCGGGGAGGACACCTTCCAAGCCGTATCCTGTCGCAAACTGGATGCATCGTTCTTCCGTTACCAGCAAGATAACCAGTCCGTTGTCTTTTCCTTTCTCACCCACACCGTTCTTTTTTCCCAGCTGATAGGCAAACTCGAAGCAGTCGCCTCCGTCTATTTGTTTGACAGCTACGACGAGTGTCTGCACACCCGTACGTTGTTCCAGAGCAAACAGAGTCGTGTCCATGGCAGCTACGGCACCGGCACTCAATACTCCGTCGGGATTGCTGACGTAGCGGGTACGGTTCTGTAGGTGAACCATGGGAATTTCTTCTACCTTATAGGCATGCGACTGAGCCCAAACCGTGGTAAAGAAACAAACCAGCAGGGCGAGCGATATGATTCTTCTCATTCTTGTCAGAATTTAACTTCCGGAGCTTTTTCAGCACCTTCCTGAGCTTCGAAGTAAGGACGCTTTTCGAATCCGAACATGCCGGCAAAAATGTTCTTCGGGAAGCGGCGGATGGATGTATTGTATGCGCGTGCCACATCGTTGAAGTTACGACGTTCCACGCTGATACGATTCTCTGTACCTTCCAGCTGTGCCTGAAGTGTCTGGAAATTTTCATTGGCTTTCAGTTCCGGATAGTTTTCTGTTACGGCAAGCAGACGGCTCAATGCACTGCCCACTTCGCCTTGTGCACGCTGATATGCTTCCATCTTTTCAGGAGTCAGGTCGTCAATGCTGACTGTTGTCTGTGTAGCTTTTGCACGAGCTGATACTACGGCATCGAATGTTTCCTTTTCGTGTGCTGCATATCCTTTGACGGTATTGACCAGGTTCGGTATCAAGTCGGCACGGCGCTGGTATTGATTTTCCACATTGCTCCAGGCTGTTCCTACAGCTTCTTCCTGTGATACCATTGAGTTATACGAAGAAACTCCGTAAATGGCAATGACTGCTATTACGGCAATAATGATAATCCATGTTTTTTTCATAAATGTAATGTTGTATTTGGTTTCAGTTACAAACATACATAAAATAACCCGTAAAAACGAACACCTTATTGAAAAATCATTATCGTGTGAACAAAAGGACACTTAAAAGGGTTATATAGATTTAAGCCTGTTTGATTTTTCCGAAAAAGCAGGTTGTGTGTGCCTTTTTTCTGTCGTTGTAGGTCAGAAAGAGCGGCTGTTTGGAGGAACACAGATAAAAGGTTCTCGGATAAATATTCATTGAGGAGAGTGGGATAATAGTTTAGGCAGGCTTTTGATTATTAACTTATTTTCTTTTTATTAGTAAAGAGTGTATGAATTTGAAATTTAGTTATTGCTTGATGATTGCGGGAGCAATGTTGATAATTCCGGCGTGCAAGAAAGATCCGGTAGTGGAGAAACACAAACAGACAACGGTATCTTCGTCTGACAATGATTCGGGGAAAAAAGACGAACAACCATCCTCATCGCCGGACGAGGCCGCGGTCCTTACGCGTATAGAGGTCGTAACTCCTCCTGTTCGGACAACTTATCTGCTTCGCTCCACAGATCCTGTCAGTCTGGATGGCTTGGTTGTGGAAGGAATATATAGTAGCGGAGAACGGAAGAAGCTGGAGGTTACGGCGGAAAATCTTTCTGGATTTTCTACGGAAAAGGCTGTAGAGCAACTGCCGGTGACAATTTCTCTGGAGGAGAAGCAGGCTTCTTTTATGGTGAAGATTATCGATTACGTGGTAACTGACGGTGTATTGACGGAAGTCCTTGAGAAACAAGGGGAAGTCTATCGGGTACCTGCGGAAGCGAAGGTTATCAGTCCGACAGCTTTTTCCACTTGTGTATTTGATAAAATCGTTTTCTCGGAAGGTGTAGAGGAAATACAAGCCGATGCATTTAGAGGGAATCCGGTAAAAGAAATTGTCTTCCCGAAAAGTTTGAAGACGTTAGGCGAATATTGTTTCTATGGTTGCCGTAACCTGAGCCGAATAGACTTGTCGGTTACGCAGGTACAGCTTATTCCTAAGCGCGCATTCTCGGAAGTAGGCGCCGAAGAAATCAAGTTGCCGGTTACGCTTCAGGAAATAGCCAGTCAGGCATTCCTGCACACCTCCAGAAAATAGCCAGACAGGCATTCCTGCACACCGATCGCCTGCATTCGATGACTTTTCCCGAAGGATTGAAAACAATCGGAGGAGAAGCTTTCCGAGAGTCGGGAGTAGAAAGCATAACGTTACCCAATGGTATCAAATTGATAGAGGGGCGTGCATTCTATTTGTGTCAGGACTTGCGTGAAGTACGTAGTCATGGTAGTGCCGGTCAAGAGACAGAAGGTGTAATGAACGGCGGTGTCTTTCAGTATTGTCCGAAATTGTCGGTAGTGGAGTTCCCGGAAAGTCTAGAATCGCTCGGACAGACTCTTTTCTCGGGGGTAGTGAATCTGGAATCTGTAACGTTGGGAAAGAACCTCAAGAAGATGGCTTTCAATGCGCTGGGTAACAGTATGGTGAAACTGTTGACGGTAAAGACGGCAACGCCTCCAGCCTTGCAGACTTATTCCCTTCCTCAGCAAGTAGAACGAGTGTTGGTTCCGAAGGGAGCACTGCAAGCGTATAATCAGTCTGTAGGTAACGCAAGTCTTCGTTCAAGCTGGGGAATACTGACAGAGAAGATGGAGGAACTTTAATCGTTTGATAAAGAATTTCTAAAGGACAAAGAGCATATCTTTCCAAAACGCAGCGACGGTTTCGGAAAAACGTCGAGAGGTTTTCTGAAAGTTTGTACAAAAGAATTTATTTTTTGTACAAAACATAAGGGGAACAATAGCGTGTTGGACAGATAGGCTGTTTGTCTTTTTTCTTTTTGTACATGGGATATCCACTAAATCCCGTAGATCGTTTCCAGGCAGAAATAATCGTTTGTGGGTTTTGTGTCAGAGAAAATTTCAAGTATCAGGGAATATATTTTTCTGTAAAGCTTTTTATGCGGGCAGTATACTCTTCCGGATACTTAAAGTAGGAGTTGGCATGGTCTACTCCCGGAGTAATCCAGAGTTCTTTGGGAGCCGGTTTGGCATCGTATAGCTGATAGACCATGTAGGTTGGCACGAAGTCGTCCTGATCGCCATGGATGAATAACATCGGTTTATGGCACTTGGCAACCTGCTGAATGGCTGAGGCTTCCTTGAAATTCCATCCGTTTTGCCATTCGCATAACCAGCTGGAAGTATAAAGCAGCGGAAAGGCAGGAAGCCCGAACTGCTCTTTGAGTTCTTTCTTAAACTGATCCCATACGCTGGTATACCCGCAGTCTTCTACAAAGCACCGGATGTATGCAGGGAGAGTTTCCCCCGAAACCATCATGGTTGTAGCAGCTCCCATCGAAATGCCGTGTACAACTGCCTGCAAAGAATCGCCGAAAAGTGAGGGGGCAACGTCTATCCATTGCATTACGTCCTTGCGGTCTAACCATCCCATCTGGATTGCATCACCTTCTGTCAGTCCGGTATACCGTAAATCGGGCAGCAGGATGTTGTAATCCAGCGAGTGGTTGTAAAGATATCCGATGTGGAACATGCGGATTGCATTGTCTGTATATCCATGAACGATGACGGCCGTGTGTGAGGTCGGTTGCATGGCTTTCACATAAAAAGCGTGCATGCGTATGCCGTCGGCAGACGTGATAAAAGTGTCGCGCAGTGCCTGATGTCTTTCAAGGCTGTCCAGCCACGGAACGATGTGAGGATACTTTTCCCGCATAAAGGTCAGTGAGCCCTGCATGTCCTTTCCTCTATTTTCGGGGCGCAAGGAATAATCCACCATGTACCAGCTTCCTCCGGCAAGGATGCCTGCCAGAAGCAGCACTATGATTCCGACAACAAAGACAATTCGCTTTTTCATGTATGTAAAAGATTGGACCGTATATTTTCTTTCCGCAGATTAGTTTACTGATTCCAAATATCCCATGCTCCGAAAGCTTGCAACAAAAGCATTTCCAGTCCGTTTTTTACGACGGCTCCATGTTCACTTCCTTTTCTCATGAACAAGGTTGTGTTAGGATTGTATAGCAAGTCGTATAGCAAATGTCTTGGCGTAAGACATTCATAAGGAATGTTGGGGCATTTGTCTGCCTGCGGATACATACCTACCGGCGTACAATTGACGATAACTTTGTACTCCTCCATCAGGGCAGGAGTCAGTTCATCGTAAGTAATGGTATGGTCATTGTGACTGGTTCGTGAAACAAAAAGAGTTTCCAGACCTAATTGCTTGAGCCCATAATTTACGGCTTTCGAAGCTCCTCCCGTTCCCAAAATAAGAGCCTTGGTATGATATGATTCCAGTAGGGACTCGATGGAACGTGTAAATCCGATGACATCGGAGTTATGTCCTATTAATTTAAGCTTGCCTTTGTTACGTTCGAATTTGATAACATTTACCGCTCCGATAGCAGCAGCATCGGGTGCTACTTCATTCAGGTAAGGAATGACTTTTTCTTTGTAAGGAATTGTAACATTCAGTCCTTCCAGGTTAGGATTGGAAGCGATGATTTGAGGGAAGTCCTCTATGGTAGGTATTTCGAAATTGACATACTCCGCATCGATATTCTCCGACTGGAACTTTTCGTTGAAGAAATTCTTGGAGAAAGAGTGTCCGAGCGGGTAGCCTATCAAACCGAATTTTTTCATAAAAGCAATGTTTGAAGTTGAGATTATTTTGTAGCAAAGTAGAGTGTGCAGATGCCCAGTGTCAGCCGTCGGAAGGACACTTGGCTAAATCCGGCTTTGCGGATAATACCTTGCATGACTTCGCCTTGTGGAAAAGCCTTGATAGACTGAGGGAGATAAGTATAGGCACTGCGGTCCTTCGAGAAGAATTTTCCCAGGGTAGGTATCACCACTTTGGAGTAAACAGCATATAGTTGCTTCATGGGGAACCACTCCGGTTCGGATAATTCCAAAATGACAAGATGTCCTCCTGGTACTAATACGCGATGCATTTCCTGTAGTCCTTTGTCCAGATTCTCGAAATTACGCACTCCGAATGCTACTGTGATGGCATCGAAGCGGTTGTCGGGGAAGGAAAGGGCGGTACAGTCTTCTTTAGCAAAGGTAATGTGGTCGGAGAATCCGGCCTGCTTTACCTTTTCACGTCCTATGTTCATCATTCCCTCCGAAATGTCAGTTCCAATCAGTTCCTGCGGGCGGAGCATGCCGAAAGCCTGTAGAGCGAAGTCGCCTGTACCTGTTGCCACATCCATGATATGCTGTGGATGAAACGGTTTCAGACAGCGGATGGCCTTGCGCCTCCAGCTCTTGTCTATTCCCCATGAAAGCACATGGTTCAGGTTATCGTAGGCAGGAGCGATATTGTCGAACATCTTTTCTACTTGTACGGCTTTGCTTTCGTTTTCGTTATAAGGCTTTATTTCTTCTTGTGGGTAATGAGGCATAAGATAAAGAGTGAAAAATTAAGTATGAAAAAACGAAGAATGAAGAATGGTGAGGAGTAAAAACGTCCTCACTCTCAATTCTTCATTCCTCATTCAGTTTTATCCTAAATATTCAGTAACGTTCTTTTCGATACGTTCTGCCAGGTGATCTGTGTCTGCTTTTACGAAGGTTTCACCTGTGATGTGCTCGTACAGTTCGATATAACGGTCGCTGATAGAAGCAACGATTGCAGGAGTCATTTCAGGAACAGTCTGTCCTTCTTTACCCTGGAAACCGTTCGCCATCAACCATTCGCGGACAAATTCCTTAGACAGCTGCTTCTGAGGTTCGCCGTTTTCGAAACGATCCTGGTATCCGTCTAGGTAGAAATAGCGGCTTGAGTCGGGAGTATGGATTTCATCCATCAGGTAAATTTCACCATTGTACTTACCGAATTCATATTTTGTGTCGACAAGAATCAGACCACGTTCTGCTGCTATCTGTGTTCCGCGTTCGAACAATGCCAGAGTGTAGCGTTCCAGTGTTTCATATTCTTCGGGAGTAGCCAGACCTCTTGCCAGAATTTCTTCTTTAGAGATGTCTTCATCGTGCATACCCATTTCGGCTTTGGTAGTCGGGGTAATGATAGGATGAGGGAATTTCTCGTTTTCACGCATGCCTTCGGGCAGACGTACACCGCAAATTTCGCGGACACCGCTGTTGTATGCACGCCATGCACTTCCGCACAAGTAACCGCGTACGATCATTTCTACAGGAAAACCTTTACACATAACTCCTACGGTAACCATCGGGTCGGGAGTAGCCAGTTTCCAGTTAGGGCAGATATCTGTAGTAGCGTCGAGGAATTTTGCTGCAATCTGGTTCAGCATTTGTCCTTTGTAAGGGATACCTTCGGGTAATACAACATCGAATGCAGAAATACGGTCGGTAGCAACCATTACTAATTTTTCATCGTTGATGTTATAAACATCGCGCACTTTTCCGTGATATACACTTTTCTGTCCCGGAAAGTGATAGTCTGTTTTAGTTAAAGCTTTACTCATTTTCTTTATGTGTTTAGTAATGAATGATGTGTTTCAGTTATATTAGCAGATTGTTGTTTTGTCTTCTGTTTTCTTTAGAGCAAGTTTCTGGGCACTTTTGCTGGCCTTGGAGTTCTCTTCGAATTTTTCGTAAGCCTCAACAATGCGGGTTACCAGTTTATGACGGACAATATCTTTCTTGTTCAGCTCTACGAAACTGATTCCTTTTACTCCTTTTAGAATGCGGAGTGCTTGCACCAGTCCCGATGTCTGCGAGGAGGGTAGGTCTATTTGTGTCATATCTCCCGTAACAATCATCTTGGTGTTCATACCCATACGTGTCAGAAACATTTTAATCTGCTGGGTAGTGGTGTTCTGAGCTTCGTCTAGAATGACAATCGCATCGTTCAGCGTACGTCCGCGCATAAAGGCCAGTGGGGCAATTTGTATAATATTCAGTTCCATGTATTCCTTCAGTTTGGCAGCTGGAATCATATCCTGGAGTGCATCATACAATGGTTGCAGATAAGGGTCAATCTTGTCTTTCATGTCGCCGGGCAGGAAACCTAATTTTTCTCCTGCCTCTACGGCCGGACGGCTTAATATGATTTTCTTTATTTCTTTGTTTTTCAATGCACGGACAGCCAGCGCAATGGCCGTATATGTCTTGCCGGATCCGGCAGGTCCTATGGCAAAAACCATGTCGTTCTTGTCGAATTCCTTCACCAGTTTCAGCTGGTTGGTGCTTCGGGGCGTAATGGGTTTTCCGGTAACGCTGTATACTATTACGTCGCCTGTCTTTTCGATAGGCGGTTTGTTACCTTTTATAATATCCAGAATGGCTTCTTCGTTCAGTGAGTTATAGCGTGCGCAGTGCTGTTCCAAAGCGAGGATTGCTTCTTCGAAAGCACACATTTCTTCTTCGTCCCCCATTACTTTGATGACATCTCCTCGTGCCACGATGCGAAGTTTAGGGAACAAGGCCTTGATCATTTGCATGTTGGCGTTGTTCACGCCGTAGAAAATAACCGGATCAATATCCTCTAGTACAATATGTTTTTCGATCATTCAGTTTGTTTTGATATGCTCGTTAGTCTTATTCTTCTGCAAATTTAATCATTCCTTTTTATCTGTACACGATATGTGATAAATTAATTTTTGCTTTCCGGATGGTAATTTACTGGTCGGTTTGCTTGAATTTTGAAAAGGAAGGATCCTTTTTCTGTGTTTTCGCCAATATTTTTTATCTTTGCAGCTCTATAAATTATAGCAGGGAGAAGATTTGACAGGAAATATGAAAAGACTAATCGGAATAGCATGTATGATGACTATCGGAGCTGCTGCTTTACTGAGCAGTTGTAGTCATGAAGATAAATCGATAAAGCTGAATAATCCTCACAATATTCGTGGGGTAGTGAGTTATAAAAGAAGTTTTGGCGACTTGAATGATGTTCAGTTGTCGGCTGCACGGCGTATCGGCATACGTCCTATTTCGTCGCGTGAGGCAGCAGTAAATCTCGATGGCGATTTAAAGGAAATCGTTTCGGGTGAACATTA
Source organism: Bacteroides sp. CAG:443 (assembly GCA_000432735.1). Taxonomy (GTDB): domain Bacteria; phylum Bacteroidota; class Bacteroidia; order Bacteroidales; family Bacteroidaceae; genus Phocaeicola. The sequence goes on from FR887839.1 coordinate 62,675, forward strand.
TGACGTAGATTCTCTGACTCATTCCATTCCTTTTCTCGTTCCTCGTGCAGCTGCTTTGCTGGATACCATTGGGGTAAATTTCCTGGATTCGCTGGAAAAGAAAGGATTGAATCCTAATAAGGTAATCGTGACATCCGTATTGCGTACAAAGGATGATGTAAAAAAACTCCGCCGGACGAATGGAAATGCTTCGCTGAATTCCTGCCATTTTTATGGAACGACTTTTGATGTGAGCTGGAAGCGTTTTACGAAAGTAGAAGATCCCGACGGACGTCCGATGCAGGATGTAAGTGCAGATACATTGAAGCTGGTGCTATCGGAAGTATTGCGTGACTTGCGTGAGGCGGAACGTTGCTATGTAAAGTATGAATTAAAACAAGGATGTTTCCACATAACGACACGATAAAAAGTATGTTCAGATATTTCATTTATTTAGCCTACGACGGAACAAATTATCATGGCTGGCAGGTTCAGCCTAACGGGACCAGTGTGCAGGAAACGTTGACTCGTGCATTGATTACTTTCCTGCGTGACGATGCCATCGAGGTGACAGGAGCGGGGAGAACCGATGCAGGCGTACACGCTCGTCTGATGGTTGCTCATTTCGATATCGAATGGATGCTGGATTGCGATGTCGTGACCGATAAACTGAATCGTCTGCTTCCACCGGATATTGCTGTTTATCAGGTTCGGCGAGTCGTACAGGATGCACATGCTCGCTTCGATGCAACTTATCGTACTTATAAATACTATATTACTACCTGTAAGGACCCTTTTATCCGACATTATGCATGGAGAGTGTTTCAACCGCTGGATTTTGAGAAAATGAATGAAGCGGCACAGGTATTATTCGACTATACCGATTTTACGAGTTTCAGCAAATTGCATACAGATGTCAAGACGAACAACTGCCGCATCATGCAGGCTCACTGGGACCAGGCCGGACCATACGAATGGGTCTTTACCATTCAGGCCGACCGTTTTCTGCGGAATATGGTCCGTGCGATAGTAGGTACACTGGTAGAGGTAGGACGAGGAAAGCTTACAGTAGAAGGCTTTCGGAAAGTGATAGAAGACAAAAACCGTTGCAGTGCCGGAACATCCGTGCCGGGAAATGCTTTGTTCCTGGTCGATATAGGCTATCCTGAAGATTTGTTTCTGAACGTCTGATTAGTTTTTTTCGGTCAGATACTTCCAGTACCGTACAGGCATATCCTTCTTATGCTTTACGGGATTTAGTCTTTCTTTGATACAAATAGATTTAAAATAGCTCTTCCAGAGTGTCTGGAAGAGTTTTTCGTCTTTATCCAGCAGGCTGTCGTCTAGTTTGCCTGTCAATAAATGAGTCTGTAAAGGATTGGAAAAGGTTATCTCGTCAACATTTTGTCCGTCATAGTAATAACCATATTTCCTTTTAACATCGTAGATAAGCCACTTCTGATCGGCAAACCGGTCGCGAAAATGATTGATTGTAAGTGGAAATACATCGTACAAAGGTTCCATGGCTCCGTAGTAAATGCCTTCGCTTGTCTTCTGGAACCGCATAAACTGAAGGATACGATAACGCTCATCGGCTACTTTTTTCCCCAGTTTCGTGACAGCAAGTATATCCGGGTCTGCAAAATTTGTTTCTATGGATCGCGGAGCATCCGTTATTTTCCGGATGTAACGAAACAGCAGCATGGCTATGTCCGGAGCTTCAGACAGCCAGCTGTAAGTCAGTGTGGTCAAGGCTCCTTTTGAAAGTTTCCGGACAAGTAATTTCCATACTCGTTCCGCCTTTTCATAATCGGTCACTACCGTATAAACTTCGTCGTAAAAAAGCGGGAGAGGTTCTCCTATTTTTAAAATAGAGTCGGGAAACGACTTACGGCTGTATGCATCGAATACAGCCGTAAGCAATCCCTCGAATGTCTGGTCATATAGAAATATGGTCATGACGTTCAGTCCAGTATCTTATTTTACATCCTCCAGAATGATAGAGTAACCCGCTTCAAAGCTCTTGCCCGGAGCAAGGTGCTGCATCCATTCCCGGTCTTTGAATTCTCCTTCGTAACCTACACTGTCGCAACGTCCGTACCACGGTTCGATACAAACGAAAGGAACATTGGGATGTGCGACGCTAGGCGACCATATAGCCACCAGCGGACTGTTGAATTCCAGACTGATATAGGGCTGTTGTTTCTTGTCGAGCAGTGTAATCTTTTTCAGCTGACTATTGTCGAACATGTACGTGTCGCATGCAAACGTGTCGCTTCTTAGTTCCATCAATCCGTCGTGTAAAGTCAGAGTGTGGCGTTCAGACGAAACGCATCCCTTTTCTGCCGGTGAAATGTATTCCAGTGTTTTAGTCTTTTTCCCGAAATCAAGGAATCCTCTTTCACTGGTTTCAGGGGTCAGGTCGCGATAATAAAATGCAGGATGAGCACCTATCTGGAAATGCATGACTTCGCTGCCTGTATTCTGTACGCTCCACATAACTTCAATGCGGTTGCCTTTCAGACGATAGCCAATTTCGAGGACAAAGGGGAAGGGGTAGAGCTTCAGTGTCTCTTCATTGCTTTCCAGCGTATAGATAGCTGCATTCTCTTCCTCATACGTCAGCTGGAAATCCATGTCGCGGGCAAAACCATGCTGTCCCAGTGAGTAGGTTTTTCCTTCGTGGCGATAAGTGTTGTTCCATACCCTTCCTACGATAGGGAACAAAACAGGAGAATGTCGTCCCCAGAACTGAGGGTCTGCCTGCCATAAATATTCGGTTTCGTTTGCGCAGATGCTTATGAGTTCCGCACCATGGTCGGCAATTTGAATAGTAATTTTATCATTCGATAGTTCTTTCATATACTTGTGATTTTTATTGATAAATTTTATAATTCTTGCGATTCTTACAAATGACCGTAATCATTCATTAAAATTACGATATTCAAAAATAGTAATTTTATAGGTTGCGGGTCATAATTTTTAAACTTATTTTTGTGTATAGGCTATTTTTACATACATTTGTCAAGTTGTTTAAACTTTAAGGAGTAATATGACGTGTAAATTATACTTTATCGTAAGTTGTATGCTGGTTTTGTGTACGTGTTGTCATCCTGAAAAAAAGAAAGACACGCAATTGCCCGGTATAGAGATACAGACGATGGAGCGGTTGGATACATTGTTGGCGAGTGATCCCTCGAAGGCTTTGTCGGAGATGGATAGCCTACTCCCTTTATTGAAAGACAGCATTTTATATTATCGTGGTATCGTTTTCAAGTCGAAAGCATATATGTTGACATCTTGTCAGCAAAAAGCCGATAGTATGTTGAAGATGGCTGAACGGTTTTGTGCATCTTGCAACGAAAGTGAGGAAGAATTATCCTTACGTGCTTCGGTATTCAATATGGAAGGAAACCAACTGGCAAGGCAAACGAAGTTCGATTCTGCATGTGTAAAGTTCCTTCAAGCATACAATTTGTATACAAAAATTGGTGAAAAGATAAAGAGATTCAATGTTATGTTGAATCTGGCAGATGTTTATATTCGTGAAGGATATTATGACAAAGGGTCTTTATGGTATCATCATTCGCTGGCATTGGCCGATTCATTGGGGTTGTCTGGGCAGCAATGTTTCCCTGCATATTATGGACTTGGGCAGGTTTACATGGAGTTGCGTGACTTTGCCCAGTGTGATACCTATTTTGATCGTGCTGGCAGGTACTACGACGACATGAAGCCTTTTGAAAAAAATATATATCTTAATAACCGCGGTAATTCGTATTATTTCCGTCAAGACTATCCGACAGCATTGAAGTATTTTCGCCGTTCAATGGCATGTGCTTCCGCACATCCTGAAATGGAGTATGAGCGTAACCTGACCATGATTAATTTAGGAGAAGTATTCCTGCTGATGAATCAAACAGATTCAGCTTCTTACTATCTTTCCAGATGTTATGATTTTTTCAAGAAAGTCGACAATAATAGTGCCTTATACTATATTGACACACAGCTTATTGAACTGGCATTGAAAGAAGGAAATCTACCTTTAGCTCAGAAACGTCTGAAAGAAGCTGTGAAACCGGCGTTTGTAGAGCCCAATATGATACATATCCGCAACCGTTATTTGCAGCATTACTTCGAACAAAGCAAGGATTTTCGGCAGGCATATTATTATTTGCGCGAGAATAGCCGGATTGATGATTCTATACGAAGTGAACGCATCAAGATGCGGGCACAGGAGTTTGCCCTGAGATATCAGCGAGACAGTACTCTGATGGCTAAAGAAATTCTTATCCAGCAAACAGAGAATAAAGTTCTTATCTTGCATCAGTGGCTGTATATCGGTGGCCTGACGGTATTATTCCTCATAATTGCTACCGGAGCATGGCTGTTATATCGTAAGAAGAAACATGACATGGAAGAGCTGAAGATGCAGGCTATTATCACTTCATTGCAGTTGAAAAATATTCGAAACCGCATCTCTCCTCATTTTATTTTTAATATTTTGGGCAGAGAAATCAATTCTCTCAAAGACCAGGAAAGCAATGCATACTTGCATAAGCTGATTAAACTGATACGGCGTAATTTGGAGCTGGCAGAAAGTACGGCAGTGACTTTGGCCGATGAGTTGGATTTTGTAAAGACTTACATTGCCATTGAGGAGCGTGTACTGCAACCGGATTTTGAGATGTATATTACAATAGCTCCGACATTGGATATACGGCAGATAAAGATTCCGGTGACCTTGTTGCAGATACCGGTAGAGAATGCGGTCAAGCATGCATTGATAGGAAAGGAGGGCAGACGCCTACTTTGGATAGAGATAAAAGATTGTAGACAACATATCGAGATTGTGATTCGGGATAATGGAGGAGGTTTCCGGATGATGACGAATGGTGAGGGTACAGGTACAGGCCTGAAGATACTGGCTCAGACTATACAGTTACTCAATTCGTACAATCCTGATCCGATAGTCATGACCATCGATAATGTCAAGATAGAAGATAGAGAGGAAACAGGTTGTGAAATAAAATTTACCATACCGGTAAATTATTCATACCTGTTAAGAAGAATTAAGGATATAAATTTATGGAGAAGATTTACAGAACGGTTATTATTGATGACGAAGAAAGCGCAATAGATAATTTATGTTTTGAATTACAACGTTATACATATATTTCGATAGAGGGAAAGGCACGGAACGGAGCGCTGGGAATGAAGTTGATAGAGAAGATTCGTCCGGATCTTGTATTTCTGGATGTAGAGTTGCCCGACATGAGAGGTATGGATATGGTGGCAAAGTTAAAAGGGTATGTTTCATGGAATATGAGTGTAATCTTTTATACGGCTCATGATAAGTATGTAATTGATGCACTTCGGGCAAAAGCTTTCGATTTCCTTTTAAAGCCCGTCGATTCGGATGAACTTCAGACAGTACTTACACGTTTGTGCAAGCAAGAATACGTTATTCAGGATTATATTCCGCCGGTACCGGCAGATGCCGGAAAGCCTTTTGTCGTAACAACGCCAACGGGAGATTTACGCTTTCTTCATACTTCTGAAATTGGTTATTTCCGTTATCAGTCTGCCCGTAAAATATGGGAGGTTGCTCTTTCCAACGGTACCTTCCTTCCGTTGAAGCGAAATACTACGGCCGAGCAGCTTTGTTCTTACGATCCGGCTTTTGCTCAGATACATCAGTCGTATATCATTAATATGCACTATCTTGTTATGGTTCAGGATAATCGTTGTATCATGTATCCTCCCTTTAATTCATTGGGAGAAGAACTGCAAGTCTCGAAGAAATATAAGAAAAAACTGATAGAATGTTTCTATCAACTTTAATGCCGTTTGTTGGAATTTGCCTGCGAACTACAGGTATCACCCAAAGGGTGTCTTTGTCTGTCCGGAATAAGATGGGAGATGTGGCTGAGGTAAATGTTGATGAATGGGTTTGATGCTGGTCATAGCAATATCATTTGCCTAGATTGGCATAAAGACCTCTCGGTATTTTCTGAAAATTTGTACAAATTTTCAGAATTTTTGTACAAAATATTTTCTGACATCACCGTCTTTTTCGAAAAATATGGCAGATTCGATCACTTTTGTCAAGAAATGGCGAAGAGGATTTTCTTTTATGAAATCGACGTGAGCATGTCGTATATCCTTGAATTTCCATATTGGAATAGAAATGTTTCTTCCATGTTAGTAACATATTTAGGTTACTTAGTCCCCGATTTGGCCCGTTTAGTTTAGTTGCTTGGCTTTTGTTTATTTTTGTTAATATAGAATTGCTTATTTTTGTATAAACAAAACAATAAAGACTATTATGGGGACTAATTTATTTAAGAAGACGTTATTATTGATAGGGGGATTACTTTTTGTAGAAGTTGCGCATGCACAATACCTTCGTACATCCTATTTTATGGAAGGAACAAGTTCTCGTTTGCAATTGAATCCCGGTTTGCAACCTACCATTGGATATTTCAATATTCCTATATTAGGCTCTTTCAACATGGGGGCTTCATCTAATGTATTGGGGACGAAAGATATTATTGGTGTTCTCGATTCGGGTTCTGATTTATTTTCGAATGATGCTTTGTATAATCGCTTAAAGGAAGATAACCGTCTGAATGTGAATTTGAACACGGACCTTCTTTCCTTTGGGTGGTATAAAGGCAAAGGATTCTGGAGCGTGAATGTAGGATTACGCGCAGAAGTAGGGGCTTCTGTTCCTAAAAATATGTTCGAATATCTGCGTGACGCCAATCGTTTTAGTCTGGAAAACGGAACGCTTCAGGGGCGTATATCGAACATGAACTTCGATGTGAATGCTTATGCTGAAGTAGGTTTGGGGTATTCTCGTCTGGTAACCGACAGGCTGACTGTAGGAGGCCGCGTGAAGGTTTTATTGGGTATTGCCCATGCTGAAATGCAAGTTGATGAATTTGCGGTTGATATGAATATTCCTCAAAATCCGGAGAACCCTGAAAATTGGAATAATACTTACGGAGGATATACTAGCGCTCATGCTCATATCACAACCTCTATCAAAGGTGGGGGATTGAGTTTTGCCGATACTTACGACAGTTATGGCAATGCCATTCGTCAGATTGATGGATTCGATTTTGAGGGAGGAGGATTTGGTATATCAGGTACCGGATTTGGGGTTGATTTTGGAGCCAGTTATAAGTTGCTTGACAACCTGACTCTTTCGGCAGCAGTCCTCGATTTAGGCTTTATAAACTGGAAGAGCAGTGCTACGACGGTTGCTTCGGTGGACAATGATATGCAAGTTGACATCAACCAGAATAACTATCAGGAATACTTGAGTGGTGATTTCTTAAATCTGGAACGCTTTAACTTGGTTGAAGATAAAGAAAGAGCTTCTTCGTATAAAACAAAATTGTCGTCCACGGTTTTGGTAGCAGGTGAATACGCATTTTTAAATAATAAAATAAGCGTTGGGGCCATGTATAGTGCATATTTTGTTCAGCCTAAGGTATTGAATGAATTGACACTTTCGGCCACAGTACGTCCTAAGAGCTGGTTTAATGCAGCCGTAAGTTATTCTCCTGTTCAGGCTGGAGGCAAATCGTTTGGTTTAGCTCTGAAACTGGGTCCTGTATTTGTTGGTACAGACTATATGTATTTCGGAGGCAACTCGAAAGCTGTGAACGGTTTTCTGGGAATATCCATTCCGTTGGGCGGAAGCAAGCCGTCGGTTGACGAAATTTAAGATTTAATGTAGTGATATATTAAAATTTTAGTTGGTTGATTTTATTAAAAAGACTGTTGTTCACTCCGCAATATTTACATAAGAATAGTAGGAATATGAACACAGTCTTTTGTGTATTTTGAGTACTGGGATACTTTAAATCTCTTTAAGGAGGGTACCATTTAATTCATAGATGGATACTTTATTATTCTCATAGACTGCAAATGTTGGCGGGTTTCCTCCTTTAGGGAAAGTTATAGAGCCAGTATTGCATATGGTCATATCAGCCTTTTTTTCGAGTTTCCACAGATGTGTATGTCCATAGAATAAAAAGTCATGTTTCCCTTTGGGTAGTTTTTCTTCGTTGTATACATGACCATGCGTCAGGAACAAGCGTTTTTCATTGTCTACAATCAATGCATAATCGGCCAGAATAGGGAAGTCTAGCAACATTTGGTCTACTTCCGAATCGCAGTTCCCACGAATGGCAATAATTTTGTCGGCCATATCGTTTAGTCTGGCAGCTATTTCTTTGGGATTAATGCCTTCAGGAATACTATTTCGGGGCCCGTAGTTCAGGATATCTCCCAATATCAGCATCATATCGCAATGCTGTTTTCGATAAAAATCCAGCGCTTTTTCTAATGCGGGCAATGAACCGTGAATGTCAGAAACTATTAAATATTTCATAAATAAATTTGTTTTTATAAGTTTCCCGCAAAAATAAGAAGTTTCTTCAAAAACATAAAGGTGTCCTTTCGCTATTTATGCGGTATTTAGAAAAGTAGAAGCTGCATGACTTTCATTTTCTGATTTTACAAAAATATGGAGTATTTTTAAGTGCTTCGGCTTTATTTTTTTAGGTGTGAAGTTGTGAGTGAAAGGGATTTATTTCCCCGATTTTTTGAGAGAATAGACACGTTGCAGCATCGTAGTTCTTTCAGTTGATGTAAAAAGAAAAGCGGATCCCAGCTCATTTTTTGCAATATCTCAAGTGGAGTCCGCTTCGTTTATCTTTTTTGTAAAATCTTCAGTCGGGTTGGGTAATCAGTACACCAAACAAACATTATCAATCCATAGTTTATTTCCTGGAGAACCCACGAAGGCTCCTCCAAAACTGGACGTAAACTGTAGTATAAGATGTGTAGGCGTTTCATCGGCATCAGCCCATCCATTTTCTTGTATCAGTACGCTTTCTCCTTTGCTGTTTCGTGCATAATAGCCACCTACACCTAATTTCATTAAATCAGCTTCATAGTCAGGAGTGTGTGTAATGTCACCATATTGTATTTCATAAGTAGCTTTGTCTTTCCATCCTTCTGTCTTGCTGTAACGTATGATGGCTGTTCCTACGCGTTTAGCAATGATGTTTCCGTTGGCGTCTTCTGTGCGTTTCTGAAGCAGGCAGGTCATGATGGCGCAATCTTGTCCCGGTACGGTGCTTTTGCGGCTGAAGCCTGTCTGCCGGATACGATTAGGTTCTCCTGACATCTGTACTTTGTAGTCGTAGCGGATAGCTTTGGGGCGGGATGTAAACTTCACACCGGAATTAAGTGCTTTTTCTCCATCTTTCGTACCGGTGATAGGTTCTTTCATGTCACCTAAAAACATAGATCCTGAAGCAAGTACCGTAATGTTTACCAGTCCCAGTACTTTTACACTTTCAATGTGCGTTTCCAGACGGGCACAATATCCGTTGCCACGACGTTCGGGATATACGCTGGTATTAGTTTTGACAATTCCCATGACCTTAGCCATGACATTAGAGTTTCCCCATGGAGAACCACCTTGATTGACATAGGCTTCGTTTCCTTCAATGACTTTGGTAGGACCTAATTCATATAATAATTTGGTATCACCTCCAATGACTCCCGATTCATGTATTTTGCGTGTTACCCATTGGTCCATGTTTCCATATTTCAGTGGCACTACTTTTTCTTGTGCCTGTGCAATAAATGGTAAAGCTACGAAAGCAAGTGCAGCTGTAAGTCTAATTTTCATAAATTCTATGTTATTGTTTTTATCGGGCAAAAGTACAAAAAAAAGCGATAGTCTAAACACTATCGCTTTGAATCTGTTTTATAGAATAATATTTCTGACGTATCGGCAATATTATTAGAGCTTATACAGTAACCATGCACCCTGAAAATCTTTGCGGTTAGGGTATTTGGCTTTGAAAGCATCTCTTGCGCGTGCAGCTTCTTCGTGTGTATCGTAAGATTCTACGATAACGCGGTACATGTTGTTTTGTGCGTTGTACACTACTTTAGCATTATAGCCTTCGTTATCCATTTGTGATTTCAGACCTTCGGCATTTGATTTCACACCAAAGCTTCCGCATACGACACTATAAGCTTTCAGGCCACTACCTGAAACCAGCTCTACTTTTTCTTCACGAACCGGAGCAGAGGAAACAGGAGCGACAGGGGCAGTTTCTACTGGGGTTACGACTTCGGCAGGAGCTTCTGTAGTAGTATTAGCAGCCGAAGCGTCAGCCAATTCTTGCTGTTTAGCTTTCTCGTACGCCTTTTTGTAAGCACTTTCACTTGATTTACAGGAAGAGAACGCCAAAGCGACGCATAATCCCATTCCTAATACAACGATCTTTTTCATGTTGACTGAAATTTATTTAAGTTTATGTTCAAATCCACTTTGATTTTACCTGCAAAAGTAGTAATATAAAAGCAGGTAAGTATAGTCACGATATTAAAATCTGTTAATATTGGGCGGTTATTGACATAAGAAAAAGTTTTTACGTCTAAAAGAAATAATATTTCAAAGATTTTCCTATATTTGTAAATGTAATAACAATAAAGACCATACTTATGAAAGCATTAAACGTTGTAGCTGCATTCTTGGGTGGAATGGCACTGGGAGCAGCAGCAGGTGTATTGTTTGCACCTGAAAAAGGTGAAGATACTCGTCATAAAATCGCAGAACTTTTGCGTAAAAAGGGTATCCGTTTGAACCGTGAGGAAATGGATGATTTGGTAGACCAGATCGCATCGGAAGTAAAAGATGCAGAATAAACTGATTATCGACAATGGAAAGGCAGACTTTTACAGGAAAAGCAAAGTCTGCCTTTTCTTTATTTAAAACAATGCCTATGTTTGCTAATGACAAAAGTATAGACACTCTGACTGAGCTTTTTCGGGAAGTCAAAAATTATCTGAAGCTTCAAGGAGAGTATACAAAGCTGGATTTGGTTGAAAAGCTTACGATTTTACTTTCTACGCTGACGCTTATATTTATTCTTATCATTTTAGGTACGATGGCTGCCTTTTATCTTTCTTTTATGCTGGTGTATGTATTGGCATCGGCTACAGGAAGTTTAGTTGCCGGATATGCGATCATAGGTGGGGGGCTGATATTAATAGCCTTGATTGTCTATAGATTGCGCAAGCGGCTTATTTTTCAACCTATGGTGAATTTTTTGGCAAGATTATTCTTGGATAATTCTTCCAATTCACTTTAACACTTAAGAATGAGGAGTATGGCGATGAACACAGAACAACAAGTTTCATATAGTATAGAAGGAATCAGAGAACGCAGGCTTGCTAAACGGGAGGAATTGAAGCTTTCTAAGGAGCGCATGCAAGATTTGACACAGCAACTTTTTGCCCCACAGCAAGGTAAAAACAAGATAGACAGCTTGATGCAGCAGGTGAATATGGGAATCGCTGCATACGACGGGCTCATGACTGGTATAAAGATACTGCGTCGGGTACGTAGTTTTTTCGGAGGGAAAAAGAAAAAACGCTAGTCAGTCCAGCAGGAGAAAAGCGTGATAGTGTGTGTCTTGAAGCACGGGGGTAAGAGAAAAGTATCCTTTTGCTAATTTCTTGTCGTGCAGATGTGCGGGATGAGTGATTTGTAAATAATGGTGCATTTCCAAAGCCGCTCCATTTGATGGATAATACTCTATCAAGTATTTGCCGTGGGCTTGCGGTTGAATGTAACGCTCAAAAATAATATGAGAAACAATCCCCATGTTCATGCGTAAATTAATTTCTACGCAGGGATGAAGGCTGTAACCGTCCGGGCTCTGGCAAATCATCATGTCGACACCCAAGTATCCCTGGTAATCTTTGCCCAATATTTCCGAAAGTTTCTTTTCCAGAATCAAACAGGTATCCTGTAAGACAGGGGAGGGGATGTAGCGCAATAAAACCTCTTCTATTTTGGCATCTGATAATAATATATTTGTCTTGTAATTGCCATGAGAATCGGTTTCGAACAATGAATAGCCTACAAAATGGATATTTCCTCCTTCTGCATAAAACTCCATGGCAAAATCTTTCTCCTTATTATATAGAGGTTCTACCATTATTTCTTTTTGTACGCGTAAGGTCCGCGCCAGCCAACCTTCGACAGACGGAGTCCAATTGGTTGGTGAGATGCGAACAAGCCCTCTTCCGCTGCCAGACCAAGGAGCTTTTAATATACATTCTCCAATAGAAGAAACCAATTCTTTGACTTGTGTGATCGAGTTGCATATAGTTGCCTGTCCGCATAAATGGTTCATGGAAGGAAAAGATTCTAGGACTTCCACACAGCGTTGCCGTCCGGACAGGAAACGTAACTTTTCCATCTGTTCGTTCGATAATAAGTATTGGGAAGAAATGCCGGCCATTTGTAAAGCATGGAGTAGAGAAGGATTCCATCCCCATGGGCGATAAGGTACATTGTCCCATGAGTCACTCCATTCTACTTGTGGAATCAGTTCCGGAAAGGGACATTGTTCTTTGAGCAAATCTGCTTGTGAAAGTGAATCTAGTTTGATCATGCTTCCCTGAGGGGCATACCATGCAGGCAGTACCGATAAATCCTTTGACATTTGGATTATCTCTGTTGGTGCTTTATAATAAGGTGTGAAATTGGCCAAAGCCATATCGTTTTCAGGATTAAAGAGATAGATTTCTTTTATCATAGATGCCTGTTTTTTACGTTCGCAAAGTTAGCGTAAAAAAATAATATTTTGTCAACTCCAGTTTGCAAATTGAGGAAGTATTACTATATTTGCAGCGAAGAAACGGAATTTCATGGAAGTATTTTACAGAACACATAATTATTTGGTTGAACATACCAATGCCCCTGTGCGACGCGACCTGATGGATGAAATAGACTGGAGTGCTCGTCTGATAGGAATTAAGGGGACTCGGGGAGTTGGCAAGACGACTTTTTTGTTGCAGTATGCGAAAGAAAAGTTTGGTTTCGACCGTTCATGTTTGTTCGTAAACATGAATAATTTCTATTTCTCTCAATATAGTTTGGTAGATTTTGCGGGTGAGTTTGTCAAGCGCGGAGGAAAAGTGCTATTGATAGATCAGGTGTTTAAGTTGCCTGACTGGAGTCATGATCTCCGTATATGCTATGAGCGTTATCCTAATTTAAAGATTGTTTTTACGGGCTCGTCTGTCATGCGTCTGAAAGATGAGAATCCGGAGCTGAATGGAATCGTCCGTTCCTATAACTTACGCGGGTTTTCATTCAGGGAGTTTCTAAATTTACAGACGGGAAATCATTTTTCTTCTTATAGTCTGGAAGAAATTCTGACTAATCACGAGCATATTGCAAAAACAATATTGCCTCATACTAATCCGCTTAATTATTTTCAGGATTATATCCATCATGGTTTTTATCCGTTCTTCCTTGAAAAAAGAAACTTCTCTGAGAACCTGTTGAAGACCATGAATATGATGATAGAAGTAGACATCCTTCTTATCAAACAAATTGAATTGAAATATCTGTCGAAAATAAAAAAATTATTATATTTGTTGGCTGTAGACGGTCCTGTTGCGCCCAATGTCAGCCAATTGGCCGCCGACATACAAACCTCTCGTGCCACAGTGATGAACTACATTAAGTATCTTGCCGATGCACGACTGATAAATATGGTCTATCCCAAAGGTGAAGTCTTCCCGAAAAAGCCGGCAAAGATTATGATGCACAATACTAATCTGATGTACAGTATTTATCCGGTGAAGGTGGAAGAACAGGATGTGCTGGAAACTTTCTTTGTCAATTCTCTTTGGAAAGATCATAAAGTAAATAAAGGAGAAAAAGGTACTTCGTTCCTGGTAGACGAAAGTCTTAACTTCCGTATATGCAGCGAAGGATATAAGTTCAAGAATAGTCCTAATATATATTATGCTATGCATAAATCAGAATTAGGACATGGAAACCAGATTCCCTTATGGCTGTTTGGTTTTCTGTATTGATGAGACTATTGAAGTTGAAACAGATTTTATTACCTAATAATAATTAGTAATTGTATGACTAAACAAAAAAAATTTATCACTTGTGATGGTAACGAAGCTGCTGCTCATATCTCGTATATGTTTACAGAAGTAGCTGCTATCTATCCTATCACTCCGTCATCTACAATGGCTGAACATGTAGATGAATGGGCTGCCGCAGGTCGTAAAAATATCTTCGGTGAAACTGTCTTGGTTCAGGAAATGCAATCTGAAGGTGGTGCTGCCGGTGCAGTACACGGTTCTCTTCAGGCTGGTGCATTGACAACTACTTATACTGCATCTCAGGGTCTTCTGTTGATGATCCCTAACATGTACAAAATAGCAGGTGAGTTCTTGCCATGTGTATTCCATGTATCTGCACGTACATTGGCTTCTCATGCACTGTGTATCTTCGGTGATCATCAGGATGTAATGTCTTGCCGTCAGACTGGCTTTGCTATGTTGTGCGAAGGTTCAGTACAGGAAGTTATGGATTTGGCTGGTGTAGCTCACTTGTCTACAATTAAATCTCGTGTTCCGTTTGTGAACTTCTTCGATGGTTTCCGTACTTCTCACGAAATCCAGAAGATTGAAAAGCTGGATAACGAAGATTTGGCTCCGCTTATCGATCAGAAAGCTTTAGCTGAATTCCGTGAACGCGCACTTAGCCCTAACAAACCGGTTGCTCGCGGTATGGCTGAAAACCCGGATCACTTCTTCCAGCACAGAGAATCAGGTAATCCGTTCTATGATGCAGTTCCTGCTATCGTAGAAGAATATATGAACGAAATCAACAAGATTACAGGACGTAACTACGGCTTGTTCGATTATTATGGTGCTGAGGATGCAGAAAACATCATCATCGCTATGGGTTCTGTAACAGAAGCTACTCGTGAAGCTATCGACTACCTGACTGCTCAGGGCAAGAAAGTAGGTTTGGTTGCTGTTCACTTGTATCGTCCGTTCTCTGCTAAGCACTTCCTGGCTAAAGTACCTAAGACAGTAAAACGTATTGCTGTTCTGGATCGTACAAAAGAACCGGGTGCTAACGGCGAACCTTTGTATCTGGATGTAAAAGACGTATTCTACGGACAGGAAAATGCTCCGTTGATCGTAGGTGGACGTTATGGTCTGGGTTCAAAAGATACAACTCCGGCTCAGATTTTGTCTGTATACGAAAATCTGGAACTTCCGATGCCGAAAGATCACTTTACTATCGGTATTGTGGATGATGTTACTTTCACTTCTCTGCCTCAGAAAGAAGAAATCGCTCTTGGCGCAGAAGGTGTATTCGAAGCTAAATTCTATGGCTTGGGTGCTGATGGTACTGTAGGTGCTAACAAGAACTCTGTAAAAATCATCGGTGACAACACTGATAAATACTGCCAGGCTTACTTCTCTTACGACTCTAAGAAGTCTGGTGGTTTCACTTGTTCTCACTTGCGTTTCGGTAATCACCCGATTCACTCAACTTATCTGGTAACTACTCCGAACTTCGTTGCTTGCCACGTTCAGGCTTACCTGCACATGTACGATGTAACTCGTGGTCTGCGCAAGAACGGTACTTTCCTGTTGAATACTATCTGGGAAGGTGAAGAACTGGCTAAGAACTTGCCGAACAAGGTTAAGAAATATTTCGCAGAAAACAATATTACTGTTTACTATATCAACGCTACACAGATTGCACAGGAAATTGGTCTGGGTAACCGTACCAATACTATCCTTCAGTCTGCATTCTTCCGTATCACAGGCGTTATTCCTGTAGACTTGGCTGTTGAACAGATGAAGAAGTTCATCGTGAAGTCTTACGGTAAGAAGGGTGAAGATGTAGTCAACAAGAACTACGCTGCCGTTGATCGTGGTGGTGAATACAAGCAGTTGACTGTAGATCCGGCTTGGGCTAACTTGGAAGTTGAAGCTGCTGCTGCCAACAATGATCCTGCATTCATCAACGAAGTTGTTCGTCCGATCAATGCTCAGGATGGCGACTTGCTGCCGGTATCTGCATTCAAGGGTATCGAAGACGGTACATGGCATCAGGGAACAGCTAAATACGAAAAACGTGGTGTAGCTGCATTCGTTCCGGAATGGAATCCTGAAAACTGTATCCAGTGTAACAAGTGTGCATACGTTTGTCCTCACGCTGCAATCCGTCCGTTCGTTCTCGATGCAGAAGAACAGAAGGGTGCTAACTTCCCGATGCTGAAGGCTGTCGGCAAGCAGTTCGACGGTATGACATTCCGTGTACAGGTAGACGTTCTCGACTGTCTGGGTTGCGGTAACTGTGCTGATGTATGTCCGGGTAATCCGAAGAAGGGTGGCAAGGCTTTGACAATGAAACATCTGGAAAGTCAGTTGCCTGAAGCTGCTAACTGGACTTACTGTGCTGAAAACGTGAAGTCTAAACAGCACTTGGTAGATATCAAGGCTAATGTGAAGAACTCACAGTTCGCTACTCCGTTGTTTGAGTTCTCTGGAGCTTGCTCTGGTTGTGGTGAAACTCCGTACGTGAAACTGATTTCTCAGTTGTTTGGTGACCGTGAAATGGTTGCTAACGCTACTGGATGTTCTTCTATCTACTCTGGTTCTGTTCCTTCAACTCCGTATACAACTAACGAAAAAGGTCAGGGTCCTGCTTGGGCAAACTCATTGTTCGAAGACTTCTGTGAATTCGGTTTGGGTATGGAATTGGCTAACAAGAAGCTGCGTAACCGTCTGGAAGACGCTATGAAGGCTGCTATCGCTGCTGAAGGTACTCCGGCTGAATACAAGGAAGCATTCCAGGAATGGATTGACGGACGTAACGATGCTGACAAGAGCAAAGCTGCTGCCGAAAAGATTATCCCGATGGTAGAAGCTGCAAAAGATAAATGTGCTTACTGTGCTACTATCGCTGAATTCAAAGATTATCTGGTTAAACGTTCACAGTGGATTATCGGTGGTGATGGTGCTTCTTACGATATCGGTTACGGAGGTTTGGATCACGTTATCGCTTCTGGCGAAGATGTAAACATCTTGGTATTGGATACAGAAGTTTACTCTAACACAGGTGGTCAGTCTTCTAAGGCTACTCCGCTGGGTGCTATCGCTAAATTTGCTGCTTCTGGTAAGCGTGTACGTAAGAAAGACCTGGGTCTGATTGCTACTACTTACGGATATGTTTATGTTGCTCAGATTGCAATGGGTGCTGACCAGGCTCAGACTTTGAAAGCTATCCGCGAAGCTGAAGCATATCATGGACCATCTTTGGTTATTGCATACGCTCCATGTATCAACCATGGTTTGAAGGCTGGTATGGGTAAATCTCAGGCTGAAGAGGCTAAGGCTGTAGAATGTGGCTACTGGCACTTGTGGCGCTTCAACCCGGCTCTTGAAGAAGAAGGTAAGAATCCGTTCTCACTCGATTCTAAAGAACCGAACTGGGATAACTTCCAGGATTACCTGAAGGGTGAAGTTCGTTTTGCTTCTGTAATGAAACAGTATCCTGCTGAGGCTGCCGATTTGTTCAATGCTTGTGAAGATATGGCTAAGAAACGTTATGCTTCTTACAAGCGTATGGCTGCTATGGACTGGAGTGAAGAGAAATAATCTTCTGTTACTTAAACAAATATTTTAATAAATATAAGAGGGCATGTCTTGTGACATGTCCTCTTTGTTTTTTGCAACAAGGGGTCGTGAAGTTATATCTTATATATTTTTTCTGTTTACTTTAAGTTTCGTGGTGAAAAAATATAAAAACATGTTTGTATTCTGCCCCATTTACAGCAATTTTTGTATTTTTGCCGACAACTATGAGTAGAATTTTAGCAATAGATTACGGAAGAAAGCGTACCGGCATTGCGGTCTCTGACCCGATGCAGATGATTGCCAATGGACTTACGACTGTGGCTACACATCAGTTGATGGATTTCTTGTTGAATTATATGCAGCAGGAGAAGGTTGAACGTATAATTATCGGACATCCCAAACAAATGAATAATGAGGATTCTGAAAATATGAAGAATATAGTACCTTTCATGAATCGTTTGAAAAAACTATTACCTGATATGCCCGTTGAGCTGGTGGATGAACGTTTTACTTCGGTCTTGGCGCATCAGGCAATGTTGATGGGGGGGCTAAAGAAAAAAGATCGTCAAAACAAAGCATTGGTGGATGAAATAAGTGCTACAATAATTCTACAATCTTATCTTGAATCAAAACGAATTTAAAAACTCAAAATAAACTAACAATGATTTTACCTATTTACGTATATGGTCAGCCTGTTCTTCGTCAAGAGGCTGAAGACATAACTCCGGATTATCCGAATTTGAAGGAATTAATTCAAAATATGTTTGAAACAATGGATCGTGCAGATGGAGTAGGACTTGCTGCTCCTCAGGTTGGGCTTCCTATCCGTGTGGTAGTGATAAACCTGGATGTACTTTCCGATGATATGCCAGAGTTTAAGGATTTTCGTCGTGCTTATATTAATCCCCATATCTTGGAAGTAGGAGAGGATTTGGTTTCGATGGAAGAGGGCTGTTTAAGTTTGCCTGGCATACACGAGAATGTAAAACGACCTGATAAGATTCATGTAACTTATTTAGATGAAGAAATGAATGCACACGACGAATGGGTAGAAGGATATCTTGCTCGTGTTATGCAACATGAATTTGATCATCTGGAAGGAACTATGTTTATCGATCATTTGTCAGCTTTGCGTAAGCAGATGATAAAGGGTAAGCTGAATAATATGCTGAAGGGAAAGGCTCGTTGCTCTTACAAGGTGAAAACAGTAAAATGATTCGGAAACTTCTATATATTATTATAGGTGTATTTTCTCCTTTGGTATTATGGGCTCAGATAAATACGGACCGAGTAATGACTATTGGACGAAATGCACTTTATTTTGAAGATTACGTACTTTCGATTCAGTATTTTAATCAAGTAATTAATGCTAAGCCCTATCTTGCGGAACCTTATTTTTATCGCGGCTTGGCAAAGATGAATCTTGATGATTATCAGGGCGCTGAAAATGATTGTACAGAAGCTATCAAACGTAATCCATTTGTGCCTAATGCATATCAGATACGTGGTATTGCTCGTATTCGTCAGGAGAAATTTAAAGAGGCTATTCAAGATTACGAGAGGGCTCTGAAACTTGATCCTGAAAATATAAGTTTATGGCATAACCTGGCATTGTGCCGTATGCACGAGGGAGACTATGTTGTGGCAAAGGCCGATCTAGATACCTTGATTCGTATAGCTCCTCGTTATACAGACGCATATTTGATGCGTACGGAGGTTTCTCTGAAGCAGAAGGATACACTTCAGGCGATGACCGATGCTGATAAAGCTATCGAAATGGATCGTTATAATTCGGATACATGGGCATCGAGAGGAATGTTGTTTTTGCAGCGTGAAAAATATGCTGATGCTGAAAGTGATTTGACTGAGGCTATTCGTTTGTCGGTCCGTAATGCTGGTTTGTTTATTAATCGTGCTTTGGCTCGCTATCATCAGAATAATTTAAGAGGTGCTATGCAGGATTATGATTTGGCATTGGATATAGATCGTAATAATTTCATAGGACATTACAATCGGGGACTGTTGCGTGCGCAAGTTGGTGATGATAATCGTGCCATTGAAGATTTTGACTTTGTCTTGCAAATAGAGCCTGACAATATGATGGCTGTTTTCAATCGTGGCTTGTTACGTGATAAAACGGGTGATTTTGCTGGAGCGATAGCGGATTATACAGCTGTTATTAATGAGTATCCGAACTTCTTGGCTGGATATCAGTATAGGGCGCAGGCACGTAGAAAGACTGGTGACTTAAGGGGTGCAGACGAAGACGAATTTAAGGTACTGAAGGCACAGCTTGATGCTCAGAATGGAAAATCGAGCCAGCGTCAGACAGCTTCTTCGGGAGATAAGACTCGTAAGAAATCGGATAAGAATATGAACAACTATCGTAAGATTATCGTTGCAGACAATGAGGACGAAACTACGAAGTATAAGACCGATTATCGTGGGCGTGTGCAGGATAGAAACATTACGATTCTTCCGCAGCCTATGTTTGCTTTGACATATTACGAGCGTCAGGAGGAGGTAAAACGTCAAATTAATTATTCCAAATATATTGATGATTTGAACAATCGTCATGTGTTACCTCTCCCTCTGCTGATTACCAATAATGAAGCTTCATTGACAGAAGAGCAGGTTAAACTGCATTTTGCCTCTATTGATGAAGAAACGGAGAAGATTGTAAAAGAACCTCAGAACATGATGCATTATTATGCACGTGCAATGGATTTCTATTTAGTACAGGATTTTGATAATGCATTAAAAGACTTAGATACGGCGATAGAATGTGATTCGACTTTCTTCCCGTCCTATTTTATGCGTGCGCTTATTCATTATAAACAATTAGAATATCGCAAGCGTGATACGAATGATGAGTATGAGTCAAAGGTGGATGTAGGCGGACAACCTCAAGTCCGTGTATTGGATTATGCTGCAATCCGTCGTGACTTGGATGAAGTTATTCGTTTGGCTCCTGATTTTGCCTATGCTTATTATAACCGTGGTAATATATTGGCAGTGATGAAGGATTATCATGCTGCGCTGGTTGATTATAATAAGGCTATTGAATTGGATTCTCGTTTTTCGGATGCATATTATAATCGTGGCTTGACAAATGTTTTCTTGGGTAATAATAGACAAGGTATACAGGATTTAAGCAAGGCTGGAGAGCTTGGTATCTTTTCGGCTTATAGTGTGATAAAACGTTTTACTTCGGTGACAGAAAAACAAAATGAATAATAAATGACGTGAAAGGGTGAAGAATTTGTAAGTGAACTGCTTAAAATTCTTCATCCTTCATTCTTTATTCTTCATTTATTTGTTTAATTTTGCGACTCAATAATAGATCAATAACATAAAGATTATGATTAAGATTACTTTTCCTGATGGCTCTGTTCGTGAGTACAACGAAGGAGTAACTGGTCTGCAGATTGCAGAAAGTATCAGTTCGCGTTTGGCACAGGATGTTTTAGCCTGTGGCGTAAACGGTGAAACTATTGATTTAACTAGACCTATTAACGAAGATGCTGAATTCGTACTTTATAAGTGGGATGATGAGCAAGGCAAACATGCATTCTGGCATACAAGTGCTCACTTGTTGGCTGAAGCATTGCAAGAGCTGTATCCGGGTATTCAGTTTGGTATTGGTCCGGCTATCGAAAACGGTTTCTATTATGATGTAGATCCGGGAGAGGCCGTAATAAAAGAAAGCGATCTGCCTGCAATCGAAAAGAAAATGGTAGAATTGGCTGCTAAAAAAGAAGAACTGGTACGCCAGAGCATTTCTAAAGAGGATGCTTTAAAAATGTTTGGTGAAAGAGGTGAAACCTATAAATGTGAGTTAATTTCGGAACTGGAAGATGGTCACATTACAACATATACGCAAGGAGCATTTACAGATCTTTGCCGTGGTCCGCATTTGCCTTCTACTGCTCCGATTAAAGCTATAAAATTATTGTCTGTAGCCGGAGCTTACTGGAGAGGACAGGAAGACCGTAAACAGATGACTCGTATTTATGGTATTACATTCCCTAAAAAGAAAATGTTGGATGAATATCTTACATTGTTAGAGGAAGCTAAAAAACGTGACCACCGTAAAATCGGTAAGGAAATGGAATTGTTCATGTTCTCTGATATGGTAGGTAAAGGTCTTCCAATGTGGTTGCCAAAGGGAACAGCTTTGCGTATTCGTTTGCAGGATTTCTTGCGCCGTATTCAGGCTCGTTACGATTATCAGGAAGTCATGTGTCCTCCAATTGGAAATAAATTACTGTATGTTACTTCTGGACACTATGCTAAGTATGGTAAGGATTCATTCCAGCCTATCCATACTCCGGAAGAAGGCGAAGAATATTTCTTGAAGCCGATGAACTGTCCTCATCACTGTATGATTTATAAGAATACGCCGCGTTCTTATCGTGATCTGCCTTTGCGTATTGCTGAATTTGGTACAGTTTGTCGTTATGAGCAAAGCGGTGAGTTGCACGGATTGACTCGTGTACGTAGCTTTACACAAGATGATGCACACATCTTCTGCCGTCCTGATCAGGTGAAGGATGAGTTCCTGCGTGTTATGGATATTATCTCTATCGTATTCAGATCTATGGGACTTGAAAATTTTGAAGCTCAGATTTCTTTGCGTGATAAAGTTAATCACGAGAAATATATTGGTAGTGATGAAAACTGGGAAAAAGCAGAAAAAGCTATTGTTGAAGCTTGTGAGGAAAAAGGGCTGAAGGCAAAAGTTGAATATGGAGAAGCTGCTTTCTATGGTCCTAAGCTGGACTTTATGGTGAAAGATGCTATTGGTCGTCGTTGGCAGCTGGGTACTATTCAGGTTGATTACAACTTGCCTGAACGTTTCCAGTTGGAATATATGGGCGCAGATAACCAGAAACATCGTCCAGTAATGATTCACCGTGCACCGTTTGGATCAATGGAACGTTTCGTCGCTGTATTAATTGAACATACTGCTGGTAAGTTCCCATTGTGGCTGACTCCTGATCAGGTTGCAATCTTGCCTATTTCTGAGAAGTTCAATGATTATGCAAATCAGGTTCGTCTGGAATTGAAGAAGAGTGACATTCGTGCTATTGTCGACGATCGTAATGAAAAGATTGGCCGTAAGATTCGTGATAACGAAATGAAACGTATCCCTTACATGCTGATTGTAGGAGAAAAAGAGGCTGAAAACGGCGAAGTTGCTGTACGTAAGCAAGGTGAAGGCGACAAAGGTACCATGAAAATTGAAGATTTTGCAAAAAATATTGCAGAAGAAGTTCATAATATGATAAATAAATGGTAACTTTGCAACCGTTTGTGAAAGCAATGCGATATTTGCTTTCACAAACAGATAAATTTAATGATAATTTATAATTTAAAAGCAAACAAAAGGAAGAAAAGAATTTTTAATGAAAAATGACACTTTAAAAGGGCAGCATCGAATCAATGAACAGATTCGCGCCAAAGAAGTACGTATTGTGGGAGATGATATCGAATCGGCCGTATATCCGATAGCACAAGCTTTAAAACTAGCAGAAGAACACGAAGCTGATTTAGTAGAAATTTCACCCAACGCTGTTCCTCCAGTTTGTAGAATTATAGATTATTCTAAATTCCTTTATCAGTTAAAGAAACGCGCAAAGGAACAAAAGGCAAAACAAGTTAAGGTTAATGTGAAGGAAATCCGTTTTGGACCTCAAACTGACGAACACGATTACAACTTTAAGTTGAAGCATGCTATCGGCTTTTTGCAAGATGGCGATAAGGTAAAGGCCTATGTGTTCTTTAAAGGACGTTCCATCTTGTTTAAAGAGCAAGGAGAAGTGTTACTTCTGCGTTTTGCTAATGACTTGGAGGACTATGCGAAGGTTGAACAAATGCCGTTGTTGGAAGGCAAGAGAATGACAATCTCTTTATCTCCTAAAAAGGCTACTGCTCCTAAGAAAACTGCTAAGCCGGTTGCTCCAAAGGCTGAAGAAGCTGAATGAAAACAGAAAAGAGCGTGTAACGCGCCGGTATAGTGCGTTGCCGCCATTGAGTAATAATAATTAAAATTTAATAAGATGCCAAAGGTAAAAACTAACTCCGGTTCTAAAAAAAGATTCGCTCTTACCGGAACAGGTAAAATCAAGAGAAAGCACGCTTTTCACAGTCACATCCTGACTAAGAAGACTAAAAAGCAGAAAAGAAACCTTGTACATGCAGGATTGGTACACAGTGCTAACCTGACTCAAGTTAAGGAACTTCTTTGCATGAAGTAATCTTGAAAAGAAAAAGCGTAAACGTATCATTTTAAATTATTAACCGAATGCATTAGCTTCAAGTTCGATTGTAAAATATCGGCGCTATCATTCAAAAAAGAATTAAAACTATGCCAAGATCAGTAAATCACGTTGCTTCTAGAGCAAAAAGAAAGAAAATTTTAGGTTTAACCAGAGGTTACTTTGGTGCAAGAAAGAATGTTTGGACCGTTGCTAAAAACACTTGGGAAAAAGGTCTGACTTATGCATACCGTGACCGTAAGAACAAAAAACGTAACTTCCGTGCATTGTGGATTCAGCGTATCAATGCTGCTGCACGTCTGGAAGGTATGTCTTACTCTAAGTTGATGGGTGCTTTGCACAAAGCAGGAATTGAAATCAACCGTAAGGTTTTGGCTGATTTAGCTGTAAACCATCCTGAAGCATTCAAAGCTGTTGTTGCTAAAGCAAAAGCTGCTTAATCACAGGTACGATTAACGAATAAGAACGGAGTGTCACGGAGAGTGATACTCCGTTTTTGCTTTTATATGAACTTGTCAGCAGGAGCTTTTAAAATTATCTCTTTTCTTGAAGAAAAATAATTGACGCTATTGGTCTATATTAAAAATTAAGTGGTTTATATTTTGTTTTTTCAGATTAAAGTATTATTTTTGTAATACAAAAATGAAGCCGCACTTGCAGAATCGGGAAACTCATCAAATTATAAGAAATACCGAGAACAGCTTCATCTTCCAATGGCGGGCCACGCCTTCGGGTAGCATTTATGCCGGTGGATTACAAAGGGGGAGAGCACTCAAATCATGTTTATCGGAGTTTCGTCACGCCTCGGGTGCGGCTTTTCTTTTTTTAGAATGAGCGAGAGTTTTATTTCTGCGGAATGTAAAACTTCGCTTTTATTTTTTTCTGACTCTTCATTTTATTAATCGCTTTAATATTTTGTTTTTATGATATTTTATTTTTCTGGTACAGGTAATTCTCGTTGGGTGGCAGAACGTTTAGGTGAATTGTTGGGAGAGTCTGTTTATTCGATAGCAGATATGCTTGTTCGGGAGGATACTTTTACCGCAAGTGAGGACAGATTGGGCCTTGTCTTTCCCGTTTATTCCTGGGGTCCTCCTGCTGTTGTTCTTGAATTTATAGCAAACTTATATTCAGTATGTACTCCAAAATATATATATTTTGTTTGTACTTGTGGAGATGATACCGGAAAAACTCCTGAACTTATCTGCCGTGCTTTTGCTAAGAAAGGATGGCAGTGTAATGCTGGCTTTTCTATTATAATGCCAAATACTTACGTTTCTTTACCTGGTTTTGATGTTGATCCGTTGCAAGTGACACAGAAGAAACTGAAGGAATCGGAAAACAGAGTGAAAGAGATTGTTGAGAAACTGAGTAGGAGGGAGCAGATAATGGATTGTCATGAGGGAGCGCTTCCTTGGATGAAAACATATATTGTACGTCCGCTTTTTACCCATTTTTTAATGTCTGCCAAGCTATTTCGGGTGTCGGATGCATGTATTTCATGTGGAAAATGTGAGAAGGTATGTCCATTGCATAATGTTTGTCTGGTAGATGGAAAGCCTGAATGGGGGAATCATTGTGCAATGTGCTTGGCGTGTTATCATCATTGTCCGAAGCATGCCATTGATTATGCTGGCTTGACTCGGAAAAAAGGTCAATATGTATTTGAAACTGTGAAGAAAAAAGCACTCCTTTAAGGGAGTGCTGGAATAATAGCTTCTATTCGATTTTCTACATCGTCAGGGAGGCGGGAAAAGAAATCCAATCCAGTAATTGTTTCTACAGAATCTACTGGAACCATATATTTTTCTAATTTGTTATGACCTGCTTTGTTGTTAAACAGGAACCCCATGGCTATGGGATTTTTACGGTTGTAAATCAATACCACTTTAAAAAAACGGTCTGGAACAGCGACTTTATGCTGACCGATACGTTTAGGGGTAGATTGATCGTATATAGGTCCGCAGGCAATATAAATCCTTCCATATTTTTTTGCCCAATTACGGCACATTTCTTCTAGATCTCCCCAGTCATCACGATTCAGTTTCTGGTTTTGAGGGCAGATATTACTCATGTAAAATGATTCCTGCATTGCTTGTTCACTCCATTTCATGTCAGCAGCTGGAGCCATGTGTCCTCTGTCATACCCCGAATGTGTATAGTCGGAATGCTCTACCCGGGGCTCTGGCAAGTCAGGGTCGGGAAGGAACTTCGTTTTGCGTTCCTCATTGCCTTCTGTTTCCTGACGTGTTAATTCCCAGGCAACCCAGTTGGGCGTTTTATAGAAATTATTGTATGAAATAGTAAAAGCTGTTCGGACCAACCTGATTTCATCGCGTTTTTGGACTGAAACAGGAATCTCCAATTTCGATGCAGTTACACTTCCCCTGTTTTCAGTTCTTTCTTCTGACGCTTTTCCGATAAATTTTCCGGCATTATCAACAGTTTGTTCCACCTGTTGTTTTACTGTTTCAGGTAGAGCTGCTTTATTATCATTCTGATAGAGATAAAGAGCACCGGCTATGATAATAACCAGAAGAATAAAGCCTTTGAGTGAACCTGTAGAACTCCTTTTTGTCTTACTCATATTTCATCGATTATATCAATTTGAAACGCATACGGAAAATTCCGTCTTTATAGTCGGAACTGATGATACGGAAAGTACCTATTTCTGAAGTATTGGCTACATGCAGACCGATGCACAAACATTCATCGTAGTCGCCGACCCGTACAATTCGGACGGTGTCCGAGGCTCCGTCGGGTAATCGTTTTAAATCGAAGCGTCCGACGGCTTCTTCTTGTGTGATAAATTCGGTGGTGACTGGCAAATGTTGTGCGATAACTTCGTTTACCGTCTGTTCAATGCGTGCAATATCGTCGGGTGAGGGGGCCTGTGGCAAGGCAAAATCAAGTTTACTTTTCTTTCGTTCGATGTGGGCTGAAACGGCACGGCCACATCCGAAAAGATTTACCATGGTACGGTTTACGATATGTTCGCAGGTATGCATGGGTGGGTATTCCTGCTTGTTGTGTTCATTCAGTTGAATTTGTTCCATAATCGATTTATAATTTTTATCTTGTAATATAGTTATATAGATTTTTGTTCAGAATTTATTCTACTACCAAAAAGACAATAGCAAAATACAGGGTGCAAATATATGCGATTTTGTGGAAAATAGCTACAGGAATAGTCGGTCTTTGAGTAAGGGCATAAAAAAAGGAGTACCGCTGTACTCCAACCTTTTGTTAACCTTAAATCTAATACTATGAAAAACACATTGCAAAGGTAGGAACTTTTTATTATACTACAAATAAAAGAAACTTATTTTTCTGCTGTATAACATTGTTTAGTATTTGCATGTTCTGAAAGGCTTTTTATTAACATCTGTTTTAACTATCTTTGCGCTCATTAAAATAAATAATGATATGGCCTTTGAAGCAACGAAAAGAGAATGGGGCGAACTTTATGCATTTTTTCGCCTATTAGCAGACGGTTATGTATATGCTGGAACTCCAGATGTAAAGAGAAACGAACAGCAACGTATTCCTGTAGCAATGGTACAGCGTGAAGAACACGACGGAACACGCCAGTATATCGTCGAGAAAGACAATATCCACATAAAAGGAGAGAAAATGGATAAGTTGGTACCGCGCGAAGATTTCGAAACTGTGGCTGAGTTGATATTACAGGCCATTCGTAGCAGTAAGCAGGATGATGTTACTTCTCCCGATGGTGTAGAAGAATTTCTGGATGAAGTAGCTATTTATGATCTGGAAGCTAAGACAGATGACCGTACAGACTTCAGTGTTGCTTTCTATGATGTTGTAGCACCTCTTACCGGCTTTTGTGTTCGTTCTCGGCTGGGGATGATGTTTCCGTTGCTTGACGGAGGACGTACCGCCAATTTCAAGTTCGAGCAGACCGGCGTAAAGTTTGCTGTACCGACAATCAATAAAATCAATGCCGAAGGCGAGGAAGATGATGTGATATCTCGTATGTTGATGATTGAACGTCTGGGAGGAGTATTGAAGTACAGCGATGTAGCCGATAAGATATTCCGCAGTAATCTTGCCATGATAGACTTACACATGGGGCGCCTTCTTGCGGAGATGACCCGTCTGATGTGGCTGGATGGCATTACGAAGGTATCCGAACTGACAGAAGAAGTGAAGCGCCTGAATCCGCTTAAGATTAAGGATGAATTGATAAACAAGCATGGCTTCTACGAATATAAAATAAAGGAGTTCTTGTTGGCATTGGCTACAGGAATGCGTCCGGCGAAGCTATATAATGGTACCGAATCGGCTATCTGTGGCTTTTTGTTTGTGACAGGCGAAGGCGAAGTTTTGTGTTATCAGCGTGCCTATCGCCAGACGTTTGCCGATTTCCTGTTCTATAATTCACGATTGGAGAAAGGCTCTACCGAAAAAGATAAGTATGGCTATCTGGAGCGTGAAAATGGCGTTTACTATTTTAAGCTGAACCTGAAAATAGGTTTGCTGAAGCGTTGAGTAAACGGTTTTTCTCGCTTTATCATTCGGACAGATTAGTTGAGTGAAATGAATGAGTAATCCACATTCATTTCGTTTACCAGCCGAGGGGATAGACCTGTTTAGAGGATAAATTATCAGGTCTTCCCAGTAGTATGATCTGTCGGATAATATGATTCAAGTGAATGTCTTGTTCTTTCTACTCATAGTGAACATATCGTATGAGTAGAAAGAACCTCTGAATACATCTTACAAAGAATATAGCCTGTCGTTAAACCTTTACAGATACGTTTTTGTAGTTATTCATCTTTGTAACTGAGATGGAAACTGCGATTTTATTATAGAAAACCTTGTACGCCTGAAACCATTTTATGCTTTTATCACTCCTGTTTCATGCCAATATTTCACTTTCAACATAAGAAAAACAGACTATCGAAAGAACGTTTTGAGGCAGTTTATAAAACGTATTACACTCGTTTATATTATTATTGCTTCCAGTTTGTGGTAGACGAGGAGACTTCGAAAGACATTGTAAACGACGTATTCGAAAAAATCTGGTCGCAGTGCAATGAGTTGAATCCAGAAACACTGTCTTCCTATCTTTATACACTCGTCCGTAACCGATGTCTTGACTATTTGCGTCACCGGAAGGTAGAGCAACAGTACGTAGAACTCTATCATATGATTGCAGAGGAAGTGGATGATTCAGACCTCTATGAAGAACGGATGACGCGGATTGAAAGAATTATTGCAGAACTGGGAGAACCTACTAAAGGTATTTTTATCCGATGTTATTTTCAAAATAAGAAATACGACGAAGTGGCTCAGGAGTATCATATCAGCAGTAGTGGAGTAAAGAAGCATATCATGAAAGTCCTGCGTTTAATACGACAGGAATTCGACTTAAAGTAACTCAGGTTAGTACCCAGACTGTAAGACAAAACGTATAATAATAAAGTTCGTATCATGAAACAAGATTCAGAAGATAAATTAGCTCGTGTTCTAGAGGCTTTAGAGAATCCGTCGTCCTTTACGAAAGAAGAACTAGACAGTTTGTTTGTCGACGAAGAGTGTGTGCAGAATGCACGTGCCATATTGTCTGCAAGGGAGGCTTTGGCACGGCAGCAGGTTTCCCAACCTGATATCAATAAGGAATGGAATGCATTCGAGCGCCGGCATAGAAAGACATCGGTTATTCCGTGGAGTATCGGTTTGGTGGCAGCGGCCTGTATCGCATTGCTTTTCATTTTGCACAATCCGACAGCCGAGGATAAGGGATTACAGGTATTCGAAGCCATACAGACAGCACATACCGTAAGGCAGGAAACGATAAACGGAGTAATGACAATTGAGGTTCCACGCGGAATGCAGAAGCAAATAACATTACCCGATGGTACAGGTGTTACGCTCAATGCGGAAAGCAGCCTTTCTTACGCTGTTTCCAGTTTCGGTAAGGATATACGCATGGTGACTCTGCAAGGGGAAGGATTGTTCGATGTTGCAAAAGATTCTCTCCATCCGTTTATTGTCCGGTCCGACGGATTAAGTGCCCGAGTGTTAGGTACTGTGTTCAATGTAAGGAACTATGCCACCGAAAAGATGAAGATAACTTTGTTGTCGGGGTCCTTGAAGGTCGTTTCTGCACAGAGGGCAGATAGTTTGCTTATCCGTCCCGGTGAACAGGCCGTACTGACTGACAAGCATGAATTGCGCACAGTCAGGACAACACAGACCGCCGATATTACTGCTTGGAGTGAAGGCAGTTTTTATTTCGACAATCAGACGCTGGTAGAAATATTATGTGAACTGGGGCGCTGGTACAATGTAAATGTAGTATTCAGGGATAAGGAATGCATGAACAGCCGCCTGCATTTCAAGGCTTTCAGGAATGAGTCACTTGCTTCCATCATAGAATTGCTGAATTATGTCAGCAAGAATCCCGTCGTTCTCGAAGATAAGACAATCATTGTCGGAAAATAATTTAAAATGCCGGTACCCGTTTTCGGATGTAATTCGTACTGATAGCAAATACTAATTTAAAAGAACGATTTTATGAAACTAAGATTAGCGCAGTCATTCTGCTTCGTTTTATGGTGCAGTTCTGTCCTGACTGCACAGACTACGAAAGCTATCGACGTAGAATTACACGATGTCACTCTGGCGGAAGCTCTGAAAGACCTTGAAAACAAAAGTGGTGCCCATATTCTGTTCGATTACAAGGATATAGAGGCTTATCAGGTAACTTGTCGGGCTGAAGGTCAGACATTCGAGCAAGTAGTACATGCAATACTGGCAGGAAAACCGCTCACTTGTAAGAAAGTACGTGAGAATACGTATGTCATTCAGAAGGCCGACTCCGTTCCGGAAAAGCATAAGCCGGATGTTACGTTGTCGGGGCTAGTAACCGATTCTTTGGGCCAGCCTGTCGATGCTGCTGTGGTCAGTGTGATGAATGCTCAGACGGGCGTCCCTTTCAATCAGGGTATTACTTCGGAGGAAGGAATCTTCAGTCTTCAGGCAAGGGGAAATATACAATTATACGTTAGTTGCTTGGGGTTTACTCCTTATCTGAGTGCTCCTTTTCAGGCTCACCAGGATACCACTTTCCGTGTCAGGCTCCAGTCGTCTACCATCCAGTTGGACAATGTGATTGTGGTGGGCGAAAAGCAGACTCCGTCTGTACGTATTGTCAACGGAAATACTGTATTCTTTCCAAAGAACAGTGTTTCGCTGGCGGGCAGTTCTGCCCTGGATGTATTGAAAAAGACTCCTGGCGTACTGGTAGACGGCAACGATAATGTCAGTATTGGTGGCAGAAACGGTGTCTTGATTATTTTCAACGGAAAGCCGACTTACATGAAGCAGGAAGAATTGATTACCATGTTGAAGTCTATGTCATCGGCAACCGTTACTTCTATTGAAATTATCAACAATCCGTCAGCGCAATACGATGCGGAAGGTTCCGGCGGAATCATTAACATCAATACGCAGCAGAAGCGTACGGAGGGATATTCGTTTTCGGTCAATAATGGAGTTTCTTATTGGGATAATGTCCGTCAGAATACCGAATTGGCTTTTAGTTATACCAGAAACAAGTTCAGTTTGATGGGTAACTATCATCATCAGTTCGGATATTATAATCTGGATTACGGAATGCGACGCATTCAGTCGGGGAAAGAATATGATAGTCCGACAAGTGATACCGACAAGCGAAAGACCATTGCCGGCAGCTTGGACTTTGAATATAAGTTCAATGACCGGAATCTGATTGGCGGACAATTGACTGCAAATGCGCTATTCGGCCCTGGACAAACCATTACTACTACCGAAATCCGAGATCAGGCGCATGATAAGCTGGAGCAGATTCTGTATGCCCAAAACGATTATTACATGCAGAAAGGGAACCGGTATGGGGCAAATGTCTATTATGTGTCGATGCCGAAGGAGGGTACAAAATATACCCTCGATGCAAACTATGCGTGGTTTGATGGCGGTTCCGGGAATTTGCAGCCCAATACTTATCGGTCGCCCGGCGGTGACATTATCAATGACTATTTGTATAAATCAGTAAACAGCAGAAACATCCATATCTATGCGCTGGCTTATAATCAGCAGCATAAGCTGGGAAAGGGAGAGTTGAAATCGGGTATCAAGTTTTCGAATGTTCATGCAGACAATGGATATCAGTTTTATGAAATAAAAGACAATCAGGAAATAATCGACGCAACGCAATCGAATGATTTTACCTATAAGGAGCAAATTCTGGCGGCGTATGTACTGTATTCGTTTCCTTTGGGGAGCAAGATAAATATGGAACTGGGCCTGAGAGGAGAACAGACATGGTCCGACGGACGGTTGTTTACAATAAATGGTTTGAATAATGAAGAGAACAGGCGCAGCTATCTCAATGTTTTTCCTTCTGTCAACCTGAATTATCAGATAACGGACGAGCAGTCACTGGCTGTCGGTTATGGAGGGAGAATAGACCGGCCGGCGTATCAGGACCTGAATCCGTTTGAATACCTTCTGGATGAGTTGTCGTACTGGAAAGGAAATCCCTTCCTTACTCCGCAAAAGACTCATCGGGTGACCGCAACATATACCAACAAGCGTACTTCGGTGACAGCGGCGTATACTTATATGAAAGATTATAAGGCACAGATCACAGATACGTTGTCTATAAACAAGGTAATTATGACTCCTAAAAATATAGGTAAACAACAGCAGTTCTCTATTACACTGAATCAGGGCTTTCAGTTTGTTCGCTGGTGGGAGATGAATGCTAATCTGGTAGGATATTATGTCAAGAAAGATATTGCTTTCGACAGTTACAGGAGGTTCAACAAAGATGCTTTTGCCGGTATCTTTACTTTGATGAATACGTTCCGGCTTCCGTGGAAGTTGCAGCTGGAGGTAAACGGATCGTATGCTACCCGAAGACTGGGCGCTTCGAACGAAAAGATGGAACCCAGTGGTTACGTAGACTTGGCACTCGGCAGGACGTTCCTGAAGAAGCGTCTGGCTGTGAATCTGGCATTGACAGACTTGTTCTGGACCAATAACTGGGATAATTATAGTTCTTTCGACGGTTTCCAGCTTTGGAACTGGGGAAAAGGTGAATCCCGGCAGATAAAACTGAATATATCTTACCGTTTTGGTAAGGAAAAGAGCCGTTCCCACCA
Source organism: Bacteroides sp. CAG:443 (assembly GCA_000432735.1). Lineage (GTDB taxonomy): Bacteria > Bacteroidota > Bacteroidia > Bacteroidales > Bacteroidaceae > Phocaeicola. Next base: position 95,631 of record FR887839.1, read on the forward strand.
GCAGAATTTTGAGGAATTGGATCGATTGTAGTTGGATTGAAATACCGGGATTATTCCGGTTTTACGTAAAGATTTATCAAAGTATGGTTCTATGCTGCGAGTATAACTCCAGAAACCGCTGAACCATTTTTATACATAAAAGAAGAGTCATAGTAAACCACGTTGGAAGGATATACTATGACTCTTCGATTTATACCTGAAAAAGATTCAGGCGGGATGTTTTATTTCTTGTATTTTTCGAGTAGTCCGATGGCTACTTCATCGCCCAGATCGCTTGCTTTCTGTAAATTGGCAATTCCTTTGTCCATCTGCTTCTGCTGAACCTGAATGTATCCCAGCATACGATAGGCAGGAGCGTTTTGCGGGTCTATCGAAATTGCTTTTTCCAATGCTTTGATAGCTTCGTCTATCTGATTGACACGCAGGCATGCACCTCCTTTTTCTACCCAGTAATTGACATTGTTCGGATCCAGTTCTACTGCCTTGTTGATGTCATCTATTGCTTGCTGGTACATGCGGCATTGCATTTCAGCCTGCATACGTGTCAGGTAAAATTCTGCCGAAACTTGTCCTAACATGGCATCGTAAAAGTCATTATAGTCGGACACTGCTCCGCGGAAATCTTCTACCGCAATCTTGGCACCGGCACGTTCGTACAAGTAGGGGGCTGCATCTTCTCCGTAGGGTTTGTTGAAGCGTGCTATAGCACTATCCATTAAGGCAACAACTTCCTTTTTGTCTACTCCTTCCATCAAGTCTTTGGCTTTAGCGCTCGAATAGAATGTTGCAGCGGAAGCAAGCGGGCTCTTGTTTACCTTGTCGTAAGCAGTAAACGCCTCTGCATACTTTTGCATGGCAAAATAAATATCTCCCTGTACCTGATAGTAAATAGGTTGCTGAGCTATCTGGATGGCTTCATTTATTTCATTCAGCGCGCGGTCGAAAGTCCAGTCGGCATAAGTCGGTTTATCTCCCTTGTTCAACTGGTAACTGTAAAGCAGTTTGGCGATGTTGTAGTGAGCATCATCCTTTTGCTTGGACAGATCAAGCATCTTGTTCATGTCCTCGGTTGCCAGAGTGTTGTGGGTATCGTCGCCGAAGTTCATGTAACACGTAGCACGACGTAGATAGCCTTCCTGATTTTCCGGATATTTAGCAATGAAATCGTTCAACAGGTTCAGATAGCTGTCACGGTCGAGCGTAGAAGCCGCCATATACAGATAAACCAGGGCTTGCGATTCATCTTCGGGAAGTCCTTTCTTGATACCGATCGATTTTAGGGTAAGATCGTTTACCGATAAGGGGCTGATAGACAATGACGATGCATAAGTTACACCGATGGCATAACTTTCCTTGCTTTCCGGATCGGCATTTTTCTGAATCAATCCCAGTACCTCTCCGTTGGCATTCATAACCGGACAACTTACGGTCTTATCCGTAGTTTGCATGTTCAGCGTATAGTAGAACGAATTGTTGGCAATGGTATCAATTCGGGCAATTGTACCGTTCTGTCCTTCGGCCGATTTCTGGGTAGAGTAGGGAAGCAGGTAAACGGTTTCACCTGTCTTAGCAGTCTGCGAGGCCGGTTGCAGGGCAGCAGCTTTCTTGTCGAACTCCGTCTTGAACTTCACAACATCGTACATGTCGTTTGCTCCCATGATGTATTCTACGGGCAGTTCCTTACCGTCTGCCGTTACGATTACTGCATGGTCGGCACCTTTGAACAGGGTATAGTCGGAAACGGCGGTTCCTTCTTCATCGATGTAGAATCCGTTTCCCGTATTCAGAATCTGGTTGTCCTTATTGTAAGTGATGACCGAAAAGACTGCTTTTCTGGCTTTACTGGCCCATTTGGGAAGTTCTTGTGAAAATCCGGTAAGGAAGGACATCCCACAAGCTACTATAAGTAATGTCTTTTTCATGTGTTTTTATTTTTATGTTTTTATTCTTCGTTAGCGAATCCGCGTTGCTTGATGGCTTCGTAAATCAGGATGCCTGCGGCTACCGACACATTGAGTGACTCGATGGAACCGAACAGTGGAATCTTGATCCATTCATCACACAGAGAAAGGTGTTCGTAGGGTACACCCGTGTCTTCTGCTCCCATGATGATACAAGTAGGATCTGTATAAGTTGCCTTGGTGTAATCGTAGTCGCCTTTTTCGGTTGCAGCAACGATTTTGAATCCGCTTTCTTTCAGGAACTTGATGGTGTTGGTCAGGTTGTTCTCACGGCATACCGGGATGGTGTGCAATGCTCCGGCCGAAGTCTTGATGGCATCGGCATTCACGCTGACACTGTTTTTCGAAGGAATGATAATAGCATCCACTCCGGCACATTCGCAGGTACGCGCAATGGCACCGAAGTTGCGTACGTCGGTCAGTCCGTCCAGCATGATCAGCAGCGGATTCTTGCCTTGTTCAAAGAGGAACGGAACAATATCTTCCGTGCGCTGGTAGGTAATGGGAGAGATGAATGCAACGACTCCCTGATGGTTTTTCTTCGTGATACGGTTGATGCGTTCTACCGGTACCCGTTGTACGGGGATGAAAGTATCTTTCAGTGCAGCAAAAAGTTCTTTCGAGAGATCACTCTGGATATCCTTTTTTACCAGTACCTTGTCTATTTCCTTACCTGCCTGTATGGCTTCGATGACGGCTCTTACGCCGAATATCATTTCGTTTTTTTCAATCATATCTTGTTTTGTTTCGTTTTTAAAGACTTGAGTTTCCTGCCAGCAGTGCGCGCGCATTGTTCAAGGCGGCTTCTGTAAGTGTACTTCCGCTCAGCATATTCGCTATTTCCTGTACACGCTCTTCCTGTGTAAGCAGTCGGATGTGGCTGTTGGTGCCTGTTTCAGTATCTTCCTTGTAAACCTTATAGTGCGCACTTCCTCGTGCTGCAATCTGCGGAAGATGGGTGATACTGATCACCTGACGGTTCTGTCGTCCCATATCCTGCATGATAAGTGCCATCTTTTCGGCTATCGAACCCGATACACCCGTATCAATTTCGTCGAAAATGATGGTCGGTAGTTTTACGGCTCCAGCAATCATGGCTTTCAGCGAAAGCATGACACGGGCAATTTCTCCTCCCGAAGCAATGGAGGCCACATTCTGCAAGGTCCCGTTTTTGTTGGCCGAGAAAAGAAATGTCACACTGTCCATACCCTTTGCATCCGGTTCCTTGCGGGGAGTCAGTTCCACAGCAAAGCGTACATTGGGCATACCCAGAGGAACGAGCAGTGATTTCATGTGTTCCTCTATATGGCGTGCCGATGCGGTACGGAGAGCTGCGAGCTGCGAGGCTTGTTTCAGCACTTCTTCATAAAGGGCTGTCTTTCGGTTGTTCAGTTCGGCAATGCGGTCGTCGAAGGAAGTAATGGCATTCAGTTGCTTGCGGTAATTGGCCGTCAGTTCGATCAATGCTTCTACCGAGTCGACTTTATGTTTTTGCTGGAGGCTGTAAATCTGGTTCAGCCGTTCGTTCACATAATCCAGTCGTGAAGGATTAAACTCGATTTCCTCTTCGGCACCAGCCAGATCGTGTGCAATATCTTTCAGCTCGATATAACAACTGTTCAGCCGTTCGGTCCATTCGCTTGCCGGAGCATATACACGTGCAATGTTCTGTAAGGTCTGCATGCACTCCTTGGTCTGTGAGAGTGCCCCGCCTTCTTCACCGTCTATCAGTTGTTCGGCTTTGTACAGTCCGGCCTTTATATCTTCTGCGTGGCTCAAGGTTTCGGCTTCCTGTTCCAGTTCACTCTGTTCACCTTCCTTCAGATTGGCTTCTTCCAGTTGCTCCAGCTGGAAACGAATATAATCTTCGTCCTTGCGGCTCTTTTCTGCCTGTTCGATAAAATCGTCCAGTTCGCGGCATACCTGTCTGTAGTTTGCATACACTTGCTGATAGGCGGCAAGCTGCTTGTCGTCCTGTGCCAGAATATCCAGTATATTCAACTGGAAACCCTCTTTGTTGAGCAGCAGGTTCTGATGCTGACTGTGCACATCGATGAGTTTCTCTCCCAGCACTTTCATCTGGGCAAGTGAAGCAGGAGTATCGTTGATGAAGGCGCGGCTTTTCCCGTTGGCCGATACTTCCCGTCGCAAGATACATTCGTCGGGATCGTATTCGATGTCGTTCTCGGCAAAGAAAGCCTCCATGCCATAAGTGGATATGCGGAACTTAGCTTCGACGATGCATTTGGAGGCTCCGTTTTTGATAGCCTTGACATCGGCACGCTGTCCCAGCAAGAGACCGATTGCTCCTAAAATGATGGATTTACCGGCACCTGTTTCACCTGTAATGACCGAGAAGCCGGATGAAAAATCAATATCCAGCTTATCAATCAGCGCATAGTTTTGTATATAAATAGACTGTAACATACGTATTCCTTTCGGTTTACTTAATGGAGGATGGCAGCAAGTTTATCGATGATATCTTCTGCAACTTCCTTTTTCCCTTTCAGTGGATAGGGGGTTTCTCCCTGTCGGTCGATAATGGTGATTTTATTGGTATCGCAACGGAAACCGGCACCTTTGTCGTTCAGCGAGTTGAGTACGATGAAATCGAAGTTCTTCCGTTCCAGTTTGTCCTGGGCATGCTGTACTTCATCGTTGGTTTCCAAGGCAAACCCGACCAGACGCTGGTGAGGCTGTTTCTCCTTACCCAGTGCTGCTGCGATATCCTGTGTCGGTTTCAGGCGTAGAACCAGATCTTCTTTTTCCCGTTTGATCTTATGGTCGGCAGTCTGTTCCGGTGTAAAGTCGGCCACTGCTGCACAAAGAATACCTGCGTCGGCTTCGGCGTATGCCTTCTTTGCCTCACGATACATCTGTTCAGCGCTTTCAACGTCTATCCGATGGATACGCGGATGTACGGTTGTCAGGTTAACCGGTCCGCTGACGAGGGTTACTTCTGCTCCCCGTTCGGCACAGACTTCTGCCAGGGCATAGCCCATCTTTCCCGAAGAATAGTTTCCGATAAAGCGTACCGGATCAATCTTTTCGTACGTGGGGCCGGCAGTAATCATCACCTTTTTACCTTTCAGGTCCTCCTGTCGGGCAAAGAAAGCCTCCAGTACCTCTACAATCTTTTCCGGCTCTTCCATTCGTCCTTTTCCCACCAGGTGACTGGCAAGCTCGCCCGATGCCGGTTCGATGATGTGATTTCCGTACGAGCGGAGAATATCGAGGTTATGCTGTGTAGAAGGATGGGCAAACATGTCGAGGTCCATGGCCGGAGCCACGAACACGGGAGCCTTCATCGAAAGGTAAGTCGTAACCAGCATGTTGTCGGCTATGCCGTGAGCCATCTTGCCGATGGTAGAAGCGGTAGCCGGAGCTATGACCATGGCATCGGCCCATAACCCTAGGTCTACGTGGCTGTGCCATGTTCCGTCGCGCTGTGCAAAGAACTCACTGATGACAGGTTTGCTGGTCAGTGCCGACAGCGTGATGGGGGTGATGAATTCTTTTCCAGCTGGTGTGATGACGATTTGTACTTCCGCACCCTTCTTTATCAGCAGGCGTGTAAGGATGGCTGCTTTGTAAGCGGCAATACTTCCCGTAATGCCCAATACTATTTTCTTTCCTTTCATCATGCTTGTTTCACCAATCCGCTTTCGCGCAATCTGATTTTAGTCAGTACATTCTTCGTGTTTAGCGTGAAGTCACCGTTCAGGATCCACCCGTAGTAACCCGGATCACGCTGCAATACTTCTGCCACCGGTATACCTTTGTACTTACCGAAGTTGAAGACTTCCACTCCGTCATCGTTGAATACGATACGTCCCGCAAAGTCTACGTTCTTGCTGTAAGTAGAATAGTCGGACAAGAACTTGATATCGTTTTCCAGTACATCAGGATAACGGTCGAGCTGAGCTTTCAGTACCTCGTAGGTAGCACGTGTGTCGGCTTCTGCGGTGTGAGCGTCTTCCAGATTCTTGCCGCAGTAGAACTTGTAGGCAGCCGAAAGGGTACGCTGTTCCAGCTTGTGATAGATAACCTGCACGTCGATGAACTTGCGTTTGGTCAGATCGATGTCGATGCCGGCACGCAGGAATTCTTCTACCAGTACGGGCACATCGAAACGATTAGAATTGAATCCGGCGATGTCGGCTCCTTCCAGGTCGCGGGCGATGTCCTTGGCTACCTCCTTGAAAGTCGGGCAGTCGGCCACATCTTCATCGTGGATGCCGTGTATGGCAGTCGATGCTTCCGGAATATGCATTTCCGGATTGATACGCATGGTTTTGCTTTCTTCGTTCCCGTTCGGATAAACTTTCAGGTAACAGATCTCGACGATGCGGTCTGTATTTATGTTTGTTCCCGTGGTTTCCAGGTCGAAGAAAATCAGGGGATTCTTTAAATTCAGTTTCATAAAATAGCAATGTTTGTTTCGGCCTGCGTGGTCTCCCGATCATTCTTTCCTTTAAGGAAGAAGAACAAAAGAACAGCTTTTACTGCATGCAGAAAGAGTTCTTGTTCTTTTGTTCTTCCAACGGACAGAGTCTTCCGGCAATCCGGCAGGCTGACTGTATGTTTAATTTATCAATCGTTCAGCATCATTGGCATCAGCAGCATGAGGATGTCTTCGTTTTCTTCCTGTTCTTCCGGAACGATGACTCCTGCGCGTGACGGATCAGCCAGTTCGATGACTACATTCTGCGATGACAGGTTGTTCAGGATGTCAATCAGGAAAGAAGACTTGAAGCCGATGCTCATGGCATTTCCTTCGTATTGGCAGATAATGGTTTCTTCGGCCGAAGTAGAGAAGTCGATATCCTGTGCAGAAATTTTCATCTGGTTTTCCGACAGACTCAGCTTGATGAGGCTGCTTGCCTGTGAGGAGAAGACTGACACACGGCGCAGTGCACTGATAAACGAAGCACGGTCGATGATAGCCTTGTGTGGATTGTTCTGAGGAATGACCGAATTGTAGTTCGGGTAACGGCCTTCAATCAGACGGCAGACCATGCGGTAGTTTTCCAGTGTAAACGAAGCGTTGCGGTCGTCGAATCCGATTTGTACATCGCCCTGTTCTTTCGGCAACAGGTTCTTCAGCAGGTTTGCCGGCTTCTTCGGCAGGATGAAAGCTGCCTTCTCGTCGCTGTGCGCAGCGAAAGTCTTGCAGCGAACCAGTTTATGTCCGTCGGAAGCCACCAGTGTGATGTCTTCGGGGGTGATGTCGAAATAAATACCGTTCATTACCGGACGCAGTTCGTCGTCGGCAGTCGCAAAGATACAGCGGTTCACGCCACCCATCAGTACGTCGGCCGGCATAGTTACCTGCACCGCGTTGCTGCCCAGTTCCTGAGTCTGCGGATATTCGTCGGCATTTTGTCCCATTAAGCTATATTTACCGTTCTGGTATTGTACAGTAATCTCCAGGTTGCTGGGGTTTATCTGGAAACTCAGAGGCTGTTCCGGAATTTCTTTCAGGGCTTCCAGCAAGGTCTTGGAAGAAACGGCCAGACGTCCGTCGCCGTCGAACTCGTTTACTTCGATGGAAGTCGACAATGTGGTTTCATTGTCGGACGCAGTCATCGACAGTGTTCCGTCCTGCAACTCCAGCAGAAAACAGTCAAGTATCGGCAAGGAATTCTTTGAGTTGATAACACGACTGATAGCCTGTAAGTGGCTGAATAAGGCTGTACTTGAAACAATAAATTTCATGGTCTTTCTTATATTAATTATTTTCTAAGTTATATCATCGGATACTTCCGTAACGGGCTCTGCCGACGGAAAGATAGCACGCTTTGTAGCATGCTGTTTATCTTGCCAAAGTTACGAAAAGATTGTAGAAGCATCGCAAAAAAGAGGGTAAAAATTAGTTTACTTGTTCAGAAAAGCGTAATTTCGTGACCGATTTAAAAACTAAAAATATGGAATTAGCAGGAAAAGTGATAGCAGTTCTTGAGCCCAGAGGTGGTGTTTCAAAGAATGGTAACGAATGGAAGGTACAGGAATATGTCATCGAGACGCACGATCAGTATCCTCGCCGGATGTGCTTCGATGTGTTTGGTGCAGACAAAATACAGCAGTTCAATATTCAGGTAGGGGAGGAATTGAATGTCTTCTTCGATATTGATGCACGCGAATGGCAGGGACGCTGGTTCAACAGTATCCGTGCATGGAAGGTAGAACGTGTAGGTGCTGCTCAGCAGATGCCGCCGATGGATGCTCCTTTCCCGCCGATGAATGCGGCTCCGGCTGCTCCCGTAGATTTTGCGGCTTCAGACGAAAAGGATGATCTGCCTTTCTGATTTTTTCTGCTGGCGGATATAATAGCGGACCCGTGCAGACTGTTTCTTCGATACTCAGTCGGCACGGGTCTGTTGTTTGTATGAAATAAGTTTGATGATTATCTGAAATCGGCCGGATAGGCGAGCAATTGATACATGATGGCTTTGGCCATGCGGTAGTGTCCGTTGGCATTCGGGTGCAGGCGGTCGGTCGTCGCATCATGAAAGTACTGGGTATGGGCATCGAACATCGGATAGAGTCCGCAGATACTGTTCAGGTCGATTACCGGAACAGCCCATACGTTTCCGGCTTCCTTTATTGCATTTACATATTCGTCTACGTAGAGACCCAGCTTGTTGGGAAACGCTTCTTCCGGCTGGATGTTGTCATTGCTGAATCGGGCCTGTGCACGGTGTATCGGTGTCATCAGGATAATCTGCTGGGTGGGGAAGTTCTGCTTCAGGTAACTCAGTGCCTCGTTGATTCGTCCCCGGAACGTGTTGCTGTTCAGGTCGGCACTGCGTTTCTTGCGCACTTCCTTGCCTCCGCCTCTTACGGTCGTTTCTTCGTAGCTGAACGTATACCATTCGCCCAAAGGAATTCCGGCATTATAGTCGTTTGTTCCGGCAAAAATAATGATGGCGTCGACCTCATCTCCAACGTCTGCTTTCAACTTCTGTGCTTGTTTCAAGATACCGTTCCACTGATTGCCGTTGATGCCGTATACCAGCGGTTCGATTCCCAGCATCTCGGCCAGATACTGCCAGTAATTTTTGGTGGTTCCTACGTGTATCTTGTCGGTGATGGAATCACCTAAGAACGCAACTTTTTTCCCTTTCCATTGATTCTGCTGGATGCATTCTGTTGCTTTGGGCTCATTTGTCGTTGCCATGCAGGGAGTAGCCTGAGAAGTCAGGAGCAGTCCCGAAAGTAAGCATGCCATATATTTTGTGTACATGATGTTTGTTTTTCTTAGTGTTTGGATAAAATGAAAATAAGGCACAGATAACACGGGGTTACGTTCCGGTCTTAATCCGGTAGCCCGTGTAGTCTGTGCCTCCTGCTGAAAGTGGTTTATTCTTTTATTCCCACTCGATTGTGGCGGGTGGTTTTGAAGAAATATCGTAGCAAACGCGGTTTACGCCTTTTACCTTGTTGATGATGTCGTTCGAAACCTTTGCCATAAACTCGTAAGGCAGATGAGCCCAGTCGGCAGTCATGGCATCGGTACTTGTAACGGCACGCAAAGCAACGGCACGTTCGTAAGTACGTTCGTCACCCATAACACCTACGCTCTGTACCGGAAGCAGAATAACTCCTGCCTGCCATACTTGATGGTAAAGCGAAGTTTCGTTGCCGTTGGCGTCGGTAACCTTCCAGTCGCGCAAGCCTTGGATGAAGATATCGTCAGCATCTTGCAGGATACGTACTTTTTCGCGTGTGATATCACCCAGGATACGTACGGCAAGTCCCGGTCCCGGGAACGGATGACGGGTGATAAGGTGTTCCGGCATACCCAGCTCGCGACCTAC
>FR887839.1:105446-132873 GCA_000432735.1 Bacteroides sp. CAG:443
TACACGACGTACTTCGTCCTTGAACAACAAGCGGAGAGGTTCGCAAAGCTTCAGGTCCATCTTTTCGGGCAGACCCCCTACGTTGTGGTGACTCTTGATGACGGTTCCTGTAATAGACAGAGACTCGATGCAGTCTGGGTAGATAGTACCCTGAGCCAGCCATTTCACATCTTTTATCTTGTGAGCTTCTTCGTCGAATACATCGATGAAGCCTTTACCGATAATCTTACGCTTACGTTCCGGTTCGGTTACGCCTGCCAGTTCGCTGAAGAACTTTTCGCTGGCATCTACACCGACAACGTTCAGACCCAGACATTCGTAATCGTGAAGAACGTTCTTGAATTCGTTCTTACGCAGCATGCCGTGGTCTACGAAAATACAAGTCAGATTCTTGCCGATAGCCTTGTTCAGCAATACAGCTGCTACCGATGAGTCTACACCGCCGCTCAAGCCGAGAACAACCTTGTCGTTGCCTAATTGCTCTTTCAGCTGGGCAACAGTTGTTTCAATGAACGATGCAGCGCTCCAGTCCTGTTTACCTCCGCAGATATCTACCACAAAGTTTTTCAGCAACTGTGTACCATCTTCTGTATGGAATACTTCCGGATGGAACTGTACGCCCCAGAGTTTTTCACCTTTTGCCTGATAAGCTGCTACTGCTACCTTGTCGGTAGAAGCAATGATTTCAAAGTTTTCGGGGATAGCTGTAATGGTATCTCCGTGGCTCATCCACACCTGAGAGTTTTCGCGGATGCCTTTCAACAACGGATTCTCGTGGTCGAACTTGGCCAGATGTGCACGTCCGTATTCACGTGTGTTGGCAGGTTCAACTTTACCTCCGTTGGTATACGCCATAAACTGTGCGCCGTAGCAGATACCCAGGATAGGATATTTGCCGCGAATATCGGTCAAATCAACTTTGAAGGCCTTTTCATCGTATACAGAGAAAGGGCTTCCGGAAAGGATGACACCGATAACCGACGGATCATTGTGGGGAAACTTGTTGTAGGGAACAATCTCGCAATACATGTTCAGTTCGCGTACGCGGCGGCCGATGAGCTGCGTGGTCTGTGAACCAAAGTCGAGAATAATGATTTTTTCCTGCATATTTTATTCTGTAAAATTTTCTATGCGTGCAAAGATACTCATATTTTTTTATAAATGCTACAAGTGTTTCGGAAAACGTGGAGAGGTCACTCTAAAAATGTCTCGATGTTTTTTTGTTTATGTTACAAAAGTACGAATAAAAAGTGATAAACAGAAAAATGTAGCAAAGTTATTGGCAGATAGGCGTTTTAGGAAGATGGCTTGAAAAAATGAAAGACAGAAAAAGCAATGAAAAAGCCAAGTCAGGACATCGCAGCGTTACCAATTCGTGACCATGCCCAAAACAGGTTATGATGAGGTTGGAAGAATATAGAAAATACTAACTTCCAGTGAGTTACTAACAACTCACGCAAGAAAATGCGGCGTGAACGAGAATTGCAGTATTCCTCAATGATTTGCGTAGCGACGAAGGATTCTTCACGAACTAAATTTGAAACCAAAAAAATTTTAGAACGATGAAGAGTACATTTTCAGTTATCTTCTACCTGAAAAGACAGGCAGTGAAGAAAGACGGTACAGTACCGGTTATGGGACGTATCACAGTGGACGGAACGCAGACGCAATTCAGCAGCAAACTTTCGGTCGATCCCAAATTGTGGGACACGAAAGGCGGACGTGTCACGGGAAGAAGTTCAGCCGCACTTGAAACAAACCGCCTGCTTGACAAGATGCGTGTGAGCATCAACAGGCACTATCAGGAAATCATGGAGCGTGACAATTTTGTGACGGCTGAAAAAGTGAAGAATGCCTTTCTCGGACTGGAACACCGCTGCCATACACTGATGCAGGTGTTCCGCCAGCACAACGAGGATTATGCAAAACAGGTGGAAGCCGGCATGAAAGCCAAAGCCACGCTTTCAAAATATCTGGTCGTTTACAAGCACCTGCAAGAGTTCCTGAATATCCGCTACCATGTGAAGGATATTGCCCTGAAGGAACTTACTCCGGCATTTATCTCCGATTTTGAAATGTTTCTCCGCACGGACAAGCACTGCTGTACCAATACGGTCTGGCTTTATGTGTGTCCGTTACGGACAATGGTGTTCATTGCCATTAACAATGAATGGCTGACACGCGACCCGTTCCGTGAATATGAAATCAAGAAAGAGGAAACGACAAGAGGGTTTCTCACGAAAGAGGAAATCCGTATGCTGATGGACGGCAAACTGAAAAACGCCAAACAGGAGCTTTACCGTGACCTGTATCTGTTCTGTGCGTTCACGGGGTTGTCATTCTCCGATATGCGCAATCTGTGTGAGGAAAATATCCGTACATACTTCGACAACCATGAGTGGATAAACATCAACCGCCAGAAGACGGGCGTGGAATCGAATATCCGCCTGCTGGACCTGCCCCGAAGAATCATAGAAAAATACCGCGGACTGTGTGAGGACGGAAGGATTTTCCCTGTCCCCCATTACATGACCTGCCTGTATGGAATACGTGCCGTAGCCAAACGGTGCGGTATCACGAAACACCTTACATGGCACCAGAGCCGCCACACGGCGGCGACAACGGTATTCCTGTCAAACGGCGTACCTATTGAAACGGTGAGTTCGATGCTCGGACACAAGAGCATCAAGACGACGCAAATCTATGCGAAGATTACAAAAGAAAAGCTCAATCAGGATATGGAAAATCTTGTCGCACGTCTTGGCAGCATAGAAGAGTTCAAAGGATGCAACATCTAAAAAAGAAGAATCATGAAACGAAATATCATTACCATAGAAGGAAAATCGGTAACCGTAACCGGTAACGATGTATGGATGACGGCGTGGGAAATCGGAGAACTGTTCAATGTGACAACAACAGCGGTAAATGCGGCTATCCGGGCAATCCTGAAAACGGACGTGCTGAATGACTTTGAGGTGTGCCGGTATGTCCGGCTGGAAAACGGTCTGAATGCCGATGTCTATTCCCTTGAAATCATTATACCGATAGCGTTCCGCCTGAATACCTATTATACCCATGTGTTCCGTTCGTGGCTTTTACGGAAAGCGTACGCCAAAGAGCAGAAGGATACCTATATGCTGTTTGTGCCGATAGCCAAAGGAGGACATTGCTGAGAACGGAACAAACGCAAGCAAGAACGGACAACCGGATGACGGCTGTCCGTTCTTGCTTTTGGTCGGAGGCTATCTGAAAGGTTTCCGATAGTTCGCTTCCAGCACCTCACGCAGTCCCGATTCGGGATACAGCGCCTTTCCGCCTAAAATGATATAAGGCAGCAGCCGTTCGTTACGGTATTCCTGAAGAGTACGGCGGCTTACCCGTAAGAGGTCTGCCACTTCCTTGTCCGTCAGGTACACCTCACCGTCAAGCGGCGGGCGGTAACTCTCCAGAAACCCGCTGAGCCATCTGGAGCTTTTTTTCATTTTCTGCAACATGGAAGCGACCTTTTCGTCTTCCATCGTGATGATTTCATTGTTCTCGTTCATGTTACTTCGGATTTAGTGGTGAATATTCGGTTATTTGCCGCCGGGGTGGATTATGCCGACAAGCGGAATCAGCCGCTTGACCTCTTCCGGCTTGTAAAAGAACTTGTGCCCGATCTGTGAATAGCCGATGAATCCCTTGTCACGCAGTTTCTGCAAGGTGCGCTGGCTTATCCGTAACCGGTTACACACTTCGTCGCCCGTGAGCCAACGGGCAAGGCGTTTCCCGTCCCCCTTGCGCTGCAAGGCGGTCACTTTTTCCACAAAGGCGTCCCACTGCGCCATCAGTTCCTCGAAGGTCTTTTTCTCAATAGATACCGTTTCCATAAGAATTTGATTTTAGTTCCGTGCAAAGGTAACGACGCAGGCGGAAAAAGATTCCATATTCCGCTAACTGGCAACTTGTTGCGCCGTTTGTCCGGGTAACGGAGCCATTTCTCAAAAAAATCTCACGTGAGCCACGTAGTGAGTTGTTAAAGCCCCTTTTGTTTATTGCTGAACTTTGCCGCAGGAACAAGAAAAAAAGACAGAACATGAAAGTGATAACGATGGAAAGTTCCGCATACAAGGCAATGATGGAACAGATAGCAGAAGTGGCCGGCTATGTCCGTGAAATCAGGGAGGCGATGAAACGTGAAAATACGGACAGGCTTCTCGACACGAATGAAGCCGCCAGAGAACTGGGCGTAAGCAAGCGGACCTTGCAGCGCATGAGGGATGATCACCGTATCAGATACGTGGTCCTGCGGCGCAAATGCCAGTACAGGCTCTCGGAAATCCGGAGGATTCTTGACTCCCATACCATCCGGGAGGACGGCAGGACACTCGAAGAACTGCACCATAACAGCAGACTGCCCACCGGAAACGGCAGGCAGCCGAAAGGAAGGAGGACATGAACATGGAACTGCTGACAAAGAAACTGTTTGAGCAGTGGATGGAAACCATCCTTGAAAGGCTTGAACGTCAGGACGAGATGCTGCTTGCCCTGAAAGCACCGGAAAAACGGGAACACATGCCGGACAGGATACGGCTCTTTGACAACCAGGACCTGTGCCTGCTGCTCCAGATAAGCAAACGGTCACTGCAACGCTACCGCAGCACGGGAGCCTTGCCCTACAAGATACTGGGCAAGAAGACCTATTACAGCGAAGATGACGTGCTGAAATTCCTGTCGGAACACGTAAAGGACTTCCAGAAGGACGATGTCGAGTTCTACAAGGCTCGTATCCATAATTTCTTTAATAAATAACAATTAAAAATTATTCAAATGGCAAAGAAAAGCGACGAAAAGGACGTGCTGATAGTCCGTGACGAAAAGACGGGCGAAATCAGCGTGGTAGCCGGCCTTAACGCGGACGGCTCACCCAAGCGGACTCCGGCAAGGCTGGACAACGCAAAGGATTTTCTACTGTTCGACAAGCATGGTGACATGCTCGACAACTTTTTCAAAAACTTCTTCCGGCAATGCAAGGAACCCAGCCGCTTCGGTTTCTACCGCATAGCGGCGGATCAGGTGGATTCACTTCTGGGAGTGATGAAGGACCTGCTGCAGCATCCCTATCAGAACAAGGACATCCTTGCCCCGCACAAGGTGGACACATTCCCCTATCAGATGCAGGCGGAAGAAGAGAAAAAAGAGAAGAAAGAGGAACCGGGTGAAACCCAAAAACAGGAAAACATGGAACAGAAACAGGAAAAAACGCAGGAAAAGCCTCAGGTCCGACAAGGCTACCAGCCCATTGACGAGAGTTCAATCAACTGGCAGGAACTGAAAGAGAAATGGGGCATCGATCGTGAGGAGCTTGAAAAGTCCGGTGACCTGCAGAAGATGCTCAACTACGGCAAGTCGGATCTGGTGAAAGTGTCCCCAAAGTTCGGGGAGGAAACCTTTGAACTGGACGCCCGCCTGTCATTCAGGAAAAACGAGGACGGCAGCATCGGTCTTGTACCGCATTTCATCCGCAAGGAACAGAAACTTGACGAATACAAAGGACACAAGTTCTCGGAATACGACAAAAGGAACCTGAAGGCTACCGGCAACATGGGGCGTGTGATTGACCTTGTGGACAAGGAAACCGGAGAGATTATCCCCTCGTACATCAGCATTGACCGCAAGACGAACGAAATCACCGATGTCCCTGCCAGCAAGGTACGCATACCGGAAAGAATCGGAAAGACGGAAATCACCAAACAGGAGCAGGAAATGCTCCGTGCGGGGCTGCCGGTAAAAGACAAGCTGGTGGAACGCAATGACGGAAGGAAGTTCGTAACGACCCTGCAGGTGAATGTGGAACAGCGCGGTGTCGAGTTCGTGCCGGGCACCGGAAAGTCCCCGCGTACCGTACAGAAACAGGACAACACGGAACTGCCGGAACTGGAACCGGACATGAACGACGCTGAAAAGCAGGATGCGAAGCAGCAGAAAAGAAACACATGGACGAACGAGGACGGCAGTATCCGCGGCATCACCAAATGGTGCGGCAAGCCCCTGACGGAACAGCAGCAGGCGGACTACAAGGCAGGCAAGACCATCAGACTGGAGAACGTGACGGACAAGCAGGGGCAGCACGCCATCATGTATGTCAAGTTCAATCCGGAAAAGGGACGCCCGTACCGCTACGATGAAAATCCGGACAATGCCCAGAAAGTCGCCCCGTCGAACGAAAGCCGGACACAGGTAGCCGTAAACAGCGAGGGCAAGACGAACGAGGCGACCAAGAACATCAAGGAGCCGCTGCAGCAGGGACAGTCAGCCCCGAAGGATGACGCACAGAAGCAGCAGCAGGAAAAGCCCAAGAAAAACAAAGGCATGAAAGTATAGTCCCCGCACACCACTAAATCCAAAAACATAAAAAACAGAATAAAAACAAATCAGTATGAAAACAATCATAGCAGAAAAGCCCAGTGTGGCACGTGAAATTGCCCGCATCGTGGGTGCCGGCAAGCGAGAGGAAGGTTATCTGACCGGAAACGGTTATAATGTGACATGGGCATTCGGACATCTTGTCCAGCCCGCCATGCCGGAAGAATACAACCTGCACGGCTTTGTACGCAGCAATCTGCCCATCATTCCCGAAACCTTCACGCTTGTTCCCCGACAGGTAAGGACGGAAAAAGGATACAAGGCGGACAGCAGCGTGGTCGCCCAGATAAAAATCATCACCAGACTGTTCAAGGACAGCGAGCAGATTATTGTGGCGACCGATGCCGGCCGCGAAGGTGAGCTGATATTCCGATACCTCTATCATTATATCGGCTGTACGGTCCCGTTCGTGCGTCTGTGGATAAGCAGCCTGACGGACAAGGCTATCCGTGAGGGACTGAAACATCTTGAAGACGGAAGCATGTATGACAACCTTTACCATGCCGCCAAAGCCCGAAGTGAAGCCGACTGGCTGGTGGGGATAAACGGAACACAGGCACTGTCCATCGCAGCCGGACGCGGAACCTACTCGGTGGGACGTGTCCAGACGCCGACACTGGCGATGATCTGTGAGCGCTATTGGGAAAACCGCCGTTTCACCCCCGAAGCCTTCTGGCAGCTGCATATCTCGGCAAAGGTACAGGACAGTGACGGAGTCGTGAAAATGCCGTCGGTGGAGAAATGGAAGGACAAGGCAACCGCAACAGCCCTATATAATAATGTAAAGGAGAGCAACACGGCTACTGTCGTGAAAGTCGAGCGAAAAGAGAAAATCGAAGAAACACCGCTTCTGTATGACCTGACCACACTCCAGAAGGATGCGAACACGAAGTACGGGTTCACGGCAGAGCAGACACTCGACATCACGCAGAAACTTTATGAGAAGAAACTCGTCACCTATCCCCGAACCGGCAGCCGATACATCCCGGAAGATGTCTTTGCGGAAATACCGAAACTGCTGGCTTTCATCGGCAGGCTCTCACAATGGAGCGACAAGGTCCTGCAAAAGCCGGAGCCTACCCGAAGAAGCGTTGATGACAGCAAGGTGACAGACCATCATGCACTGCTGGTTACGGGAGAAAAGCCCCTGTTCCTCTCCGAAGATGAAAGCAAGGTGTACCATCTGATAGCGGGACGCATGATAGAAGCCTTTTCGGAAAAATGCGTGAAGGACGTGACAGCCGTCACGGTGGAATGTTCCGGTGTGGTGTTCTCAGCCAAAGGTCATGTAGTGAAACAGGCCGGATGGCGTGCCGTCTGCAAGGAAGAACAGGAAGAGACGATACTTCCGGACTGGAAAGAAGGGGAACTGCTGCACCTAAGCGGCTGTTCCATGACGGAAGGAAAGACCAAGCCCAAGCCCCTCCATACGGAAGCCACCCTGCTCTCGGCGATGGAAACGGCCGGCAGGGAAATCGAGGACGAGGAACTGCGTCAGGCACTGAAGGACTGCGGTATCGGAACTCCCGCCACCCGTGCCTCCGTCATTGAAACGCTCTTTGCCCGCGAATATGTGACAAGGCAGAAGAAATGCCTTGTGCCCAC
The DNA here is from genome assembly GCA_000432735.1 of Bacteroides sp. CAG:443. Lineage (GTDB taxonomy): Bacteria > Bacteroidota > Bacteroidia > Bacteroidales > Bacteroidaceae > Phocaeicola. The sequence continues at coordinate 113,457 of FR887839.1, forward strand.
AGAAAAAGGGCTTGCCCTCTATTCCATTGTCAAGACCATGCGCATTGCCGACGTAGCCATGACCGGCGAATGGGAAAAGGAACTGGCGTGCATCGAACGCGGAGAGGTACCTGCCGGAAAGTTCCGCAAGGAGATTGAGGAATATGCGACATCCATCACCTCCGAACTGCTGTCGTGCGAAAAGCTGTTCGGGAAAAAGGATTCCGGCTGCATGTGTCCCAAGTGCGGAACGGGCAGGATGCAGTTCTTCGGCAAGGTGGTACGATGCGACAACACGGAATGCGGCCTGCCCATATTCAGGCTGAAAGCCAACAGGATGCTTACCGACGATGAAATCAGGGAACTGCTGACAAAGGGAAAGACGGGTGTCCTGAAGGGATTCAAGAACAAGCAGGGCAAGCGTTTCGATGCCGCCCTGGTCTTTGATGCCGACTTCAACACCGGTTTTGTCTTTCCGGAAAGAAAGGACGGTGCGGCATCCGCAAAAAAGAGAAAGTGAGGAATGGGAAGTAAGGGGTAATCCGCCTTTCGGATGAATTATCAGCGGAATTTATTTCGTATTTCATCCGGATTGGACTACCTTTGCCACTGATTCAAGGTTCATAAATCATCATACTGATCAAGACTTTGGATTTAGTGGTGGCACTCGGAGGGATACCGGGTGCCTTTTTCTTCCCCTTCCCCATATATCCGGCCATTTGTCAAATCACTAAATCCATTGTAAAAATGAACAAAAAGAATCTTGAACAGACCGAACTTTCCTATTACGGTCTGTATCTGCTGAACTATCTCAAGGAAAACAAGTTTGAACAGGCTTCCGATGCCGCCTTCGTGAAGGCGCGTGCCGATGAAGCCGCAGAAGCCTATGAGCGTGCAAGGCTTGAGGGGTACACTCCCGACGGTGCGCAGGAGATTGCCATGTCCGTACTCGTCCACGGCCTGCACTATTCCCGATACGCCATCCTGCGTGAAGTCGTGGAAAGCGAGTTTCATGAAGAGATTCCGGAAGACGCGCGTGAGGGCTTCGTAGAGAAACTGCTGCCGCTTGTGGGAAACGTATTCTCCATTTACGACCTGTCAGACGACCAGTTCGCCCTGTCGTCCGACTATGACCTGCTCTATACGGAGCTGACGGGAGCCGTCGTCCTTTACCTGAGGGAGTATGGCATTTAACCGCAAGCAGAAACTGCGCGACAACATCGAGGCGATACGGACAGCATTCACACTGGAGAGAGAACAGCGCACGCCCACCGCGCGTGAACGTGTACTGCTGGAAAGGTATTGCGGCTTCGGAGGACTGAAGTGCATACTGAATCCCGCCAGGGAACTGACGGATGCCGTCCATTGGGCGAAATCTGACCTCGACCTGTTTGCCCCGACCATCGAACTGCACCGGCTGATCCGTGAGAACAGCCGGGATGAAAGGGAATACAAAAGTTATGTGGACTCGCTGAAATCATCGGTACTGACGGCATTCTACACGCCGGCGGAAATTACGGGTGCAATAACGGAAGCCCTGTATGACCGTAAGGTGCGTCCCGACCGCGTACTGGAACCGTCCGCCGGGACGGGTGCGTTCGTGGATGCGGTGCTGCAATACCAGCCGCAGGCGGATGTGATGGCTTTCGAGAAGGACCTGCTGACGGGCAAGCTGCTGGGCTGCCTTTACCCGGAACAGAAAATCCGCACGATGGGTTTCGAGAAAATCGAAAAGCCGTTTCTGAACCATTTTGACCTTGCCATCTCCAATATCCCTTTCGGGGATTTCGGAGTGTTCGATGCGGAGTTCAGCCGCAGCGCATCCTTTGGCAGACGTTCGGCACAGAAAGCCATCCATGACTATTTCTTCCTGAAAGGTCTGGATGCGGTGCGTGACGGCGGCATCGTGGCGTTCATCACCTCGCAGGGGGTATTGAACAGCTCGAAGGTATCCGTCAGGAACGAGATGTTCAGCAAGGCGAATCTGGTATCGGCAATCCGACTGCCCAACAACCTGTTTACCGACAATGCAGGCACGGAAGCCGGCAGCGACCTGATCATCCTGCAAAAAGACCTGCAAAAGAAAGAACTGACACAGGAAGAGAGGGTACTGACCATCATACAGACGGAACATAACGGCGGACTGACGGAGAACGCCTATTTTGCCTACCACACGGAACGTATCGTACATACCGATGCGAAGAGGGGTACCGACCCGTACGGAAAGCCCGCCATGATATATACGCACAGCGGAGGTGTGGAAGGTATCGCGACAGACCTGGGCAGGATGCTTGCGGAGGACTTGCGCAAACGTCTGGACATGGAACTTTATCATGGACGCAGGACAGCAGCGGAACAGACCGTACAATCCGCCATGAGCATCTCCATACCGGAAACTGAAACAGTGAAGGCGGAAAGGTCAGTTCCCGAACCTGACCCCGTCCGGCAGCAACCGGAGAACAAGGATGCAGCGACAGAAGAAAAGGCACAACCGGTTGCGGAAAGACTGGAGACCGGGACGCATGAGCCGGAACAGGCTCCAACCGTGCAGCTGACACTCTTTGACCTGTGGGAATATACGGAAGAGGAACGCAATCAGGCCCTTTCGGGCAAAAAGAAAAAGCCCGCAGCCAAGTCAAAGGAAAAGAACGGCAAGAAGCAGGCACAGGTTACGCCGAAGGTTACGGATAAACCGGCGGCTGCATCTGCCGTTTCCCCGCAAACGGAGATTGAAGACGAAAAGGCGGAAGATGTGAAAGCGGAAGATGCAGAAGCCAAAGAAACGGCAGTCCAAGCCCATCCGGACGACATATATGCGGATATAGACTGGGAGGAAAACCCGCCCATCAACGGTTTTTACGAAACCATGATGCACCTTACCCCCGAAGTGCGTATCCAGCTCAGGCATGAGGCGGAGAAACACAGACAGGAACTGCTTGCGAAGTCCGGCATGAAAGACATCCTCGACCCGGCGTTTGTGCCATCGTCGGATTCCCGGCCGGTGCAGCAGGCTGACATGACACACGGGTCAGAACAGGCACCGGAAGATGAAAGCCCATTGCCGGAAGGTATGACCGCTACGGCTGAGAATCCGTTCGTACAATCCGGACAGACGGGAACGACTTCCGCTTCGCTGTTCCCGGAATATGATACGGAACCTGCCAAGGAGGAAACTGCCGACCTGACACCGCACCCGTACAGCGGGATGGTGGAAGCCTATCACCGTGACGGCTCAATGGTGGCGGAAGGGACCACCGTCGGGTATCTGAGGGACATCACCCCCTATGGAGCCACCTTCCACCCGCTTGACCTGAAAGGCTACCAGAAGGAAAAGGCCCTGCTGTATATATCCATCCGTGACGCCTATGAACGCCTGTACCGGAATGAGGCGGAAAACCGGACGGAGGACAGCCGTCAGCGTGAATACCTGAACGTGTCCTATGACGAGTTCGTGATGCGTTACGGCAACCTGAACGCCAGACAGAATGCAAAACTTCTGATGATGGATGCCTCCGGGCGTGACGTCCTTGCACTGGAACGTGCCGAAGAGGGGAAATTCGTGAAGGCGGACATTTTCGAGCGTCCCGTTTCCTTTTCGGTGGAAACATACGTCAATGCCGGGTCGCCCGAAGAAGCCCTGTCCGCCTCGCTCAACAGATATGGCGGCATAGACCTCGACTTCATGCGTGCCATAACCGATAGTACGGAAGAGGAACTGCTCGGAGCCCTGCAGGGACGTATCTATTACAACCCGCTGGTTTCAGGCTATGAGATAAAGGACCGATTCATTGCCGGAAACGTGATAGAGAAGGCGGAGCGTGTGGAAGAATGGATAAACGACCATCCCGGACATGAGCGGCTTGCGGATGCGGAGCAGTCTCTTGAAGCCCTGAAAGCCGCCACGCCGCAGCGTATCGGTTTTGAGGAACTGGACTTCAATTTCGGCGAGCGATGGATTCCGACAGGCATCTATGCCGCCTACATGAGCCATCTGTTTGACACGGAAGTGAAAATCTCCTATTCGCCGAGCCTTGACGAGTTTTCGGTGGCATGTGCCTACAAGAACATGAAAATATGGGAGGAGTTCTGTGTAAAGGGCTATTACCGGAACTATGACGGCATGAGCCTGCTGAAACACGCCCTGCATAACACCTGCCCCGACATGATGAAGAAGGTCGGCGAGGACGAGAACGGAAACGACATCAAGGCACGTGACAGCGAGGGCATCCAGCTCGCCAACGCAAAGATTGACGAAATCCGTAACGGCTTTACTGAGTGGCTGGAGGAACAGTCGCCACAGTTCAAGGAGCGTCTGACGACCATGTATAACCGGAAGTTCAACTGCTTCGTTCGACCGAAATATGACGGCTCGCACCAGACATTTCCCGACCTGAACATGAAGGGGCTGGAAAGCCGGGGTGTGAAAAGCATCTACCCATCGCAGAAGGATTGTGTCTGGATGCTGAAACAGAACGGAGGCGGGATCTGCGACCATGAGGTTGGAACCGGCAAGACGCTGATAATGTGCATTGCAGCACATGAAATGAAACGTCTCCGGCTTGCCCACAAACCGATGATTATCGGGCTGAAGGCGAATGTCTCCGAAATTGCGGCGACCTATCAGACAGCCTATCCGAACGCACGTATCCTGTATGCCTCGGAAAAGGACTTTTCGGCCGCCAACCGCATTCGGTTCTTCAACAACATCAAGAACAATGACTATGACTGCATCATCATGTCGCACGACCAGTTCGGAAAAATCCCGCAGTCGCCGGAACTGCAACAACGCATCCTGCAGGCAGAGCTGGATACGGTGGAGGAAAATCTGGAAGTGCTGCGCTCGCAGGGCAAGGACGTGTCGCGTGCGATGCTGAGAGGACTGGAGAAACGCAAGTTCAACCTGCAAGCCAAGCTGGACAAGGTAGAACACGCGATAAAGTCGAGGACGGACGATGTGGTAGACTTCAGGCAGATGGGCATCGACCATATTTTCATAGACGAGTCGCACCAGTTCAAGAACCTGACGTTCAACACAAGGCATGACCGTGTGGCGGGTCTGGGCAACTCGGAAGGCAGCCAGAAGGCACTGAACCTGCTGTTTGCCATCCGCACCATTCAGGAACGGACGGGAAAAGATCTGGGAGCGACGTTTCTGTCGGGCACGACCATCAGCAACTCGCTGACGGAGCTGTACCTGCTTTTCAAGTATCTGCGTCCGAAGGAGCTGGAAAGGCAGGACATCCGATGCTTTGACGCATGGGCGGCAATCTTCGCCAAGAAGACGACGGATTTTGAGTTCAATGTGACGAATAACATCGTGCAGAAGGAACGCTTCCGCTACTTCATCAAGGTGCCGGAGCTGGCGGCGTTCTACAACGAGATAACGGACTACCGCACGGCGGAGGATGTGGGCGTGGACCGTCCGCACAAGAACGAGATACTGCACAACATACCGCCCACACCCGACCAGGAACATTTCATCAAACAACTGATGGAATTTGCCAAGACGGGCGATGCCACACTGCTGGGACGCGGAAAACTGTCGGAAACGGAGGAAAAGGCGAAGATGCTCATCGCCACGGACTACGCAAGGAAGATGGCACTGGACATGCGCATGATAGACCCGGAATATGAAGACCACCCGGACAACAAGGCGAGCCACTGCGCAAGGATGATAGCGGAATACTACCACAGGTATGAAGCACAGAAAGGAACGCAGTTCGTGTTTTCGGATCTGGGAACATACCAGACGGGAGAAGGCTGGAACGTGTACAGCGAAATCAAGCGCAAATTAGTGGAGGACCACGGCATACCGGCACAGGAAATCCGGTTCATACAGGAGTGCAAGACGGAAAAGGCACGCAAGGCGGTGATTGCCGCCATGAATGAAGGTTCGGTACGTGTGCTGTTCGGCTCGACGAGTATGCTGGGTACGGGTGTGAACGCACAGAAACGATGTGTGGCCATCCATCATCTTGACACACCGTGGCGCCCGTCCGACCTTGCACAGCGTGACGGGCGTGGTGTGCGTGCGGGAAACGAGATCGCCAAGCATTTTGCCGGCAACAATGTGGATGTCATCATCTATGCGGTGGAAAAGTCGCTGGACTCGTACAAGTTCAACCTGCTGCACTGCAAGCAGACGTTCATCAGTCAGCTGAAGAGCGGCGCGATGGGCGCAAGAACCATAGACGAGGGAGCGATGGACGAGAAATCCGGCATGAATTTTTCGGAATACATGGCGATACTGTCGGGAAACACCGACCTGCTGGAGAAGGCGAAGCTGGAGAAGAAGATAGCCTCGCTGGAGGGTGAACGCAAATCGTTCAACAAGGGCAGACGCGAAACCGAACGGAAACTTGAATCCAAAACCGCCACATTGTCCGACTCGATAGAGAAAGCCAGGGGTATGACGGAAGACTGGGAAAAGTTTACGGCAGCGGTACAGACCGACATGGACGGCAACCGCCTGAATCCGATACGGGTGGACGGACTGGAACAGACGGATGAAAAATCCATCGGCAAACGCCTGCAGGAGATAGCGAAGAACGCCACGACCGGCGGACAGTACAAGCGTGTGGGCGAACTGTACGGCTTCCCCATCAAGGTGGTCAGCGAAAGGACGCTCAAAGAAGGTCTGGAGTTTATCGACAACCGCTTTGTCATAGAAGGCAATTACAAGTACACCTACAACAACGGGCATCTGGCAATGGCTGACACACATGCCGCCGCCACGAATTTCCTGAACGCACTGGAAAGGATACCGGGCATCATCGACCAGTACAAGGAAAAGATCGCCACGCTGGAGCGTGAAATCCCGCAGTTGCAGGAGATAGCCGGGAAGACATGGAAGAAAGAGGACGAGCTGAAACAGCTTAAATCAGAACTCGCCGCACTGGACCGCAAGATACAGCTGGAGCTGGCTCCGCCCGGCGAGAGTGTCCCCGACGGAGAAAAGCCGTCCTTGCCGGAAGGAACCGGGACAAAACCGATGCCTCTGGAGCCGCAGCTGCAATCTGGCTATGTAATGGGTGATTTGCAAAAGGAAAACAAACCGAAAGGTTTGAAACTGTAATTAAAAGACGGTTGTCGTAAGGCAGCCGTCTTTTATTATGAGATTATTTGTTGCAATTGTAAAGAAATACATTCTTAAGTGAATGTGACGGAAGGTATCATTACCATGCGTGCCTGCTTGCCAAGCCATATACCGGTTATCTGCTTTACAGTTTTCATGTGAAGCCCGACACTTATGAGGTCGGTGTCATTTATGTGCATTCACCCGAACTTCGTAAACTCGGTATAAAGGAGCTTCATTTAGTAAAAGCCATAAAAATAAAGAAATAATCCATTGTTCTTTGACATACATATGAAAAATAAGGGGGTTAGATGATAAAAAGCTCTGATTAGAGGCCTAATACGAACGGATTTTTGTAAATTCGCAAAATTTTTAGAAATCCGAAATGATAATACAAGGTCCTGAAATATATTATGCGGCATCCTGCCTGATACTGGTCGTTACGTCACTGTTTTGTGCGTTGGTGCGTTATTTCCACATGTGCCGTCCGTTTGACGAGGAAGAAACCTATTTTTATCCGGCCCGCAAGCTCATCACAATTATCTATGCCTGTTTTGCCTTGCCTGTGGTATGGCTTTTCCGCATGGACAGCCCGGACGCATACTTCTTTATGCGTGTTTTTCTTATGCTGCTGTTGCCCGGTGCGGGCGTGTTGTCGTTCCGCCGGTTTTTCTTCAGCAAGACAAGACACCGCAGACTGATATTTGTATTGTCCGGTATCATTCCTCTTGTCATTATACTGGTCTGTTGGATATACGGCTGGATTGGTGGAGATACCCTCTACCGCCATCGTGATATGCTTCTTCTCCTTATCGGAGGATATTCCCTGCTGCTTACAGCCATGCTGTTGCATACCACAAGCTGGCTGTTGCGCCAGATTCGCCTACACATGCAGGAAGAATATTCCAACAGTGAAGATTTTCCGGTACGTTTTGCCGGTTTTGTCGTATTCATGCCGGTGCTGTATCTGGGAGCCGCATGGTGGCTGTTTTTTACAGGCGACCATAATTATAACATGTGGTTCCAGCTGGTCATTTCTGTCATGCACATCGTACTTTTGATACGGATATTGCATCCGCAACGGAAAGAATACAGGGAAGTGGTGGAAGAAGCGGAAGAACTCATAGCGGAAAAAATAGAAACGGTACTGTCCGACCGGGGAAGCGGCAGCAGCCTGCTGTCTGTTGATGCCAAGGATGAACTGGAAGCGAAAATACGGGCAGCATTGACCGAGGACAGGCTTTACCTGAATCCGAACCTGAAAATCGGCGAACTGGCAGATGCGGTAAAGAGCAACCGGAAATATGTATCCATTGTCATGAAAGAACGTTTCGGTTCCTTTTATAAGGAACTGAACCGGCTCAGGATTGAGGCCGCTGTCCGATACCGGGAAGAACACCCTTCGGCAAGCCGTGAAGAAATTGCTACACATTGCGGTTTTTCCAATGTAAGGACTTACAGCCGAAACCTGAAATCCGGGATGCAGGACAAGAACACAGAAGGACAATTTAAGGAAATTCCCTGAATTGTCCCTCATTATGAGCATTTTTCCTTGAATTGTCCTTCAAATTTTCTAAGATTGTCCTCTCACTTTCCGTTAAAATCCGCTAACTTTGCAAGCGGAATTTAATAATTGAATGACAATGTATTTTGATTTACAGCACATTTCAGGAAATATGGCAATCTGTTCAGGCAACATTCCGTTGTCCGCTGCATCGTGCATATACCTGTATTCAAAAAAGTGTCTTGTAAATTTGGATATGTGTGAGATTTGTGTAAACACACACATTGCGACCGGCGTATCTTCGCGCGTTAATATACTTATTATCATCAATACATGCAAGGGTGGAAACTCCTTTTTACGGGAGCTTTCCGCCCTTTTCCGTATTCGTATGCCCCGTTTAACCCATTAAAACAAAAGTCGTATGAATACCGAAATAACCATTATAGCAAGTATATTCCTGTTGCTGGGCGGACTGGCAGCGTTTCCGTTTACGCTCGATTACAGCAATACTTCATGGATGCCCCGTTGGATAATAGACAAATTGACGTATATTAATTAACCATAATAAATAAAAAAATGCAAGACAATAAAAAAACAACAAGCCTTGAGAGCTACGAAGCTCCCAAATGTGAGATTATTGAAATACAGAATGAAGGCGTGCTGTGCGGCAGCGATTACAGTGCCACACACCGTGGTTTTGAAGACAGCGACGAAGTGATTTGGTAAATTCTGAACAAATAAATATAACAATGAAAGCAAAAAACATGACCATCGCCGCACTGGCCCTGCTGTTGGCAGCCTGCGGCAACGAAGAAATCATTGAGAACAACGAAAGCGGCAGCACGGGGAAGGTACACATGACCTTCACCGCCGGAATGCCGCAGACACGTACCTCGCTGGGCGAGGACGGCCATGCCGTCAACTGGACGCAGGGCGACCTGGTAGCCATCTACGACGGAACGGAAACCATCTGCAAGTTTGAAGCATCCGAAGTCAGCGGCAGCACCGCCACCCTGGAAGGCGAGGCCAAAGTGACCGATACCTACACCGCCTTCTATCCCTACACCGACGACGGGACGCTGACCCTCGACAACACTGCCATCACCTTCACCCTGCCCGCCACGCAGACAGCCACGGCAGGCGGCTTTGCCGAAGGGCTGAACCCCTCGTGGGCACAGGCGACGGACGGCAGCAAAAATCTGACGTTCCGGAACCTCTGCGCCCTGGCCAAGTTCACCGTGGACGCAGACGGTGTGACGGAAGTTACCCTGACCGCCAACCAAGAAAGCGACGCACTGGCAGGCGGGCTGACCTACACCATCGCCGACGGCACGCTGACCGCCACGGGAAGCGCTTCCCGGTCGGTAACGCTGACGGGAACCTTCACGAGAGGCGAGGAGTACTACTTCGTCGTGGCTCCCGGCACGCTGACGGGCGGCATTACCCTGAACTATATGGGTGAAGGCGGCAAGACATACGTCAAGACCACCACAAAACAGGTGACCTTCACCGCCGGAAGGATTACCAACCTGGGCGTACTGGATATCGCCAATTTCACCGAGGCCCTCAATGCGGCGTTTGCCAATGCCGTGGAAGAATTCAACCCAAATATCGGCTGGAGGGCGAACCCCGATGGCACCGTATCCCTGGATGAGTATAACCGAATGCAAATAATAATGAATGGGGGAACTTTCTTGTTTTTGCAAAATAAAAACATTACCAGCCTTGCCGGCATTGAGTACTTCACCGATCTGGAGACTTTGGATTGCATAGGTAATCAATTGACTACCCTTGATGTAACCAAGCTGACCAGTCTGAAGGTTTTGGCGTGCAGCGATAATCAACTGACTACCCTTGATGTAACCAAGCTGACCAATCTGACGACTTTGATTTGCGCCGGTAATCAACTGACTGCCCTTGATGTAACCAAGCTGACCAATCTGACGGATTTGGAGTGCAACGGTAATCAACTTGGCTCGTTGGATGTCAGTACTTTGAAAGAGCTTAAAATTTTGTGGTGTCATGGCAACAAGATGACGGCTCTCGATATAACCAATAAGGCATATTTGGGGGATTTGAAGTGCGGGAACCAGCAAGATAATCAGCAACTGACCCTGACATTGTGGGACACCAAGAAGGAGTTTTGGGACAGGATGTTAAACATGTATTCAGATGAAAACAGCAATGTCACAACCATTGTTATAGAGGCTCCTGTCAATGCCGATCACGACGGCTACGAAGATGACGGCGGAGAACCCGTATTGCAGTAAAAACAAATTGTCAACAAGTATATGGAAACGACAAAAGAGCGCTATGAAGCGCCGCTCTGCGAGGTGTTGCAGATGGATGTCGAGCAGGGATTCTGCGCGAGCGGCTATCACGACGGATTCGAGGACGGCGAAACGGTCGACTGGTAAGGGGCCGCTGACGCAACCCCCTGTCTTTCTGTTGTATTGTCCCGCACCCGATGCAACGGACCACGGAGGAGCATTCCGAACCCGAAGCGGAATCCCTCCCAAGCCTCTGCTGTAAGGGTATAGCACGGAAAAGGGCAATGCCCCGAAATACGAAAGGACATCAAACAGGAACTCCCGTTCCGGGCGGGAGCATTTGTGCCCGGCAACATCATACAGACACCGCAGCCCGCTACCGCAAGGTAAGCGGGCTGCATTTTCATAGGAGAAATTACAAATAAAATGAGGTAAACCGCATGAAACAGAAAACAATAGCAACCAGGCACCTGCGCACCAAAATAGCGGCGGGATATGTGCTGATACTATTCGTCATTTTCGGCATCGTCTATATTTGGCTCAACGAACAGCACAGACGACAGGAATTAGAGATTACAAGCCAAAAGATAAGATGTTTACGCAAGGACATACACGAGGTATATGTTAAAATGGTGGATTTATCCCTTATTGGTGAGACCGTGCTGGACTGGAATGAGGAAGATATGAATATATACCATAAGAAGCGTCTGGAGGTGGACAGTCTGCTCAGCCTGTTCAAGTCCAGCTATCGCAGCGAACGTATAGACAGCGTCTGCCGGCTGCTGGCTGAAAAGGAAAATCTGCTGAATAAAATCATGCTGGTACTCAACGAACAGGAAGAAATAAAAGACAAAATAGCCCGACGGGTTCCAGTAATAGCCCGCAAGAGTTCGCAGGAAGAGCCCCCAAAAAGAAAACGGACAGGTTTCTTAGGACTGTTCGGAAAAAAGGAAGAAGCGAAACCGACTGTTACGACTTCCATGCTCAATACGCTGAACAGTGACGTGATAGCCCGCCAGAAAGAACAAAGCGAGAGGTTGAGCCAATACACCGACAGCCTTTCTGTAAGAAACAGGAAACTGAACTGCCAGTTGCAAGGAATGATTAAGAAAATGGATGCGAGAATACGGACAGACCTGCAACAGCAAGAAACAGAGTTAGCCGCCATACGCAGGCAATCGTCGGTGCAAGTAGGCGGACTGACGGCAGTTGTAGCATTACTGCTGCTGCTCTCGTATTTTATCATCCACCGGAACGTGAAACGTATTTGCCGGTACAGGAAAGAGACAAGCGAACTGATAGACAAGCTGCAAAAGACGGTGCAACAGAACAAACAACTGCTCTCTGCCCGCCAGAAAATCATGCTGACCGTCACGCATGAACTCCGCACACCGCTGACCGCCATCAACGGTTACGGGGAACTTCTGACACAGACTGAAGATGAGGACAAAAGAATAGAATATACCCAAAACATAAGGCAGGCAGCCGGTAGAATGACGGATATGCTGAATACCCTGCTGAACTTTTTCCGGCTTGACAGCGGGAAAGAACAGGCAAACGCTGTCCCCTTCCGCCTGAGAAACGTGGCAGAAATACTCCAGACAGAATTTGAACCGCGAGCTGAAGCCAAGGACCTGCCCCTGCACATAACAGGATGCAGCGACGTCATTCTGATGGGCGACCGTAACCGGCTGATACAGATAGGCAACAACCTGCTGTGCAATGCCATCAAGTTTACGGAAAGCGGTACGGTCGGACTTGACATGACTTATGATGACGGAAAGCTTGTCCTGACCGTGCAGGACACAGGTACAGGCATGAACAATGAACAGCGGGAAAAGATATTTGAACCCTTTGAGCGTCTGCCGAATGCCGCCGTCAAAGACGGTTTCGGACTGGGACTTCCGATAGTCAAGAACACAGTCACCCTGCTGGGAGGAACAGTAGATGTAGAAAGCGAGGAGGGCAAAGGCAGCCGGTTTACCGTGAAACTGCCGATGCCCCTTGCCGACAATATCATAGAGATAGAAAAGCGCAAGGCAGGAATTTCAGCCAGACGCCATGCGGCTTTTTACTCCGTTCTGGTTCTGGACAATGATGAAATGACACTGGCCATGACCAAAGAGATGTACGGCAGCTGCAACATACGCTGCGACACATGCGCCAATACATCGGACCTGATGGAAGCCATACGGGAACGGGACTATGATTTGCTGATAACAGACTTGCGAATGCCTGAAACAAACGGATATGACGTGCTGAAACTGTTGCGCTCGTCGAATGTGGGCAACTCACAGACCATCCCGGTAATCGTCACTACGGCCTGGGGCAATTGTGATGAACAGAGCCTGCTTGAGTTCGGTTTTTCGGGCTGCCTCTTCAAGCCATTCTCATTGCCAGACCTGCTGCAAATATCCGAGAAATGTGTCGGTATAAAGGAACAGGAATACTCACCAGACTTATCCCCCCTGCTGGCATACGGCAACAAGGAGGAAATGCTGGATACACTGACCCAAGCTACGGAAAAAGAAATGCAGGGAGTGAAACAGGCCGGCATGATGAAAGACCTCAAGGCTCTGGACGAATGGGTACACCATCTGCGCAGCTCATGGAGCGTGATCCGGGCTGACAAGCCACTTTGGAAACTGCACGGGCTGTTACACAAGGAAGGCGGCAGTACGGAAGATGAAATCAGCCGGGCTGTCGATGCGGTTGTCCGCATGGGGCAAAGTATCATAGAACAGGCAAAAAAAGAAAGGAGGATACAGGATGAAGGTTTTTGTGGTTGAGGACAATCCAGTCTATTGCAAATATGTATGCAACCTGCTTGCCAGAGAAGGATTTGAAACAGAAACAGCTTCATCGCTGTCAGCCGCCCGCAAGCTGGCGGACAAGATGGAAAGTGAGGACATCATACTTGCCGACCTTCGCCTGCCCGACGGTGAATGTACCGGACTGTTGCAGTGGATGCGCAATCAAGGCAAACGGCAACGCTTCATCGTCATGACCGACTACGCCGAGGTACATACGGCAGTGGAAAGCATGAAACTCGGCTCTGAGGACTATATCCCGAAACGGCTGATAGAAGAACGGCTGCTGCCACTTGTGCAGACCATAAGGAAAGAACAGGAACGCACACGACGTGCCCCCATATTCAGACGTACCAGCGAGGCGTATCTTTCCGCAAAGCATCGCGCCAAGATTGTCGCACCGACCAATCTGAGTGTGATGATTCTGGGCGAGAACGGAACCGGAAAGGAGCATTTCGCCCAGTATATCCACGAAAAAAGCAAACGGGCGGACAAGCCGTTTGTCGCAGTGGACTGCGGTTCATTGTCCCCGGCATTGGCACAGTCCGCCTTTTTCGGACATGTGAAAGGAGCATTTACCGGTGCGGATGCCAACCGCAGCGGATTTTTTCAGGAAGCGGAAGGCGGCACGCTGTTTCTGGACGAAGTGGAAAACCTCATGCCTGACACCCAACAAATGCTGTTGCGTGCCATACAGGAACGGCGGTACCGACCCGTAGGCGGCAAGGAAGACAAGACAGCCGATGGGCGCATTATAGCAGCCACCCAAGAGGAATTGGCGATGTGCGCATTATAGCAGCCACCAACGAGGATTTGCAGAAAGCAGTATCGGAGAAGCGTTTCCGTCAAGACCTGCTTTACCGCTTGCAGGAATATGCAGTAACTGTACCACCACTCCGGGAAAGCAGTGATGACATCATGCCTCTCTCGGAATTTTTCCGTGAACAGGCAAATGTGGAACTGGAACGCAACGTGAAAGGATTCGACCAGTCGGCACGCAAAGCTCTGCTCACCCATTCATGGCCGGGCAACGTGCGTGAACTGCGTCTGACGGTACAGGTTGCGGTATTGCATACGGCAGGAGATATGGTGTCTGCAAAAGATTTGGAAATAACCGGTGAACATATCTGCACTTCTTGTTCCACATTAAAAGATGAGGAACAAGAAAAAGAACGTATCCTGCACGCACTGGAACAGGCGAACGGCAACCGGAATATGGCTTCGCAGATATTGGGTATAGGTCGTACGACATTATATCGGAAAATGATGGAATATGGACTGAAATACGGCGATAAATAGCTCCAAAATGAATATTTCCGCTGTAAAATAATATATTATCCGCACAAATTCCTATCTTTGTGGAGAAGTTTAGGAATAAAACAGGCAGTCGGATCATGTCCGGCTGTCTGCTGATATAGACATAAGAACGCAAGGTGTCCAAGCGTAAATCTGGAAAATTGACACTGAAAGGTACAAATTGCGTGGTGCTTATGCTATGCTTTGTCATAGCGTGCATTCACGTATATAACCTTTCAAGGGCTTTCCAGAGCCTACGCTTGGTGTAGCGTGGATAGCACGCTACTTTTTTATTCCAAGCGAACCGGAAAGACCAAGAAATTCAGATTATGGCGAAAATACAATTGCTGGCAATACTTTCGATGGACGGCTGTCTGGCGGATATGAAAACAGAAGGGCGCTGGTGGCTCCGTCCAGATTGTCATGGCATCTCAGACATATATAACAAGGCAACCTTTGAACTTTCACCGGATTATTCAATGACCACATTGATAGCCGAACATGAGAAACAAGACGACAACACCGTTTATCTGATTGAAGCGACCCATCAGAATGCCGATTTTATCAATGCACTGCTGAATATGCGTATCGTTGATGAAATTATTATCTACACCGTACCGTTCATAGCAGGTACCGGTTTCTTTCTGTTTCAAAAAAAATTGCCAATATCCTATTGGAAACTGACCGAACAGAAAAGTATGCCGGGAGCCTTGCGACACATATACCGTAAGGTGGATGTGGAAGATAATTAGCAGTATCATGTTCCAAAATGGAACGTGAAATGCGGATTCAGTTGTTTCAAAATGAAACGCGGTTTCATCTTGAAACATTTTTTTGGCCGTTTATACAATGGCTGAAAAATATTTTTATCTCTATTCTATTGTATAACAGCAGGATACAAAATCCTGCCGTTTTTTTTCTGTTTGCGGAAAAGCATTTGTACTCATAGTTCATGTGCGCACACTGATAATCAAAGTGTATCATTCAAACAGAAAAAATATGAATTACCTTATATTGACAGAAACCGAATTTTTCGGTCTTATAAACGGAAATGATGAGACAATCAATCTGAATGCTGCCTATGGGTGTTTTGTCAAGGCGGTTGTCGAACTGCTGTCCGATAACGATACGGACGGTGTAAAGATTGCACTGGCGTATGCCGAGAACGAACTGGAATATCACAACACGCAGTATCTTGCAGGTGGGGTGAAAAGCCATACCGACCTGTTTGTCCGCAAAGCCTTGTCTTTTGTCCGCAAGATGCAAAAGCAAATCTCCACAAGCCGCTTACAAGTGCCACCACTATCTCCATCCTATCCAAGTCCCCCTTCTACTGCCAATTCTGTCCCTGCATTGAAATGGACCGGCAATGCCATTGACCTTGTGGAAATGATTTATGGCATCAGCGAGATGGGCTGCATCAATGACGGGGAAATTCCGTTGAAGGAACTTGCACCTGTCCTATACTCTTTTTTCGGCGTAAACTCCAAAGATTGCTACCGCTTCTATACGGACATCAAACGCAGAAAAAATGACAGCCGTACTTATTTTCTTGACCGTATGCAAAAGAAGCTGAATGAAAAAATGCAGCGGGATGACGAGCTGGAACGCATGAGGAGATAAACTCCGTTTCCAGAATGTTTTTAAGGGATTGCATCACGCAATCCTTTATTTTTTTTGCTGTTTATAAAGGATTTCCGTCGTTCGCAAAACGGATTGTGCCACTAAAGAGGATAATGCTATTTTTGGTTTGTAGGTTTACAACGGAGGGACCGAAAATCCGAATATTGAAGAGAGTAGGAAATTAAAATGTAGAGATTATGGCATTTGGTAATGGTTACTGTCAGTACGAAACAGGTTATCCAGCTGGGAATAATTATTGTGGTGGATTTGCACTATGTGCTATATTGAATGATATAAACAGTGAAAAGGGTGTTCCTTTATTGAAACCGTTAGCAGTTTACAATGAAGTACAGGAGAAACAGAAAGGTTTGGAAGGTTACCTGAAAGATATTATAGAACAAAGAAAAAATGACTCAGGAACAGACATCTGTCTTCCGTCAAGTCTGGCTCGCTGTGCGGCAGAAAACTATCGAGTAAAAAATCCTGTCATTCTGTATTCAAAAGGATGGAGTATGCCGGTTGAAGTTATTCAAGCATCACGTAAAGAATATATGAACACTGTTATTGTTGGATCTGATGATTGGAAGTCCAAAATAAATGATAAAGCATTCAAGTATTTCCTTTTTTTAGTACAAGACGATAATCATTGGATTGCAGTCAAACATAAAGATGACGGCAACTTTTTGGTCTATGATCCAGCCGATGGTAATGAAGTAGAAAAAGACAAAGCTGAAATTGCAAGCTATTTGATGGATACGAATAATGAAGGAAAGCCGATAAATCTTGTTATCTATTTCGAGAAATAACCGTTCAACAAGAAGTGCCTTTTTGCTGTTTGCAAAGCACTTCTTGTTGATTTATAACAGCCGTTCATAAACAATTCCAGTTATTTACCAGACGGATTGTTGCTGCAAATATCTTGAAATTATCTTTGACTTGTAGGTTTACAACGGAGGAACCGAAAATCCGAATATTGAAGAGAGTAGGAAATTAAATAAATATTTAACAATGAATATATTAAGTGAGTTTAATGAACAAGGTTTACTTGTACGCACTGTAATGTTAAAAAATTTAGCCAAGGATTTTTTAAATATCAATGATAGTATAGAGTATGCAAAAAGTAAATATACAGAATTGCCAATGGAATCATATTATGGTCCAAAAAGAAGATGGACAATTGCGCATAAAAATATAAAACCTATATTTTTTAATATGGGAAGAAGACATTTAGCAATTATGGCAGTTCCAAGATTAGTAGATTGGAGTAAATATCTTAAAATCGATGAACAAGATGCATCTTCTAATTATAGAATTACAGAAACAGAATGTCTTGATGCAAGTAAAGCGGAAGAATTATATAACAACACTGTTGAAGAATTAAAGGTTAATAGCTGGTGTAAAACTGTAAATAATGAAGTTTCTACATGTGGTTTCGATATAAAAGCATTATGTGGATTGCTTACGGATGATAAGAATTATATTGAAGAAAACAAAGAAAAAATATTAGGTGGGCTAAGTGGGTTAAGAACTGAATATAAAGTTAATAACATTGAAGTATTCACATATGGATATAATGAATATGATAAAATTGCTTATATAGAAGAATATTGTACTCTCAATTTGTAAAAAGTTACATGGTAAATTATAGAGAAAATAACAATCATTAAGTATAAGAGGGTATGTCAAAGTTAAAAGAACTAACTCCCCAATTACATATTGTAACTAAAGACTTAAAAAAGGTCGTATCATTATTTAATACAGAGCTTGATACGACCTTTTTTTAAGGTATTTAGGATGCTCAAATTACTTCTGTTGCAACAAATGGCTCAGGTTCTCGTCACCCGCAATACGCTCCAGCTCGTCGGCGACAATCCTTTTCACCTCTTCCTTGATGCGGTTGTAGTTTTCCTGCACCTTTTCCTGCATATAGTCATTGCCGTTCTCGTCGGTAAAATCCGTAATGACGGGAATAGGCCTGTAAGCCTTCGTTTCAGCCGCCACCTTCGCATTGTCCACGACAATCTCCGCATGGAAAATCTTCTGTTCGATACGCTCGTTGAAATTGTCGGACACCGAACCGACAAACATACCTTGCGTCAGGCCGGAAATCTTGCTCGGCGGGATAAGGCTGTCCATCTGTGTGTTAATGGAGGTGGAGACGTCCTGACGGTTGATGGATATGGACTGACGCTTCTGCAAGACTTTTCCGAACCTCTCCGAAAGCGTCTTGGCGGTTTCGCCCACCACCTGACCGGAGAAGATGTTGCCAACAGTGTTCATCACGACTTTCGCCTCCTTGTCCCCATAGTCACGTACAAGCTGTGAGAAATCCTGAAATCCCAGACATACGGCGACCTTGTTGCTTCGTGCCGTGGCAATCAGGTTGTCCAGCCCCTTGAAATAGATGGTGGGCAGCTCATCAATAATCACCGAAGACTTGAGCATACCCTTCTTGTTTATCAGCTTGACGATACGTGAGTTATACAAACCCAGTGCCGCACCGTAGATGTTCTGACGGTCGGGATTGTTCCCGACACACAGGACTTTCGGCTCTTCAGGATTGTTGATGTCGAGCGTAAACTCGCTATCACTCATCACCCAGTACAGTTGCGGTGAAATCATGCGTGAGAGCGGGATTTTCGCCGATGCAATCTGCCCCATCAGCTGCTCGGCAGCCCCTCCCAGCCAAGCATCCATAAAGGGACTGAGGTAGTTCTCCAGCTCCGGATATGAGGTAAGGATGGGAAAAATGTCCTCGTACCTGCGGTTCAGGAACTCAATGGCATGGGGAAAGGTACAGTATCTACCGTTCTGATAGATTGTAGGCTCGGCACTCGGCGCCTTGCCGCATTTCTGCGGT